>NZ_JAZBON010000001.1:0-97716 GCF_036351135.1 Erythrobacter sp.
CCGCCGGCGCGCCGATCCTAGCTTGCCCGGACCCGGCTCATGCCCCAGATCGCCCAGCTTGCCGAAACCTATTTCAGTCAGATCTTCTGGCTGCTGGTGTTCTTCGGCATCACCTTCTTCCTCATCGGCCGCGGCATGGTGCCCAAGGTGATGGGCACGGTGCAGCTGCGCGACAAGCAGATCGCCGACGATCTCGCCGCGGCGCGGGCCGCGCGCGACGCCGCCGACGATCAGGAAGAGGCCTGGCGCGAGCGCGAGAATGCCAATCGCGCCAAGGCGCAGGCCCTGATTGCGGAGGCCAAGGCCAAGGGTGCGGCCGCGTCCGAGGAGAAGTTGGCCACCGCGCAGGGGCGCTTTGACGAACAGCTGGCCGAGGCGGAAGCCGAGATCGATGCCGCGCGCGCCTCCGCGATGACCGAGATCGAAACCGTCGCGACCGAGGCTGCGCAGGACATCGTCGCGCGCCTTGCCGGTGCCAAGGTCGACAAGCGCACCGCGCGCAGTGCGGTCAAAAAAGAGCTCGCCCATGGTTGATATCGCCGCCCTCCTGCCGGTCGCCACCGCCGCTCCGGCCTATGCCGCGCCCTCGGCTTTCGGGCTCGAGGACTACCAATGGGTCAGCCTTTCCATGGCGGTGCTGATCGGCATCATCCTGTGGAAGAAAGTGCCCGGTGCGATCGCCGGCGGGCTCGACAAGAAGATCGCCGAAATCAAGCAACAGCTCGACGAGGCGAAGTCCCTGCGGCTCGAAGCCGAAAAGCTGCGCGACGAATATGCGACCAAGATTGCCGGCGCGGAAAAGGACGCCGAGGCGATGATGGAAAGCGCCCGGCGCGAAGCCGACACGATCCTCGAAAAGGCGGAAGCCGACAGCCAGGCGATGGTCGCGCGGCGTCAGCGCATGGCGCAGGACAAGATCGCCGCTGCCGAACGCGAAGCGGTGGCCGACGTGCGCGCGAAAGCCGCCAATGCCGCAACCGGCGCCTCGCGCAAGCTTATCGCCGAGCGTCACGACGGCGAAGCCGACCGCAAGCTCGCCGACGACATCATCGCCTCGATCTGAAAAGAGTTCCCCGGCCCGACCGTGCTAGCGCGGACGATCGCAAGTCCACATTCGCCGGCCGGACCGAGGGATCGTCGCTTCAGGCTTCAGGGCCCGCCGCGTCGAGTTCAATGATCGTTTCGGACGCGGCCGACATCGCGCCCGTGTTGTTCACGCCGTCGCTTCAGCGTTCGAGCAATGTCACCTGCAGATCCTGCCCGCGATCGCTCGTGACCATGCGAGTCTCGCCGATCGTATATGGGGTGTAGGGCCAGCATTCGGCGCCGCGCGGCACGAAATTGACGCAGAGCGTGTCCGCATCGGCGAAGCCGTAGACGCCCTGGATCACCGGACCGCCCGGATCGACCAGGATGTTCATCACCCCGTTGGGCTCGAAATTGATCTCGTTGACGACGCCCTCATCGGTCTCGATCCGCGCGACGCGGCCTTCGAGTTCGCTCGGCCAAGTGGCGTAGGGCTCGACCTGTTCGTCCGGGATGATCGCGCCGCTTTCCGCGACCTCATATTGCATGCAACCGCCAAGCGCCGCAGCGCTGCCGGCGAGAATGAAAAGGGTCCTGCTCTGCATCGTGATTTCCTTTCGTTATCAAAGGAATGGATGCTGAGCGTATTCGTTCCTGACGCGTTAACTTTACCGGCTAACGTCGAACACTACTTTGCCGACCAGTTCGCGATTCGCCATCGCCTCGAACCCCTCGCGCCAGTGCGACAGAGGCAGGGTGCGGTCGATGGCCGGCGCGATACGTCCTGCTTCGGCGAGCCGGGCGATTTCGGCAGCGATGGCGCGCCCGCGCTCGGGGAAGCGGCGCGCATATTCGCCTGCGCGCAGGCCGACGATGGAAAACCCTTTGATGAGCGGGATGTTGGTCGCAACCTCGGCGATCCGCCCGCCGGCAAATCCCACCACCACAAGCTTGCCGCCGAACGCGACGCAGCGCGTGCATTCGTCGAAGACGTCGCCGCCGACCGGATCGAAGACGATGTCGCAGAGTGCGCCGCCCGTCAGCTCGGCAACCCGTTCACGAAAGCGCCCTTCGGCAAGGATTACGTGGTCGGCTCGCGAACGCTCCTCTAGCATCGCCCGCTTGCCCGGCGATCCCGTCGCGGCGATGACCTTCGCGCCCAGCGCCTTGGCAAGGTCGATCGCCGCCAGCGCCACGCCGCCGCTCGCGCCCGTCACCAGCACCCATTGCCCGGCGGTAAGGCCGCCCAGCTCGACGAGGCCGGTATAAGCGGTCGAATAGGCCGCGCCCAGCGCTGCGCCTTGGGCGAAATCCAGGCCCTCCGGGATGCGCGACAGCCCGCCTTGCGGAACGCTGGCGATCTCGGCGAAGGCGCCGGTCTTGTTGCCGCCCATCACGCGGTCGCCGGCTGCGAAACCGCTGCCGGCGTCGGCATCGATCACCTCACCTGCCAGTTCGAGGCCGCTCGTGAAGGGGGGGTCGGGCTTGAACTGATATTCGCCGCGCATCATCAGCAGGTCGGGGAAGTTGAGCGAGGCGGCGCGGACGCGGACGAGCACTTCGCCGGGTTGGCGCTCGGGCGCGGGAAGGTCGCCGAGTTCGACGCCCGACAAGTCGTCGGAGAGCTCATTCACACGCAGCGCGTGCATACGCTCAGAAATCGTCCTTGGCAGCCCGCAGCGCGGCAAAGGTCTCATGCGGGGCCTCGCCGCCCCACCGCTCCTGCAAAGTGGGATCGTCGGCACGCAGGAAGGGGTTCGTTTCGAGTTCGCGGCCCAGCACGGTGGGCACGGTCCATTCGCCGCGCGCGCGCTTTTCGTCGATCTCGGCGGCGTATTTCTGAAGAGCCTCGTTGTCGGGATCGGCGTGCAGCGCGAATTTTGCATTGGCCTGCGTATATTCGTGCGCGCAATAGAGCACGGTGCCGGTCGAGAGCCGCTTGATCCGTTCCAGGCTGCGCCAGAATTGCTCGGGCTCGCCCTCGAACATGCGGCCGCAGCCGAGCGCGAAGACGCTGTCGCCGACGAAAGCCATGCCCTCCTCGACGATGTGATAGGCGATGTGCCCGTTGGTGTGACCCGACACGTCGATCACGTCGGCGCTGTGTTCGCCCAGCGTCACCGTGTCGCCATGTTCGACCACCCGGTCGATCGGCGAGAGCTTCTCGACCTCCTTGGGCGCCAGTACCCGCGCGCCGGTCGCCTCGACGATCCCGACATTGCCGCCGGCATGATCGGGGTGCCAGTGGGTGTTCCAGATATGCGTGATGGTCCAGCCCTTGGCCTCGGCTTGCTTCAAATATTCCTTCGCATCGGGCGTATCGATCGCGGCGGTCTCGTTCGACACCGAATTGTGAAGCAGGAAGCCGTAATTGTCGGTGAGGCATGGGAATTGATGGACGGTGAGCATGGTGCGCATTCTACGCCTGCATGACGCAATAGAAAAGGCCCGCTCTCCGGTTCGGGAGAGCGGGCCTTTGTTTTTGACGTCATCCCGGACTTGATCCGGGATCCGTTGCAGCACCGTCCGAGCTTATGGCCCTGGGTCCCGGGTCAAGCCCGGGATGACGGTGCGTGCGATCAGTCGTCCGACTTCTTGAGCGCCTCACCCAGGATGTCGCCGAGCGATGCACCGCTGTCGGACGAGCCGAACTGCTGCACCGCTTCCTTCTCTTCGGCGATCTGGCGCGCCTTGATCGAGAAGTTGGGCTTTTTCGAGCGGTCGAAACCGGTCACCATCGCGTCGAGCTTGCTGCCGACCTGGAAGCGGTCGGGACGCTGTTCGTCGCGGTCGCGGCCAAGGTCGCTGCGCTTGATGAAGCCGGTTGCGCCGTCGTCGCCGACCTGCACCTCGAGCCCGCCATCGCGCACTTCGAGAACGGTGACGGTGACAGTCTGGCCCTTGCGGAGCGAACCGGCGGCCGCGGCGCCCGCTTCGGTCGGAGCACCCTTTTCGAGCTGCTTCATGCCGAGGCTAATGCGTTCCTTTTCGACATCGACGTCGAGCACGACCGCCTTGACCTCTTCACCCTTGCGGTGGAGCGCCAGCGCGTCTTCGCCCGAAATGCCCCATGCAATGTCGGACATGTGGACCATGCCATCGACGTCGCCATCGAGGCCGATGAACAGGCCGAATTCGGTGGCGTTCTTAACTTCGCCCTCGACTTCGCTGCCGATCGGATATTTCTCGGCGAACTCGTCCCACGGATTGCGCTGGGCCTGCTTGAGACCGAGCGAAATCCGGCGCTTCTCGCTGTCGACCTCGAGCACCATGACCTCGACTTCTTGGCTGGTGCTGACGATCTTGCCGGGATGGACGTTCTTCTTGGTCCAGCTCATTTCGGAGACGTGGACGAGGCCCTCGATCCCCGGCTCCAGCTCTACGAAGGCGCCATATTCGGTGATGTTCGTGACGGTTCCGGTCAGCTTCATGCCGGTCGGATATTTCGCCGAGACGCCGTCCCACGGATCGCTTTCGAGCTGCTTCATGCCCAGGCTGATGCGCTGCGTTTCGGCATTGATGCGCACGATCTGGACGGTCACGGTCTGGCCGATCTCGATGATCTCGCTGGGGTGGTTGACCCGCTTGTAGCTCATGTCGGTGACGTGGAGCAGGCCGTCGATACCGCCGAGGTCCACGAAGGCGCCGTAATCGGTGATGTTCTTGACGACGCCGTCGATCACCTGACCCTCGGCCAGCTTGTCGATCAGCTCGCTGCGCTGTTCGGCGCGCGTTTCCTCGAGCACGGCACGGCGCGAGACGACGATATTGCCGCGGCGGCGGTCCATCTTGAGGATCTGGAAGGGCTGCGGCATGTCCATCAGCGGGGTGACGTCGCGCACGGGGCGGATATCGACCTGGCTGCCGGGCAGGAAGGCGACGGCGCCGTCGAGGTCGACGGTGAAGCCGCCCTTGACCCGGCCGAAGATGCGGCCTTCGACACGCTTGCCTTCGCCGAATTCGTTTTCGAGCTTGTCCCAGGCGGCTTCGCGGCGGGCACGGTCGCGGCTGAGCATGGCTTCGCCGTCGGCGTTTTCGACGCGGTCGACATAGACTTCGACTTCGTCGCCGACCGAGAGGCCGTGATCGTCTTCGCCGCGGGCGAATTCCTTGAGGTTGACGCGACCTTCGCTCTTGAGGCCGACATCGATGACGGCGTTGCCGGCTTCGATCGCGGTTACGGTGCCCTTGACAACCCGGCCTTCGAAGCCGCCATCGTCGGCGCCGCCGAGTTGTTCGTTGAGGAGCGCTTCGAAATCGTCGCGCGTTGGATTGGGTGCAGTTGCCATAAGTGAGGCGGTTCCTGTCGTTTTCGTTTGCTACCGGCCACCGGTTTTACCGGGGTCTTAAACCGCCGCCTGGCGCACCATTGCGCTGGCCTTGCGGGCAAGAGGCCGTGTGACTGCACGAGGCCGAATGCCGCCGCGCAGGTTCCTTCAACCAAGGCTCAAGGGAACGGGCGCGCGCCTAGGCGATGGCGGGGCAAAATGCAAGCGGAAAGGGGGGGTGTGGGGCCCACGCGGAGACACGGAGGCGCGGAGGGGGTTGGCGCCATTGGGCGAAGCCCCTTCACGATTACGATTGTCCCGCAAGGTATCGAGGACAGCAAGATGAAGGTCGACTGCGCCGACGGCATTTCCTCTCCGCGCCTCCGGGTTTCCGCGTGAATCCGATCAGCCCTTCCGTTCGGCCAAACTCGCCTCGACCGCTTCAAGCACGACTTCGAATGCCTGGTCGCGGTCGAAGCTGGTGGTGTCGATCACCAACGCGTCGGGCGCGGCGCGCAATGGGGCGTCGGTGCGGCCGATGTCGCGGGCGTCGCGCGCAGCGATGTCCTTCTCGATCTCGGCGAGCGGGATTTCCTCCTCGCCATCCAGCGCCTTGTCGACCATTTCTAGCCACCGTCGCCGCGCGCGCGCCTGCACACTGGCGGTGATGTAGAGCTTCACGTCGGCGTCGGGCGCGATCACCGTGCCGATATCGCGCCCGTCGAGCACCGCGCCGCCCTCCTGCGCGGCAAAGGCGCGCTGCCGATCGAGCAGCCCTGCGCGCACTTCCGGATGGACCGACACGCGGCTGGCGAGGCCGCCGACTTCCTCGGTGCGCAGGATCGTGTCCTCGAGCAGTTCCTCGGCAAAGTCGACCGCGGCGCGCGCATCGGCCACATTGTCCGGATCGCCGCCCGCAAGCGCGACCTGCCGCCCCACTGCGCGGTAGAGCAGACCCGTGTCGAGATAGGCGAGCCCATAATGCGCCGCCAGCGCCCGCGCAATCGTGCCTTTTCCGCTGGCGGTGGGGCCGTCTACGGCGATGATCATTCCGTTGCCTCGCGCTCAGCGCTTGATGCCGCATTGGACGCGACAGTGCGCATGGTCTTAGTCTGACCAACCCCTTTGTCATCTCCGCGAACGCGGGGATTCAGGGCGGCGGCGAATGACCGAGGCCATCCTGGGTTCCCGCGTTCGCGGGAATGACATTTGAGATCATTCATCCCGCCACCCCTTCCAGCAGTTCCATGAAATTCGGAAAGCTCGTCGCGATCGGGGCGGTGTCGTCGATCGTCACGCCGTCGCGGCTCGCCAGTCCGGCGACCGCCATGCTCATGGCGATGCGGTGGTCGAGGCGGGTCTTGACCTGCGCGCCTTCGGGCGTGCCGCGCAGGGGTTCGCCGCCGCTGCCGTGAACGGTGAGGCCGTCGGACTTTTCCTCGACCCGCGCGCCCGCCAATGTCAGCGCCGCAGCCATAGTCGCAAGCCGGTCGCTTTCCTTGACGCGCAGTTCCTCTAGCCCGCTGCTGCGCGTCGTTCCTTTCGCGAAGGCGGCGGCAACGAAGAGGGCAGGAAATTCGTCCACCATGCTCGGCACGATCGCGGGATCGACCTCCACGCCCGAAAGCGCCGCATGGCGCACGCGCAGATCGGCGACCGGCTCGCCGCCGACGTCGCGCGGGTTCACCTCCGCGATGTCCGCCCCCATCTCGCGCAGCACGGTGACGATCCCGGCGCGGGTGGGGTTGAGGCCGACATTCTCGATCGTCAGATCGCTGTCCGGCACGATGCTCGCCGCGACCAGGAAGAAGGCGGCGGAAGAGGGATCGCCGGGCACGGTCACGTCCATCGGCGCTAAGTCCGCCTCGCCATGGACCGCGACGCTGCGCTCCTTCCCCTCGGCGACGTCCTCTTCGCCGATCTCGATCTTCGCGCCGAAGCCCGCCAGCATCCGCTCGGTGTGGTCGCGCGTGGCGACGGGCTCGATCACGCGGGTGATGCCCGGCGTGTTGAGCCCGGCCAGCAAAATCGCGCTCTTCACCTGCGCGCTGGCGACCGGCAGGCGATAGAAGATCGGGACGGCGGGAAGGGCGCCGCGCACCATCAGCGGCAGCGTGCCGCCAGTCGAGGCTTCGAACGCCGCGCCCATCTGCGAAAGCGGCTCGATCACGCGCTTCATCGGCCGGGCGCAAAGGCTCGCATCGCCGGTAAAGGTGGCGGTGAAGCCGTGGCTTGCGAGGAGGCCCATAAGGAGCCGGGTCGAAGTCCCCGAATTGCCCATGTCGAGCGCGCCTCTCGGCTCGATCAGGCTGCCGAGCCCCGTACCCTCGACGACCCAGGCGCCATCCTCCTGGCGCTCGATATGCGCGCCCATCTGGCGCATCGCGGCGGCGGTGGCGAGGACGTCCTCGCCTTCGAGCAGCCCGTCGATCCGGCTTGTCCCCACCGCGAGGCTGGCGAAGATCAGCGCGCGGTGGCTGATCGACTTGTCGCCGGGCACCGCGATCCGGCCGGTAAGCGGAGGTGAGGAGGTGAAGAGGCGGCTGGGCATGGCGCAGCGGGTCTTTGACAGCGCCTCCCCCTTCTGGCAAGGCGCGCCGCAATCCGGCCACACCCGCGGTGACGTGCGGTCTTGATCGCAGCGGTGCGGCCCCCAATTTTCCACCTCGAACAAGGGGGCGTGCCCACCCTTCGGCGCGCTCGATTTAAGGACATTTGCAGACATGGCGAAGCCAGAATGGGGAACCAAGCGGACCTGCCCCGATTGCGGAACCCGCTTCTACGATCTGGGCAAGGACGATCCGGTCACCTGCATCGAATGCGGCAATGAATGGACGCCCGAACCGGTGCTCAAGTCAAAGCAGCCGATCCCGCTCGACGATCCCAAGAAGAAGGACGGCGAGGCGGACAGCGATCTGTCGGGCGACGACGATGACGATGATCTGAAGGACATCGAGAATATCGACGACGACGACGATTCGCCCGACAACGACGTGGACCTGGGAGGCGACGACGATCTCGGAGTCTCCAAGGGCAAGGGCGACGACGATAGCGACGACGATACGTAAGGGGTGGCGAAAACCGTAGCGTGTCCCCGCGAACGCGGGGACCTAGTGGAAGGTTGCGCTGAGGTTCACTGTTGCGCCCGACTTGAGGTAGGTCCCGGCCCTTCGCGGGGACGCGGCGGGTTTGACGCGACCGCTCGCCAGCCCCCGTCATCCCCACGAAGGCGGGGATCCCGCTTCTTTATCACCACTCGGGAAAACTCTTGCATTCCCACGGCAGCTTTCATAGAGGGCTGCCTCCCTTGCGAGAGCGGGGGCGATGCCTTATTTCGGTAAGGTATAAAACGATGGATATGGGGCCTTAGCTCAGCTGGGAGAGCGCAACACTGGCAGTGTTGAGGTCAGCGGTTCGATCCCGCTAGGCTCCACCATCGACCCGGCCTTTCCGCCGGGATGGGCTGCAAATCGCCCGAAATTGCGCTTCCTGTGCTCACGACCCTTAAGGTCGCTGCGCGCCGGGTCACAATCTCGAACGATTTTCGCCTTCATCCCGACGAAAATTCCGGGCCGATGGCAAGCCATCGAACCATATTCAGTCGGACATCCAACCAGGATATCCGCACGCTGGCCGACGAGGTTTCGTCCGCCGGCGTTTTTCGCGTTTAGCGGGTGCCCACGGTGCTCGTGAGGAGTTGAAGACGAATGTTCGACAATCTGTCCGACCGCCTTGGCGGCGTCTTCGACCGGCTGAAGGGGCGCGGTGCGCTTCGCGAACAGGATGTGCGCGACGCGATGCGCGAGGTGCGCGTGGCGCTGCTCGAAGCCGATGTCGCGCTTCCTGTCGCGCGCCGCTTCATCGACGCCGTTACCGAAAAGGCGATCGGGCAGGAAGTCCTCAGGGCCGTCAGCCCGGGCCAGCAGGTCGTCAAGATCGTCCACGACGAACTCGTCGCGATGCTTTCGGGCGAGGATGCGAGCGCGGAAGGCGAGATCGTCGGCGAGGGGCTCAAGCTCGATGCGAAGCCGCCGGTCGTGGTGATGATGGTCGGCCTTCAGGGCTCGGGTAAGACCACCACGACCGCCAAGCTCGGCAAGCTGATCCGCGAGAAGTACGGTAAGAAGGCCATGATGGCCTCGCTCGACGTCAATCGTCCAGCCGCGCAGGAACAGCTCAAGGTTCTGGGCGAACAGGTCGATGTCGCGACCCTGCCGATCGTCGCAGGCCAGCAGCCCGTCGACATCGCCCGGCGCGCGATGGAAGCGTCGCGGCTGCAGAATTTCGACGTGCTGCTGCTCGACACCGCAGGCCGCCTGCATGTCGACGAAGCGCTGATGGCCGAGATGAAAGCCGTCAGCCAGGTTTCCGCGCCGACCGAGGTGCTGCTCGTCGTCGATGCGCTGACGGGGCAGGACGCGGTCAATGTCGCGCAGTCCTTCAGCGGCGAGGTGCCGCTCACCGGCGTGGTGCTCACCCGGATGGACGGCGATGCGCGCGGCGGCGCAGCGCTCTCCATGCGCGCGGTCACCGGCAAGCCGATCAAGTTTGCCGGCACCGGCGAAAAGCTCGACGCGATCGAGCCCTTCCGCCCCAAATCGGTCGCCGACCGCATCCTGGGCATGGGCGACGTCGTCAGCCTGGTCGAAAAGGCCGCGGCGACGATCAAGGAAGAGGAAGCGGCCAAACTCGCGGAGAATTTCGAGAAGGGCAAGTTCGACCTCGACGACCTGCGCATGCAGCTGAAGCAGATGCAGAATATGGGCGGGATCGGCATGCTCGCCGGCATGATGCCTGGCATGAAGAAGGCCAAGCAGGCGATGGCCGCGGCCGACATGGACGACAAGGTGTTGGTCCACATGGATGCGATTATCGGCTCGATGACGGCCAAGGAACGCGCGAACCCGAACCTGATGAACGCCAAACGAAAGAAACGCGTCGCGGCGGGCAGCGGCACTGACGTGCAATCGGTCAACAAGCTCCTGAAGATGCACCAGGAGATGGGCCGCGCGATGAAGCAGTTGAAGAAGATGGGCGGCTTGAAGGCGCTCGCCGGCATGTTCGGTGGCGGCGGAATGCCCCCCGGCCTTGGCGGTCCCGGCGGCGCTGGCGGCTTGCCCGGCCTAGGCGGTCCCGGCAGCGGGCAGGGCGGACTTCCTCCCGGTCTCCCCGGCCTTGGCGGTCCGAAAAAGAATTAGAACCAGGTTTCACATCAATTCAGTCAGTTACATTCGAAAGGTAATATACAATGGCAGTTGCAATCCGGCTTTCGCGCGGCGGCGCCAAGAAGCGTCCTTACTACCGCATCGTGGTCTCGGACTCGCGATCCCCGCGTGACGGCAAGTATCTCGAGCAGATCGGCACCTACAATCCGCTGCTCGCCAAGGACGACGACAATCGTGTGAAGCTCGACACCGACCGCGCCAAGTACTGGCTCGGCGTCGGGGCTACCCCGTCTGACCGCGTCCTGCGCTTCCTCGACGCCGCCGGCATCATGGAGCGGCCGGCGCGCAACAATCCGCAGAAGGCCGAGCCGGGCGAGAAGGCCAAGGAACGCGCCGAGGAGAAGGCGGAAAAGGCCAAGGAAGCCGAAGAAGCCGCGAAGGCGGCCGAGGAAGAGGCGAAGGCCGAAGCCGAAGCGCCTGCTGAAGAGGCGGCTGCCGAAGAGGCTCCGGCTGAGGAAGCGCCTACTGAGGAAACCGCTGCCGAGGAAGCGCCCGCAGAAGAGGCGAAATCGGACGACGGCGATGAGGAAAAAGCCGAAGGCTGAGCTTTTTATGCCCAAAGCCGTTCGCGCTGAGCTTGTCGAAGCACCGTACTTTTTCCCGCGACGTATGTGTCGAAAGAAGTGCAGCCCTTCGACAGGCTCAGGGCGAACGGAGTTCATTAAGTGAGCGATGCCCCCATCACCCTCGCCGCCATCATCGGCGCGCATGGCGTGGCGGGCGAGGTGCGGCTCAAATTGCTGGGGGAGGGCATCGACGCCCTCCGCCGGCATTCCACCTTCAACGGTGGCAGGTTGACGCTCGCAAAAGTGCGCTCCGACAACAAGGGCGGTGCGATCGCGCGCTTCGCCGAGGTAGCGAGCCGCACCGAGGCCGAGAAACTGCGCGGCACAGCCCTTTCGGTCCCGCGCGAAGAACTGCCCGACCTTGCTGACGACGAATATTACCACGCCGATCTCGTCGGTCTCGAGGTCGTCACCGATGCGGGCGATGCGATCGGGACATTGCTCGCCGTGCACAATTTCGGCGCGACCGATATTTGCGAGATCGAGCGCGTCCCCCCGCCCGAAAAGGGCCAGAAAACGTTCATGGTGCCCATGACGAGGGCCGCGGTGCTCGAATGGGACGATCGCCAGCTTGTCATCGCACAGGATTTCGCCGACCAATAGGAGCCATGAGCGAGGCTCCCTATCGACCGGCTATCGCCACCGATCTGTGGCAACGTCTCGCCGAATACGAGATCGGGCCGCAGGCGGCGACATTGTCCTTCGCGAAGCGCCTGGCGCGCGAAAATCGCTGGCGCGAGGATTTCGCCCGGCGCGTCATCCTCGAATACAAGCGGTTCTGCTACCTCGCCGTCACCGCGCGCGAGGAGGTGACCCCCTCCGATGCCGTCGACCAGGTCTGGCATCTGCATCTGACATACAGCCGCGACTATTGGGACGTATTCTGCCGCGAGATCCTGGGCACACAGCTTCATCACGGGCCGACCCGGGGCGGCCAGAGCGAACGCAAACGCTATTACGACCAATACGCCGCAACGCTGCTCCTTTACGAGGAGGCATTCGGCGAGCCGCCGCCGGCGGACATCTGGCCGGGCGCCCGGCGCCGCTTCGGCATCGATCCCGAGGGACAGCGCGTTAACCCCAAGGATGTTATGGTCCTCGACCGGCGCTACGCGGTGCTGGGAGCGGCGGCGTGGGTCGCGCTGGGTATCGGGATTGCCGTCCTCGTGGGAGCGATTGTCTGATGGAACTGTTTGCGTCCTATACCGGGCCCCAATTCCTGATCTTCTACGCGATCATGCTGGCAACTTGCGTGTTTCTGGGCCTGTGGATCCCCGCCTCGCTGCGCGAGGAAGGACGGCCCGGCTCGCTCGAAAACGCCGAGGAAGCGGCTCTGCTCGCCGGCGGGATCGATCGCTTGAACATGGCCGTGCTGTCCGCGCTGTTTGCAAAGGGCGCGGCGGGTCCGGGCGGAAAACACACGCTGCGTGTCGAACACGGCGAGCTGGCGAACAGCCCGGCCGAACGTGCCGTCGCGGCGCAGGTGGGCGAGGTCCAGCTGCGCGAGGCGAAGAAGGCGCTGAAGATCGAGGCCGAGCGGATCGGGGCGCGGCTGGTGCGCAAAGGTCTGCTGATGCGGGAGAGCGCGCGGCGCAAATTGCGCTGGCTCTCGGTCCTGCCCTATGCCGTGCTCTTCGCCATCGGCCTCTATCGACAACAGGCGGGCGCGGCGCTCGGCGAGCCGACCGGCATCCTGATCGCGCTGCTGGCGATTACGGCAGCGTTCGCACTCGGGCGCTTTTTCACGGGCTATCCGCGCACGATGGCGGGGAATGCGGCGGTGCGACGGCTCGAACAGGGAAGCAGCCGCCTGAAGCGCGCGCCCCAGGCGGGCGAGGTCGGCTATGCGGTCGCGATCTTCGGCACCAGCGTTCTGGTCGGCACGCCGTGGGAGCCGGTCCATGCGGTCCGGCAGGCGGGCACCGGCGGCGATGGAGCGGGCTATGCGGGCGGCGACAGCTCGGACAGCGCGGACGGCGGTGGCGGCTGCGGCGGGGGATGCGGCGGTTGCGGGGGCTGAGCAGGCTTCGTAAGCGGCGTGCATGACCATGCTAGACGTTGCGATTTGCCAGGCCGCCCCGATCCCGCTCGACATCGATGGGGGGATCGAAAAGGCAACCCGGCTAGGCCGCGAAGCGATCGCAGCGGGCGCTCGCTTCGTGGCCTTCGGTGAGACGTTTCTAGGCGGCTATCCGCTCTGGCTCGACGAGGCGCCGGGCGCGGCCTTATGGGATCATCCCGGGACGAAGGCGCTCCACGCGATCATGCTGGAGCGGGCGGTGGTGGCGAATGACGAGCGTCTGCTCCCCTTGCAGGAGCTGTGCGACGAGAGCGGGGCCTGCATCTCGGTCGGCGCGCATGAGCGAGTGCGCCGGAGCCTTTACAACAACCAGCTGCTCTTCCGCCCCGGCGAGCCGCCGCTCGATCATCGCAAGCTGGTGCCCACCCACGGCGAGCGGCTGATCTGGATGCGCGGCGACGGCTCGACGCTGGGCGTCCACGAGGCCGAATGGGGCCGGGCGGGCAATCTCATCTGCTGGGAGCACTGGATGCCGCTGGCGAGGGCGGCGATGCATAATCTGGGCGAGAGCGTCCACGTCGCCGCATGGCCGACCGTGTGCGAGGAATACGGCATCGCCTCGCGGCATTACGCGATGGAGGGCCGCTGCTTCGTGCTGGCGGCGGGGCTGGTGCAGACAAAGGCGGATCTGTTCGTGGGGCTCGAGCGGGTCGGCGGCAATGCGGAGGCGAAGGCGCTGTTCGAGATGATCGAGGGCGACGCGCTCAATTGCGGCGGCTCGATGATCATCGCGCCTGACGCGCGGGTGCTGGCGCGGGCGGGTGATGGCGAAGAAATCCTCTATGCGGAATTGGACGTGGCTGAGATCGGGCAGGGTCTGACGAGCCTCGACACCGACGGCCATTATTCAAGGCCCGACGTCTTCGAGCTCAATGTCGATATGCGTGCGAAGGATGGGGTGAATTGGGGCGAATGACTTTCTCCGCCACCATTCTCACGCTCTACCCCGAGATGTTTCCCGGGCCGCTCGGGCAATCGCTTGCGGGCAAGGCGCTGGAGCGGGGGGACTGGTCGTGCGCTACCGTCAATCCGCGCGACTTCGCCAGCGACAAGCATCGGACGGTCGATGACACGCCTGCGGGTGGCGGGGCGGGTATGGTGCTCAAGGCGGATGTGATGGCGGCGGCGTTGGATAGTGTGACGGAAAAGCCCTCGCCCCTTCAGGGGGGAGCGTTGGGAGGGGCGCTGGCTTCGGACCGGCCCCTCCCCCCGACCCCCTCCCCGAGCGGGGAGGGGGAGAGAATACCAATCCTCGCCACGACGCCGCGCGGCGCGCCGATCACTCAGAGCCGCATCCGCGAAATTGCCGCCGGCCCCGGCGTCACCCTGATCTGCGGCCGGTTCGAAGGCTTCGACGAGCGGCTGTTCGAGGCGCGTCCCGAGATCGAGCAGGTCAGCCTCGCCGACATCGTCCTCTCCGGCGGAGAGCCCGCCGCGCTCGCCATACTCGATGCTTGCATTCGTCTGCTTCCCGGCGTAATGGGCGCGGCTTCCAGCGGGCATGAGGAGTCGTTCGAGGACGGCCTCCTGGAATACCCGCACTACACCCGACCTCAGACATGGGAAGGGCGCACGATCCCCGAAGTGCTGCGATCGGGGGATCATGCGAAGATCGCGGCTTGGCGAAAGGCCAAGAGCGAGGAAATCACACGGTTACGCAGGCCGGACTTGTGGGAACGCTATAGTGGCGATCCGGTCCTGTCTGCCTCTGGCGCGCGGCGCAAAAACAAGGATACGGACCAGTGAACCTGATCCAGCAAATCGAAGCCGAGGAAATCGGCAAGGTCGAAAAAGAGATTCCCGAGTTCCGCGCCGGCGACACCGTGCGCGTCGGCGTGAAGGTGACCGAGGGCAACCGCGAGCGTGTGCAGAACTTCGAAGGCGTGGTGATCGCGCGTTCGAACCGCGGCATGGGCTCCAACTTCACCGTGCGCAAGATCAGCTTCGGCGAAGGTGTCGAGCGCGTGTTCCCGCTCTACGCGCCGATCGTGGACAGCATCACCGTGGTGCGCCGCGGTGTCGTGCGCCGCGCGAAGCTCTACTATCTGCGCGGCCGCACCGGTAAGCGTGCGCGCATCGCCGAACGCCGTGAGAACGCGCCCAAGGCGTAAGCCTCGCGCGACAATCGAATTTATGAGGGCGGTCCTTGAGGGGCCGCCCTTTTTCGTTGGAGACTTGCCTTTCCCATTCGTCATTGCGAGGACCAGCGGAATTGATCCGGGGGCTGCGGAAAGCTGCGCTCGCAATGACGAGGTATGATTTGGAATGCGCCTGTTCTTCGCTGCCGCCGCTCTCTTGTCTGCCACGCAGGCAACGGCTCAAGAGCCGATGACCGACGCCCCCGATCTGACTTTCGAGCGCGTCTTCGCTTCGCCCTCGCTCAATGGACCGACCCCGCGCGAGGTGAAGTTTTCGCCGGATGGCCGCTATTTAACCCTCTTGCGTAACCGCGAGGAGGATGCGCAGCGCTACGATCTGTGGGCCTACGATGTCGAAACGCGCGACTGGCGGATGCTGGTCGACAGCGAGGCTTTCGGCGAAGGGGGCGAGCTGTCGGAAGACGAGAAGATGCAGCGCGAGCGCGCGCGTGTGGGCAACCTCAAGGGCATTATCTCTTACCAATGGGCGAGCGATGCCTCGGGCGTGCTCGTTCCGCTGGACGGCGACCTTTATTTCGCGCGTCTTGGCGGCGAGGTCACTCGGCTTACCGATACCGAGGAAAGCGAGCTCAATCCCAAGCTTTCAAGAAACGCCGGCTACGTATCCTTCGTGCGCGATCGGCAGTTGTGGGTCGGCGGGATCGGCGAAGAGGCGGTGCCGATCACCCCCAAGGAAGAAGACACGATCCGGTGGGGCGAAGCGGAATTCGTCGCGCAGGAAGAGATGAGCCGGATGGACGGCTATTGGTGGAACGGCGACGACACCCGCCTCGCCGTCCAGCGCACGGACGAGAGCCCGGTCGGCATCGTCACCCGCGCCGCGATCGGCGCCACAGGCACACAGGTGTTCGACCAGCGCTACCCGATAGCGGGCAGCGACAATGCCATAGTCGAACTCTACCTGATGGACCCGGATGGCGAGAACCGGGTAAAGGTGGACCTCGGCGAGGAAACCGACATCTACATAGCCCGCGTCGACTGGGCTCCCGACGATTATCTCTATGTTCAGCGCCAGAACCGCGAGCAGACCGTGCTGGACATGCTGCGCGTCGATCCGGCGACGGGGGAGAGCGAGGTTTGGTTTACCGAGAAAGCTGTGCGCGAAGATTACTGGATCAATCTCTCAGACAATTATCGTTTCCTGAAAGATGGGACGCTGCTGTGGTGGTCGGAACGCGACGGCTTCGGCAATTTCTACCGTTTCAATGGGCGCGACTGGACGCAGCTGACCGCGCTCGATGAGCCGGTAACGAAGCTCGTCGGCCTCAACGAGGAGACGGGCGAACTGTTCTTCACCGCGGTCGAGGACGTGCTGACCGAGCAGGTCTACCGCGCGAGCCTATCGGGAGATGGCGAGCCCACCCGCCTGACCGAGGAAGCCTTCACCCACTCTGCTAGCATGGACGAGGCCGGGCAGCAGCTGCACATCATCCGTTCCGCCCCCGACCAGCCGCCGCAAAGCTATCTCGCTTCGCGCAATGGCGAACGCATCACCTGGGTCGAGGAAAACGCGCTCGGCGAAGGGCATCCCTACGCGCCGTATCTCGCAGGGCACACCATGCCCGATTACGGCACGATTTCCGCCGAGGATGGGAAGCCACTGCATTACATGATGCTCAAGCCAGAGATGGAAGAGGGCAAGCGCTATCCGGTGTTTTATTATCACTATTCCGGCCCCGGTCCGCAGATCGTGGACAAGGGCTGGGGCGGGGCGCTGGCGCAGGCGATCGTCGACATGGGCTACATCTATTTCGCGCTCGACAATCGCGGCAGCGCCAATCGCGGGGTGGAATTCGAACAGCCGATCTACCGCGCGATGGGCGGCGTCGAAGTGCGCGACCAGAGGACGGGCGCGGAATATCTCAAGACGCTCGATTTCGTCGATCCGGACAAGATCGCGCTCTATGGCTGGTCCTATGGCGGCTACATGACGCTGAAGCAGCTACAGGCCGATCCGGGGCTCTATGCCGCTGGGGTCTCGGGCGCGCCGGTGACCAAGTGGGAGCTGTACGACACCCATTATACCGAGCGGTTCATGGGCGACCCGCGGGAGGTTCCCGAAGCCTACGAAGCGGCGAGCGCGATCCCCGATGCGGCGAAGATCAGCGACCCGCTGCTGCTGATACACGGCATGGCGGACGACAATGTGGTGTTCGAGAACTCCTCCGAGCTGATTTCGGTGCTGCAGGAGGGCAACGTGCCGTTCGAGATGATGCTCTACCCCGGCTACACGCACCGCGTGGCGGGCGAGAACATCAGCCCGCATCTGTGGAACACGATCTTCCGCTTCCTCGAAGCGCATGGGGTCACGCCGCCGGAGTAAGCCACTCCAGCGCGATCCGCGCGACCTCTTCGGGCGCCTCGACCTGCGGATAGTGACCGACGCTCTCGATCAGGTGATGCCGCGCGCCCGGCAGCACCTCGCGCCAGCGCTCGTAAGCGTGTCGCCCCGAAACCGGATCGAGCGCGCCGTTGATAAGCCCGATGCGGTCCTGCGCCGTCACCAGCGCCGCCTCCCAGCGTTTCTTGTGCCGGGTCCGGTCGGCCATGTAATGCAGCAGCTTGTGCGTGAGGCGGTTGCCTCCGTTGAAGCTGATGAAGTCCCAATAGGCGTCGAGCTCCGCTTCGCTCGGCTGGGAGTCGGGGCCGAAGACTTCGGAGAAGCTCCTGCCGAAGCCCCCGCGCCGCATCAGCAGGCCGAGCAGGAAACCGAAGGGCGAGACGCCGAGCTTCTGCAGCGGGCGGGGCCGGTGCTGATCGGGAAAGATGCCGCCATTCAGAAACACCACCTGGCCGAGCCCCGCCGCGCCCGAACCCTCCTGCTGACGCGCGAGCAGTTCCTGGCCGACCGACACGCCGTAATCGTGCACCAGTGCGTCATGCTCGCCGATGCCCAGATGCGCCAGCAGCGCCTCGTTCAGATCGCTCTGCCGGTGGATCGAATAGCCATCGCCGTCGAACCCGCGCTTCGGTTTGTCCGAAAGGCCGAAGCCCAGCATGTCGCAGGCGATCAGGCGGTGGTTTGCGCCCAGCTGCTCCCACACATGCGTCCAGTCCCAGGACGAAGTCGGAAAACCATGCACCATCAGCAGCGGTCGCGCCTGCGCCGCGCCGCCCTCCCACCAGGCGATCCGGTGCCCCGCATAGTAGAAACATCGCGCGCGCCTGCGCCAGTCCTGTGCGCTCAAACTCATGTCTTTACCCTTGCTATTGCCTCATAGTGCCGTCAGCGAGGATCGCCAGAACGCGAAGCGGAGGTGAGTGAATTGGGTTACCGGGTGGCAGTCGTCGGGGCGACGGGAAATGTCGGGCGCGAGATGATGCAGATCCTCGCCGAGCGTGAATTTCCGGTGGACGAGGTGGCCGCGGTCGCGTCGGGGCGCTCGCAGGGTTCCGAGGTCGAATTCGGCGACACCGGTAAAATGCTCAAATGCAAGAATATCGAGCATTTCGATTTCGCCGGCTGGGACATCGCGCTGTTCGCCGCCGGAAGCGGCCCGGCCAAGGATTACGCGCCCAAGGCCGCCAAGGCCGGCTGCGTCGTGATCGACAATTCCTCGCTCTTCCGCATGGAGCCCGACGTGCCGCTGATCGTGCCGGAGGTGAACCCGGATGCGATCGACGATTATCCAAAGCGCAACATCATCGCCAATCCCAATTGCTCGACCGCGCAGCTCGTGGTGGCGCTCGCGCCCCTGCACAAGGCAGCTCGGATCAGGCGCGTCGTGGTGGCGACGTATCAGTCGGTTTCCGGCGCGGGCAAGGCGGGGATGGACGAGCTGTTCGAACAGTCGCGCGCGATCTTCGTCGGCGATCCCGTCAACCCGTCCAAATTCACCAAGCAGATCGCCTTCAACGTCATCCCGCATATCGACGCCTTCCTCGACGACGGTCAGACCAAGGAGGAGTGGAAGATGGTGGTCGAGACCAAGAAAATTCTCGATCCCAAGATCAAGCTCAGCGCCACCTGCGTTCGCGTGCCGGTCTTCGTCGGCCATTCCGAGGCCGTGAATATCGAGTTCGAGGACGAGATGAGCGCAGAACAGGCGCAGGAGATCTTGCGCGAGGCGCCGGGTATCATGCTCGTCGACAAGCGCGAGGACGGGGGATACGTTACCCCGGTCGAGAGCGCCGGCGACAGCGCGACCTATGTCAGCCGCGTGCGCGACGATCCGACGGTCGAGAACGGGATCGCGCTGTGGTGCGTCTCCGACAACCTGCGAAAAGGGGCGGCGTTGAACGCGGTCCAGATCGCCGAATTGCTGGGCCGGCGGCATCTGCAGAAGGGATGAGGATCATGCGGACACTGGCTCTCGCCGCACTCGCTGCGCTGCTGGCCGGTTGCGGCGGCAACGACGTGCCTTCCCCGGCCGAGCGGCAGGCCGGGGCAGAGGCCGGCGCCGAAATCGACGAGGAATTGGTGGCGCTCCATTCGCAGGGGCTGGTCGCGGGCGCGGAGAGCTTCTTCTTCTCCGCCGGGCAGGCCGAGGTCACGGCGGCGCTCGAAGATGTGCTGGGCGAGGCGGGCGAGGCGTCCATGAACGATGAATGCGGGGCGGGGCCGATGGCTATGGTGCGCTATCCCGGCGATCTGCACGTCCATTTCCAGGACGAGCGCCTCGTCGGCTGGCGTCTCGGCGAAAGCGCCGTGAATATCGAGGTCGACGCGGACGTCGCGCTCGGCACGCCACAGGCGCAAGCCAAAGCCGCGCCCGGCTTCGCGCCGATCAAGGGCAGTACGCTGGGCGACGAATTCATCGTCGGCGATGAGCTTGGCGGGTTCATCGAAGACGGCGAAGTGGCGATGCTCTATGCGGGGACGCAGTGTTTTTTCCGGTGAACGTCGCGGGGCGGCGAGCATGACGCTCGCAGCCGATCTCTTCTTCAGCTTCCGCTCGCCCTATTCCTATCTCGCGATCGGTCGCTATCGCGAGATGGTGCGCGAATACGATCTCGAGATTAAGCTGCGCGCCGTCTGGCCGATCGCGATCCGCGATCCCGACATCCTCTTCACCGGCAATCCCGCCGCCCCGCGCTACATCCTTATGGACGCCTACCGGGTTGCACAGATGCGCGGCATCCCCTTCCGCTGGCCGCGGCCCGACCCGATCGTGCAGGACCCCGAAATGCACCGTGTCGCCGAAGAGCAGCCCTACATCCGCCGCCTCGTCCGCTTGGGCCAGGCGGCAGCGCGGCGCGGGCGCGGGCTCGACTTCGCCTGCGAGGTGTCGACGCTGATCTTCTCAGGCGAAGTCGACGACTGGCACACTGGCGACCACCTCGCCAACACAGCCGCGCGCGCGGGGCTGAACCTCGCCGAACTCGACGCCGAGGCGGAGAGCGACGCCGAGGCGCTCGATGGCGAAATCGAGGAAAACCAACGCGCGCTGGAAGCCGCCGGACATTGGGGCGTGCCGACGCTGGTATTCGAAGGCGAACCTTTCTTCGGCCAGGACCGGATCGACGTCGCACGCTGGCGCATGGAGCAGAAGGGATTGGCGAAGCATGGCGACTGAGATGATCGAAAGTTTCGACGGCACCCGCCTTGCCATTCACCGCGCCGGCGAAGGGCGGCCCGTTATCCTCCTCCACGGCCTGTTTTCCAGCGCGCATATGAACTGGATGAAGTGGGGTCATCACGAGCGCCTCGCCGATGCGGGGTTCGAGGCGATCATGCTCGATTTTCGCGTGCATGGGGAAAGCGAGGCGCCGCGCGAGGCGGCCGCCTATCCCGAGGGGGTGCTGGTGCGCGATGCGCAGGCACTGGTCGCGCATTGCGGGCTAAGCGAGGGCGAATACGATCTCGTCGGCTTCTCGCTCGGGGCGCGTACGGCGCTTCATGCATGCGCGAGCGGTGTGCTTGCGCCGCGCCGGCTTGTAGCCTGCGGCATGGGGCTCGAAGGCCTTTCCGAATGGGAACGGCGGGCGGACCATTTCAAGCGCGTCATCGACGAATTCGACACCATCCGCCCCGGCAGCCCGCTCTACACCGCGCGCAGTTTCCTGAAATCGCAAGGGGTGGACCGCGCCGCCGCGCGGTTGCTGCTGGACGGGATGGGACCGTTCTATCTCGCCAGCCTCGGCGACATCGCCATGCCGGTCGCCGTCATCTGCGGCAAGGAGGACGGCGATAACGGTTCGGGCGAGGCGCTTGCCGAAAAGCTGCCCGACGCGCGCTATATCGAGGTGCCGGGCAATCATCTCAACAGCGTGACCAAGCCCGAATTGGGCGAGGCGATCGTCCGGTTCCTGGAGGGAGAATAAGCCATACGAAGCTGGACCATCCTGGCGGCCATTCTCGCGCTTTGCGCCTGCCAGCCTGTCGCCGATCCGCTTCCCGCCGCCGCGGTGCCGGCAGCGAGCGAGGGCACGCTGTTCGTCGCGCAGAAACGCGGCAATACGCTGACCAAAGTCGATCTCGCAAGCGGCGAGGAGGTGCTGCGGCGCGACGCCTGCACCAATCCGCACGAACTCGCCACCTCGCCCGACGCGAAGCACGTCGCGCTCGCCTGTTATGGCGGGACCAACGTCGACATCTTTCAGACATCGGACCTCGTGCGCATCGTCAGTATCGATTTCGGCGCCAATGCCCGCCCGCACGGCATCGTCTGGCATGACAGCGGGATGCTCTATGCGACCGCGGAGGGACGCCGCTCGATCTTCCGCATCGACTGGGCGCCGGGACACGCGGCGGCGCTGACCGAGTTCGCGACCGGCAAAGAGGGCAGCCACATGCTTGCCGTTGCGCCCGGCGAAGATGTCGCCTGGACCACCGATCTCGGCTCGCGCACGGTCACCCGGATCGACCTGACGGGCGCGCGCGATCCGCTGTCGGTGACGGTCGGCGAGGAACCCGAGGGCATCGCGCTGGCTCCAGATGGCGAGACGCTGTGGGTGTCCGCGCGCGGCTCGAACCAGGCATTTGCCCTCGACCCGGCGACGATGGAGGTGCGCGAGACGCTTTCCACCGGGGCCTTCCCCTTGCGGCTCGCGATCCGGCCGCAGGGCGACGTCGCGGTCACCTCCGACCTGGCTGATGGTAGCCTTAGCGTTATCGACCTGCCCGCCGCGCGAGTGGTCAGGACGATTGCCGTCTCCTCGCCCCAGGAGGCGGAGCGGCGTCAGCAGGTGACGATCCTGTGGTCGGACGATGGCAGGCGCATCTATGTCGCCGAAACCGGCAGCAACACCATCGCCGAGGTCGATTATGCGAGCGGCGAGGTGTTGCGCCGGCTGCCCGGCGGCGAAGGCGGCGACGGGCTGGCGATCCTGCCATGAACGCACCCATCTCTTTGCCTGTGGTCGGCTGGCGCGAGCTCATCGACCTGCCCGGTATCGGCCTTTCCGGCATCCCCGCGAAGATCGACACCGGCGCGCGCACATCATCGCTCCATGCCCGCGTGCTCGACCGGTTCGAGCGGGGCGGCAAGCCCTTCGTGCGCTTCGCGGTCGACTGGGACGATATCGCGCATGAGGGCGAGGCGGTTCAGGTCGACCGGCGCGGCATCACCAGCTCCAACGGCGAGACCCAGCAGCGCTTCGTCATCAAGACCCCGCTGCGCATCGGCCCGCATGAATTTCGCGCCGAGCTTTCCCTCGCGGACCGTTCCGACATGCAGTTTCCGATGCTGATCGGGCGCACAGCCTTACGTCGCCGCTTCGCGGTCGATGCCGGACATTCCTGGCTGCAATCGCCGGCGGCGCGGGGTAAGACAGTTTGAAACCACCGCTCGAAAGGCCCGTCCCATGAAAATCGCCATGCTTGCCCGCAATCCGAACCTCTATTCGCACACGCGGCTGAAGGAGGCGGCGGAGGCGCGCGGGCACGAGCTCGACATCCTCAACACGACGCGCTGCACCGTGAACATCGCCAGCCATCGCCCGACGATCATGTATCGCGGCGAAACCCTGAGCGGCTACGAGGCGGTGATCCCGCGCATCGGCGCCTCGATCACCAGCTATGGCCTTGCCGTGCTTCGCCAGTTCGAGATGGCGGGGGTATGGTCCTTGAATGAAAGCGTCGCCATCGGGCGCAGCCGCGACAAGCTGCGTTCGACCCAGATCATGGCGAAATACGGCCTCGGACTGCCGCTAACCGCCTATGCCAATGATCCCAAGGCGGCCGAGGAGATCATCAAGGCGGTCAACGGCCCGCCGGTGGTCATCAAGCTGCTCGAAGGGACGCAGGGGATCGGCGTGGTGCTGGCCGAGACGCTGAAGGGCGGCGCGTCAATCATCGAGGCGTTTCGCGGCGCGAATATCGCGATCATGGTGCAGGAATTTATCAAGGAAGCCGGCGGATCGGACATTCGCTGCCTGGTGGTCGGCGGCAAGGTGGTCGCGGCGATGAAGCGGCAGGGGGCGGAAGGCGAATTCCGCTCGAACCTTCACCGCGGCGGCAGCGCGCAGCTCATCAAGATCACGCCAGAGGAACGCTCGACCGCGGTGCGCGCAGCCAAAGCGATGGGACTCAACGTCTGCGGCGTCGATCTCCTGCGCTCCAACCACGGCCCGGTCATCATGGAAGTGAATTCCTCCCCCGGCCTAGAAGGCATCGAAAACGCCACCGGCAAGGACATCGCCGGCATGATTGTCGAGTTTATCGAAGGCAATGCGAAGGCGGGGAAGACGAAGACCAAGGGGAAGGGGTGAGGGTGCGATTGACGGGTATATGTAATTTACATATATGAAGGTCGAGTACGACCCGGCGAAGGATGCCACCAATCGCGCGAAGCACGGCGTATCGCTCGCGTTCGGTGAACGGGTTTTCGATGATGTGTTTCGTCTGGTTATCGACGCGTCCAGACAGACCGATGGTGAGAACCGCCTGAAAGCGATAGGTGTGATCGACGGGAAAGTTTGGACCGCGGTATACACTCTGCGCGGTTCGACAGTTCGCTTGATTTCGGTGAGAAGGAGCAACGGCGGTGAGCAACGACAATACGAAGCCTACGCCGATCTATCCGGACGATGATGTCGTCAGGAAGGATGACGAACAGTCGATAGGCCTGCCTGCCGACCCCGAAGACCCCGAAGATCGCGATGTGAGTGTCGCTGCGCTGAAACGGGCGCGGATGGGACGCTTTATTCGCATGCTTCGCCACAGCCTCGATTTGAGCCAAACCGAGTTTGCCGAGCGCTACGGCATTCCCGTGGCCAATATCCGGCAATACGAGATAGGTCGTACCATGCCTCCGCCCGCGGTGCGATCCTTCTTGAAAGTGATTGCGGCCGAGCCGGAGCGGGTCGCCAAGGCCGTGTCGGCATGAGCTGAGCGCGATCGATTACCTAAACGGCGGCTCGTTAAATGCCCGCAACTTCCGCGAATGCAGCCGGTCGCCTTCGTCGCGCAGCCTTGCGACCGCCTCCAGGCCGATTTGCAGATGCGCGGCGATGGCTTCTTCGTAGAACTTGTTGGCCTGTCCGGGCAGCTTGATCTCGCCGTGGAGCGGCTTGTCCGAGACGCATAGCAGCGTGCCGTAGGGGACGCGGAAGCGATAGCCTTGGGCAGCGATGGTGGCGCTTTCCATTTCGACCGCGATGGCGCGGCTTTGCGAGAAGCGTTTGGCGCTCGAGGAATAGTGCAATTCCCAGTTGCGATCGTCGGTAGTGACGACAGTGCCGGTGCGCATGCGCTGCTTGAGGTTCGCACCCTGAACGCCCGAGACGTCCTCGGCGGCGAGGGCGAGCGCCTGCTGCACTTCGGCGATCGGCGGGATCGGGATCTCGGGCGGCAGCACGGCATCAAGCACGTGATCGTCGCGCAGATAGGCATGGGCGAGAACGAAGTCGCCGATCTTCTGGCTCGAACGCACGCCGCCGCAATGGCCGATCATCATCCACGCATGCGGGCGCAGCACGGCGAGGTGATCGCAGATCGTCTTCGCATTGGACGGTCCGACGCCAATATTGACGAGCGTGATACCGCGCTTGTCGGCGCGCTTCAGGTGATAGGCGGGCATCTGGTGCCGGCGCCAGGCGGTGTCGTTCAACTGGGCTTGCGCATTTTCGGTCGCGGTCTCGATCGACAGGCCGCCCGCGCCCGACAGGCCGGTATAGCCGGTGCCGCGATCGTTCGGGCCGATCTGGCGCGCGCCCCAGTTCACGAATTCATCGACATAGCGATGATAGTTCGTGAACAGGATGAAGTCCTGGAAATCCTCGACCGCGGTGCCGGTGTAATGCGCGAGGCGCGCGAGCGAATAATCGGTGCGTAGGCCGTCGAACAGCGACAGCGGCATTGCCTGATGCTCGGCAAATTCGATCCCGTCGGCAAGCTCGTCGCCGATGAGTGAGAGGTCGGTCGAGGGGAAATGCTGCGCGATTTCGGAGGGCGGGGTGCCCTTGACGGCGGCGCCCGCATCCCCGTCGAGCACGTAGGGGAAGGGGATTTCCTGGCGCGAGCGCCCGACTTCGACCTCGATTTCGTATTCGTCGGCGATCAGTCCGATCTGTTCGGCAAGATAGCGCGCGAAAAGATCGGGGCGGGTCACCGTGGTGGTGTAGGTGCCGACCATTTCCAGCCGCCCGAAAGCGCGGCTGCGATCCTTGGGGTCGCCGATACCGGAATAATGCAGCGTCAGCGAAGGATAGGCGTAGCTGCCATCCTCACGCTTGCGCCGCGGGGGGACGGCGCCGGTCTGGCCGTAGGCGATGACGTCGTCGCGCAGGGCCGAGACGGCGGCTTCGTATTCGCTCTGCAAGCGTTCGAGGATTTCGGGGATCGGGGTCATGCCGGTGGCGATAGCCTTGCTTCTGATGCGCTTCAAAGACAGCTCTTACAAAAAGGGCGCGGGGGTCAAACGACCACCGCGCCCGTTTTGACGTGATATCGCGGGAGAAGCTGCCTCAGGCAGGCTCTCCGCCGGTTTCGTCCGTCTTGGGATCGGTCGCCTCGATGAGAGCCTCGGTCTCGGTGACCTCTTCTGGCTTCGCAACTCCGTCTTCGAACAGTTCTTCGGGGATTTCGCCCGGCTCGAGGTTGGGATCGGTGCGGTTCGCTTCGGCCGCTTCCTCGATCTCGCGCTGCTCTTCCTCGAACAGCTGGGCGAGGACGTCGACGCCCTGCGACTGCAGCTCGGCTTCGTCATCGGAGCGCGCGACATTGGCCTTGACGGTCACATGCACCTCGGGGTGCAACGCCACGGTCACATCGTGCATGCCGATCGTCTTGATCGGCGCGCCCATGATGACCTGCTTCTTGTCGATGTCATGGCCCTTGTCATTGAGACCGGCGACCATGTCGCGGACGTTGACAGAGCCGTAGAGCTGGCCGGCATTGGACGCGGCGCGGATCAGGACGACTTCGGCGCCCTCGACCTTTCCGCCCGCCTTTTCGGCTTCGCTGCGACGCTCGGCGTTCTCTTTCTCGAGACGCTCGCGATTGGCTTCGAACACCTTCTTGTTGGCGTCGTTTGCGCGCAGGGCCTTCTTCTGCGGAAGCAGGAAGTTGCGGGCATAGCCATCCTTCACGGTGACGACGTCGCCGATCGAACCCAGGTTCTGGATGCGCTGGAGGAGAATGATATCCATGAGTCTCTCTCCTTACTTCACGATGTACGGCAGCAAGCCGATGTGACGCGCGCGCTTGATGGCTTTGGCGAGCTCACGCTGCTTCTTGGCGGAAACGGCGGTGATGCGCGACGGTACGATCTTGCCACGTTCGGACATGAAGCCCTGGAGCAGGCGCACGTCCTTGTAATCGATCTTTGGTGCATCGTTGCCCGAGAAGGGGCAGGACTTGCGGCGGCGGAAAAATGGACGGGCCATCAGTTGCGCTCCTCACGATCGCGGCGCTTCTTGGAGTCGCGCTCGTTCTTGCGCATCATCACGGACGGGCCTTCCTCGTGCTCTTCCACGCGGATGGTCATGTAGCGGATGACGTCTTCGTTGATGCGGGTCTGGCGTTCCAGCTCCTCGACCACCGTGCCCGGCGCGTCGATATTGAGCATTACGAAATGCGCCTTGCGATTGCGATCGATCTTGTAGGCGAGGGACTTGAGGCCCCAGGTTTCGGTCTTCGTGACCTTGCCTTCGTTCGCTTCGACGATTTCGGTCGCCGTGGCCGCCAGCGCGTCTACCTGGGACTGCGATAAGTCCTGACGCGCGAGGAAGATATGCTCGTAAAGAGCCATCTCGCGTTCCTTCATTTGCAATGCCGATCGTTGGCTTGTCCGCACCATTGCGGGGCCCCTCCGGCTTTCTTCGATATCCCTCGCACTACGGCAGGGGATGGGCGCACATAGCGCCTTGGCCCGGTAATGCAAGTCTTGCGCGCGGGGAACGGGGGCGGCAGGCGGCGGTTCTTGAATAAACCGCAACCAGGATAATCCGCCATATGCCCTCAGGTCTGACCGCACTGCTCGACGATGTCGCGGTGATCGCCAGAGCCGCCTCCGCCTCGGTCGACGATATCGCCGCCGCCGCGGGGCGCGCGGGTTCGAAGACGGCGGGCGTGGTGATCGACGATGCGGCGGTGACGCCGAGCTACGTCACCGGCCTGTCGCCAGCGCGCGAATTGCCGATCATCTGGAAGATCACCAAGGGCAGCCTGTTCAACAAGATGGTGATCCTGCTTCCGGGCGCGATCCTGCTTTCCGAATTCCTGCCCTGGGTCATCATCTACATCCTCATGCTGGGCGGCGCCTTCCTGTGCTACGAAGGCGCGGAAAAGGTGATGGAAAAGCTGGGCGGGGCGAAGCACGGCAAGACGGTCGACGACGTAATCGAGGACCCGGTCGAGTTCGAGAACAAGCGGGTCGCCGGGGCGGTGCGCACCGATCTGATTCTCTCGGCGGAAATCATGGCGATCGTGCTGAACGAGCTCGACCTGCCGACCTGGTGGGAGCGGGCGCTCGCGCTGGCACTGGTCGGCTTTGCGGTCACCGTGCTGGTCTACGGGACGGTCGCGATCATCGTGAAGCTCGACGATATCGGCCTGGCCATGGCGAAATCGGGCAGCGCGGCGAAGCGTTCCTTCGGCGAAGGGCTGGTCGCCTTCGTGCCCAAATTGCTGACCGCGCTCTCCTTCATCGGCACGGTCGCGATGCTGTGGGTCGGCGGCGGCATCATCATTCACGGCACGCACGAGATTGGCTTCGACCTGTTCTACGAGATCGCGCATGGCGCCGAATATGCGGTTAAAGACGCGGTGGGCGCACTGGCGGGCGTGCTCGGCTGGCTGACCTATGCCGCAATTTCCGCCGTGCTCGGGCTCGCACTGGGTTTCGTCATCGCTTTCGTCATTCACAAGGTGCTCGGCATCGGGAACACGCATGATGAGCCGGCGGGAGAGGCCGCATGACGTTGCCCGTCCTTCATACCTGCGCAGGTTCGCGGGGGCTGCGCGCGACCTGGGCGGCGGAGGAGGCGGGGGTCGATCTCGACCTTCGCGTCTTGCCCTTCCCGCCGCGTCACAAGGCGCCCGAATATCTCGAGATCAATCCGCTGGGCACCGTGCCGCTGCTCGAGGACGGGGAGACGCGCATGACCGAAAGCTGCGCCATCGCCCATTATCTTGCTGTAAAGGGCGGGGCGGACGCACTTATCGTCGGACCGGACGAGGTGGATTACGGCGCCTATCTCGACTTCACTTATCACGCCGATGCGACGCTGACCTTTCCGCAGACCGTTTTCATGCGCTTCGCCATCTTCGAAAAGCAAAAGGGCTGGAGCGAAGCGGGCGAGGCCTATGCGACCTGGTTCGAGAAGCGGCTGGTCAAAGTTGAGGAGCGGCTGCAGGGGCGCGAATTCCTGTGCGCGAACCGGTTCACCGTCGCCGATATCTGTATTGGCTATGCGCTGATCCTGGCCGAGAAGGTCGGCCTCGATGACCGCCTGCCCGCTAGTCTGCGCAACTACCGCGAACAATTGACCGCGCGCGAGGCATATCGGCGGGCGGTCGCGAGGGAGGAAGCGGGCTCAGCGTCTTGAACCGCGCCCGTCACTGTCCCTCCGGGTCCGCCAGCCTGGTCCCACACTTGCCGCACACCCGGTTGGGCCAGGGGACCACCAAAATCCCGCGAAAGAACAGGTTCTTGCCGCAGGTCGGGCAATTATAGGTCAGCATCCGCCGGTTCGCGATCACGAGGCCGATGATCGCCACGCCGAATGCGATGGTCGAATGGCCGAAATAGCGGTCGATCACCGCCACGAACAGGATCGACAGGATGAGGGCCCCCGCCATGAACCAGGCATGGCGGCGCGCATTTTCGTAGACCATCACGCGAGCCGCTCGAAAATCGAACGGGCGAAGGTGCTGAGCGTGTCGTCGCGCGCGCCCATGACGACCACGCGGTCGCCCTCTTGCGCCAGTTCGACGATCCGATCGGCGCAGGCATCGCGCTCGGCGATATGCTCGGCTCGCCCACCCTGGTCCGCGATCATGGCGACGATCCGCTCGGAACCTTCGCTGCGATCGACCGTGCCGCCGAAATAGACCGGATCGCACATGATGGTCATGTCTTCAGGCCCGAGTTCGCGCGCGAAGGTGGCGGCTAGTTCCTCGCCCATCTGCTGCAGCGGACCGTAGCCATGCGGCTGGAAGAAGGCGATGACCCGGCCCGGCGTCGCTTTGAGCGTGCGCAGGGTCGCGGCGCATTTCTCCGGATTGTGCCCGAAATCGTCGATCACCGTGACCCCGCCCGGCGTCGTCCCCACCACGTCGAACCGCCGCGCCAGCCCCTTGAAGCCGCGCAGTGCATAGACCGCGCGCTTGACGTCCATCCCGGCGGCCGAGAGCGCGGCGATCGCGGCGAGCGCGTTCGACAGGTTGTGCATGCCCGGCATCGGCAGGATCAGCGGAAAGACCTCGCGGCTGCGATTGTCGATCACCGCGGCGCGGATCCCGAGCGCGCTCTGATCGATCGAATCGGGTTCGACCGTGATGTCGGCCCTCTGATCGCGCACGGCGAAGCTCACGATATGGATGTGCTTGCGGTCCATCCGGCGCTGGGGCTTTTTCGCCCGCCGCGAAAGTGCGCGCGCTTCGGGATCGTCGAAATTGAGCACCGCGCGGTCCGCCGCGCCCACGAAATCGCCGAACAGCGCGCGCAGTTCGTCCATCGACTTGTGATCGAGGCTGACATTGAGGAGCACGCCGATCAGCGGCTTGAACAGCGCGATCGAGCCGTCGCTCTCGTCGACTTCGCTGACGAAGACCCGGGGGCTGCCGACCCGCGCGCTGGCGAATGGATTGTCGTCGCCGACGAAATTCTTCATCACCGCGCCGTTCATCACCGTCGGATCATAGCCGCCCTCGGCAAGGATCCAGGCGATCATGCCGGTGACGGTAGACTTGCCCGACGTGCCCGCCACCGCGATCGGGTAGGACGCGTCGTTGAAGAAGCGCGCCAGCAGCTCCGCCCGGCTGAGGCGCGCGCATCCCAGCTCTTTCGCGCGCGCGACCTCGGGCACCTCGTCCTCGATCGCGGCCGACGCGATCAGGACCTGTTCGCTGGAGGTGATGCCGCTCCCGTCCTGGGGAAACAGGGTAAAGCCATTGGCTTCGAGCCAGGCGAATTTTTCGGGCGTGCGCCCCTGGTCGAAACTGCGATCTGATCCGGCGACATCGTAGCCGAAGCCCTTCGCCAGCTGTGCCAGCGGCAGCATGCCCGACCCGCCGATTCCGCAGAAAAACAAAGGGCGCCCGTTCAGCGCCTCGCCTTCGATCCCGTCCATGACGCGCATGGTTATGGGCTTGCAAGGGGACTGACAAGCGCCATAGGGAGACGCCATGACGAATATCGCCATCTGTGCGCCGGCGCGCGCGATCACGCGCGAGCATGCCGCGGCGCTGGAGACGCTGGTGGCGCAGGAATTCGCCGAGCATTCGGTGACGTTTCACGAACAATGCTTTGCCAGCGCCGGCCACTTCGCCGGCGACGATCTCACCCGGCTGGACGGCCTGCTCGATTGCGCCAACGATCCCGCTTTCGACGCGGTCTGGTTCGCACGCGGCGGCTATGGCTCGAACCGCATCGCCGAGGCGGCGGTCGCGCGGATGAATGCCAGCGCGAGAAGCAAGACCTATGTCGGCTTTTCCGACTGCGGCTACCTTATGGGTGCGCTCTACCGCGCCGGGATCGGACAATGCGCGCATGGTTCGATGCCGATCAGCGCGCGTTCGGAGCGCGGACGCGAGGCGGTGCGCCGCGTGCTGCGCTGGTTTGCGGGCGATACGTCGGGCCTCGAGCCGAGCCTCGACGGCGCGATCCCCGCCGCCGCCTTCAACCTCATCACGCTCGCCATGCTGGCGCGTACGCCGATGATGCCGGACCTCACTGGGCATATCGTCATGGTAGAGGAGGTGAGCGAACCGCTCTACGCCATCGACCGCGTGTTCTTCGCGCTCGCCGGCAGCCTTCCGCGGGTCGCCGGCCTGAAACTGGGCGCGGTGACCGACATTCACGAAAACGACCCCGCATTCGGCCAGGACGAGGAGGAGATCGCGCGCTTCTGGTGCGCGCGGGCGGGCATCCCCTATCTCGGCCGCGCGAAGATCGGCCATTACGCCGACAATCACGTCGTGCCCTTCGGCCTCGCCGGGCCGGCACGCGCATCCTGACCGGGCGCGCCAAGAGGAGTTTCAACGCATATGATCGCATTCATCTTTCCCGGACAGGGCAGCCAGAAGGTCGGCATGGGCAGCGACCTCGCCGCGGCGAGCCCGGCCGCGCGCGAAGTGTTCGAGGAAGTCGACGAGGCGCTCGGCCTGAAGCTCTCGGCGATCATGCGCGAAGCGCCCGAAGACCAGCTGACGCTGACCGAGAATGCGCAGCCGGCGATCATGGCCAATTCGATCGCCACCGCCCGCGTGCTACGGGCCGAGTTCGGCATCGATCTGGCGCAGAAAGGCGGCTGCGTAGCCGGCCATTCGCTAGGCGAATACTCGGCGCTGTGCGCCGTAGGAGCGTTCGACCTCGCCAGCGCCGCAAGGCTCCTCAAACTGCGGGGCGGCGCGATGCAGGACGCGGTGCCGGTGGGCGAGGGGGCGATGGCGGCGTTACTCGGCGCGGACATCGAAAAAGCCGGCGCGCTCGCCAAGGCCGCAGCCGGGGGGCAAGTGTGCGAGATCGCCAATGACAACGACCCATCGCAAGTGGTAATTTCGGGGCACAAAGGCGCGATCGAACGCGCGGTCGGCATCGTCAAGGATCACGGCATCAAACGCGGCGTGCTGCTGCCCGTCTCCGCCCCGTTCCACTGCTCGCTGATGCAGCCCGCTGCGACACGGATGGAAGAGGCGCTGGCCGAGACACCGCCGGGCGCGATGGCGCTGCCGGTCTATGCCAACGTCACCGCCGCGAAAATCGTCGACCCGGACGAGGAGCGCGCGCTCCTCGTCGAACAGGTCACCGGCCGCGTGCGCTGGCGCGAAAGCGTGCTCGCCATGCGTGAGGACGGCGCCGAACGCTTCGTCGAACTGGGCGGCAAGGTGCTAACCCCCATGATCGGCCGCATCGAGAAGGAAGCAGCCACGGCGAGCCTCGTGACAATGGAAGACATGGAAGCCTTTGCGAAGGAGATCGCTTGATGTTCAAGCTCGATGGAATGAATGCGCTGGTGACGGGTGCGAGCGGGGGGATCGGCTCGGCGATCGCGACCGCGCTGGCGGCGCAGGGCGCGCGGGTGGCGCTGTCGGGGTCCAATGGCGACAAGCTGCGCGTCTTTCGCGAACAGCTGATCGACGAGGTCGGCGGCAAGCATGTCGAGATCACCTGCGACCTGTCGAACACCGAGCAGGTCGAGGAGCTGATCCCCGCGACGCTCGATACGCTGGGCGGGATCGACATTCTCGTCAACAATGCCGGGATCACGCGCGACAACCTCGCTATGCGGATGAAGGACGAGGAATGGGACCAGGTGGTTTCGATCAACCTCGAAGCCGCCTTCCGCCTGATGCGTGCCAGCGCGCGCCCGATGATGAAGGCGCGGTTCGGACGGATCATCAACATCACCAGCGTCGTCGGGCACACCGGCAATCCGGGGCAGATGAATTATTGCGCCGCCAAGGCCGGGCTCACCGGCATGACCAAGAGCTTCGCGCAGGAAGTCGCCAGCCGGGGCATCACTGCAAATTGCATCGCGCCCGGCTTCATCCGCACCGCGATGACCACGTCGCTCGACGAGAAACAGGCCGAAGCGATCAACGCCCGCATTCCGATGGGCAAGATGGGTTCGGGCGAAGATATCGGCGCCGCCGCCACCTTCCTCGCCAGCCGCGAGGCCGGCTACGTCACCGGCGAGACGATCCACGTGAACGGCGGCATGGCGATGATCGGCTAAGGCGGAGCGCCGCGCGCGCCCTTATCCCCAAGCGAATTCGGGTCGTGTAAAGTGCGAACTTGCCCGGTTTGCCCGGGGCGCTAAGGTTTTTCGCAATCTCACGGTTGGCGAGGGGGCGATTCCGTCTTTCCGCCGCCGGGCCACTCGAAGCGATAGGGCAGAGCGATGAAAGCCACGATCGAACGCGCGACACTGCTGCGGTGTCTCTCCCACGTCCAGTCGGTGGTCGAGCGCCGCAACACCATCCCGATCCTCTCCAACGTGCTGATCGACGCCTCGGACGGGGGCAGCGTGAAAGTGATGGCGACCGATCTCGATCTGCAGGTGGTCGAGACGATGAGCGCCGCCTCGGTCGACAGCCCGGGCGCGTTCACCGTTTCCGCCCATCTCCTGTTCGACATTGCGCGCAAGCTGCCCGAAGGTTCGCAGGTCAGCCTCGAAACCGCGGAAAACCGGATGGAAATCAAGGCCGGACGCGCGCGCTTCAAGCTGCCCACCCTGCCGCGCGACGACTTTCCGGTGATCGTAGAGGGCGACCTTCCGACCTCCTTCGAACTGCCCGCGCGCACGCTGGCCGAGATGATCGACCGCACGCGCTTCGCGATCTCGACCGAGGAGACCCGCTATTATCTGAACGGTATCTTCCTGCATGTGACCGACGACAACGAGCCGGTGTTGAAGGCCGCGGCGACCGACGGACACCGGCTTGCGCGCTTCACACTCGCGCGCCCCGACGGCGCGGAAGGAATGCCCGACGTGATCGTGCCGCGCAAAGCGGTGGGCGAGCTGCGCAAGCTGCTGGAGGAAGCGCTCGACGGCAATGTCCAGGTCGATCTCTCGGCCTCGAAAATCCGCTTCACGCTGGGCGGCGAGGGCGGAGTAGTGCTCACCAGCAAGCTGATCGACGGCACCTTCCCCGATTACAGCCGCGTCATCCCGACCGGCAATGACAAGCTGCTGAAGGTCGATCCCAAGCTGTTCTTCGAAGGGGTCGACCGCGTCGCGACGATTGCCACGGAGAAAACCCGCGCGGTCAAAATGGGGCTCGATACCGACAAGGTGACGCTTTCGGTGACTTCGCCCGACAATGGCAATGCCGCCGAGGAACTGATGGCGTCCTATACCAGCGACGGCTTCGAGATCGGTTTCAACGCCAATTATCTGAAAGACATCCTGGGCCAATTCGATGCGGAAGAGGTCGAACTGCATCTCGCCGATGCCGGCGCGCCGACCCTGATCCGCGAGAGCGAGTCGAGCCCGGCGCTTTATGTGCTGATGCCGATGCGGGTCTAGGGATGGTGCGAGGGGGGACGATCGCGCTCGCCGCCGGGGCTTTGCTGGCGACACCGGTGCTCGCGCAAGACGGCGCGGCGCCTTCCGAGGGCGGCTTCACCCCCGAAGACGATCTCGATTGCGCGCTCTATGTCGGCGCGCTGATGGCGGAGAGCGAGGCCGAACTGACCCCCGACAGCCGCACCGCGCTCACCGGCGCTTTCACCTATTTCGTCGGGCGCTATGAAGCGAAGCGGGGCACCCGCCTCGCGGAAGCCTTCGCCGCGCGCTACGCCGAATACCAGAACGCCGACCCCACTCAGATCGCGCAGACCTGTTCGGTGCGAATGCGCAGCTTCGGCGGACGTCTCGAGCGCTTGCGCCAGGCGCAGGCGGTCTTGCCGAGTGGCGAATAACGGCCGGTCCGCTTGCCCGAAGCCGCACAGGTCAGGATCGTCGGCACGGTCGTCTCGACCTATACCCGCATCGTCGAGATCACCTGCGAAGAGGCCGGCCTCACCCACGAGATCATCCCGACGCCGGCAAACTCGCCGCAGAACCGCCATCCGTTCGGCAAGGTGCCGGTGGTCGAGGTGGACGGACTCGAACTGATCGAAAGCGGCGCGATCGCGCACTATCTGGACAGCACTCACAATGCGGCCGCGCTGCAGCCGCGCGAACCCGCCTCGCGCGCGACCGCCGACACATGGATCGCCATCGGCAACAATTATCTCTTCCTCCTGTTCGAGCGCGGTCTAGTCATGCCCTATGTCATGCACCGCCATGGCGGCTTTCCGCTCGACGTGCAGTCCATCAACCGCGCATTACCGGATATCGGCCGCGCGCTCGGCTTTCTGGAAGCCGAACTGCAGCGAGACGGCGCGTGGACCGCCTGCGGCTTCACACTGGCGGACGTCTTTCTCTATCCGATCATCCGCTCCCTCCAGATGACCCCACAGGGCGCGGCGGGGATCGCGCAATGCGACGCGCTCGCCGCATGGCTCACCCTATGCGAGAAGCGTCCCTCGATCCGTGCAAGCCGGTGGGAAAGCGAAAAATGATCGTCTACACGAGCCTCGCAGATTGGTGGAGATTCTCATGCAATTGTCGCAGGTTCACGTGTCGAAGCAGGAATTGCAGGACGCGAAACTCGTAGAAGTCGAGGCGGGCGAGCTTGCCGACGGGGCGGTGCGGCTCGCAATCGAGAGCTTTTCGGTGACGGCGAACAACGTCACCTATGCGGTGGTCGGCGACAATTTCGGCTACTGGAACTTCTTCCCGCCGCGGACCAACGAGGTCGGTAAGGGCATTGTACCGATGTGGGGCCATGCCCGGGTGATCGAAAGCCGGCATGACGAGATTGTGGTAGGCGAGCGGGTCTATGGCTACCTGCCGATGGCGACCCATCTCGACATCTGGCCGGGCAAGGTCGGTGCGGCATCGTTCATCGACACCGCCGCGCATCGCCAGCCCATGAGCCCGGTCTACAACCAGTATACCCGTCTTGCCGCCGATCCCGAACACGACGAAACGCGCGAGGACGAGCGGATGATCTACGGCCCGCTGTTCAAGACCGGTTTCATGATCGACTATTTCATGCGCTCGAAGGACTGGTTCGGCGCCGAGGAAGTGGTGCTGACCAGCGCATCATCGAAGACGGCCATGGGGCTCGCCAGCGTCGCCAAGGAAAATTCGCGCAAGATCAAGCGGATCGGCCTGACCTCGGAGGGCAACGCGGATTTCGTCGAGGAAACGGGGCTTTACGACAGGGTCTATACCTATGCCGAGATCGGCAACCTCTCGATCCGTGACTGCGTCAGCGTCGATTTTGCCGGCAATGCCGAAGTGCTTACGAAGCTGCACAAACATTTTTCCGACACGCTCAAATATTCATGCCTCGTCGGCGCCACCCATATTGAGGCGCGCTCGAGCTTCCACGAGGACGCCGATCTGCCCGGGCCGAAGCCGGAAATGTTCTTCGCACCCGACCATTTCGTTGCCTTCTTCAAGGAGCACGGCCCCGAAAAGGGCGGGGCGATGATTGCGGAGAAATGGCACGCTTTCCTGAACGCGGTCGAAGGCACGGTGGAGATCGAGAGGCGCGAGGGGCTGGAGGCCGCGCGCGCGACGTTCGTCGCAATGGTCGGCGGTGAAGTCGACCCCTCGAAGGGGGTTGTGATTCTGCCTTAGTCGTTGAGCAGTCATTCAGGTAAAATAGGGCCGCGCCTTACCTTATATTTACCTTATAGCTTCAGCGCTCGCGCTCTCTTGCAGCAAACGAGTGCTTATCATGAGAACACTTACGGCAATTATCGCTCTTACCTTGGGAGCGTATGCCACCCCCGCGTTGGCGAACGACGGGAACACCGCGCCTTCTGGACCCCGGATCGAGGCGATTTTTGGCTACGATCGTGTAGAGGTCGGGGTGGATGACACCGAAGACTTCGACGCCAATGCCGAAGATGTAACTTATGGTGCGAACATCGGCTACGATTTTTCCAGAGGTATGATTTCCTTTGGCGTCGAAGCCGAGATTTCAACTTCAAATCTTTCGGACAGCGCAACCTTTAACGACGTAGAGCTCGATGGAGACTTGTACAATGGTGTCCTCAGGCTCGACAGCAACCCGGATTACTACATCGGTGGGCGCCTGGGCTTTGGTTCACACGACAAGCTGGTTTACATTAAGGCCGGCTATGCAATGAGCAGTATCGACATCGATGCCGACGGTACGGTGAATGGAGTTCCCGACGCTGCGGACGCAGATATCGATCTGGACGGGTTGCGACTGGGTATAGGGTTCGAATACGGTCTATTGGAAAACTTCTACATGAAGACCGAATATCGCTTTACCGATTACTCCGGCGGCGAAGTCGAGTTTGAAGGTCAATCCTTCGGCCTGGATGATGAGCTGGATGCCGTAAACGTCAATCGACATCAGGTGGTAGTCGGAGCCGGCCTGCGTTTCTAACGCCGTCTGTTCGATAGCACCAAAGGCTTTTCTTCAATCAGCGCGATGCGATAATTCGCCGGTCGAAACGAGCCCTCTTCGAGTTCTATAGCTCGGAGAGGGCTCACTTCCTTAAGCGTCATGTTCGATTACTCGGCCGCCTCGGCCAGCGCGGCGCGCTGCGGTCCGCGCACGAGGCCGCCGGGTGTTGCGCCGGTCCATGTGCCGTCTTCGAATGTCACGACGCCGCTCTTGATGGTGGCGACATAGCCTTCCGCCTTTTGCAGCAGACGCTTGCCTCCCGCCGGCAGGTCGAAAGCGAGCCACGGACGGCCGAGCTTCAGCCGCTCCATGTCGATGACGTTGATGTCGGCAAGATAGCCGGGCGCAATGATCCCGCGATCTTCGAGCCCATACAGCATCGCGGTGTCGCGGCACTGGCGCCGGATCGCGTTTTCGAGGCTGATGCGGTCACCGCGCTTGCGGCTCTTCACCCAATGCTCGAGCATGAAGGTGGGCGACGCCGCATCGCAGATCGTCCCGCAATGCGCGCCGCCATCGCTCAGCGAATTGACCGTGTCGTCGGCATGCTGAAGCGGGTGGAGGAAATCGAGATTGCCGTCGGCGTAATTGAGAATCGGCAGATAGATAAAGCCTGTCGCATCCTCTCGGCAGAGCAGCTCGTAGGCATATTCTTGGCTGTCCATTCCGGCAGCCTCGGCCCGCGCATTAATGCTCGCGCTCGCATCGGGCTCGTAGTCGAAGTCCGGGTCCATTTCGTATTGCAGCGCCCAGCCTTGCGTGACCACCATCACCACCTCGATGATGTCCTGCGGCGCTTCGGAATAGTCGTTCGCTTCGGAAAGCAGCTGTTTTTTGAAGGCGGGATCGAGCAGTTTCGCCTTCTGCTCCGCCCACGGGAGTTCGGCGATCGCCTGCCAACTGGGGCGGTAGACGAAGGGGTGGACGGTGCCCTGCCAGGCCATGACGATGCCATTGCCGCGCAGCGCGATCTGCGCGACGATATTGGCGCCGTTGTCGTTCTCGGCGCGCATGGTCTCGATCTGCTCGTCGAGCGGCATTTCCTTGGCGATCGATTGGAGCGCGGCGAAGGTGACGGGGACGCCCGCCTCGCGGGAGAGCTTACCCATCCACTCGAACTCGTTCCATTCTCGGCGCAGATCGCTCGCCATCTCGAACACGGCATGGCCGCCCGCCGCCTGACCGCGGCCCATGGCGTGGCCGATCGCGACCAGCTCTTCTGCCGTGGCGGTGGTGCCGGGCACGAGCTCGCCATCGACCGACTTGTGCAGCACGGTGCGTGAGGTGGAAAAGCCCAGTGCGCCCGCACGCACGCCTTCCTCGACGATGTCGGACATCGCCTCGATGTCCTCTTGCGTTGGCACCGCGCCTGGTTGTTCGCGGTCGCCCAGCACATAGGCGCGCACCGCGCCGTGGGGGACATGCGTGCCGACATCGACCGTGCGCGGCAGTTTCTCGAGCGCATCGAGATATTCAGGGAAGGTTTCCCAGTCCCAGGTAATTCCTTCGGCGAGAGCGGTGCCGGGAATGTCCTCGACCCCTTCCATCAGGCTGATCAGCCATTCGTGGCGGTCGGGCTTGGCGGGCGCGAAGCCGACGCCGCAATTGCCCATTACGACGGTGGTGACGCCGTGCCAGCTCGACGGGGCCATTTCCTGGTCCCAGGTCGCCTGGCCATCGTAATGTGTGTGAATGTCGACGAAGCCGGGCGCAACCACCTTGCCGCGCGCATCGATCTCGCGCGCCGCGTCGCCGGTGATCTTGCCCACCTGTGCGATCAGCCCGTCCTTCACCGCGACATCGCCGGTATAGCGCGCTTCGCCTGTGCCATCGACGATGGTGCCGCCGCGAATGATTAGGTCGAATTGTGGCATCTTCTCTCTCCCTTTGCGCGCGAGGATGTCGTAATCGCAGGCTCGAGTCCAGATGGTCCGCGCGGGGTCGCCCGCCCTGCGCGACGGACCTTGCTTAGGAGACAGACGACGTGTCAGCCTTCTCGCGCCCGCTCGCCGCGGCCATCGCCCTGACCCTGGCCGTACCGGCAAGCGCTCAGGCCGGAGACGGGGCGTGGCGCTTTTCACCCGGCGGCGATCTTTCCGCGCTGCTCGACTGCCACGAGGCGGCGGGCCGCACGCTGGTTTCCGCCCACCGCGGCGGACCTACACCGGGCCTGCCGGAGAACGCGATCCAGACGATGGACGCGGTATTGACGGCGATCCCAGCGGTGATGGAGGTGGACGTCGCACGCAGTCCGGACGGGGTGCATTACCTGATGCACGACCGCACGCTTGATCGCACTACGACCGGCAATGGCGCGGTGGCCGACACGCCGTGGAGCGTCGTTCGGGAACTGTTCCTGGTCGACGAAGCGGGATGGACCACGCCCTACCGCGTGCCGACACTGCGCGAGGCGCTGGATTGGGCGCGGGGGCGCACCGTGCTGCAGATCGACTTCAAAAGTACCGCAGATTATGCGGAGGTCGTCTCGATGATCCGCGAGAGCGGCAATGCGGACAACGTCATCCTGATCGCCTATTCGCCGGCACAGGCCGCCCGGCTCGCCGCGCTGGCGCCCGAAATGCTGCTGTCGGTCTCGATCGCGGACAACGGCGATCTTGAGGAATTGCGCGCAAGCGGCATCGCGGACGAACGCATGGTCGCCTTCACCGGCACGCGCCTGCCGCGCCCCGATCTCTATGACGCGCTCGAGGCTGAGGACATCGAGGTGATTTTCGGCACGCTCGGCCGCCCGCCCGGTTCGATCGACAGTGTGATCGAGCGCTACGGCACGGGAGAACGCTATGCCGAACTCGGCGAAGGCGGCGTCGACATCATCGCGACCGACCGCCCGCGCGAGGCCGCCGCGGCGCTGGCTGAGGCGGGGCGGCTGCCCGAGGCGGGGCTATGCGGCGTCTCGCGCGGGGGCGGCGGCGAGTGAAGGGTAAAGTGGAACGGCAGCCGAGCTGGGATCCGCCGGCGGAAAGCGGCGTCGCGATCCGCTGGATCGAGGCGAACGGGCTCACCTTCGAGGTCGCCGAAGCGGGCGCGGGAGACCGGCTCGCGCTGCTGCTGCACGGCTTTCCCGAACTGCATTATTCGTGGCGGCATCAGATCCCGGTATTGGCCGCGCAGGGCTACCGCGTCTGGGCGCCCAACATGCGCGGCTATGGCGCGAGCGAGCGACCGCAGGGCATCAAGGCCTATCGGCTGAACACACTGGCAGAGGACGTCGCGGCGCTGATCGATGCGAGCGGCGCCAAGGAAGTGACGCTGATAGCGCATGACTGGGGCGCGCTGGTCGCGTGGCATTTCGCGATCCTCGAAATCCGCCCGCTCGCCAATCTCGTCATCCTCAATGTGCCGCATCCCAAATGCTCGCAGCGTGAATTGAAGCGCTGGCGGCAGCTGAGGAAGAGCTGGTACATCTTTTTCTTTCAGCTGCCACGCCTGCCCGAGAAGCTGCTGGGCCGCTCGAATGCCGAACCCGTCGCCGACGTCTTCAGAAACTCGGCGGTCAACAAACACTTCTTCGACGATGCGGCGGTGGAGCCCTATCGCCGGGCGGCGGCGCAGCCGGGCGCGCTGAAAGCGATGATCAATTATTACCGCGCGTTGCTACGCACGCCCGATGTCCGCCAGATCGGCGACGGCAAGGTTGACACGCGCACCCTCGTCCTGTGGGGCGAGCAGGACTTGGCGATCGACATCCATGTGCTCGATGGCACGGACGAATATGTCCGCGATCTGACGGTGAAGCGCTTCCCCGACGCCTCCCACTGGGTGCAACAGGACGTGCCGGATCAGGTGAACGCGGCGCTCGTGGAGTGGCTGGCGCGCGGTTAGGCCGCGGCGAGCTTTATTTCGCGCTCGCTTGCCGGGCTGTCCAGAAAGTCGCGGATCGCGGCGACGCTCTCGTCCTTGTGGCTCAGCAGGAAGAGATGTCCGCCGCCCTTCATCACGACCAGGTCGCTATTGGGGATCAGCGCCTCCAGGATCTTGCCGTTGGCGAGCGGCACGATCGCATCGTTGTCGCCCATCATGATGAGCGTGTCCTGCTTTAGCAGGAAACGAAGCGCAGGCGCGCTGGTCCAGCCGATCATGGCAAGCACCTGATACATGTAGCCGCGCGGGGAAGGGGATCTGAGCCGCGCCATATGGCCGCCCTTGCCCTCGCTCTTGCCCAGACCTTCGCCATAGAGCGTCTCGAAATTGCGCATCATGAAATCGGGGTCGGTGTAGCGGCGCGGATTGGCCATCTTGGTCAGAGCCTGCAGGCGGCCCGGAACCATCAGCATGCCGGCGCTGGTGGCGATCAGCACCACGCGGCGGGTGCGCCCGGGATGCTGCATGGCGAAATGCTGCGCCATGCCGCCTCCCCAGCTGATCCCCATGACATCGACCTGGTCCACCCCGAGCAAGTTCAGCAATTGCATCGCGGTCCAGCTCATCGTGAAGGGATTGTAGGGCACCACCGGATCGGGCGATTCGCCGATCCCGGGCATGTCGAACATGATAAAGGGTCGCTCGTCCAATGCCTCGGCAAGCGGGGCGACCGCCTCGATATTGGCGCCGATGCCGTTGAAGAACAGAACGGGCGGGTGATCCGAGGGCTGATCCAGCCGCCAGCGCGCAACCCGTAGCGTCCGGCCGCCAACCTGCTCCATGGTGACCGTGGCGCCGTCCAGATGTTTGCTCACGTGAAAACTGTCCTTTCGCGGCCCCTTGATTGGGGGCCGGGTGGGAAGCACGTGTCGCAGATCCCGTGCGATACGTGCCTCCCATAAGCGGGTTGGCGGGGCCGAAGCCTCGCCCAATACGACTGGGGCCCTATCAGACTTCTTCGACGACGTAGAGTCCGGGCGCGCTTTCCATCGCGGGATAGCTTTCATTGCCCACATGTTCGGGCGCCGGCACCTTGTCGCCCGAGCGTTTCTGGATCCACTCGATCCAGAACGGCCACCAGCTGCCCGGGACCTCCTTCGTGCCCTGTAGCCACTCGTCGGCGGTGGCGGGGAGCTTGCCTTTCTTCTTCTGGACGAAATATTTCGCCTTGGGATTGCCCGGCGGGTTGAGGATCGCCTGCATGTGGCCCGACTGGCTGAGCACGTAGGTGACGTCTTTCGATCCGAAGAGCTGGGTCGAGCGATAGGTCGCCTTCCACGGCGTGATGTGATCGGTCACCCCGCCGATGATGAAGAGGTTTGCTGTCACCTTGGATAGGTCGACTTTGTGATCGGCCATCTCGACTTCGCCTTTCTTCGTGAAGGCGAGCGTTTCGTAAAGGGTGAGGAAATCGCCCATCAGGCTGGCGGAAAGATTGGTCGCGTCCGAGTTCCAGAACAACACGTCGAAGGCGGGCGGGTCCATGCCGAGCAGGTAATTGTTGATGACATAGCCCCAGACAAGGTCGTTGGGACGCAGCCAGGCGAAGCCGCGGGCAAGATCGTCGGCCTTGATGATGCCGGCCTTGTCGGCGCGGCGCCGCGCGAGCTTCATGCCATTGTCGCTGACCAGCGAGGCGGCCTCGATATCGGTCTGCTTGGGATGGAGCACACAGACCATCAGGGTCAGCGTGCCAAGAATGTCGTTGCCCGTCGCGGCGAGTTTGGAGACGAGCACCGATGCCGTCTGCCCACCCGAACAGCCCGCCGAAACGTTGACTTTGGCGCTGTCGGTGATGTCCTTGACGATCTCCAGCGCTTCCTCGCACGAGGAAATATAGTCGTCCATGCCCCACACGCCCTGTTCCTTCGACGGGTTGCGCCAAGAGATGACGAAGGTATGGACGCCGTTGTCGAGCTGCCACTTGATGATCGACTTTTCGGGGCTGAGATCGTTGATATACATCTTGTTGATCTGCGGCGGGATCGTCAGCTGCGGGACTTCGTAAACTTCGTCGGTCGTCGGGGCATACTGGATGAGTTCGTACATCTCGGTGCAGTGGACGACATTGCCTTTGGACGTCGCGATATTCTCGCCCAGCTTGAAGGGCCGCTTGTCGACCTGGCTGACCATCCCCTTGTTATGGACCATGTCGTTATAGGCGTTCTGCAGCCCCTTGATGAGCGAGAGGCCGCCGGAGTTGATCAGCTGTTTCTGCGCCAGCGGATTGCCCGCCAGCGTGTTGGTCGGCGCCAGCCCGTCGAGGATGATGTTCGCGATGAAGTTCGCGCGGTTGCGTTCGAGCTCGTCCAGTTCCAGGTCTTGGAGCCAGCCTTGCATCCCCTTCTGCACGGCGAGATAATATTGCGCGCCCGCACGGAAGAAGGGATTGTACTGCCAGGCGGGATCCTGAAACCGTTTGTCTTTGGGATGCGGCGCAAGCTCGCTTTTGCCGGTCATGATCTTGACCATGTCCTCGCCCATCGAACGCGCGTGCTTCATCAGCCGCGCCGGATCCGAAGCCGTTTCGCGCAGGAGCAGCGCGACCGCCCCGACGAAATCCTCGCGCGCGACGCCGATCAGCGGCCCCAGCGCGTTGGTCGATTGCGCCGCCTCGTTTTCGAGCGTGACTTTCGCTTCCGCCATATCGGCACATCCTCTCCTATCGTGCGGGCATTCTACGGCGCCCGCTTGCCCGCCATCCATACCGACCCGGGACGCCGTGACAAGGCGACGAGGGTGGGTTGCGCCTGGCCTTCCGGCGGGTGATTGAGCCGCCACGATGCCGCGGTCCGACACTCGCCCTCCCGACACCGTTAAGGTCCCATAGGCCGCAAGGTCCCGCATAATGACGGCAAAAGCGTCGCATTAGGTGATTGCTAACCATCGGGGTTTACACCCGGCGAGGGTGGATACGAAGGCGCGTCATTCGGCGCGCCCGATGCGGCGCGATGGAAAGGATTAGCGAGGCGATGCCCCTTAAGGGTTTCCTGTCGGCAAAGCATAAAGCGCGCTCGCAGCCCGCCTCCGGCGACCTGTCCGCGACGAAACTGTCCGACGACGAAAAGCTCGCCATGCTCGACGAGCTCGAAACCAGCGGCCTCGGCTGGTTCTGGGCGAGCGATCGCAACGGCAATCTCACCTATCTCAGCCCCGCCATCGCCGACCGGATCGACCTGCCGCTGGACGAACTGATCGGACAGCCGCTGGCCGGCGCCTTCGTTTCCGCCGACAGCGACGGGCGCACCAAATCGCTGGCGCTGATGCTGGGGGCACGCAAGGCGTTCTCGGGCTTTGTCGTGCGCGCCGAAAGACGCCCCGAACGCGCGGTGCTGCGGCTTTCGGGTCGTCCGGCCTATGATGGCGAGACCTTTACGGGTTTTCGCGGTACCGGAGCGGACATCACCGACGAATTCTTCCGCGAGGCGGAAACCGCGCGGCTCGCCAAATACGATTCGCTCACCGGCCTTTCCAACCGTCACCGGATGAAGCACCTGATCGAGACGACGCTCGCCGCGTTTCAACCGGCCAAGCGCAATTGCGCGGTGATGATGCTCGATCTCGACAAGTTCAAGCATGTCAACGACACGCTCGGCCATGCTGCGGGCGACGAGCTGCTCAAACAGGTCGCCGACCGGATGCGACGCGCGCTCGAGGTCGAATGCGAGATCGGGCGGCTGGGCGGCGACGAGTTCCAGATCATGCTGCCCGACCAGGACGATCGCGGCGTGCTCGGCGAGATCGCGTTGAAGCTCATTACCATGATCAAGCAGCCCTACACGCTCGAGGAAGGGCGCTGCGTCATCGGCTGTTCCGCGGGGATTGCAGTGGCGCCGCATGACGGGGTGAGCTTCGACGATGTCGTGCGCTCCGCCGACCTCGCCCTCTACGCTGCGAAGAATGGCGGGCGGGGACAATATCGTTTCTTTTCCGGCGAGCTCGAGAACGAGGCGATCTTTCGCCGCCGGCTGGAGGAAAATCTCGGCGAGGCCGTGCGCGAGGAGCAATTGTTCCTCAAATACGAGCCGATCGTCGATGCCGCGAGCGGCAATGTCGATGCGCTCGAGGCGCATATCTGCTGGATGCACGAACAGCGCGGGGAGATCGAGGAGGAGGAATTCGCCTCGATCCTCGACGGTTCGCAGCAGGTCGGCGAGGTCGGCTTGTGGGCGATCCGCGAGGCTTGCGCCGAAGCGGCGAAATGGCCCGACAGCGTGCGGGTCGCGGTCAACGTGCCGGTGCCCCTGTTCGTGGCGGAAGGCTTCGCCGATGCCGTCTCGCAGGCGCTGGCCGACACCGATCTGGCCCCGCGCCGGTTGGAGCTCGAAATGAGCGAGGCGGTGTTCTTCGGCGACACGCAGGACGTCGATCGCACGCTCGCGCAGCTGTTCAAGCTCGGAGCCCGGCTGACGCTGGACGAATTCGGCAGCGGCTATTCCTCTCTCGCCTATCTGCGCCGCGCGCCCTTCGACACGATCAAAATCGACGAAAAGCTGGTCGCCGAAGCGGCGCGGCACGATGGCGAGGAGCTGAACCTGATCCGCGCCATCGTCGCGCTTGCAGGGGCACTGGAGATGGACACGATCGCAAACGGGATCGAGACCACCGAGCTGTTCGAGCGGCTGCGCGAATGCGGCGTGGGGCGGATGCAGGGACCGATCTATTCCGACCCGATCGGGCGCGATGTCGTCGAGGAACAGCTTGCCGGTGACAGCTGGAAGATCGCGCCGAGCGGCGACCGGGTAAAACGTTCAAAGCGGCGAACGGTCTATCGCCGTATCAACATCATCCACGACGATCATTCCTATGAAGTGGTGCTGCGCAACCTGTCGAAGACCGGCGCCCTGATTCAAGGCTTGGCCGATGTGCCCAAAGGCACGCAATTCGTGGTCGACCTGGGCGGCGGACAGTTGGCGGTGGCAACCGTCATCCGCTCCAGCGGCGACACGCAGGGACTCGAATTCGAACAATCGCTGATCGACGATGGCTCAGGCGGCTTGTGCACCCGCAACCGGGTCAGCCCCTACGCGCTGGCTTCCGCCGGCGCGCCGCTCGCTGCATTATCGCCTGGGAGCTACAAGACGATGCCCGGCGGCGCGCTCGAGGGTCAGGCCAGCGTTCCGCAATTCTCCTACGCCCCAGGCGCGCGCTCCGAAGCCGCCTGACAGCACCCCCTTTTGCGGGTTGCATTATTCGCGAATGACAGTGTGCTTTCCTACAGCTATCTGCGCGTGATAATGACCGAGCTCTCCAAAATCCGCAATTTTTCGATTATCGCGCATATCGATCATGGCAAGTCCACGCTTGCCGACCGGTTGATCCAGTTTACCGGCGGGCTGACCGCGCGCGAGATGTCCGAGCAAGTGCTTGATAACATGGATATCGAGCGCGAGCGGGGCATCACCATCAAGGCCCAGACCGTTCGCCTCAACTACACCGCGAAGGATGGCGAGACCTACCAGCTCAACCTCATGGATACGCCGGGGCATGTCGACTTCGCCTATGAAGTCTCCCGCTCCCTGGCCGCCTGCGAAGGCGCGCTGCTGGTCGTCGACGCCGCACAAGGCGTAGAGGCGCAAACTCTCGCCAACGTCTACCAGTCGATCGAGCACGATCACGAAATCGTCTCCGTCATCAACAAGGTCGACCTACCCGCCGCCGAGCCCGAGCGCGTCAAGGAGGAAATCGAGGAGGTTATCGGCCTCGACGCCTCCGACGCCGTCCTCACCAGCGCCAAGACCGGCATCGGCATCGAAGACGTCCTCGAAGCCGTCGTCGCAAAGATCCCGCCCCCCAAGGGCGAACGCGACAAGCCCCTCAAGGCCTCCCTCGTCGATTCCTGGTACGACCCCTATCTCGGCGTCGTCATCCTCGTGCGCGTCATCGAGGGCGTCCTCACCAAGGGCCAGCAGATCAAGTTCATGCAAGGCGGCACCCAGCACCTCGTCGACCGCGTCGGCTGCATGCGCCCCAAGATCGAGCACCTGCCCGAACTCGGCCCCGGCGAAATCGGCTTCATCACCGCGCAGATCAAGGAAGTCGAACAGGCCCGCGTCGGCGACACCATCACCTTCGTGAAGAACGGCGCCAGCGAGCCGCTCAAGGGCTACAAGGAAGTCCAGCCCGTGGTTTTCTGCGGCCTCTTCCCGGTCGACGCGGCGGATTTCGAGAAACTGCGCGAGAGCATCGCGAAGCTGCGCCTCAACGATGCCTCCTTCTCCTTCGAGATGGAAAGCAGCGCCGCATTGGGCTTCGGCTTTCGCTGCGGCTTCCTCGGCCTCCTCCACCTCGAGATCATCCAGGAGCGCCTCAGCCGCGAATACGACCTCGACCTCATCACCACCGCGCCATCGGTGGTCTACCGCGTCCACCTCGCCAAATCGAAGAGCGAGGACGCGGCGACGATCGACATTCACAACCCCGCCGACTGGCCCGACGTGAACCGGATCGACATGATCGAGGAGCCGTGGATCAAGGCGACGATCTACACCCCCGACGAATATTTGGGCAGCATCCTCAAGCTGTGCCAGGACCGCCGCGGCATCCAGACCAACCTCACTTACGTGGGCGGCCGCGCGCAGGTGACCTACGAATTGCCGCTCAACGAAGTGGTGTTCGACTTTTACGACCGCCTGAAATCGATCTCCCGCGGCTATGCGAGCTTCGATTACGAGCAGGTGGGCTCACGCGAAGGCGACCTTGTGAAGATGAACATCCTCGTCAACGCGGAAGCCGTCGATGCGCTCTCGCTGATCGTGCACCGCTCGGTCGCCGAAGAACGCGGCCGCGGCATGTGCGAGCGCCTCAAAGACCTCATCCCGCGCCACCTCTTCAAGATCCCGATCCAGGCCGCCATCGGCGGCAAGATCATCGCCCGCGAGACGATCGCAGCCCTACGCAAGGACGTGACCGCCAAGTGCTATGGCGGCGACATCTCGCGCAAGAAGAAGCTGCTGGAGAAGCAGAAGAAGGGGAAGGCGCGGATGCGGGAATATGGGAATGTAAGCATTCCGCAGGAGGCTTTTATTGCTGCGCTGCGGATGGGGGAGGAGTGATTAGTGCCTTCGGAATCCAAAGAGGGATTAGATTACGCGTTTCGATACTTCGACCTACACGCTAAGCAACGAATGACAGTCTTTAATTTCTTCCTAGCGATTTCGGGTGTGTTAGTAGGATTGGTTGCAGCTAGCCTCAGCGGAGACGATCAATATCCTCTCGCTGCGCTCTCCCTTTCGATTTTTCTTCTCGCGCTCAGCTATATTTTTTGGCAGCTCGATATTCGGACGTCGTTCCTCATTAAACACGCTGAAAGTGCACTCGAGCTTTCTGAGAAGGAGCTTTTTCCAAGCTATTTACGCCTAGTAGAGCAAGAGGACAAAGCTTTTGAAGAGTTTCGGGCCGGAAAGAAGGGACTCGCGAAGGGTCTGTCTTACAGTGGTGCATTAAGGTCAATCTTTGCTTTGATGGCCATCTTGGCATCAATTGGAATAGTGTTGTCGACTTTCGAAATCGTTGGTTTTACAGACCTCAATCGACTAAATTTGATTTTTCAGGGAGTGGTTGAGGCATGTCTGAGCTAAACGGGCCAAGCTACGAGGAGCAGGTTCGAGCAATCGAGTCCATGCTCAAATCCGTTCTCGGAAATGCGAAGTACGATTACCTGAGTGGCCCCATCACAGGAGGGCCCCGGTTCGTCGGTTGGCAGAGGACGGTTGGAGAGATGCTCTCCAACGATAACGACACTTACTCGATGCTTTTGAGGCGGCAAGTCATTGGGCCGAATATTGAGGACCTAAAGGGTCTCGCAAAATTGATGCGGGAGAACGACAAATTCATTATCGAACCTGGCAGCTTCGAGTCTCCTAGCCGACTTTGGTCTCAAGCTGAGTTCTACAGGTTTTGGGAGCAAGTGATCACGGAGCATGCGGAGCGTGTTATCTTCAGCGAGGGTTGGCACCTGAGTGTAGGTTGCGTTTACGAATACCTATGCGCGGTTCGCGGCACAAAACCCTGCTTCGATCAGAATGAAGACGATCTTCCAGTGGAGATGGCTTGCGAGCTTATCAAGAAGGGCGCCAAAGACCTAGATCCCAAATCGCTTGTCCTTTCCAAACACCGGGGGAGAATTGAGGCCATGATGGAGGCAATCAAGTTCGCTTCGAGTGAAGCAGCATGAAGCGAACGAGCTTTATCCCCGGCCACAAGCAAAAAACTCATAGAGGAGCTAGCGAGTAGGGACTATAGAACCCTAGCCTTTTCGTCGCTTCAATTGTGGATTATGGGGGCTTGGCACTTGCTTTTGATGAGTGCCAAAGCGCATCAGATTCTGATGATGAGAAGTGGGGACCGAGCGGCAACTCGGCCCCCGTTCAACCACCGACTAACTGTTGGTCGCGGTGGAAGCTGTCCCGTCTCCGGGACGTCCTGCCTATGGCAACGACGCCTGCAGCCAGTCAAGCGACCAATCTTATGCACAAGGTTGTGAACATGGCTGACTACAGGATTACGCACAGTCGGAAAGATGGAGCTGATGCTGATCGTCGCTTGGACGGCTTTCTGATTGATGGAAATTACTTCACGATTGATCAAATTATTCGATGGATCCTCAACGGTGAACATCGTTTCTGGGTGTCCGCCAATGGCCGCTCTGTTTGGGTCGAAGTGCGGCGGCACGCACAGTCTGGCCGCTATTTTCTGACGACAGAGGGCGACGGATTTCCGCCCAATAATCTTTTGAAGTTACCCGACTGCTGACCCAAAACATCGTCAGTGCAATCTCCCATTCATGTAATACGCTAGTCAACTCAGACAACGACGAAGAATGAACGACGAGGAACAGAAAATAACTTTAGTAGGTGTAGATGAATCAGGCCCTTGATCCTTAGATGTCAGGGAATAGGGGAAATTTGTAGGTTAGATTAAGGGGCTTGGAGGCCAATATGCCCAGGAAGTCAGGACTAGATAGGGTTGCGAAAGATTTTGAAGAGGCGTCCAAAGCACTCAGTCAATTGGACGGAACCCTTGGAGAAGTGAACTTTGATCCTAACGACCCTGCCAGCATCGAACGAGCTATCAATGCGGTGAACTCGATGGTCGATGAGAAGACTATAGGCTTCGAAAACAACCCTATTATCGAGCCCTTGGTGAGGGAGATGAAGGAAAAGTATCGTGACGCGATATTAGAGAATGCAGCCGCTGCGAGACTCGAAGGCGAACCAAAGAATGACTGAGCGTGATCTCTTCAAGAGTATCAATGATGCTGTGCTGGATCTTCAAGCTAGCCAGCTCCAAAGCTACCCAAAGCCTTTAAAGCGGTTGGCAAATTTGCTGCAACACGAGGATCTGGCTGCAGCCAACGCTAAACTCACTGAGGGGGTAGACTTGTCGGAGTTTCTCGCATCGAGTCCAACTTCGACAGGAATGGTCGGTACTGGAAATTTGAGCTGGCCCGAGAGTGAGAGGGAGTCACTCGGCCTTACCTTTTTACTGATTCAAAAATTCGCCGAAAACCCTGATTTTATGGCAGGTTTTGGTCGGAACTATTACAATGGCGGACGCAAGGTGATTGCGAGCGTTCATAATGTCGTCAGTCAGCTAATTATTCCATTCGCGAGGGACTATAAGACTTTTGTCGAGTCAAATGGTACCGTTGAGCCAAAGTTGATTTTAGCTATGTCTCGTCGAGTTTTCGTAGTTCATGGACACGACGAAGGTGCAAGAGAAACCGTTGCGCGATATCTTGAGAAGCTAAATTTCGAGCCGATCATTCTGCATGAGCAGGCTAACATGGGCAGGACGATTATCGAGAAGGTAGAGGCGCATGGCGATGTAAGTTTCGCCGTCGTTTTGATGACGCCTGATGATGAGGGCGGCGTCCTAGGCGAGCGTCCCAAACCGCGGCCAAGACAGAATGTCTTGTTGGAATTGGGTTACTTCATTGGTCGGCTCGGACGACAGAATGTTTGTGCACTAAAACGAGGCGTGATGGAGTTACCAAGCGACTTTGCCGGTGTTGTTTGGGAAGAAATGGATGAGATGGGTGCTTGGAAGTTAGCGCTAGCTCGAGAATTGGCCGCGGTCGGACACAATGTCGATTTGAACCTCGCAGTTCCTCGACCGGGATCGTAGTCCTCATCGGTTTTCAGCATAGCCGTCGCGCCGCCACGCGCGGTTGCACGATTGCTCCCGCAAACATTCCATGCGCCCTTCGACAGCCTCAGGGCGAGCGGTGCCTACTCCTTCTCGTCCCAAGAGCTATCCTTCAACCGATGCACCGTCTTGCGCGCCTTCGGCGGTTCGGGCTCCTTATGCGGGGGCGGGGTGGCGTTGATGTGCTCGCGGGGGCCGCGTTCGTGGGCTCGGCGGAAGTCTTCGTCCGCTTGCAGGCGCGCAAAGTCCCGGTCGCGTAGTTCCTCGAAACGGCGCCGGGCCTCGCGGGTTTCCGCGGACATCTGCTCCCATTCGCGCGCGCGTTCGGCTTCGACCTGGCGGCGTAAGGCATCGATCTTGCGATCGATGCTGGCGCGCACGTCGGCGGCGGTGACGCCGGCCTTTTCGGCGCGCTCGGCCTCCCATTGCTTGCGCCACTTTTTTTTGAGGCGGCGCTTTTCCATCTTGCCGACGGCGTTGAGGCCTTTGAGCGACCCGCCGCCTTTGGTGACCGAATTGCCGAACCGTTCGGGCGCGCGGTTCCTGAGCATGAACATAAGCAAGCGGTCATTGTACTTCTTGCGCGTGCCGACGTGCTGGCCCCTTCGACTGCCTGCCAAGGCAGGCGCTCAGGATAAACTGCGCCGTAGAAGGGCTCCTCAACGCCGTTCAGCGCGCGGGCCCCATTTAGATCTAGCTGCGCGATGCGCAGCAAAAGGCGCGACGTCCTCCAGCCGGCGCACGCCGAGGTCGAGCGCCTTGTCCCACGCCTCGGCAAAGCTCTTGCCTTCGGGCAGGCGGCGGATGCGGTAGGCGCCGACGGTGCTCATATCGACATGCTTGCACGCGGCCTCGACGCTGCCGGTATCGGCGAGGGCTTCGATGAACTGGTGCTGGCGTTCGGGGGTCCAGCCGTCGGAGCGCGGCTTGATCGGCACGGGATCGAAGTCGGGAAGCTCGCCATATTTGACGGGCAGGCGAATGGTGCGGGGGTCTGCGCGGCGGGTCATATTCTCCTTTCCGCACCCCATCCGGGGCGCGACATCCTCGCGCCTTCGGCGCTGCGGGCGGGCGGCCGCCCTTGTGGTTGCTGCGCAACCGACGGGTATGAACCACAAAAGCGGCGAGTAGGAAAATCCGGGTAAGCGGTGTGGGCGGCGCGCTCGACTTCACTTGGCGTTCACGCGCGCGCTGGCTATAGGCTGGCCCATGTCGATCCGCATCCGCTCCGCCGTTCTCGCCGCCGCCGCCGCCGCCACGCTTGCCGCCTGTTCGGGCGGCTCCGCCGACGAGGACGTCGCCTATGTCGCGCGCGACGTCGAATCGCTCTATGCCGAGGCGCAGCGACGCCTGGATCGCGGCAACACGCAGCTCGCCGCCGCCCTGTTCGACGAGGTCGAGCGCCAGCATCCCTATTCGCCCTGGGCCCGCCGCGCGCAGCTGATGAGCGCGTTCAGCTATTACATCGCGCGCGATTACAACAAGGCGATCCAGAACGCGCAACGCTTCCTGCAGATCCATCCGGGCAACAAGGACGCGCCCTACGCCTATTACCTGATCGCGCTGTCCTATTACGAGCAGATCAGCGACGTGAACCGCGACCAGAAGATCACCGAGCAGGCGCAGACGGCCTTGCGCGAGGTCAATCGCCGGTTCCCGCAGACTGAATATGCCGCCGATGCGCGGCTGAAGCTCGATCTGGTCGCCGATCACCTCGCGGGCAAGGAGATGGAGATCGGCCGCTTCTACCAGCGTTCGGGCCGGTGGCTGGCCGCCGCTCTGCGGTTCCGCAACGTGGTCGACACCTACGAGACCACCAGCCACGCACCCGAGGCGCTCTATCGCCTGACCGAAAGCAGCCTGGCGCTGGGCATTCGCGAAGAAGCGGTGAAATATGCAGCGGTGCTGGGCGCGAACTATCCGGGCAATGAATGGTACGAGCGCGCCTACGAACTGGTCGAGGACCATGCCGACGGCGTGACCGCGAGCTAGGCTGTTCGAACGACCAAGTTGCGAACGCTCGCCTGCGAGCCCGAGCAACCAGGCGGCTTTCGCAGCATGGGGGCTCCTATTTGCTACCCGGCACCACGACCGCGCAGTCAGGGGCCGCGAACGTCGGACCACGGAGGCGCGAAGCTGAGCCGGCGCGAAAGCCGCGTAAGGCGGGAGCGAACGATCCGCTGTGCGGGACGTTCAAACCCGTAAAAGGATGCCGCCGATATCACCGTGGCGATCAGCATAACGACCGGAAAACCCAGCTCGGCCCGCAAGACGCCCGTGGTCACCAGTTCGAACACTCCGGCAACCGCGAACATATGCAGGAGGTAAAACGAATAAGAGATTTTGCCGTACCAGCGCAGGACCGTATGCTTGAACACCGAAAACGGGCCGAGCAGAAATATCGTGCAGACCAGCAGGGCCATTGGATAGCCTACCGTAACAGGATCGAGATAGTTCGCCAGTGTCTCGAACCCCAGATCACGGCGCAGTTGGGGCGGGGCGAAAATCCCCAGCAGCAAGATCAGCCAACCGAACCCTGAAAGAAGCCCCGCAAATCGGGTTGTTCGGAGCCTGCGTCTGATCGGATCGTAATATGCGCCGATCAGGCTTCCGAAAAGGAAGACGTGCAGCCACGAAAACAGGATCGGGCCGTAGGATATCCCGTTCGCATACAGTACGATCAGGATCGCCAGCTGAACTGCGCCTACCCCTACCGCAAGCCTGAAGAAGGCGGGAGCCCGATATGAACCACAAGCCGACGAATACCACGTAGAAATGAAGTTCCACCGGGATGGTCCACAGGACCGATGACCCCCTCAGGAGAAACAGGTTTCCCGCAACTTGCTTCCAGGACGTAACCTTCAGGAAAGAATAATCGAACGCTGCAAAGCATACGGTCACGAATATCGCGACAATATAAAACAGGGGAAGCACTCGCGCGATGCGATTGATGGTGTAATCCCTGATGTTCTCAAGCGTTGGCGTCTTGTCGTAATAGAGATACGCCATCAGGAAGCCGCTCAACCCGAAAAAGAGCGTAACACCCATTTGGCCAAGCCCATAGCCAAGAAAATCGGGCAGAAACCCGCGATTGGCGCAGTGCGAAACAACAACCAGCAGGGCAGCGAACCCGCGCAGGCCATCCAGCGCAGAAAGGTGAGCCGCTATCGGGGATGCTTGTCCAGTCACGGCGCACGCGCGATCCAAGACGAAGTGTGGTCATCAATGCTTGCAATCGGAATTGCCTCTGCCCCTCACCGCCAATGGGCTCGATCCGCTTCTCCCGGCGCCCCGAGCTGTCAGCCACCCTGCGCTTAACGGTTTTGCGTAAGATCATTTGAAAACAAGGGCGGGGGCGGGGGCGGGGGCATCAGAGGGTTGATCCAAGGAAAAAAGGGTAAGTCTCTCGCTCCCCTTCGGCTAACTCAAACCATGGGATTTGTCCGAAACCATTCCCGTGGGGCTCGTAAGAAGGATGACGCGATCGGCGCCCTTTTTCCGCTCCTTCAGGTTGCTGCGCTCGCGCGGTCTCGCGGCATTGCACGGCGCAGCCCGGTTCCGGGCGGGTGTAGCTGTTGAAACCACTGTTCTAGGCGTGACGCCCTCGATGAGTTGGGCTAGACCTCGCGCACGATGCTCACCCGCCTTTCGATCCGCAACATCGTTCTGATCGAAGCGCTCGACCTCGATTTCGCGCGCGGGCTTGGTGTGCTGACGGGGGAGACGGGGGCGGGCAAGTCGATCCTGCTCGATGCGCTCGGGCTGGTGCTGGGCGACCGCGCCGAGACCGTGCTGGTGCGCGCCGGGGAAGCCAAGGCGAGCGTGACGGCGACCTTCGAATTCGCCAACGCCCCCGAACCGCTCACAGCGGCGCTGGACGAGGCGGATCTCGAGATTGAGCCGGGTGAACCGCTCATCATCCGCCGTCAGGTAAAGGCCGATGGCGGCTCGAAGGCCTTCGTCAACGATCAGCCCGCCAGCGTCGCCTTGCTGCGCCAGCTCGCGCCCGCGCTGGTCGAGCTGCACGGGCAGCACGACGATCGCGGTCTCGTCAATCCGCGCGGCCACCGGCTGCTGCTCGATCGCTATGCTGGAGTCGATCTTGCCGGGCTCGAGCGCTGCTGGGCCGGATGGGCGAAGGCGGAAGCGCGGCTTGCCGAGGCCCGCCAGAGCCACGAACAGGCGCGCGCCGACCAGGATCTGCTGATTGCGCATCTGGCCGAACTGACCGCGCTCGAGCCGCAGGCGGGCGAGGAAGCGCGCCTCGCCGCCGCGCGCGCCGACATGCAGAAGGGCGAGCGTCTGTCGGGCGAGCTGGAGACTTTGCGTCACATCTGGGAGGGTTCCGATTCCCCGCTCGCCGAGCTGCGTGTCGCGGCGCGCAAGCTCGATCGGATTGCGGCCGAGCATGTGCTGCTGACCGAGGCGCTGGCCGCGCTCGACCGCGCCGTGATCGAGGCGGGCGAGGCGGAGGAAAAGCTCGAAGAGGCGGCGCGTGCGCTGGTCCACGATCCGCAGGCGCTGGACGCGGCGGAAACCCGCCTGTTCGAGCTGCGCGCGCTCGCCCGCAAGCATCGCTGCGACGTCGATGCGCTGCCCGAATTGATGCGCGAGATGCGCGGGCGACTCGATGCGATCGAAGGCGGGGAGGCGCAGCTGGACGCGCTGGAGGCGGCGGCGAAAGAAGCGCAGGCCGCCTATCGCACGCGCGCAGAAAAGGTGCACGAGGCGCGGGCAAAGGCAGCGCGCCGGCTCGACAAGGCGGTCGCTGCGGAACTTGCCCCGCTCAAACTCGACGCCGCGCGCTTCCGCACCCGGATCGAGATCCTGCCGCAAGAGAAATGGGGCGCGGGCGGGATGGATGCGGTGGAATTCCTCATCGCCACCAATCCCGGCGCCGATTTCGCCCCGCTCGCCAAGATCGCGAGCGGCGGCGAGTTGTCGCGCTTCATCCTGGCGCTCAAGGTCGCGCTGGCGGAGAAGGGCGGGGCGGCGACGATCATCTTCGACGAGATCGACCGCGGCGTCGGCGGCGCGGTGGCGAGCGCGATCGGCGAACGCCTGGCGCGCCTCGCGGCGCAGGAGGGACAGCTCTTGGCGGTCACCCACTCGCCCCAGGTCGCCGCGCGCGGTTCGCGGCACTATCTGATCGCCAAGGCGTCGAGCGGAACGGTGACCAGGACCAGCGTCGCACTGCTCGACGAAGCGGGCCGGCAGGAAGAGATCGCGCGCATGCTGTCGGGCGCGCAGATCACCAGTGAAGCGCGCGCGCAGGCGGATAGGCTGTTGGAGGGTGTGTGACGTTGCGCCCATCGAACCATTCCCCGACACCCTCCTCGTCCAAGGAGGGGGAGCGGCGCGAAAAAGCCCCCTCCTTTTCAGAGGAGGGGGGTGGGGGTGGTGGCGTGTCGTCAGACACGCTGGCGCGCCGCGCACGCAATATGCGGAACGATCCGACGGAGCCGGAAAAGCGGCTTTGGCAAGCGCTGAAGGGCAAGCAGTTAGCGGGATTCAAATTTCGTCGCCAGCAAGTCCATCGGCCGGCGGGTCGTCGATTTCTACTGTCCCGCTGCCAAACTCGCGATCGAGGTGGATGGGAACACGCACGATGTTGTATCTGATCGGCAGCGAGATCGGCGACTGTTGGAAGAGCGCGGCATCCGCATCCTGCGGTTCAGCAATGAGGAGGTAATGCGCAATCTCGATGGCGTTCTGCTGTCTATTGGCGAAACCGTTCGCTAGTCGAACCACCCCCGACCCCCTCCTTCTCCAAGGAGGGGGAGGAAAGCGCAATCCCCAATGGTCCTAACTGTTTAAGCGAGGGTGTGATCTCACGCTGAACAGGAACATCGTGTCGAGCCGGTCCCATGCGACGCCCCGACGATGAGACTTTCTTAGCCTCGCGCTGATAACGCCATGCTTATGGAAAGGCTCTACGGTCTCGACTTCCTGCGTGGGGTGGCGGCACTTGTCGTGCTGGTAATGCATATTGCCGGGTTTGCGGGCGGGCATCTGGCGGTCGATTTCTTCTTCATGCTGTCGGGCTTCGTAATGGCGCGCAGCTATGAAGCGCGGCTGCGGGACGGCGCGATCTCGCCGCTGGCTTTCGCGAAGATGCGCTTCAAGCGGCTGTGGCCGGTGATGGCGGTCGGCGCCGCGCTCGGGCTCAATGTCGCGATTGCAGTGGCGGGGGTTTCTGCCGATCTGTTCGTTGCCTTCGGCTTCGCGCTGCTGATGCTCCCGGGCAGTCTCACCGTGCCCTATCTCCTGAACCTGCCCGCATGGTCGATCTTCTACGAGTTGCTCGCCAACGTCCTCCATGGTGCGTGGTTCGCGCGCTTGGGGAACCGCGCATTGAACATAATGCTGGCGCTGTGCGGCGCGGCATTCGTCGCCTCGTTCGAAGTGACGGGTTTCCCGCGGATCCTGCACGAGACCGACCTGGCGATGCAGGTCGCGGTCGTGTTTCGCGCGCTCGTTTCCTACCTGATCGGGGTGCTGATGTTCCGCCGCTTCGGCGATTGCGCGCCTGTCGCCGTGCCGCTTGCCGCAGGGGCCGTCTTGCTGGTCGGATATATCGCGCTCGTCTCGCTTTATCCGTTTCCCTTCTGGCCAGTGCCCTTCGTCGCGCTGGTCGCGCCGCTGGCACTGATGGCGGGACTGGATCGCCGCGCGCCGCCGCGGCTCGGCCATATGCTTGGGGAGATATCCTTCCCACTTTACGCGGTGCATTACCCAATCATCACCGCCGTGGCGCTTGCCGGTCTCGGGGCGGGGACGGCGCTGGTCGCCTCGCTTTCGGTCGCCTCTGTGTGGCTGATCGGGTCGCGCTGGCCCGACCCGCCGAGGCCCGCGCCCGCCGCTGCTTGAGCATTGCGCTTTGCCGCGCACGCCGCCATTGCTCGCGCGCGCATGAGCAAGCCAGACGATCCCGACAATGCGGCCGACATGACCGAGGCCGAAGCCGCGAACGAGCTGATGCGGCTGGCGAAGGCGATCGCGAAGCACGATCAGCTGTATCATGCCGAGGACGCGCCCGAGATCACCGACCAGGAATACGATGCACTGGTCCGGCGCAATCGCGAACTGGAAGACACGTTTCCGCATCTGGTGCGCGCGGACAGCCCTTCGGCGAAGGTCGGCCACGAGGTCGCCGGCTCGCCGCTGTCCAAGGTCGCCCACGAGGTTCGCATGATGAGCCTCGAAAATGCCTTCGACCGCGAGGAAGTTGAGGAGTGGGTTCAAAGGGTCGCGCGCTATCTCGCCCTCGATGAAGCGAGCGGCATAGCGATCACCGCCGAAGACAAGATCGACGGCCTGTCCTGTTCGCTGCGCTACGAAGGGGGCGAGCTGGTCCGCGCAGCGACGCGCGGGGACGGGCAGGTCGGCGAGGACGTGACGCCCAATGTCCGGCACATCGCCGACATTCCGCAGAGCCTGCCTGATGGCGTGCCCGACATCTTCGAAGTGCGCGGCGAGGTCTATATGTCGCGCGCCGACTTCGCCGCGCTCAATGCGGCGCAGGCGGAGGCGGGGGGCAAGCTGTTCGCCAATCCGCGCAATGCCGCTGCCGGTTCGCTGCGCCAGAAGGATGCGAGCGTGACGGCGCAGCGCCCGCTCAGATTCTGGGCCTATGGTTGGGGCGCGGCGTCCGATGCGGTGTGCGAGACGCAATACGAGATGATGCGCCGGATCGAGGAATGGGGCTTTCCGGTGTCACCCTTCCTCAAGCTGGCAGACAGCGTCGATGCGATGATCGCGCATTACGAGAAGATTGGTCGGCGGCGGCCCGATCTGCCCTACGAAATCGACGGCGTCGTCTATAAGGTCGATCGGCTCGACTGGCAGAAACGGCTGGGCGCGGTCGGCAAGGCGCCGCGCTGGGCGCTGGCGCACAAATTCCCGGCGGAGCGTGCGGAGACGACGCTCGAGGCGATCGACATTCAGGTCGGGCGCACCGGCAAGCTGACCCCGGTCGGGCGGCTTGCCCCGGTGCTGGTCGGCGGTGTCACCGTCACCAATGTGACGCTGCACAATCGCGACGAGATCGTGCGGCTGGGTGTGCGGCCTGGGGACCGCGTGGTCATCCAGCGTGCGGGCGATGTCATCCCGCAGGTGGTCGAGAATTTGACGCCCGGTGAGAAGCGCGAGAGCTTCACCTTTCCCGATCACTGCCCCGAATGTGGCAGCGAGGCGGTGTCGCAGGAGGGCGAGGTCGATGTGCGCTGCACGGGCGGCCTCATCTGCCCGGCCCAGCGCACCCAGCGACTCGAACATTTCGTCAGCCGCAAGGCGCTCGATATCGACGGCTTCGGCTCGAAGACCATTGCGCAGTTCTTCGCGCTGGGCTGGCTCGAAAGCCCGGCCGACATCTTCCGCCTGAAGCACCGCCGCGAGGACATTCTCGCGCTCGAAGGGTGGCAGGACAAGTCTGTGGACAATCTGTTGGCGGCTGTGGAAAACCGCCGCGAACCCGACGCGGCGCGACTGCTGTTCGGGCTCGGCATCCGCCATGTCGGCGAGGTCACCGCGCGCGACCTGCTGCGGCACTTCCATACGCTGCCCGCATTGCGCGAGGTCGCCGAGAAAGCGCGCGGCGGCGACGAGGAGGCGGCGGGCGAATTGACCGCGATCGACGGCATCGGCAGCGCCGTGGTCGAGGCGCTCGGCGATTTCTTTCACGAACCGCACAATGTCGCGGTGTGGGAAGACCTGCTCGGCGAAGTGTCGCCGCCGCGCTTCGAAATAGAAACGCTGGCCAGCCCGGTCGCGGGCAAAACGGTGGTCTTCACCGGCAAGCTGGAAACCATGAGCCGCGACGAGGCCAAGGCGCAGGCGCAGCGGCTGGGCGCAAAGGCCGCCGGCTCGGTCAGCGCGAAGACCGACCTGCTGGTGGCGGGTCCGGGCGCGGGTTCGAAACTTAAAAAGGCTGAGGAACTCGGCATCGAGGTGGTGGACGAAGCGGGCTGGGCGGACATCGTGCGCCAGGCCGGCTGAGCGATATTGCGCCGATATCGGACCCATCGCGCAGGCAGCCCGTTGCAAACGATATGTCGATCCCCGCGCGCTTCTTGTGGCTCATCCTGCCGCTCCTCGCTTTCGCCATCGCCCTGCCGTTTCTCGTCAGGCCAGAGCGCGGCGAGCCGGCGAGCCGGGTGATGCTGGCGATGGAGGAGCGGATCGAGACGCCCGAGGAACGCGCCTTCGAACAGCGGCTGGAGGAGATCGGCGCCGGGCTGGACGGCGAGGTCGGGATCGCGGTGGTCGACGCCGAGACCGGCTATGCCTACGATTTCGACGGCCATGAGATGTTGCCGCAGCAATCGGTCAGTAAATTGTGGGTCTCGATGGTGGCGCTCGCGCAGGTCGATGCGGGCGAACTCGACCTGGACGAAGGCGTGACTATCCGGCGCGAGGACCTCGTCCTGTTCCACCAGCCGATCCGCGAGATCGTGCGCACGCGCGGCAGCTTCACCAGCGACTATGCCGACCTGCTGCAGCGCGCCATCACCCGCAGCGACAATGCCGCCAACGATCGCCTGCTGCGCCGCGTCGGCGGCGCGGAAGAAGTGCAGGATTGGCTCGACGATAACGACATCGAAGGCGTGCGCTTCGGCCTCGACGAACGCACCAAGCAAAGCGCAATCGCCGGGCTCGAATGGCGCCAGAGCTATTCCTACGGCAACGAATTCTACCAGGCGCGCGACCAGGTTCCCGAGGACGTGCGCCGTGACGCCTTCGAGAGCTATCTCGCCGATCCGGTCGACGGCGCGACGCCGCTCGCCATTGCGCGGGCGCTCGCGCGGCTGGCGAACGGCGAATTGCTGAGCCCGGCCTCGACGCAGGCGCTGCGCGACACGCTGGAGGCGACCCGCAGCGGACCGCGGCGTCTTAAAGGGGGCGCGCCCGAAGGCTGGCGCGTCGAGCACAAAACCGGCACCGGCCAGTTTTTCGACGGCGAGCAATCGGGCTACAACGATGTCGGCATTCTGACCTCGCCCGAAGGCCGCGACTATGCGGTCGCAGTGATGATCGGGCGCACCCGCGAGCCTACCCCTGCGCGCATGGAGATGATGCAGGCGGTGACCGCCGCGGTCGCCGAATTCGACCGCGCGCGCCGGGACGAAAGCGAGCCGCAACTGGCGGCGGCGCGCGGCAGCGAGCCGTCCTAGGTTTGCTGCACGATTTTCACCCCAAGGCGGCGCGCATCGCCGACGGCCTGCGGGCAAGGGGCGAGAAAATCGCGGTTGCCGACGGCGCGACGGGCGGTCTGATCGCCGCCAGCCTGCTGACTGTACCGGGCGCGCTCGAATTCTACGTCGGAGGCGGGGTGGTCTATTCGCTGCGGGCGCGCGACGTGCTGTTCGACCTGCCGGCTTGCGCCTATGACGGCATGCGCTCGGTTACCGAAGATTACGCCCTGCTACAGGCACGCGCGATCCGCGACCGGCTGGGCGCCGATTGGGGTCTGGCCGAAAGCGGCTCTGCGGGGGCGAGCCGGCATCCGATGGGCGTCGCCTCGGGTCGCAGCATCGCCGCCATCGCCGGGCCGGATGGCGATTGGACCGCGGGAATCGAAACCGGCAGCGAGGATCGGATCGCCAATATGACGGCCTTCACCCACAACGCGCTGGACCTCGCCGTGCGGGTCCTCGCCACAGAGGCGTGATCAGTCGTTGGGCATGATATAGATCTCGCGCACCGCCGCCGTGTCGGGCTGCGAGATCGCGTAGACCACCGCATTCGCCACATCCTCGGGCTGGATCTTGCTCGGCTTGGGCTCGTCGAAGAAGGCGGTGTTGACCATCCCCGGTGCAATCACCGTCACCCGCCCGCCCCATTCGCGCATTTCCTCGGCGAGGTTCTCGCCGAAGCCGTGGACGAAATGCTTGGTCGCTGAATAAACCGAGCCCTTGAAGGTGTCGCGGCCGGCCTTGGAGCCGGTGACGAGGAAATGGCCCTTGGTCTTCTTCAAATGCGGGATCGCAGCGTGGGCTGAATAGAGCACGGCGAGGATGTTGACGTGGATCATGTCGTGCCATTCCTGCGGATCGCCGGTCTCGACGCCGGGTTTCTCGACGCCCGTGCCGGCATTGGCATAGACCGCGTCGACGCCGCCGAAATGCTCGGTGGCCTTGTCGAGCGCTTGCCTGGTTTCGTCCAGCTTGGTTACGTCGCAGGGGAGGGCGAGGGCGGTGTCGCCGATCTCATCGGCCAGTGCTTCGATCTTGTCCTTCGAGCGGGCGCAAAGCGCGACATTCCAGCCCGCCTTCGCAGCGGCCCGCGCGGTCGCTTCGCCGATACCGGAAGAGGCGCCGGTGATGAGGATGGTCTTGGCCATGGGGGATGTTCCTTCGGATAGAATAGGGGGTTCGCGTCTCGACCAATCAAGCGTTGGTCGCTGCGATCGGTTCCGCCGGCGCCGGGATCGCCGCTACCACCGGCGGCGGCGGCGCAGCCATAGGATCGCCCAGTCCCCGCGTTCGAGCCGCGCCGCGAGGCGAAAGCCCGCGCGGCGATAGGCGCGCCGCACCTGGGCCTCCTGCTCGCCGTGCAGCAAGCCCGCGAGGAGCAGGCTCGCCCCCGGCGCCGTCGCGGCGGCGAAATCCTCGGCCAGCTCGATCAGCGGCGCGGCCAGGATATTGGCGATCAGCAGGTCGTAGGGACCGCGCACGGTCAGCAGCGGATCCTCGAGCCCCGGCGCGACCACCATGGTAAGCTCGTCGGCCCGCGCGCCCAGCGCGACGTCGTTCATCGCGGCATTGTCCGCGACCACCTCGGCGCACACCGCGTCGATGTCGGAAGCGGTGACCCGTGCCGGGGGCCACAGGCTGAGCGCCGCGAAGGCCAGCAGCCCTGTGCCCGTGCCGATATCGGCGATGGCCCGCGCGCGCATGCCGCTCGCCTTCATCGCGGCGAGCATTTCGAGACAGCCCGCGGTGGTCGCATGCTGTCCGGTGCCGAAAGCCTGCGCGGCGGGAATGGCGAAGTTGATTGCGCCTTCGATCGCCGGGTAGTCTGGCGTGTGAACGTAGAATGGTCCGGCGCGGATCGGCTTCGCGCCCTGCTGGCTGAGCGCAAGCCAGTCCTCCTCGGCAAGCTTCTCCACTTGGATCGCGGGCGCGTCCCCTTCGAACAGCCCCGCCAGCGCGCGTTTCTGCGCTGCACCCGGCCGGCGCGGATACCACGCCTCCAGCACCCAGTCGCCCAGCCGATCCTCGCTTACCTCGCGGCCGGCGATGACGAGGTCCGGGTCCCAGTCCTCGACCTCGTCATGCGTCAGCAATGCGGCCTGGATGAGAGGCTTGGGTGCGTAGGCGGTGAGTTTGTAGGTGGTGGGCACTAGGTTCGAACGCATCCTTCGTCGCCCCCGCGAAAGCGGGGGTCCCGCTTTCTACCGGTTTAGATGTTCGTAAAGGTCTCGCCAATCGGGATTGGCTTTTTCGATCAGTTCGATCTTCCACGCGCGTCGCCATTTCTTGATCGCCTTTTCGCGTTTGATCGCATCCTCGATCGTGTCGTGCCTTTCAACAAACACGAGCCGCGTGAAGCCGTAGCGTTTCACGAATTGCGAACCGGTCCCCTCGCGATGTTGCGCTACCCGCGATGCGATGTCGCTGGTGACACCGGTGTAGATGCCGCCGCGGTATCGATCGCTCATCATGTAGACCCAACCCTCTTTCGTCATCGCGAAAGCGGGACCCCCGCTTTCGCGGGGGCGACGGGTAAGGGCGGGATGTCCATTACCATCCCCTCACCGCACGAAACTGGCCCCATTTGCATCGATCACCGCACCCGTCATGCTCGGCGGCGCGTCGAGGGCGCAGAAGGCGACGATACGCGCGATCTCCTCCGGTTCGGCCACGCGGCCGAGGGGAATGTCGGCGAGCAGGCCAGGTCCACCGCGGCTTTCCAGATAGTCACCGGCCATCGCGGTGTCGGTGAAGCCGGGGGTGACGGCGTAGCTCAGGATGCCCGCGCCGGCATAGGCGCGCGCGATCGTCTTGTGCATCGCCACCATGCCGCCCTTGGCCGCGGCATAGTGCCAGTGCGCGGGGCTGTCGCCGCGATAGGCGGCGCGGCTGGCGACATGAACCAATCGCCCGCGCACACCGTCCGCGTCGGCAGCGCGCTGTTGCCAGTGGCGCACGGCGAACCGGCTGAGCTGCGCGGCGGCGGTTAGGTTGATGCGAAGCGTGTCTTCCCACGCATCGAGCCATTCGATGTCCGAGGCGTCCAGCGGATTTGCCGCGAAAAGCCCGGCATTGTTAACGAGGCAGGCGATCTGCCCATCGGCCTGTTCGAGTGCCGCGTTCCACAGCGTCTGCGCCCCCATCGGATCGGCGAAATCGGCGCCGATAATGGCGGGGTCCGCGCCCTCGCTCGAAGCATGTCCGATCACCCGCACCCCGCGCGCCTCGAGCGCCGCGTGTGTGGCCGCGCCGATCCCGCGGCTCGATCCGGTAACGAGCACGTATCTCATCGCATGTGTCCCATGCGAAAGCCCTATCGGATTTTTTGCAAGTGAAGTCGAGCGCCGCCGGGCTTGCGCGAAGAGCGTCATGCGCTAAGTGAGAGCGGGGGCAATTACCGATTTATGGGACAATCATGAGCCAAAGACCGCTTTCGCCGCACCTTCAGATATGGCGGTGGGGACCGCACATGCTGGTCTCGATCCTGCACCGGGTAACGGGCGACGGGATGGCGCTGGTCGGGCTTGCCGTGCTGGTCTGGTGGCTGGGCGCGCTGGCGAGCGGGCCGGAGGCGTACGAGACCTTCGCCAGCGTCCTGGGGTCGCCGATCGGCTATATCGTGCTCGCCGGGCTCACCTGGGCGTTCTTCACCCACATGATGAGCGGGCTGCGGCACTTCGTGCTCGATATCGGTGCGGGCTACGAGCTCGACACCAATCGTTTCTGGTCGATCGCTTCGCCAGTCATCGCCATCGTGCTGACGGTGGCGCTGTGGGCCTATCTTCTCTTCGTGAAGGGGATCTAAGCGATGGGTAACGGCACCACCATCGGCCGCGTGCGCGGGCTCGGCTCGGCGCATGAGGGCGCACATCACTGGCTCGCCGCGCGCACCACGGCGGCGGGTAATCTGATCCTCATGACCTGGCTTATCGCCAGCTTCGTGATGCTTCCCGACTATAGCTACGCGACGGTCGCGGGCTGGTTGGCGCAGCCGATTGCGGCGGTGCCGATGATCCTGCTCGTTTTCAGCGTGTTCTACCATGCACGGCTCGGCCTGCAGGTGCTCGTCGAGGACTACATTCACGAGCCCGGATCGAAATTCGCGCTTCTGACCGCGCTCAACCTCGCCGCGTTCGGCGGCGGCGCCTTCGCGATTTTCAGCGTCGCCAGCCTCGCACTTACAGGAGCAGCCTGATGGCTACCACGCCAGCAAACGATCCCGGTCCTTCGCTGACCGGTTCCTACAAGATCATCGACCACACCTATGACGTCGTCGTCGTGGGCGCGGGCGGGTCGGGCCTTCGCGCAACGACAGGCGCCGCCGAGGCAGGGCTGCGCACGGCGAACATCTCCAAGGTCTTCCCAACGCGCTCGCACACGGTCGCGGCGCAAGGCGGCATCGCGGCAAGCCTGGGCAACAACACGCCCGATCACTGGACCTGGCATATGTACGACACCGTGAAGGGGTCGGACTGGCTGGGCGACCAGGACGCGATCGAATATCTCGTGCGCGAGGCCCCGCAGGCGGTCTACGAGCTCGAACACGCAGGCGTGCCTTTCAGCCGCAACGAAGACGGCACGATCTACCAGCGGCCCTTCGGCGGTCACATGCAGAATATGGGCGAGGGCCCGCCGGTCCAGCGCACCTGCGCCGCCGCCGACCGTACCGGGCACGCGATGCTCCACGCACTCTATCAGCAGAGCCTTAAATACGACGCGGACTTCTTCATCGAGTATTTCGCGCTTGACCTTATCATGAGCGAAGAGGGCGGCGAGAAGAAGTGCGTGGGCGTGATGGCCATGTGCCTGGACGATGGCACCATCCATCGTTTTCGCGCGCAAAGCGTCGTGCTGGCAACGGGCGGTTATGGCCGCTGCTACTACACCGCGACCTCCGCCCACACCTGCACCGGCGATGGCGGCGGCATGGTGCTGCGCGCAGGGCTCTCGCTGCAGGACATGGAGTTCGTCCAGTTCCACCCCACCGGCATCTACGGCGCGGGCGTGCTCATCACCGAGGGCGCGCGCGGAGAGGGGGGATACCTCACCAATTCCGAAGGCGAGCGCTTTATGGAGCGCTATGCTCCGAGCGCGAAGGACCTTGCCAGCCGCGACGTCGTCAGCCGCTCGATGGCACTCGAAATGCGCGAAGGGCGCGGCGTTGGCGAAGATGGCGATCACATCCACCTACACCTCGACCATATCGATCCCAAGGTACTGGCCGAGCGCCTGCCGGGCATCACCGAAAGCGGCAAGATCTTCGCCGGCGTCGACCTGACGCGCGAGGCGCTGCCCGTTACGCCGACCGTCCACTACAATATGGGCGGCATACAGTGCGACTATCACGGGCGCGTGGTGACGATCGGCCCCGATGGCAATCCCGACCATGTGGTCCCCGGCCTCTACGCCGTGGGCGAAGCGGCCTGCGTATCGGTCCACGGCGCGAACCGCCTTGGCTCTAACTCGCTGATCGACCTCGTCGTCTTCGGACGCGCGACCGGCCTGCACCTCAAGGACAATCTGACGCCCGGCGCCAGCCAGCCCGAACTGCCCAAGGACAGCGCCGACATGGCGCTCACCCGGCTCGACCATTTCCGCTATGCCGATGGCGGCTCGCCCACCGCGGCCATTCGCAGTGATATGCAGAAGGCGATGCAGAAGCACTGCGCAGTGTTCCGCGATCAGGAGCTGATGGACGAAGGCGTCAAACTGCTCGCCGAGCAGAACAGGCGGATGGAGGACATCCACGTCACCGACCAGTCGCTGATCTGGAATAGCGACCTCATCGAAACGCTCGAGCTCGACAACCTCATGGCGCAGGCGAATGTGACGATGGCGAGCGCCGCCAACCGCAAGGAAAGTCGCGGCGCGCACGCGCATGAGGATTATCCCGACCGCAACGATGCCGAGTGGATGAAGCACACCGTCGCCTGGTTCGATGGCTGGGGCGGACGCGGCTCGAACATCCGCATCGATTATCGCCCGGTTCACGAATACACGCTGACCGAGGACGTGACCTATATCGAGCCCAAGGCGCGGGTCTATTGAACGAAAACGGCCCGCGACAGCGCCCTGATAGGGCTGTCGCGGGCCTGCTCGCCGGCTGGCTGCGGATCGGATGCAGCCTGCGGGCGCTTCCTTCGCGCGCCCCTCCCCCCGAGAGGCGCGCGAAGTGACGTCAGGCAGCCGTCATGACCAACTCGCAATCGTGGCATTTTCCGTCAGGCATTGATCCGCCCGCCGGAGCGTTTGCCGCGCCGCGCAGGCCGAACAGCCCGGCCATCGCGGGACGTGCGGTGGGCCGACTTTCGGGAGCCTCTTTCCGCTTGCGGCGCTCTTTTTCCTGAAACTCGTCCATGCTCGTTCTCCTCGTTGACGCAGCATGTATCAGGCGAATCGCGCGGGCCGCTTGTAGTTTTTGGCCAGCCGCGCGAGATTGTCGCTTCGATACAATGGATGGGACCACAATTGTCGCTTCGATACAAATGAAGGGCGTTTGCGGGCGCCTCTTGACGCTAGCGGCGGCCTCGCGGATGGTTCGGCGCGAATGCTCCGCCGCGCCTCGTCCCTCCTCGCCACGCTGACGGCGATCTTCGCGCTCGCGCTCCACCCGGCGGCAGCACAGCAAGCGGAAGACGCGCAGCCGCCCGCGCACACCCAGCCATTCCCCAATCTCGGCCAGGGAGAGACGCGCGAGGAAGTGATCGCGAGCTTCGAACAGGCGCCGCATCTCCAGCGCGGGCTGCCGGTGCGCGAGATGATGGAGCAGCGGCGGCGGCTGGATGCGGCGCTTGGCGCCATCGCCCCGCCGCGGCCCGGGGTGGTCGATGCCTATATCGTAAGCATCGCTCTCGACAGCGATCCGGTCTTCGCGCGCGAGGCCCGCGAGGCGGCGCTTGTGCTGTCGGCGCGTTATGACGGGGCGGGGCGATCGCTGGTTCTGGCAGGGCCCGACGGTGTGCGCGACGATGCCCCGCACGGCTCGATCCGCAGCCTGCTGTTGAGCCTGGGTCATATCGCCGAAATCATGGATCCGGGTGAAGACGTGCTGGTGCTCTACACGACGAGCCATGGGGTGAAGCTTGGCCTCTCCTATCATTACGGCGACACCGGCTACGGTATTCTCTCGCCTGCGCGGCTCAAATCGGTGTTCGACGAGCTCGGGATTGAGCGGCGGCTGCTGATCCTGAGCGCCTGTTTCTCCGGCGTCTTCGTGCCAGTGCTGGCCGGACCCGAGACCGCGATCCTCACCGCGGCGGCGGCCGAGCGCGCCTCGTTCGGCTGCGATCCCGAGAACGATTGGACGTTTTTCGGCGACGCGCTGATCAATCGCGCGCTGCGCCGGCCGCAACCCTTGCGCGAGGCGGCGCATGAGGCGAGCCGCACGATCGCGAAATGGGAGAGCGAGCGGCGGCTGCTCGCCTCGCTGCCGCAAAGCATGATCGGCGCGGGCGCCGAGAGATGGTTGAGCGAGCTCGAGGCGAACATGCCGCGCACCGCGAGCGCACCGGTCGGCCGCCCGGCGGTGGGCGAGTGATCAGGGCGCCGCGGACTCGGCCCGGCGCGCCTCGACGATGGTGACCGGCTGCGCCAGCATCTGACCCTTCATCCAGCCTTCGCCCTTGTCGGGGTCGATTGCGCCTGCATGGATCGCCTTCACCACGTCCATTCCCTCGGTGACATAGCCGAACACGGCGTAGCCGTTTTGCCAGACCGGGTCTTCGGCGGAAGGGTTGGCGTCGAGCCCGGTCTGGTCGCCGATCATGATCGAGAAGTCGCCATTGGCGGTCCCCGGCTCGCCCATCGCCATCGAGAGCGCGCCGCTGGTGTGGCTGAGGCCGGTGAGGGTGGTGGGCTCGTGCGCGATGCCGGGCAGGACGCGTGTCGGATCCCACTGCGTGCCGCCCTGCAGCAGGCCGTTGGGCCCTTCGCCGCGATCCAGGTGCATCGCACGGTAGAACACGGTCCCGTCGAAGCGCCCCTCCTCGACATAGCGCAGGAAATTGCCCGCGGTGATCGGCGCGCGCTCGGTCTCGAGCGCGATGGTGATCGGACCCATCGCGGTGTCGAGCACGACGTCGACGGTTTCGAAGGTCTCGCTTGCCTCGACGCTCGGTTCACCCGTCGGCGTGTCCTGCGCGGCAAGCGGCGCGGCGGAGAGAGCGAGCGCGATCGAGACGATCGCTCCGGGGGCAGCGCTGGATAGGTTCCATGTCATTCATCCGGGTCTATCGACCGTTCGCAGAGAAGCAAGCGGCGAGCGGCGTTGTTCATCCGGGCGCAATGTTTACAGGCGTAGTCGATATGACTACGGGCGTAATCGTAGCGATATGCCGATTGCGCGTGCCGATGCCAATGCCGACGGTGGTGGAGGGACCCCTATGAGCAAAAGCCCGAATGACAGCGACGCCAGATCGTCCGGCCTTGGCCGCGAACGCATCAGCGAGGCCGAACATGCGGTGATGGAGGTCCTGTGGGATCGCGGCACCGCCAGCGCCGCCGATGTCTGCGAGGCGGTCTGCGAGACCCGTGACTGGAGCCTCGCCACCGTCAAGACGCTGCTCTCGCGGCTGGTTCAGAAAGCCGCGATCGAAACCCGGCCCGATGGACGCCGCTATCTCTACAGTCCGGTGATCGCGCGCGACGAATATGTCGGCGGCGAATCGCGCCGGCTGGTCGATCGCCTGTTCGGCGGGCGCGCCGCATCGCTGGTCGCGCATCTGGCGCAGAGCGAAGCGCTGACCGATAACGATCTCGCCGAAATCGAGGCATTGCTGAAGGAGCTGAAGCAATGACCGACTGGCTGCTCGAAACGCTTGTCTGGACCGGTGTGCTGATCGCCGCGGTCCTTCTCGTGCGCCGCCCGGTGGCGCGGTTGTTCGGTCCGCAGGTCGCCTATGGGCTGTGGGCGATCCCCGCGCTGCGACTGGTGCTGCCGCCGATCGAACTGCCCGCCTGGATGAAGCCTGCCGAAGCGGCGGGCGGCGGGGCGGGGGAGCTGGCCTTGCTGCCGGCTTCGTCCCTGCCGGTTGCGAACCCGACACTGATTGCAGCGCCACCCGTTCCGCTCCCCGAAGCCGAAGCGGGGGCCGCAATTCTCGATATGCAGCTCGTGCTCGCCGCGCTTCTCACCGTCTGGCTCGGCGGCGCGCTCGTCTTTCTCTACCGGCGCTTCGATGCCTATTTCCAGCTGCGCGCCGAACTGCTCGAAGAGGGCCGCGAAGTAGGCCGTGACGGACGCATCCGGCTGGTCGAGACCTCGGGGACCGAGGCACCGCTGGCGCTCGGCATTCGCGACAAGGTGATCGCCCTGCCGCCCGGTTTCCTCGCCCAGCCCGACCGCCGGGCGCGCGACCTCGCGCTGGCGCATGAGCTGGCACATCACCGCGCGGGCGATCTGCTGGTCAATTTCCTCGTCCAGCCGCTGTTTGCTATTCATTGGTGGAACCCGCTGGCGCTCTATGGCTGGCTGGCGCTGCGGCGCGATCAGGAGGCAGCCTGCGACGCGCGCGTCATGGCCGACGCGCCGCGCGAGGAACGCCAGGCCTATGCGAGCCTCATCGTCAGCTTTGCCGCCGGTCCCAATGTTGCCCTGGCCGCGCCGATGGCCTGTCCGGTGCTCGGCGACAAGTCGATCATTCACCGTTTGAGGAGCCTCAGGATGAACCGCGCCACGTTCCGCCGCCGCATAGCCGGACGATTGATGCTGGGGGCAGCCGTCGTCGCCCTGCCGGCGACCGCCTCGATCAGCTATGCAGCGAGCGAAGTGCCTCCCGCACCGCCCCTCGCGCCGCCTGCGCCCACCGCGCCGCTAGCGCCCGCCGCGCCGCTCGCTTCGTTCGCGAGCCAGGACGAGGCGCTCCAAGATGGAGAAGAGACGGGAGAAGACGCGATCGTCATCATCGATCCCGATATTGACACCGCGCCGAGCCGCTGGTCCGACCCCGACCCCGATATCGATGTGCAGGTCGATAAGGTCGAAACGCCCAGCGTCGACGCCCGTCCGCGAATATTCATCTCAAGGGACGGCGAGCGGATCAGCAAGGCATTACGGGCAAGGGACGACGCGAAAGTGTTCGCGCGGCTCCATTCCCGTCACCTCGGGGGGCTAAGTGAGGCCGAGCTGGCCGAGATCAGGGCCGAAATGCGCGAAAGCCTAGCCGAAGCCGAGCGCGTGCTTGAGGACGTGCCCGAAATCGTCGAGCGCTCGTTCGCCGCGCGCGCGCTGGCCGAAGAGGGCCGGTTGCGCGGCACTACCCGGATCGAGATGCATTGTGCGAATGGCGGCGAAGACGTCGTCAAGACGATCGAGCGCGAGGATGGCACCGCCACCGTCCTGATGTGCCGCGAGCGCATTCTGGAGCAAGCGCTCAATGGGCTGAAGCAGGCGCGCAATAGCATTGCGAAGAACCGCGAGATGCCCGCCGACACCCGCAGGGAAGTGCTGCGCAGTCTCGATGAAGAGATCAAGGAAATGCGCCGCAAGACGCGCTAGGGCGCCCGCATTCCAACGGGCGCCATTATTCTCACGATACTTCAGTCGCCTGTGCGGTTCACCTGATCGTCCATCGATTGGTCCTCCGCCGCCACGGCTACGATCTCGCGAGGGCGGGCGGGATAATCGCAGCCCTGCGCCAGGCCAACGCCTTTGAGGAAACCGCGCCGGACCAGCCCCGCGGCAGCCGCCAATTCCTGTTCGCGCCGTTTCTCATTGGCACCGGTCACTTCGCGCAGAATCCCGCGAAAGGGCAGGAGCGAGCCGACCACGCTCTGTGCCACGCGGCCCACGCTCAAGCCGCCATCGTCGCCGCGCGGCAGATCGAAATCGTCGCCCAGCGCGTTGTCGAGCTCGGCAATCTTCATATGGATTGCATCGCAGCTCTGCGTGCCCTCGGTTGCGTAGACGTCCGCGAGAGCCTTGAGCAGGATCGGGTCGATATCCTCCGAAGAGATGTTGAGATCGCGAAAGGGGGTTTGAGCCACATCCATCGCGTCGGGTTCTTCCTGCCGCGTCTGGGCGGCGGCGGGGGCGGCAATCGCGCTCGCCACGCAGACGAGTGTCAGGCCGAGCCCTACGCCCTTAGCGGATTTGCGTAATCTGGTCGCAGGCACGGTCGTCTCCCCTTAAGCCCAATTGCAATGCTTCCTGGCGCTGGCGGCTTGTACCATGCGTGAACGTGTCGGGATCGATCCCGCGTCCCGAGCGCCGCTGCAGCGTGTCGTCGCCGATCGCGCTCGCAGCGCGCAGGCCTTCCTGCATGTCGCCGGCTTCCAGCAGATTGCGGTTCTTGCCCGCCCATACGCCGGCATAGCAATCGGCCTGCAATTCCATCAGCACGTTGAGCTGGTTCGCGCGGGACGGATCGGCGCTCTGCGCGCTGCGAATCTGGCCGCTGATGCCGGTGATGGTCTGGATGTGGTGCCCGAATTCATGCGCGACAACGTAGAGCCGCGCGAAATCGCCGCGTTCGCCGGCCATCTGTGCGAGCTCATCGTAGAAGCCGACATCGATATAGATCGTCTCGTTCGCCGGACAGTAAAACGGGCCCATGCCGGTCGACGCGGCGCCGCAGGCGGTGTTGAAGCGCTCGCTGGTGGCAAAGCGCAGGGTCGGCTGGCGAAACTCGTAGCCCTGGTCTGCGAAGACGTCGGCCCAGGTCTGGTTGAGCGAGGTCAGCGCGGCGCAGGTCTCGCTGGCATAGGCGTTGGAGGAACAGATCGCGCTCTCGTTCTCGTTAGCCGGCGCTTGCGTGGTCGCGGTGGTCTGCTGCACGCCTTCGATCAGGCCCAGCGTCTGGCGCGGATCAACCCCGAACACGACCGCGCCGATCAGCGCGATGACGATGCCGACGCAGCCAACGCCGCCCACCGCCCCCGCACGGCCCCCGCGGCCCGTGGTCCCGACATTGATCTTCGACGTGTCGAACGGGTTTAGACGCATGCCTTTGTTCTCCCCTCTGGTGCCGCCGATGCAGCCTATGCCGCCGCGCCCCCGCGCGGGCTTTTGCTGAAGGCAGCGACGCGCTATGGCACCGCCCGATCTGTTTCTTCAATGGTTTATGCAAAGGATTGTGCCCGATGCTGGCAGGAAAGCGCGCGCTCGTAACGGGATCGACGTCGGGGATCGGCCTGGCGATCGCGCGCGCGCTTCGCGCCGAGGGCGCCGATGTCGTGCTCAACGGTTTCGGCGACGAGGGCGAGATCGCGGCGCTGCGCGAGGAACTGGGTGCCGATTACAACGGCGCCGACCTGATGGATGCAGCCGCGATCGCGCGGATGATGGAGGAGGTCGGCCCGCTCGACATTCTGGTCAACAATGCCGGAATGCAGCATGTCGCCCCGGTGGAGGAGTTTCCGCCCGAGAAATGGGACGCGGTGATCGCGCTCAACCTGTCGGCGGTGTTCCACACGACCAGAGCCGCGGTGCCCGCGATGAAGGAAAAAGGCTGGGGCCGGATCATCAACACCGCCAGCGCCCATTCGATCACCGCCTCGCCGTTCAAGAGCGCGTATAACGCCTCGAAACACGCGGTCGCCGGCTTTACCAAGACGATCGCGCTCGAACTGGCGACCAGTGGGGTGACCGCCAATTGCATCAGCCCCGGCTATGTCTGGACGCCGCTGATCGAGGGACAGATCCCCGACACGATGAAGGCGCGGGGCCTGAGCCGCGAGAAGGTCATCGAGGATGTGCTTTTGGCCAAACAGCCGACCAAGAAATTCGTCCAGCCCGAGGAAGTGGGTGCGCTCGCCGTCTTCCTTTGCCGCGAAGAGGCGGGCAACGTGACCGGCGCGAACTGGAGCATCGACGGGGGGTGGACGGCTGAATGACTTCGCGGGGGCGGTTTGAACGCGGCAGTCGGCTGGGCTGGGCGAGGGCGCTGGCGTCGCTCGCGTTCGTCTGCGCCTTGGCCGCCTGCACCACCACGCCCGAACCCGACCCGCTCGCCGCCGAACGCGCCGAAATCGCCGAGCGGATGCGGGCCGATATCACCACGCTGGCGAGCGATGCTTTCGGTGGACGCAAGCCAGGGACGCCAGGCGAAGAGCGCACGCTCGCCTTCCTCTCGCAGCGCATGGCCGAGACCGGACTGGTTTCCGGCACCAACGATCCGGGCAGCGCCTGGCGCGGAGCGGTGCCGCTGGTCAGCACAATCCCGCTCGAAAGCCGCATCACCATGCGCACCAATAAGGGCTCGATCACCTTCGATCCGGACGAAGCCGTCGCCTATACGAGCTCGCGCCGCGCACTGGTCGATGGCACCGGCGTGGTCTTCGTCGGCGAAGATGCAGGCGAGGTTCCTCCCGAAGCAATGATCGGCAGGATCGTGGTGATGCGTGGGCGGCCCGTTATCAACTCGCCGCGGCGCGACCACGTCTTTCAGGCGCGACCCGCCGCGGTCGTGACCGTGCTCGAGAACGAGGCAGAGATTGCCGAGGTCGAGGCGCTGCTGGGCCGCGAAAGGATCGCGCTCCAAAGCGAGGCGAACGACCGTTTCACCGCATTCGTGACCCGCGAGGCGCTGGCCGAGGCATTGCCGGCGGGCGCGTGGGACGCGTTGGTCCAGCGGGCGCGCGGCGATGATTTCATGTTCGAGGAACTCGAAGCGACTATCGCGATCGATGCGCGCACCGAGCGCCGCGAATTTGTCAGCGCCAACCTCCTCGGCCTCCTTCCCGGCACCATGCGCGGTGCAGGCACGGTGCTGGTGCTCGCGCATTGGGATCATTTGGGCGAATGCGCGCCCGGCAAGCCCGATCCGATCTGCAACGGCGCAATCGACAATGCGAGCGGGATCGCCGCGATGCTCGAACTCGCGCGGCGGCTGGGCGCGAGCGGCCCGCACGATCGCGACATCCTGTTCCTCGCCACCAGCGCCGAGGAATTCGGGCTGCTTGGCGCGAAAGCCTTCGTCGCGCGGCCCCCGATGCCGCTCGACAGCATCGTTGCCGCCTTCAATCTCGACACGGCTGCGGTCGCGCCTGCGGGCAGCGCAGTCGGCTTTGTGGGCGAGGGGCGCACCGCACTCGACGAAATCGTCCTTCGGACCTTGCGCGAACAGGGCCGCGAGCTGGGAGACCGCGACTTTGCCGAAACCTTCGTGCAGCGGCAGGACGGTTGGGTCTTGCTCGACGAAGGGGTGCCGACGGTGCTGCTCTCGACCTCGTTTGGCTCGCGGCTCGTCCTCGGGCCCTATCTCACCGAGGCCTATCACAAGCCCGGCGACGAGGGCCGCAGTCTCGAACTGGGCGGGGCGATCGACGACATATTGCTGCACGAAGCGCTGCTCACCCGGATCGCCAGCACCTCGGCCTATCCTGGCGCCTATCCGGCGCGCGATTGATTGCGCGACCAATGGCGGCGAGATTTTCGTCTCGGGAATGACCGGATGACGCGCACTGGATAAGTCGGCCCGGCGGCTCTACATGGACGTGCACGATTCGCTCCGTCCTTCCCAAGCAGAAAGCCCCTCGTGCACACCGACATTCCCCTCGGCCTTACCTTCGACGACGTCCTGCTGCGACCCGCCGAGAGCAATGTCTTGCCCAGCATGGCGGACACCCGGACGCAGCTGACGAAGGATATCGCGCTCAACATCCCGGTATTGTCGAGCGCGATGGACACCGTGACCGAGGCCGATATGGGCATCGTCATGGCGCAGCTCGGCGGGATCGGCGTACTTCACCGCAATCTCGACATCGAGGAGCAATGCGCCGCGGTGCGCGCGGTCAAGCGCTACGAAAGCGGCATGGTGGTGAACCCGATCACGATCGGCCCCGATGCAGCGCTTGGCGAAGCCAAGGAGCTGATGGAAGCCAACCGCATCTCGGGCATCCCGGTGACCGATGCGAACGGCAAGCTTTGCGGCATCCTGACTAATCGCGACGTGCGCTTTGCCGAGAACCCGGCCCAGCCGGTGCGCGAGCTGATGACGACGCAGGACCTCGCCACGGTTCCCCTGGGCACCAGCGGCGAGGAAGCGCGCCGGCTGCTGCACAAGCGGCGGATCGAGAAGCTGTTGGTGATCGACGAGGATTATCGCTGCATCGGCCTTATCACGGTGAAGGATATCGAAAAGGCGGTGACGTATCCCAATGCCACCAAGGACGGCGCCGGGCGCCTGCGGGTGGCGGCGGCGACGACGGTGGGCGATGCCGGTTTCGCGCGGACCGAGGCGTTGGTCGAGGCCGAGGTCGACGTGGTGGTGATCGACACCGCGCACGGTCACAATCGCGACGTTGCGCGCGCAGTCGAACGGGTGAAATCGCTCTCCAACTCGGTGCAGGTGATCGCCGGCAATGTCGCCACCGCCGAAGCGACGCGCGCGCTGATCGATGCGGGCGCGGATGCGGTAAAGGTCGGGATCGGGCCGGGCTCGATCTGCACCACGCGGGTGGTCGCGGGCGTCGGCGTGCCGCAGCTGACCGCGATCATGGAAAGCGCCGGCGAAGCGGCGAAATCGGGCGTTCCGGTGATCGCCGATGGCGGCCTTCGCACCAGCGGCGATGCGGCCAAGGCGCTGGCCGCGGGCGCGTCGAGCGTGATGGTCGGCTCCATGCTGGCCGGCACGGCGGAGAGCCCGGGCGAAGTGTTCCTCTACCAGGGCCGCTCCTACAAGGCCTATCGCGGCATGGGCAGCGTCGGCGCGATGGCGCGGGGCAGCGCCGATCGCTATTTCCAGCAGGATATCTCGGCGCAAAAGCTCGTGCCCGAAGGGATCGAGGGACAGGTCCCGTTCAAGGGGCCGGCGGCCGACGTCATTCACCAGCTGGTCGGCGGCGTGAAGGCGGCCATGGGCTATACCGGCTCCGCCACCATCGCCGATTTGCGCGAACGTGCACAATTCGTGCGGATAACCGGCGCCGGCCTGTCCGAAAGCCATGTCCACGACGTCGCCATCACCCGCGAAGCGCCGAACTATCCGACGAGGTAATCTTTACGTGCTCGCATCCGCGAGCACGTCCTCGCTAGACGCGCAGCTGAAGCTGCGCCCGCTGCGGGCGGGCGGTCGCCCTTGCGGACGCTGCGCGACCGAGATGCGGCGCGAACATTTTAATCTATTGTCATCCCCGCGAAAGCGGGGACCAAGGGGCTGTCCGCGCAGCGCTCGAAGAAAAGCGGAATCCCGCCTTCGCGGGGATGACGGTTGAAGCAGAAGCGACGCAGCCGGCCTCTTCCGCCAACGCAATTCCCAACCGGACCTTTCCTACCCCCACCCGAACATGGCACTAGCTTCCGCATGACAAACCTCCGCCAAATCTGCACAAACCCGCCATTTCCCACCACAGGAGCGCACCCGAAAAAACTCCCCCAGGACCGTGTTCCATGTGTTCCATCCTGTAGGACTTGCCGCCCATGACCCCTGCCGCTCGGGTTCAGGCCGCAATCGAACTGCTCGACGCAATCATCGAGGCGGCGCAATCAAAAGGCGCGCCGGCCGATCGGCTGATCGCGGCCTACTTCAAGCAGCGGCGCTATGCCGGATCGAAGGATCGGCGGGCGGTGCGCGAACTGGTCTACCGCGCGGTGCGGCTGTGCGGCGAGGTGCCGGCGAGCGGGCGCGAGGCGATGCTGGCGTTGGCGCAGGAGGACGCGCAGCTGGCGGCGCTGTTCGACGGGTCGCGCCACGGTCCGGCGCCTATCGGTGCGGACGAGCAGCCGGCGACGGCCGGCCTCGCCCCGCAATGGCTTTCAGAAAGGCTGGCGGCGTCGGGCATCGACGCGCGCGTGGGTGCCGCCTTGCTGGAACGTGCGCCGCTAGATCTCAGGGTCAACGCGCTTAAGGCGCGCCGCGAGGCGCTCGCCCTGCCCGAACCCGCCGAGCCGCTCTTGGCGCCACATGCGCTGCGCCTGGAAGCCGCTGCCAATGTCGAGGCGTGGCCGGAATATCGCGCGGGTTTCATCGAGATACAGGACCACGGCAGCCAGTGGATGTGCGAGGCGGTCGCAGCCGAGGCGGGGGAGACGATCGTCGATCTGTGCGCCGGGGCGGGCGGCAAGACGCTCGCCCTAGCTGCCGCGACCGGGAACGATGCCGAGATCATCGCCGCCGACACCGACAAGCGACGCCTCGGCAATCTGGCCCCGCGGGCCGAGCGCGCCGGTGCGAGGATTGCGCAAACGCTGCTCCTCGACCCGGGCCGCGAGATGGAGGCGCTGCGGCCATGGGAAGCGAAAGCCGACCGCGTGCTGGTCGATGCGCCCTGTTCGGGCAGCGGCACCTGGCGGCGCAATCCGGAAAGCCGCTGGCGCCTTACGCCCGCCATGTTGGGTCGCCTCGCCGCTTTGCAGGACCACGTGCTCGATATCGGCGCTCAGCTGGTGCGGCCCGGCGGCACGCTCGTCTTCGTCACCTGTTCGCTGCTCGATAGCGAAGGCCCCCAGCGCATCGACGCCTTCCTCGCGCGCCATCCCGGCTGGCGCGCGACTGCCCCCGACATGCCGGTGGGCCGGCCGCGCGGTAAGGGATTGCGGCTGACACCGTACCACGACGGCACGGACGGGTTTTTTGTCGCCATATTGCGTTCATCGTGATAGCCCTAAAAACCATGGCAATGCCGACTTTCCCGGGCCTCGCCGATATCAAGGAGCTCTTCATGCGTTTTGCGCCTGCCGCCGCTGCCCTTTCGCTGTTCCTCATGGCGACGGCGAGTGTGACCAGCGCGGGCGAACGCGAGCCCAAGCCGGCGGCGGCGGCGCTGATCGCGCAGGGGCAGGCGGCGCTCGCATCGGGCGATACGCAGGGCGCGGTCGATGCGTTCGAGGCGGCCTTTGCAGTCGATCCGGCCTATTCGCCGATCTTCCTCGAGCTTGCCGAAGCGGCGCGGGCCGACGGTTTGCAGGGCAAGGCGATCCGCTATTACCGCGAGGCGTTGAACCGCGATCCGGACAATTTCGCAGCGATTTCGGGCGAAGGCGAGGCGCTTGTGGAAAAGGGCGCGCTCGAAAAGGCGCAGCGCAACCTGTCGCGGCTGGAGAGCCTGTGCGGCGCTTCCTGCCCAGAAACGATGGCGCTGCAGGCGCGCATCTCCGCCGGACCGCCCGCGCGGCTGGCGGTCGACACGCCCGAAGGCGGCCCCACCAGCAATTGATCAGGCCAGCAACTGATCAGATCAGCGGGGCGAATTCCTCGACCAGCGCCGCGTAGACTTCGCGCTTGAACGGCACGATGAGGTCGGGCAGGCGCGCCGGTTCGACCCAGCGATAGGCGCGGAATTCCGGGGGGTCGTGCGCTTCGAGATCGACGTCGTCTTCGCTGCCGAGGAAGCGCCCGAGATACCAGTGCTGGAGCTGTCCGCGATATTTGCCGCGCCAGACCTTGCCCAGCAATTCGGGCGGCAGATCGTAGCGCATAGGACGCGAGGCGGGCGCGACGATCTCGACCAGATCGGCGCCGATCCCGGTCTCCTCGTGAAGCTCTCGAAGGGCGGCATCCTTCGGCTCCTCGCCCGGATCGATCCCGCCCTGCGGCATCTGCCAGAAACCGAGCGCCTTCTTGTCGATCCGCTCGCCGACGAAGACGAGGCCTTCGGGATTGGCGAGCATGAAGCCGGCGCAGGGGCGATAGGGAAGACTGCTCATGAGCCACTCTCCGGCGCCGGATGGTCCAGCATGAAGCGCATGGCGGCGACGATGCGTTCGAGGTCGGCCTGCGTGCTCGGCACCGCGCCGCGCAGATTGGTGAAGCTGTGGGTCACGCCCTCGATCTCGAGATAGACGAAGTCGCGCCCGGCATCAGTCAGTCCCTTGGCATAGTCGCGGCCCGAATCGCGGATCGGATCGAGGCTGGCGGTGACCAGCACGGTCGGCGGAGCGGCGGAATGATCGCCGAGTATGGGAAAACCGCGCGCATCGTCCCTGTTCGCCCGGTAGCTTTCGGCGAAGAACTCGATCGCGGTCCGGGTGAGGACATAGCCATCGCCGAACTGCGCCAGACTGTCCGAACCCATCGCATCGCTCGCCAGCGGAAAGATCGGCACCTGCAAGGCAATGGGCACCGCCGCCGGCTCCCGGCCGAGCAATTGTCCGACGACAATGGTCGCATTGCCGCCGGCGCTGTCGCCGATGGTGACGATCCCGGTCGCCTCCCGGCCCAGTTCGCCGGGCGAGCCCGCAATCCAGCGCGTCGCCGCCTCGCAATCATCGATCGCGGCGGGGAAGGGGTGTTCGGGCGCGCGGCGGTAATCGACCGCGACCAACGGCAGATCGATCAGCGCGGCGATCTCGGTGCAGAGCGCGTGATGGGTTTCCAGATCGCCGATGACGAAGCCGCCGCCGTGATAGAAGGTGACGATCGGCCCCGCCTCGCGGCTGTCGCGCGCATCGTAGAGCCGCAAGGGGATGTCGCCCGCCGGACCGGGGCAGGAAAGGTCGCGGATCACCACCAGCTCGCGCGCCGGACGATCCGCCATGGCGTGCAGCGCAACATAGGATTCGCGCGCTTCGGCCAATGTCATATCGGTGATCGCCGGGCCGTCCATCGCCTCCAACGCGTCGAGAAACGCTTTCATCTCGGGCCGTACGAAAGGGGCTGTTTCACTCATGTCCGAACAATTCTCCCAGAAACGCGACATGGCTAGGGCAAACGCCCACGCATTTCCACTCGCTTTGCCTTCGGGCTGCAGATAGGCGAACGGGCGATGGACAATCTCACTCACGGCCTGGTCGGTGCCGTCATCGGACAGACCGGGCTCAAGCGAAAGACCGGCCTTGGCATGCCCGCGCTGGTGATCGGGGCGAACCTGCCCGATGTGGATGCGGCGTGCTTCTTCTGGCTGGAGGGCACCGAGCATCTGGGCTTTCGCCGCGGTATCACGCACGGCCCGCCCGCCATGGTGCTGCTGCCGCTGATCCTCGCCGGGCTGTTATGGGGTTTCGACCGCTGGCAGGCGCGCCGAGGCAAGCGTCCCGAAACCCGCGCGCCGGTCCGCTTCGGTTGGCTTTATGCGCTCGCCTTCGTGGGTTGTCTGTCGCATCCCGCGCTCGACTGGCTCAACGTCTACGGCATCCGCCTGCTCGAGCCGTTTTCGAGCCGCTGGTTCTATGGCGATACGCTGTTCATTATCGACGTCTGGCTGTGGGCCTTGCTCATCGTCAGCGTCTTGTCGGCCTCGCGGCGTGAGAAGGCGGGCGGCGACCAGCGAGGGATCGCGCGCGCCGCGCTCGCAATCATGCTGGCCTATATCGGGGTGAACGGCGCGCAGACCGCGTCGCATTATGCGCACCGCGGCGATCATTGGCATCCGCAAGCCGTCTCCTTCATCGCGTCGCCGGCGCCGATCCGTTCGTGGGAGCGCGAACGGATCGCGCAGCTCGAGGATGGTCGCTGGGTCTCCGATGCCTGGGGCGGGGAGGCGGCGGGCGAGGGCTACCGTGCAAGCGAAGACGTGCAATGCGCGCTTCCCGATCTCGCTGACGAGCGACAGCGTTCTTCGCAGGTCGAGGCGTTCCTGTCGTGGTCCAGAGCGCCCTTCGCCACGCGCGCCGAGGACGGATCGATCGTGCTGCGCGACGCGCGCTTCTACGATCCACGCGCGCGGGGCCGGTTCGGTGTGGCGCTTCGGCACGTGCAATGTGCGGAACTTCCATCGCAGTAGAAGCATTCATCCGACAATGTCCAAACCCCAAATCGTCTGGCTCCGACGCGATCTGCGCATGGCGGACAATCCCGCGCTCTATCACGCCGCCGAGGCGGGGCCGGTCGTGTGCGTTTATGTCCTCGATGACGACGCGCCGGGCGAGCATAAGCTGGGCGGCGCGGCGCGCTGGTGGCTGCACCATTCGCTCGAAAGCCTGTCGAAGAGCCTGGGCAAGCGCAACGCCGAGCTCATTCTGCGGCGCGGGGATGCGGTGGAAGAACTAACCGCCTGCGCAAACGCCGTGGGTGCCACGGCCGTCCATGCCAATCGCCATTACGAACCGTGGTGGGTGCGCGCGCAGGATGAGCTTGCGGACGAACTCGACCTCACGTTCTACGATGGGAATTACCTGTTCCCGGCGGGCCACGTGGCGACCGGATCGGGCGAACCCTACAAAATCTACACGCCCTTCTACAAAGCGACCCGCGCCGAGTTTCCACCGCGCGACACGCTGCCTGGGCCCGAAGAGCTCTCGTCCCCCGATGACTGGCCCGCGAGCGACGATCTCGCCGACTGGAACCTCTTACCGACCAAGCCCGACTGGTCGGGCGGGATCGCCAATTTCTGGGAGGTCGGCGAGGAGGCGGCGCATCAGCGGCTGTCCGAATGGGAAGGGGATGTCGGCGACTACGAAGATCGGCGCAACCTGCCGAGCGAAGACGGCTCCTCGCGCATGTCGCCGCATCTACATCATGGCGAAATCACCCCGGTGCAGATCTGGCACGCGCTCAAGCACAAACGCTCCGACGGATGGCAGACGTATGAAAGCGAGCTCGTCTGGCGCGACTACGCGCAGAACGTCATCTGTCAATTTCCCGATTACGGCCGCGAGAGTTACCGCGAGGATTACGAGAAGCTGAGCTGGCGCGATCCCGACAGCGACGATGACGCGGCGAGCGACCTTCGCGCCTGGCAGAAGGGGGAAACCGGCTATCCGATCGTCGATGCCGGAATGCGCCAGTTATGGCAGACCGGCTGGATGCACAACCGCGTGCGGATGATCACGGCGAGCTTTCTCATCAAGCATCTGCTGATCGACTGGCGGCGCGGCGAGCAATGGTTCTGGGATTGCCTGGTCGATGCCGATTACGGCTCCAACTCGGTCAACTGGCAGTGGAACGCGGGAACGGGCGTCGATGCCAACATGTTCAGCCGGATCATGGCGCCGCTGACGCAAAGCGAGAAATTCGACGCCGCGGCCTATATCCGCACCTATGTACCCGAGCTGGCTGGTCTGCCTGACGAGGCCATCCACGATCCGGAAAGTCACGATTGCCGGCCGGAGGATTATCCCACCAAGCTGATCGCCCATAAGGAGGGACGCGAGCGAGCGCTGGACGCCTATCGCGCGATGAAGGACGATTGACGGGCAAAGGGCGCGTCGCGGCCGCCACTAGCGACTTGCCGGGGCGCTACGAGGCTGACTATTAGGGCGCCATGACGGCGCAAGGGGTCAAGAGAGAGGCGGCGCGCGGCGCATTGCTACTGCGATCGGGCAGGCTTTTCCTGAGCCGTCCCGGCTTCGTCTCGCGCGCCATCGCGCCGGGTTTCCGCACGATGCTTACCCGGATCGATGCCGGCCTGGGACAGGGATCGCTGCTCGCCCATCTCCCCGACGGTTCGACCCGAATGCTCGGCGGGCGAGCGCCCGGCTTCGCTGCCGAGATCGAGCTCAAGGACTGGCGCGGATTGCTGCGGCTGGCGGGCGGCGGGGTGATCGGCTTTTACCAGGCCTACGAGGCGGGCGAATGGGAAACGCCCGATCGGGTCGCCCTGTTCGCGCTGTTCTCCGCCAATGCGCGCAGCCTGGGTCAGATCGCGCGCAGCACCGGGCCGCTGCGCTGGATCGGCCGGATCGCGCATTGGCTCAATCGCAATCACCGCCAGGGCTCGGCGCGCAACATCGCCGCGCATTACGATATCGGCAACGATTTCTACGGCGCCTGGCTCGATCCGACGATGACCTATTCGAGCGCGCTGGGCCTCGCGACCGGCGGCGACGAAGCCGCTCTTAAAGCCGCGCAGGAGCGCAAGCTGGCCGCGCTCGCGGATCGTCTCGGCACGCCTGAATCCGTGCTCGAAATCGGTTGCGGCTGGGGTTCGCTCGCGCGGTTGCTGGCGCGGCGCGGGGCCACGGTCACCGCGATCAGCCTCTCGGACGAGCAACTCGCCTTTGCACGCGGGCAAGGGGGGGAGGGGATCGACTATCGCCGCCTCGATTACCGCGACATCGACGGCACCTATGACGCAATCGCCAGCGTCGAGATGGTCGAGGCGCTGGGCCGCGAATACTGGCCCGGTTTCCTCGATTGCATCGCGCGCAGCCTCAAGCCGGGTGGGCGCGCGGGGCTGCAGTTCATCTCGATGGCGGACGACCTGTTCGAAACCTATGCGCGCACGCCCGACTTCATTCAGGCCTGCATCTTTCCGGGCGGCATGCTCATCAAGCGAAGCGAGTTTCGCCGCCTCGCCGAAGCGCGCGGGCTCGTCTGGCGCGACGAAACCCGCTTCGGTTGCGACTATGCCGAGACGCTGAAACTGTGGCACGAACGCTTCGACGACGCCGTTCGGGCAGGGCGGCTGCCGCCTGGCTTCGATGCGCCCTTCGTGCGGCTCTGGACATTCTATCTCGACTATTGCGAAGCCGGCTTTCGCGCCGGCAATATCGATGTGCGCCAGGTTACGCTGGTCAGGGAAAGGTGAGGGGAAAGATGACGGGAATGAAGCACAAGGCTTCGATCATGGCGAGCGCGGCAGCTGCAATGCTGGCGCTTTCGGCTTGCAGTTTAGGCGCGGTAGATGGGCCGGGCGTCCAGCCGGTCGCGCAGGAACCGGTCGCCTTCGTCGAGCCGCCGGCGCGCGATCCGTCCGAGCTTCAGGTCCTGTTCTGGAACGACGAGCAGAGGTCCGCCCGGTTTCGCGCCATGGAAAACTGGTTTCCCGGTCACGAAGTGCCCGCCGCGACGACCCCGCGCGAATTGCGGGCCGGCGAGCCGCTCCCCGCAAGCCTCGCGCAGGATATCCGACGCACCATGATCGATACCGGCGCGGCGGGCGTCATGGTGTGGGAGGATGGCGGCGTCCGGTTCGAGGATTACGCTCTTGGCTTCACCCCCGATCAGCGCTGGACCAGTTTCTCGGTCGCCAAGAGCTTCACCTCGACGCTGCTCGGCGCGGCGCTGAAGGACGGTTTCATCGCCAGCCTCGACGATCCCGTCACCCGTTACGTCCCGGGCCTTGCGGGATCGGCCTATGACGACGTCACCGTGCGCCAGGTCGCGACCATGACCAGCGGCGCCGCCTGGAACGAGGATTATACCGACCCGGAAAGCGACGTGGCCCAGCTCGCGCGGTTCACGCTCGAATACGGGGAAGGGGCGATCGTCGAACAGATGAAGCGTCTCGAACGCGAAGCCCCTCCGGGCGAGAAATTCGTCTACAAGACCGGCGAGACCAACCTTCTCGGCCTCATTATCGAAAACGCTGTCGGCCTGCCGCTCGCCGCTTATGCGCAGGAAAAGATCGTCGAGCCGGCGGGCTTTGCCGGTGGGCTGTTCTGGATGAACGATCAGCGCGGCGGCAACATCGGCGGCTGCTGTCTGTCGCTGCGCCTGTCCGATTATACGCGGATGGGGATCTTCGCGCTCGAAGGCGGCGGCACTGTCGTTCCCGAAGGCTGGTTTGCCGAAGCCGGCGACAGCCAGGTCGATTTCCCAAGCAGGCCCGGTTTCGGTTACGGCTATCAGTGGTGGACCTATCCGCAAGGCTACGGCGCGCAGGGGATTTTCGGTCAGTCGATCACCATTCTCCCCGAGCAGGATCTGGTGATCACCATCGTGGGCAACTGGCCAACGGCAACCGGCCCGAACAGGGATGTCTGGTTCGAGATGATCGGCAGGATATCCGCTGCGGAATGATTGTCGCTCGCGGATGTAAGCCGCGTCACGCCATCGGGCGATAGACGCCTGTATTGCTGTAACGCTGCAGGATGTTGTCGTGCACGATCGGGCTCAGCAGTTCGCTGAACGCGCAGCCGACGATGCAATTGTCCCACCAGACCACCTGCGCCTGAAGCGATTCGAGGCCGGGGAGAGTTAGCCAGCACATCTGGCCGTCATGCATGCGGTTGATCGAGGCGGCCGAGAAACCCGAGATCGAAAGATCGTGCACCACGCTCTGAAATGCGCGCCCGCCCGATGCCCGGAGAGTGGCCGGGATCGTCAGCCGCGTGCGCGGGGAGCAGCGGTCTTCCTGCGATGCCAGCTCGTAACGATTGTTGTTGCTCGGCATGGTCTTCTCGTAACCTTCTTTTGTCCGTACTCCCGAAGGAGTGCGATTCGGCGCTTCGACCCGGCGTCCACGCGAATGTCATCGGCGAGAATGCTTCACCGAAGATAGAAAGAAATGGTTAACAGCAGCCTAAGACGTCGTTTTGCGCGCGAAATTGACGTCACGCCGCGATTTACGGCCATCGACGAGGACCGGTGTCGCTCCGTCTGCCGGTCAGTCTTCCGGCTCGGCCACGCGTTCGCGGTGTCCGGTCTCGAAATCTTCTTCGAGCAGCGCAACGATGCGTTCCGCCACCACTTCGGGCGGCTTTACGGTTTCGGGCTTTTCGCCGGGATAGGCGCGCGCGCGCATGTCGGTGCGGGTGGCGCCCGGATCCAGAATGGCGACGCGCAGCTCGCTCAGCTTTTCCACCTCGGCGCCGTACGTTTCGAGCAGATTGTCGAACGCCGCCTTGGTCGAGCCGTAGGCGCCCCAAAAGGCGCGCGGATGAGCGCCGACGCTGCTGGTGAGGCCGATGATCCGCCCCGCCTCGGCCCGGCGCATCAGCGGATCGAACGCCGCAAGCAACGTCTGCGTGGCGACGACATTGGTCAGGATCGCCTGATTGTATTGCTTGGGATCGATCTGACTAACCGGTGTGAGCTCCGGCAGGTAAGCTGCCGAAATAACAAGAATATCCAACGTCTGCCACCGGCCCGCAATCGCCGTGCCGAGACGGGCGATGGCGTCGGGCTCTGCAAGGTCGAGCGGGGCGATGGTCGAGGTGCCGCCCGCGTCGTGGATCTCGTCCTCGATCGCCTCAAGCGCCTTCACCTTGCGCGCGACCAGGATGACATGCGCGCCGGCAGCGGCCAATGCCTTGGCCGTCGCCGCACCGATCCCCTTGCTCGCGCCCGTCACCAGGGCCGTCTTACCGGCTAGTCTCTTTTTCTCTGTCATGGGTTCAGGCGGCTCTCGGATCGGCGAAGGGCAGCTCGCCCGAACGGTCTTCCCTCATGCGAAGATCGGTCAGCGAGGTGGGATAGTCGCCGGTGAAACAGGCGTCGCAGAATTGGGGGCAGGCTTTGTCGCGCCCCTCCGATCCGACCGCGCGATAAAGGCCATCGATCGAGATGAAGGCGAGACTGTCGGCCTTGATGAAATCGCGCATGGGTTCGAGCTCCATCCGCGCGGCGAGCAGTTTGGAACGCTCCGGCGTATCGACGCCGTAGAAGCAGGAATGCGCGGTCGGCGGGCTGGCGACGCGGAAATGCACCTCGCTCGCCCCCGCTTCGCGCATCATCTCGACGATCTTGAGACTGGTCGTGCCGCGTACGATGCTGTCGTCGATCAGGACGATGCGCTTGCCAGATACCAGACCGCGATTGGCGTTGTGCTTGCGCTTGACCGAGGAATGGCGCGCGCTGTCCGAGGGCTGGATGAAAGTGCGCCCGACATAGTGCGAACGGATGATGCCGAGCTCGAAGGGCACGCCCGAGGCCTGGGCATAGCCGATTGCGGCGGGCACCCCGCTGTCGGGCACCGGCACGACGAGATCGACGTCGCACGGCGCCTCGCGCGCGAGTTCGCTGCCGATCGCTTTCCTCGCTTCGTAGACGCTGCGCCCGGCGAAATAGCTGTCGGGACGGCTGAAATAGACATGTTCGAAGATGCACGGCCGCGGACCGACCGTGCCGAAGGGGTGCAGGCTTTTGATGTTGCCCGCAAAATCGACCTGGCACATCTCGCCCGGCTCGACTTCGCGGATCATCTCGGCGCCGACGACGTCGAAGGCGACGCTCTCCGACGCGAACAGCACCGCATCGCCCATCCGGCCCATGACGAGCGGGCGAATGCCCAACGGATCGCGGCAGGCGATCATCCCCTCGGGCGTCATCACGATCAGCGCATAGGCCCCTTCGACCAGCCGCAGCGCGTCGATCAGCCGGTCCGCCACGGTCGGATAGCGCGAGGTTGCGACAAGATGGATGATGACTTCGGTGTCGGAGGTCGACTGGAAGATCGAACCCTTCCCGACGAGATCTTTCCGGAGCGACTGCGCGTTCGAGATATTGCCGTTATGTGCGATCGCGAAGCCGCCGCTGGCGAGCTCGGCATAGAGCGGCTGCACATTGCGCAGACCTGCGCCGCCGGTGGTCGAATAGCGGACATGGCCGGCCGCCATCGGGCCGGGCAGTTCGGCGATCGCTTCGGCGGCGGAGAAGTTATCCGCGACATGGCCGAGCCCGCGGCGCGAGATGAAATCGCGCCCGTCGAAGCTGGTGATGCCGACTGCTTCCTGCCCGCGATGCTGCAGCGCATGCAGGCCGAGGGCGGTCGCTGCCGAGGCCTTCTCCGCATTGATTGCGCCGAACACCCCGCATTCCTCGCGCAGGGTATCGCCGTCCTCGTCGTGAAACGGGTGCGTCAAATTGCCTGCAAAGGGACTTGCTGGGGTCATGGCTATCGCTCGTTGCGGGTTCGCTTGGGCTGCGCTTGCGACGCGTGCGATCAATGGCGATGTTACGGCGCAATTACAAGGCCGACCATCAGGGGTAGCTCCCCGTCGCCTCGCTCGCGCGCCCGCTTTTCGCACAGCCCCGCGCAAACCGGCGATTGTGCGCGCGGGTCGGGCGCCCTACAGGCTCGGTTCACCTTTCCCGCCCCAGTTGCGAATGCCATCCATCATGCTGTCCCCCTTCGAAAGATTCATCGCCAAGCGCTATCTGTGGCCGGGCAAAGGCGAAGCGTTCATTGCGCTGGTCGCCGGTATCTCGGTCGGCGTGGTGATGCTTTCGGTCGCGATGCTCGTACTGGTGATGAGCGTCATGGGCGGCTTTCGCACCGAAATGCTGGAAAAGTTCAGCGGGCTCAACGGCCATGCCATCATCCAGGCCTATGGCGGGCAGCTCGACGATTGGGAAAGCGTGCTCGCGGAAGTCCGTGAAACGCCCGGCGTGACGAATGCCTCGCCGCTGATCGAGCAGCCGTTGCTGACGAGTTACAACGGACGCACCAACGCGGTCTTCGTGCGCGGCAATACCGCCGAGGATATCGCCGATCTGTCCGACAAGGTGCTGATGGGCGATATCGCCGCAATCCAGCCCGGCTCGGGCAAGGTCGCGATCGGATCGCGCCTTGCCGCCAATCTCGGCGCGCGGGTGGGCGACACGATCACGATCATCAATCCTCAAGGACGCGCGACACCTTTCGGCACCTCGATCCGCCAAGTCGGCTATGAAGTGGGCGCGATTTTCGAGATCGGGCTCTATGATTTCGACGAGACGTTCGTCATCATGCCGCTGTCGGACGCGCAGACCTTGTTGTTGCTGGGCGATACGGTGGGGTTGATCGAGGTGACGGTGACCGACCCCGACGATGTCGGCAACATCCTCGCTGATGTCGAACGCTCGCTGACCGGGCGGGCCGTCATCGCCGATTGGAAGAGCATCAACTCGACCCTGTTCGAAGCGCTCGAAGTGGAGCGGGTCGCGATGTTTTTCGTGTTGAGTTTCATGGTGTTGGTCGCGTCCTTTAATATTCTGTCGAGCCTCGTCATGCTGGTGCGCGCCAAAACTCGCGACATCGCCATCATGCGCACGATGGGGGCGACGCGGCGCAGCTTGCTTAAGATCTTCGTCACCACCGGCACCACGATCGGTGCGATCGGCACGGTAACGGGGCTCGTCGTCGGCTTCGTGCTGCTCTATTTCCGCAACGGCATCGTCAACGGCATCGCCGCGCTGACCGGGGTGGAGATCTGGGACCCGCAGGTCCGCTTTCTCACCTCGCTCCCCGTGCGCGTCGATCCGTGGGAGATCATCGGCATCGTTGCGCTCGCCCTTGGCCTCAGCTTTCTCGCAACACTCTATCCCGCGTTGACCGCGTCGAACACCGATCCGGTCCAGGTCCTGCGCTATGAGTGAAGCGGATCCTGCTTTGGAGCCAAGCACACAGGCCAGCGCCGCGCCGATCGTCAGCCTGCGCGGCTTGAAACGCAGTTTCGAACAGGGCGGTCAGCGGATCGATGTGTTGCGCGGGGTCGATCTGGACATCATGCCGGGCGAGATCGTCGCGCTGCTCGGTCCGTCGGGATCGGGCAAGTCGACCATGCTGCAGGCGGTCGGCCTGCTCGAAGGCGGGTTCGAGGGTTCCATCGCGATCGCCGGCGAACGCGCGGAAAAGCTCGCATCGGACGAACGCACCCGCATAAGGCGCGAACATCTAGGCTTCGTCTACCAGTTCCATCACCTGCTGCCCGATTTCAACGCGACCGAAAATGTAATCATGCCGCAGATGGTTGCAGGGCTTTCGCGCAGCGAGGCGGCGACCCGTGCCGAGGCCCTGCTTGCAACGCTCGGCCTCGGCCATCGTCTCACCCACCGCCCCAGCCAGCTTTCGGGCGGCGAACAGCAACGCGTCGCCGTCGCGCGCGCGCTCGCCAACCAGCCGACGCTGGTGCTCGCCGACGAACCGACCGGCAATCTCGATGAGGAAACTTCGGACACGGTGCTCGGCCAGTTTCTCGAGCTTGTCCGCGGGGAGGGCAGCGCGGCGCTCGTCGCCACGCATAACGAGCGCCTCGCCGCGCGCATGGATCGCATTGTACGCCTGCATGACGGGGTCCTGAGCTAGGCACGTTCGTGGCGTCGACCCCGAAACCATCGGCGCGCTGGCCCGTTGATCTTTCAAACAAGGAGAGCTCGAACATGGCAGACCATCCCAGCACTTACGACGGCACCCCGGTCAATAGCGACGAAGATGCCTGGAACGATCGCGCCGCCCTGCACAGCAAGGCGACCAGCGACGGCGTCATTTCAGGCGGCAACGCCCTGCGCCGCGGCACCTTCGCTGAAATGATCCGCCACGTCGCCACCCTGCCGGCGGACGAGCGCGACAAATACGTGATCGAGAAGAAGGGCGACCGCGAATATACCGCCGCCGAAGCGGTGGCGCTGTCCGAACGGCCGGACTTCCCGCGCGGATAGACCGCATCAACACAAGGACTGCGCGCTCAAATGACGACAATCGCCGATTTCACAGTCACAACCAATCGCGGCGAAAGCCTCGATCTGGAAGCCAAGCGGGGCAAGGTCCTGCTGATCGGCAACACCGCATCCAAATGCGGCTTCACCCCGCAATATGACGGTCTGGAGAAGCTCTATCAGCAATATAAGGATCGCGGCTTCGAAGTACTCGGCTTTCCCTGCAACCAGTTCGGGGCGCAGGAACCGGGCAATGCCGACGAGATCGCCGAATTCTGCCGCGTCAATTACGGCGTAAGCTTCCCGCTGATGGAGAAAGTCGACGTCAACGGCCCCGACGCCTCGCCCCTGTTCGACTGGCTCAAGCAGGAGAAGAAGGGGCTGATGGGATCGAGCTCGATCAAATGGAACTTCACCAAGTTCCTGGTCGACCGCGACGGCAAAGTGGTGAAGCGCTATGGTCCGCAGGACGCGCCGGCGGGGATCGCCAAGGATATCGAGAAGCTGTTGTAGTCGCTCTTCGGCTATTTCCAATGCCACCTCAGCGGCTTGGTCTGCTCACGCACGAGCTGCCCCTTCGCTTCGAGGTCGAGCTGCACCGTCTTCGCCCACCATCCGCAGGTCTTCCCGCCGGGAAACAGGTCTTGGGACAAATGCGGTTTGACCGCCTCGCGCACTTCGCCTTGAGTGAGCCCCGGTGACGACTTCGGCACCGCGCGCTCGAATGCCGCGAGCATATCGGCATATTTCGCCGCATTGACCCGGCTCACCTTGCCCGGCGTGTTGACGTTTTCGACTTCGATCATCTCGGTCATCTTGCCCTCCCGCAACAATCGTAGCTTGCCCCCAGCTTTTCCCCAAGACCGGCCCGTCGCTGCTTGAAAGCCGCCTGTCGAGGCGTAACTTCGAACGATGCCATTCGCCCCCTTCGTCCCTTTGCGCGTGCTCTCTTCCTATTCGATGCTCGAAGGGGCGATCGATCCCAAGGCGCTGGCCACGCTGGCGAAGGAGCGGGGTTTTCCGGCGATCGCCATCTGCGACCGCAATGGGCTCTACGGCGCGGTGATGTTTGCCAAGGCCTGCACGGGCGAGGGCGTGCAGCCGATCATCGGCACCATGCTCGGCGTTGCGCGCGAGGGTAGCGAGGGCAAGCTCGTCGATTATCTGCCACTCTATGCGCAGGACGAGGCGGGCTACGACAATCTGTGCGATCTCGTGTCCAAGGCGCATCTGGAACGTCCGCTTGAACTCGAGCCGCATGTCGCACTGAGCGATCTCGAAGGTCGCACCGATGGGCTGATCGCATTGACGGGAGCGGGCGAGGGGGCGTTGACGCGCCTTCTGGCGGAGGGACAGCACGATGCGGCGGACGCGCTCGCGGATCGGCTCGAGGCGCTGTTCGCAGGCCGGCTCTATATCGAGTTGGCACGCCACGGCGATCCCGTCTGCGATCGGGCCGAAGAGGCACTGGTTGACATGGCCTATGCCCGCGATCTGCCGCTGATCGCCACCAACCCCGCCAATTTCGCAGAGCCGCATATGCACAAGGCGCATGACGCCATGCTGTGCATCGCGAACTCGACCTATCTCGAAAACGAGGAGCGCGCGCGCACCAATCCGCAGGGCTTCGTCAAATCGGCGAGCATGATGGAGGAGCTTTTCGCAGACCTTCCCGAAGCGACTGCCAACACGCTCGTCATCGCGCAGCGCTGCGCCTATGCGCCGCCCTATCGCGACCCGATCCTGCCAAGCCTTGCGGGCGATCTCGAAGGCGAGGCGGCAATGCTGGCGGAGCAGTCCAAGGCCGGGCTCGAAGCGCGTCTCGAACCTTACGAGGACCTCTCCGAGGAAGAGCGCAAGGTCTATTTCGACCGGCTCGATTACGAGATCGACATCATCGTCAATATGGGTTTCCCCGGCTACTTCCTGATCGTTGCCGATTTCATTCAGTGGGCCAAGGACCAGGGCATTCCGGTTGGGCCGGGGCGCGGATCGGGGGCGGGGTCGATTGTCGCCTGGGCGCTCACCATTACCGATCTCGATCCGATCAAGCTGGGCTTGCTGTTCGAGCGGTTTCTCAATCCAGAACGCGTATCGATGCCCGATTTCGACATCGACTTTTGCGAAACGCGCCGCGGCGAAGTGATCCGCTATGTGCAGCGCAAATATGGGCACGATCACGTCGCGCAGATCATCACCTTCGGCAAGATGAAAGCGCGCGCGGTGCTGCGCGATTGCGGACGGATTTTGCAGATGAGCTACGGCCATGTGGATCGTCTCTGCAAGATGGTGCCCAACCATCCGACCGATCCGTGGACGCTGCCGCGCGCGCTCAACGGCGCGGCGGATTTCAAGCGCGAATATGACAATGACAACGAGGTGAAGCGCCTCGTCGATCTGGCGTTGCAGCTCGAAGGGCTGCCGCGCAATTCCTCGACCCATGCGGCGGGAGTGGTGATCGGCGATCGCCCGCTGGCGAAATTGCTGCCGCTGTACCGCGATCCGCGCTCGGACATGCCAGTGACGCAATTCGACATGAAGCATGTCGAGAGCAGCGGGCTCGTCAAGTTCGACTTCCTCGGCTTGAAGACGCTTTCGGTGCTGCGCAAGGCGGTCGACCTGCTGGCGGAGCGGGGAATCGACATCGATCTGGGCGCGCTCCCGCTCGACGATCGCGCGGTCTACGATCTCATGCAGGCGGGCAACACGGTCGGCGTCTTCCAGCTGGAATCCGAAGGTATGCGGCGCACGCTGACCGCGGTGAAGCCTTCCAATTTCGGCGACATTATCGCGCTGGTCTCGCTCTATCGCCCCGGTCCGATGGACAACATCCCGCTCTTCGGAAAACGCAAGGCGGGCGAGGTGCCGATCGAATACCCGCATCCGAAGCTCGAGGGCATTCTCGCCGAGACCTACGGCATCTTCGTCTACCAGGAACAGGTGATGCAGGCGGCGCAGATCCTTGCCGGATACTCGCTTGGCGACGCAGACCTGTTGCGCCGCGCGATGGGCAAGAAGGTCCAGGCCGAAATGGACATGCAGCGCGGGCGCTTCGTCGAGGGGTGCAAGGAAGTATCCGGGATCGAAGCCAAACAGGCGAACGAGCTGTTCGACTTGATCGACAAGTTCGCAGGCTACGGCTTCAACAAGTCGCACGCCGCCGCCTACGCGCTGCTCGCCTATCAGACCGGCTGGCTCAAGGCGCATTACCCGGAGGAGTTTTACGCAGCCTCGATGTGCTTCGACATGCATCAGTCGGAAAAGCTCGCCATCTTCGTCGACGATGCGCGCCGCTATCCTGCCGAGCGGGTGGAAAGCGAGGGGATCGAAGTGCTTCCGCCCGACGTCAACGCCTCACAGGCGCGCTTTACCGTGCAGCAGACCGACGACGGCTACGCGGTGCGCTATGCGCTCGCCGGCATTCGCAATGTGGGCGAAAAGGCGATGGAGGCTGTCGTCGCCGAGCGCGGGGCGAACGGGGAGTTCGCCAGCCTCAAGGACTTTTTCGAGCGGCTACCGCAAGGTTCGATGAACCGTCGCCAGTTGGAAGGGCTGATTTGCGCCGGTGCGCTCGACGGCCTGCACCCCAACCGCGCCGAACTCTTCGCCAATGCCGATCTGTTGCTGGCGACCTCGGAGGCCGCGGCGCGCGAACGGGTCAGCGGGCAGGGCGGCTTGTTCGGGGGCGAGGATGCGGTGCAGGACGACCTGCGCCTCCAGCCGACCGATCCCTGGACCCCGCGCGAGGCGATGGCGAAGGAGCGCGAGAATTTCGGCTTCCGCTTCGCCGGCGATCCGCTCGCCGATTATCGCGCGGTCGCCTCGGCGCAAGGGGCGCGCTCCTATGACAGCCTGATGCAGACCGAGCTTGCCGCCGGCCAGCGCATCAAGGCCACGATCGCCGTCGTTGTCGAAGGCGCGAACAAGGCGAAGACGCGCACCGGCAAAGACTTCGTGCGCGTCGATTTCGACGACGGCTCCTCGCAATTCTCCTCGGCCTGTTTCGAGGAATCGCTCGTATCGCAATTCCTCGACTGGGCGCAGGCGAACGAGGCCGTGCTGCTGACAGTGGAACTCGATTGCCCGACCTCGGGCGAAGCGCCCCGCCTCACCGTTCGTGGCGCGCGTCCGCTCGCCTCGATAAGGGGCAGCACACCGATGATTTTGAGACTGGACGTGACTAGCCTGTCCGGCCTCGCCGAACTGACGCTCGAACTGAAGCGCGAAACGCGAGCGCCGGGCGAAGTTATGGTTCGCGTCGTGCTGGGCGATGAAGAGGAAGCGCATATCCGCCTCGGCTCCGACTTCGTCCTTGATGGCGACCTCGCGGAACGATTGGCGGGCGTCGAGGGCGTCGAGAATGTCGCGCTCGAGCCCCTGGGCGGCAGGCGCAGCCGGGCGAACCTCAAGCTGGTGGCCTGATGGCCCGCGATATTGACGCGCTCACCGACAAGGAGAAGGAGGCCCTGCGGCTGCTCCTCGCCGGGCACGATGCAAAGTCGAGCGCGTCCGAGCTCGGCATTTCCGTCCATGCGTTCAACGATCGCCTGCGCAATGCACGCCGCAAATTGTCGGTAGGCAGCAGCCGGGAAGCCGCAAGAATTTTGGGGGACTTCGAAAGCGATGACCCCCAATCTCAAGCGCACAGAGCTTTCGGGATGGAGAAGGAAAGCCCGCCCGAAGACACTGCAGTCCTCAATCAAACGCGCCCCGCCGGCCTTTCGCGGTCGGCCTGGCTCACAGGAGGAATGCTAATCATGTCTATCGCAATAGCCGCCATCGCCGTCTTCATGTTCGCAGGCATCGGGGATGGTTCCACACCCGCATCAACTAAAGCGGCCTCGACCACTCCCGGCGACGTATCAGCTGCCGAGGCCGATCCGCAGGCACTCTCTTCGGCGCGGATATTCCTGAATCGCGTCGATGCGTCCGATTGGGATGGCAGCTGGGAGGTGGCCGGGACCCTTTTTCAAACGCAGGTCAGCGCAGCTGAATGGGCGGAGCGGGTCGAGCCGGTACGCGCTCCGCTGGGCGCGGCCAAGTCGCGAAAGCTCACCAATGTACAACGCGCATCGAGTTTGCCCGGCGTGCCAGAAGGGGAGTTCCAGATCCTTCAGTTCCGCACCGATTTTGCAGGCAGGGAAGGGGATGCCATCGAAACCGTCGTCATGATGCAGGGCGAAAGCGGGTGGGAAGTCAACGGCTACTTCATCGCCTGAAGTCCGCCGCCCTCGAGCAAAAGAAAGCGTAAACAAAAAGGGCCGGGAGATATGCTCTCCCGGCCCTTTCTTTGTTCGCTTGTGAAGGCGCTTACATGCCGGAACCCGGCCCGTAAGTGACTTCCACGCGGCGGTTCTGCAGCTCGCGCACGCCGTCCGCGGTGGGGACGCGCAGATCGTTCTCGCCAAACGCTTCGCTCGAGATACGACCGCCCGGGATACCGCGACCGGTCAGATACTCCTGAACGCTGTCATTGCGGCGTGCGGCCAGATCGAGGTTGTAGCTCTGCGGGCCGACCGTGTCGGTGTGGCCCGCGAGCATGATCGAGGCCATGCCGCAATTGGCATAGGCCGTCACCGCATTGTCGAGGATCGTCGCTGCATCCGCGGTAATGTCGGATTCGTCGAACTCGAAGAAGACGATATACGGACCCGTGTTACACGCAGGCGCCGGCGGCGGAGGCGGCGGCGGTGCCGGAGGAGGAGGCGGCGGCGGCGGGGGAGCC
>NZ_JAZBON010000002.1:0-2288 GCF_036351135.1 Erythrobacter sp.
CAGGTTGTGAACCAGCGGTCGAACCCTTTCAAAGTTTGGCATTCATTATCCCTCTGGTTTGCTTGCGCCTTTCACATAGGTTATCACAGATCGCCCCTGAGTTCCCGAAGCGATGGGCCGGATCACATCCCGAAGCGGTCGATGCGGTAATTGGGCGCCTCGAGGCGAAAGGTGCTGCGCCAATCTGCCGATGCCTCGAACAGGTTGACGACATCATGGCCGTCAAGCGGAAGATCGGTAGGGCCGGTCCAGTTCACGAGCAGACAGCTGCCTTCCGGCTCCAGCGACCTGCGAGCCTTCTTCGAGGTGAGCGCAACCTCCTCGGCGGAGAGGAAATAGAGGACTTCCGACAGCACGATCAGGTCGAAGGTCCGCACCGGCCAGTCATGCGGCACGTTGCCCTTGATGAACTCGACATGGTCGCAGCCCGACAGCCGCACCCGCGCGCGATCCAGCGCCTTTGACGAGACATCGACGGCCAGCAGCGACTTGCAGCGCGGGGTCAGCTCGCGCGTCAGCAGGCCGTTCGCGCAGCCGACCTCGAAGGCGCTGCCGAATTGCCGGCGGTCCAGCGCCGCCATCGTGGCGCTGCGTTTCTCGCGTTCATAGGCGCTGCTCTCGAACGCCCACGGGTCAGCCTCGGAGGCGAAGATTGCATCGAAAACCGCTTCGCGTCCTTCCGGATCAGAACTCACGGAAGAATATCTCCGGATGCGTCGCGAAATGATCGACAAGCGCTGGAGGCATCCTGAATTCGCCGGCGGCAGGCGGCGCGGTCTGATCGAGTTGCGAGCGATAGCATTGCATTGCCGACTGCTTGCGCAAGGCGGCGCTGTCGTCAGCGAACAGGCGAAGCTCGCCGGGATGGGGGCGCTCTCCGAAACGGCCCCAGACCGGATAGGTCCAGAATGGAACTCCCAGTCTTTCGGCCAGGCGTCGCCCGATGATTGCGGCGGTCTGGTGATCGCAGTGCGGATCACCGCGCCACGTCGACCAGACGGCGGCCACCTTCATCTTGCGGGCATCGACGAGCAATTCCTCCGCGCGGTCGATCGCAAGATCGCAAGGCGTGCTTTTGCCGTCGGGAAGCCGTGTGCGCTCGATGCGGATCCGCTTGCCCGGTGCGAGCAGAGAGAGGGCGTTGCGAAGCTCGTCGAGACGTTGCGCGACAAGGCGGTTGCGTTCGGCGGGCGTCTTGCCGGGCGTCGAGGCTTCGCCGTCGGTCAAAAGGACCAGCAAGATGTCGCGCCCGGCAGCAGCTGCCGCAGAGAGAGCCTGCCCGCAGCCGAGCGTCTCGTCATCGGGATGGGGGGCGATGACGAGCAGCGCGCCCGGCGGCGCCAGGCTCTCGATATCGACCGGCACGGCCGTGCGCGATGCTCCCAGCACCGAGCCTTCCGCGCTCTGCGGCACACTCATAGCTCCTCCACCAGCGTCGATCGCGCGAGCAGCATGTCCACTGCGGCCGCGCGCTTGGCGTCGGGCCGGGCCTGGCACAGGAAAAGCGAAAGATCGCGCCGCATGGCGTCGATCACACTGCCCTCGACGAAAGCGGCCATGCCCAGCGATTGCTCGACCAGCGAGATGATCCTGCGGCATTCGTTCGCGGTCACTTCGCGGGCAAACAGCGAAAGGGCCGCCTTGTCCGGCCCCGCGTCGGCAGCCTCGACCTCGATCGCGCATCGCCGCAGCCAGAGCCGCATGGTCTCGATCGCGATCGCGCTTTGGGCGATCCTCGCCTGCTGGTTGGTGTCGCGGTGCCGGTCGCGCGCGCTCAAGGCCTTGCACATTTCGGAATGAAGCGTTTCGGCGGCTCCGAGATGGGCCGCGCAATAGCGCCAGATCCCGCCTTCGAACCAGGGTTCTGCAAGCAGGTCGCCGGGCTTCCCGACCAGAAGGTGATCCTGCAGCTTCACGCCGTTGAAGTCGTATCTTCCCGACTGGGTGGCGCTCATCCCGCTCATTCGCCACCCGGTGGGATCGGCCCGAGCATCATCGCGCGTCGGCACCAGCATCATCTGCAGGTCGTCGCCGTCGCCCGCGGTGATGACGGCGCTGCCGACGAGGCGAAGGCCCGAGGCAAACCGCTTCGCTCCCCGGAGGACGAGCCCGTCGCCCGCCCGCTCGATCCGGATCGGATCGTCAGGGTCATCCGCGCCCCAAACCCCGAGCAGGGTGCCATCGTGCACCTGCCGGGCGAGTTCTTCCCTGAGCCGCTCGCAGCCGTAAAGCATGACCAGCTTGACGGCGTTCATGTGGCCTTCGAAGACGCGCGCGACCGAAAGATC
>NZ_JAZBON010000003.1:0-2986 GCF_036351135.1 Erythrobacter sp.
CGCCACCACCGTGATCGAGGTCGGCGTCGACGTTCCGGCCGCTACGCTGATGGTGATCGAGCAGGCCGAGCGCTTCGGCCTTGCCCAGCTCCACCAGCTGCGCGGACGGGTGGGGCGGGGCTCGGAGAAATCGGTCTGCCTGCTGCTGCGCGGCAACCAGCTGAGCGAGACCGGCAAGAAGCGCCTCGCCCTGATGCGCGAGACGCAGGACGGCTTTCGCATCGCCGAGGAAGACCTTGAATTGCGCGGCGGGGGCGAGCTTCTCGGCACGCGGCAATCGGGGGAAGCGGCGTTCCGGATCGCCGATCTCGAGCATGTGCAGAGCCTGCTACCGGTCGCCCATGCCGATGCGCGGCTGCTGATTGAACGCGACGGCGGCCTCATCAGCCCGCGCGGCGAAGCGGCGCGCGTGCTGCTCTACCTGTTCGAACGCGACTGGGGCGTGCAGTTGCTGCGCGGCGGCTGAGCCGGTTTTTTCCTGTTAATCAGAAGTTTGCCATTACCTTCTAGCCTTGCCCGCAAGGTGAGAGGGCAGGACATGCAGACGATCCGGTATTCGCGTATCAGGCTGGGCATCATGGCAGCGCTTTCGGCCCTGTTCTTCTGGGCGGGCGTATGGATGGCGATCAATCTCCAAGGGAAGGGCGCGTTTGCGGGCGTGCTGTGTGCGTCCGTGATGGTGTTCGCGCTGGCCTTTGCCGTTCGCTACCTCGTCGACAACACGATCGCGCGGATCGGGGCATCCTCGCTCGATTTTCACGGCCTCCTCGGCACGCGCCGCATCCGGTATGACCGGATCATTGCGATCGACATCGAAACGACGAGCGTGAACTTCGTCAAGCAGCGCCATCTCGCGATCAAGTGCGCCGATCACACGCTTGGCAAGTCGCGGATCGCCGAAAAGCTGCTGGAACGGCGGACAGGCAAGCTTGAGGGCGTGCTCGATCTCATCGCCAATGGACCGGAAGCGGCCAGTCCGGTAGCCATTCCGGCACGGCCCGCAACACACACACCGGCTGGCGCGGCACCGATTGCGCAAACCGCGGCGCCGAACCCGGCAGCCCAGCGCGTGCGCGGGTTCGGTCGCAAGTCGGTCTGACGACAGGCGCGATCCGCGTCAGGGCAGCGCGGCGGCGCCTTCCGTTTTCAGCTTTTCGACCAGCGCATCGATCGCGATGCTGATCTGCGCCCAGGTGTCGGCAAAGTCGGTTTCGCCGCCGTAATAGGGGTCTTTCACGGGTTCGCCCTCACGCCCCGGCACCACGTCCATCAGCAGCGAAATGCTGGCAGTCGCCGTGCGCGGCGCCCGTGCCCGGATGCCCGCCAGATTGGCCTTGTCGAGCGCGAATATATGCGTGAAACGTTCGAAATCGCGTGTGTCGAGCTGGCGTCCCAGCGCCGCGCTGATGTCCACGCCGTGCTTCTTCGCCTCGGCGATGGCGCGCGGATCGGGAGGTTCGCCGATATGGTAGTCTGCCGTGCCGACCGAATCGACATGGACATTCAGCCCGGCTGCATCAGCCGCCTTGCGAAAGGCGCCTTCCGCCATCGGGGAGCGGCAGATATTGCCGAGACAGACGAAAAGGACCGAAAACTCGGGATGCGATCTCTTCAGCATGGCGCGTGTCTATCGCTCAAATTCTTTGGATTGCAAATCATTCTTGTACGCAGTGGAGTAAAAACGATGTCTGTCAGGTATCTTGTCGCGGCTTTGGTGGCCTGTCTTGCAGTGCCACTCGCCGCAGGCCCGCGCGAAGACTTCGAGGGCTTGCGCGAAGAGGTCTGGCAGGCCCGGCTCGATGCCAATCCACTGCTTGCGACCAGCGTGGGGGACCGGCGCGGTGACGGGAAGCTCTCCGACCTGAGCATCGCCGCCTATGCCGAGCGCGTGGCGCGCGCCCGCGCCTTTCTCGAGCGGCTCGTGGCGATCGATGCCGAGGCGCTGCCCGAGGGTATGCGGATCGATTACGCGGTGATGGTGCGCGACATGAAGGACACGCTCGCCGCTGCCGGGCACAATCAGGACCGCTACGTGCTGTTCACGACCTATAGCGGCTGGTTTTCGGGATTTGCGGGGCTCGCCAACCGGTCGCCCTTCTTCACCGCGGCCGATTACGCCAGCTATCTCGACCGGCTCGGCGCGTTTCCCGAATACAACCGCCACGGGATCGAACGCAGCCGCGAGGCGATCCGGCTCGGGCTGACGCAGCCATGCGAGCCGATGGCGGGTTTCGATGCCAAGATCGCATCGCAGATCAAGGACACCGCCGAGGCAACGCCGTTCTGGAAGCCCTTCGACCGCGAGCGCCCTGCCACAATCTCGCCCGAGCGGTGGGAGGTGATTGTCGAAACCGGCCGCAAAGCTATCGAGGAGGAGGTAATCCCCGCCTATCGCGATTTGCTTGATTTCTATGTCGAGGAATACGCCCCCAATTGTCGCACGGGCCTGCCGGGCGTTTCGCAGACGCCGGGCGGGGCGGCCTATTACGCGACGCAGGTCGCCGCCTACACCACCACCGACATGACGCCGGGCGAGGTTCACGAACTGGGCCTGTCCGAAGTCGCGCGCATCAGGGCGGAGATGGAGTCGGTCGCCGCATCGGCGGGCTTCGCAACGCGCGAGGCGTTCATCGAGCATCTGCGCACTGATCCGCGCTATTACATGACCGATATCGACGCCTACGTGCAGCACGTCGCCGCGCTCGCCAAGACGATCGACGGATTTCTGCCGCAGCTGTTCTATCGCCTGCCGCGCAATCCCTACACGGTGAAGCCGATCCCCGCCGCGATCGCGCCCGGCACGACCACCGCCTATTACGAGCGGGGCAGCCTCGCCGCCGGGCAATCGGGCACCTACCGGATCAACACGACGAAGCTCGACCAGCGACCCTTGTGGGAATTGCCCGCGCTCAGCCTGCACGAGGCGGTGCCCGGCCACCATTTGCAGATCTCGCTCCAGCAGGAACTCGACCTCCACCCTCTGCGA
>NZ_JAZBON010000004.1:0-2392 GCF_036351135.1 Erythrobacter sp.
CCTGCCCGTCCCGTTCGCCCTGCTCGCGATCATGGCCGCCTGCTCGAGCGAGCCGAGTTTCGACGAACGCTACGACGAGACGCGCGAGCGGATCGAGGAAAAGGCCGAGGCGCTCGACCGCGAGCTGGAAGACGGGCCGGATGCGCCGGACCCGCGCGGGGGCGATCAGAAGGTGTAGCCGAAGCCTACGGCGCCGACGAACTGGTCGGCGCTGCCCCTGATGCTGGTGAACGGCGTATCCGCCGCATCGCGCATCAGCCGGGTGTAGCCGCCCGCCACGAAGATCGCAGGTCCGCCATCGGTAAGGTCACCGCCAAGATCGAAGCCGACCAGCAGAGCGCTGTTCAGGTTGATCAGACCGCCCTCTGCCTCGAAGGTGGGAAGGCCTGTGGCCGCCGCATCGGCCTCGTCGACCGAGAAATAATAGTCCGCGAAATTGTCGTCTGCGAACTTGGCGCCTACGCTTAGCGAGACGGCGATGCCGCGGCTCAAGGGGGAGAAATAGGTGGCATTGGGTTCGACCACGAACCCATCATGCGCGCCCAGCACGTCCCAGCGCGTATCGAGATTGAGACTGAGGCTGTCACGGCCGTGGATTGTGCCGGGGAAGCTGACGCCGATCGTCGGCCCCACCTCCAGCGCACTGTCGAGCTCGGCGGCGCGTTCGACCACCTCGTCACGCACGTCGCCGGTGCGGTTCGCCCGGTATCGCAGGCTCAGCCCACCCGAGAGGCGCGGCCCGCTCTCGGGCTTGGGCACGAAGTCGAGCGCAATTCCGGCGGGGCGTGGATTGATCCGGACCGGGCCGATCTTTCCTTGGATCAGGGGGATCGGCGAGACGACTGTGTCGTCCGACCCTTCGTAGCTGGGCAACGCGGCGGCGCCGATGCCGATGCTGAGCCAGGTGTCGTCATAGACTGTTTCCGGCGCGGCGGCCTCGGTCGTGGTGACGTCCATCGTCTCGACACCCTGACTGGCGAACGCGGGGATCGGGAGGGTTGCGCCCAGCAAAGCGATCGCGACCGGCAAGCGGCGGCTCCTGACCGCACTCAGGGCGGTGAGGATCGGATCGTGGGGGGACTGACAGTTGCGCTGCACCATCGGCTGGATTTCCTTCAATATCGACAGGCGCGCGCCATCGTCTTGGCCGATGGCGCGCGTTGCATCCTGCTTTTTTGTAATGGGGTAATGGGTTGGTCGTTCGGGCCGACAGGCCCCGCGCTGCTTGCGCTCAGGCCACATGTCGCGGTGTCAGTTCGACCCGGCCAGGGTCGTCGATGATCTCGCGAACGGCGGCGCGGGCGCGGTTGAGCCTGCTCTTCACCGTGCCCATCGTGCAGCCGACCACGCTCGCAGCCTCCTCGTAGGAAAGGCCTGCGCCGGCGATCAGCCACAGGATTTCGGCCTGGTGCGCGGGCAGCCGCGCCATTGCCCGGTCGACATCGTCGAGATTGAGCCCGTCTTCCTGCGTCGCCTTCTGGACCAGCGTCTGTTCGGCGATTTCGGGATCGAGCTGGGTCTCGCGCTTCTTCTTTCGTGCAAGACCATAGAAGTGGTTGCGCAGGATCGTGAACATCCACGCCCTCAGGTTCGTGCCCGGCGTGAACGTCTTCTGCGCCGCCCAGCCGCGCATCATCGCTTCCTGAACCAGATCGTCGGCGAGGTCGCGGTTGCGGCACAGGCCGCGCGCAAAGGCACGCAGCGAGGGAATGAGCGCGATCATATCGTCGCAGAACGTGTCCTCGACGGTGTCCTGGCTGGCTTCGGGGGGGTGGGGTGTCACGGGTTTGGGGTCAGTCCCGCGAGCGACTGTTTCGCTGACTGGCATCATTCCTTGTCCGCTCCGCGCTGCTTTCGCGCGAACTGGGCCACCAATTGCGAGAAGTCGTCAGGCACATCTTCCTTCGCGACGTCGTTGAACATCCGCCGCAGCGCCGCCTCGATCGGATCGAATGCGGGCGGATTCGCCTCTCCTGTTCGCTTCTTGTCGGAAGAGGCCGTGGCGGAAGGAGTTGTGCTGGCAGGGCGGGTCGCGGGCGGGGTCACTCCGGGCTCGCGGGCGCTGCCTTTTCTTCCGGGTTCATGCTTGCTCATCTGTTGTAGTGCCATTTCAACGCGGCCACGCCGCTCATTCCCGTATCATCGACGACCGCTCGCGCATCGCAAGGGTCTTTTGCCATCTTGACAGTGAAAGTTGGGTCATGTGCCGAATGTTCCGTGTGCGCCGGAACATTTTTCTCCGGCCGTGCTTTGGGGTTGCAGGAGGCCATATAAATGACATTTGAATCCGAGATCGCGCGCGAGCTGCCGTTCCTGCGCCGTTATGCCCGAATGCTGACAGGTTCGCAGGATGCGGGCGATGCAGCTGTGCGCGAGACCTTGCAGGCGATGA
>NZ_JAZBON010000005.1:0-2529 GCF_036351135.1 Erythrobacter sp.
CGGGCCACACGGTGCGCTCCGAATATGTGCGCGGCGGCGGGGTGCCCTGCCTCATCGCGGTCCACCAGGACGCATCGGGCAGCGCCAAGGACGTGGCGCTGGCTTATGCGAGCGGCGTCGGCGGCGGGCGCAGCGGGATCATCGAGACCAATTTCCGCGAGGAATGCGAAACCGACCTGTTCGGTGAGCAGGCGGTGCTGTGCGGCGGGATCACCCATCTGATCCAGGCGGGGTTCGAAACGCTGGTCGAGGCCGGATACGCCCCCGAAATGGCCTATTTCGAGTGCCTCCACGAAACCAAGCTGATCGTCGACCTGCTGTATGAAGGCGGCATCGCCAATATGCGCTATTCGATCAGCAACACCGCCGAATATGGCGACATCACCACCGGCCCGCGCATCATTACGGACGAGACCAAGGCCGAGATGAAGCGCGTTCTGGCCGACATCCAGTCGGGCCGGTTCGTCAAGAACTTCGTCCTCGACAACCGCGCCGGCCAGCCCGAGCTCAAGGCCGCCCGCAAGCAGGCCGCCGCGCATCCGATCGAGGAAACGGGCGCAAAGCTGCGCGCCATGATGCCGTGGATCGGGGCGAACAAGCTGGTCGACAAGGAGCGCAACTGATCGCAAACCGCCGCTGGCGGGCGCGCAGCCGGGCATTGCGCTCGACAGACCGCGCCCGCCGCGCCAAAGGCGCAACGCGATGCCTCCAACCCCGCCCCCTTCACACCTGCGCGACGACCTGTTCGGCAATTCCAAGCTGATCTTCGGCCTGATCGCGATCGTCTGGGTCGTGATCATCGCGCGCGCCTGGATGAACGTGAAGTCCGCCGACGATTTCGTCATCACCGTCACACAGCCGCAGGTTCAGGAATTCGCCCGCACGCAGCTCGAAGCGCTCCAGCAGCAGAGCTTCGCGCGCGATATCGAGCTGTGCGGCATCATCTTCGAGAACAGCGACGGCACGCTCGGCGCGACACCCCCGCGCGAGGGCGACGAGGCGAGTTGCGGCATTTCCTACTGGGACGAACCGGGTATGCGCCCGATCGCCAGCTTCCATACGCACGGGTCGTTCAGCCGCGAATATGACAGCGAAGTGCCCTCGATGCAGGATATGCAGAGCGATTTCGAAAGCGGGCTCGATGGCTATGTCGCGACGCCGGGCGGGCGGTTCTGGCGGGTCGATGCAAGCGGCCCCACAGCCGAGATGATCTGCGGCGAGGATTGCCTCTCGCAGGACGGCGATTACGTGCCCTGCCCTGCCTCGGCCCCGGCGCGCAGCTACAGCTTCGCCCAGCTTTCGGCCCGGCAGACCGGAACCATCGCCACCTGCTGAGCGCGAGGAACCCGCTGGCCTGCACCGGGTTGGATGTGATGAACCCTATCCCTCACCCTAACGAAAGGGCCTCATCCCCCATGTCTGTCGACCTTCGCAACCTCGCCCTCGCCGCCGCTGCCGCCGGCACGCTCGTCACCGGCTCGATCGCACTTGCGCCCGCCCTGTTCGCGCAAGCCGCGCCCGAAGTGCCCGGCGCGCCCGATCCGGAGCGCATCACCGGCGGCACCTACATGGCCGACCCCGCGCACTCGCTGGTCGAATTCGAGGTCAACCATTTCGGCTTCAACGAATATTTCGGCATCTTCGGCGATGTCGAGGGCACGCTGATGCTCGATCCGGCCGATCCGGCTAGCGCCAAGGTCGATGTCACCATTCCGATCGCCAGCGTCACCACCGCGAGCAAGGGGCTGACCGATCACCTTCTGCGCCCCGCCAAGGACGGCGGCAGCCCCGATTTCTTCGGCCCCGAGCCTGCGCCCGCCCGCTTCGTCTCGACCGCGGTGACGGTCGACGGGATGACGGCCGAGATCACCGGCGACCTGACGATCAACGGGATCACCAATGAAGTGACGCTGGAGGCTGAATTCACCGGCGCGGGGATCAACCCAATGAACAAGAAGGAAACGGTCGGCTTCGAGGCCGAGACCACCATCATGCGGTCGGACTTCAACGTGAATTACGGCATCCCGCTGGTGAGCGACGAGGTCGAACTGGAAATCAGCGTCGCCTTTGAGAAGGCTTCCGGAATGTGATCGCACGGGCGGGCCGTGGCGCCGCCGCGCGCCCGGCCCGCCCGGCTTTCGCCAAGGCTCGACTCGCAGCCCGCAATCGGTCACAGGGCAACGCCAGACCATGCGCCTCTCCGACTGCCACAATATCGACGATTTCCGCAGGCTCGCAAAGGCGCGCCTGCCCTTCCCCGTGTTCGACTATATCGACGGGGCCGCCGATGACGAGCTGACCCGCGCGCGCAACACGCTCGCGTACGAAACGGTCGATCTCGTGCCCGACGTGCTGGCGGGCGTCGCCGAGATCGACACCCGGTGCACCATACTCGGGCGCAGATCGTCGCTCCCGCTGATGCTCTCGCCGACGGCGGTCCAGCGCGCCTTCCACTGGCAGGGCGAGACGGCGGTGGCGAAGGCTGCGGAGAAGTTCGGCCTGTGGTTCGGCATATCGAGCCTTGCGACC
>NZ_JAZBON010000006.1:0-2356 GCF_036351135.1 Erythrobacter sp.
CCTGCGCCCGACCGCATCCGGATCAACACCTTCGACAACGAGGTCTATGGCCTGGCGGGCGAGGCGCGGTCCTCCTTCGAAGCGGGCGATGTGCAGGTCGATCTCGCTTTCGGCGGCGATGTCAGCTGGACCCGGCAGGAGGGGCTGCGCGACGGCACGATACCGCCGCGCGGCGAGACCTTCCCCAGCCGCGCTTTCCCCGCGACCGATTTCACCCTGGGCGGGGTCTTCCTCGCCAGCGAGATCGCGCTGTTCGACGGGATGCTGACCGTGTTCCCGGCGTTGAGGTTCGACTTCTACGACCTCAATCCGACCGACGATCCGCTGACGCAAGCCTTCCAGACTGCGGCCCAGAGCGACAACCGCCTCTCGCCCAAGCTCGGCGTGACGCTGGAGCCGGTCGATGACGTGATCCTGTTCGGCAATTACGCGCAGGGCTTCCTTGCCCCGACGCCCAGCCAGGTGAACAATTTCTTCGAATCCTTCGGTGCGACCGCGCTGCCCAATCCCGATCTCGGGCCGGAAACCAGCGAAAGCTGGGAGTTGGGCGCGCGCTATGTGGGCGATTCCTTCTCGCTCCAGGTCGTGCGGTTCGAGGGCGACTATGACGATTTCATCAGCCAGCAGGTGATCGGCGGCAGCTTCACCCCGCAGGACCCGGCGCTGTTCCAGTTCGTCAATTTCGACGGGGCGGCGATCGACGGGTTCGAGATCAAGGCGGACTGGGAAAGCGACAGCGGCATCACCGCCAATTTCGCGCTCGCCTATGCCGATGGCGATGTCGTCAATCCCGATGGCAGCCGCATCCCGCTCGATACGGTCGATCCGCTCACCATCGTGGGCGGGGTGGGCTATCGCGATCCGGCCGGACGGTTCGGTGCCGACCTGATCGTGACGCACAATGCCCGCAAACAGGCCGACGAGGTCGAGCGCGCCGCCGACGGCAGCGATCTGTTCGTGCGGCCCGATGCCTCGACGATCCTCGATCTCACCGCCTTCGTGGAAGTCACTTCGCGGCTCAAACTGCGGGCGGGCATCTTCAACCTGTTCGATGAAACCTATGCGCTGTGGTCGGACGTGCGCGGCCTGCGGGTCGAGGATGCGAACATATTTGGAGCCTTCACCCGGCCGGGAAGAAATGCTAGTGCCTCGATTAGCTATAGATTCTGATTTGCATTCTTAACTGGAGTCCTTTGCCATGCGTAGTCTTACCAAGTCCCTGCTATGCGCCGGCCTTGCCGCCAGCGCCATGATCGCCCTGCCCGCTCCCGCGCTCGCCGACGACCCGATCGAGCGCAGCGCCAGCGCCGAGGAAGCCGCGTTCCAGGCCGACCGCGAGCGCATCCTGGCGATGGCAGGCGATTACAAGGTCACCTTCGACATGCAGGAAGCGACCGCCTGGATGGAAGGCTACGAGCCGATCGATGCCAAGGTCAGCGGCGGCTATGAAAGCGTGCGCGTGATCGAGGATACGGGCGAGCGCATCGTGCTCCAGCACCTGCTGGTCGTCGGCGGCGAGGACAACCCCTATGTCGTCAAGCACTGGCGACAGGACTGGCAGTACGAGCCCGAGGCGATCCTGACCTATGAAGGCGGCGACACCTGGGAGATGACCCCGGTTCCCGAAGCGATGCGCGCCGGGCGCTGGTCGCAGACGGTTTACCAGGTCGATGACAGCCCGCGCTATGCCGGCTGGGGCCAGTGGGAAGTGACCCATGGCGTCACCCGCTGGCGCTCCAACTGGACCACCCGTCCGCTCGCCCGCCGCGATGCGACCCGCAACCCGATCTATGACCGCTATATCGGGATCAACCGCCACCAGCTCACCCCGAACGGCTGGATCCACTGGCAGGACAACACCAAGATGATGCCCGCCCAGGACGGCAGCGGCGAACTGGTCCCGGTGGTGCAGGAATATGTCCTCAACACCTATGAGCGGTTCGACGGCTACAATGTCGCCGCCGCCGAAAGCTACTGGGAGAAGACCGCGCCCTTCTGGAACGCTGTGCGCGCCAAGTGGGACGATGTCGCGCAGGCGCAGGGCGGCATCCGCATCTCGCAGGAGGCCAATTACGGCACCGACATCGCCGAGGAACTGCTGAAGCTCGCCGACGCGATCAAGAACGGCGAGACCGCATCGGACGAGGCCACAGCGAAGGCGCTGGCGCTGATCGAAACGGGCACGGCGCGCGGCGGCGGCTGAGGTTCACCCCCTATCCCGGCGATGCGGTCTTCCCTCGCATCGCTCCCGAGGCCCGCGGCGTTCCCCGACGCTGCGGGCCTTTTGCAATGCGTGGACCGGAGCAACGATTGCGATGGACAGCGCCGAAAGCGGGCGGCAGTGTCGCGCCAAAAC
>NZ_JAZBON010000007.1:0-86401 GCF_036351135.1 Erythrobacter sp.
CGTAACCTGACGGCCTAACGGCCTGATCTTACAAAGCCAATGCGCGGTTGGACCCACCGGGCAACAGAAGCGGATTCCGGGGCTCCGGGGGTAGCTAGCAACAGAAACCCCCACCTCAACCGATTGCGAATATGAACGACATCTCTCCAAGCGCGACGATCCTCCCCCGGATCGCAGACAAAAGCGGAGAGGTTAACAACGGGATCTCCCCACCTTCCCCCGTTCCTCCTCGAGGCCTGGATTCGACATGACGGGCGTTCTCAAAACAGCCTTTATGTCAGCGATCGCGCTCCTGTTCGCGATGCCCAGCCCTGCCAGCGCCGAAACCTACCAGCAATATCTCGAACGCCTGCGCGACATCTGCGCTGCCGAATGCCTCGAGCCAAAGCAACTCCAGCGCGCCGCACGCAAGCGTTCGCCGAGCGAGGAGGGCGACATGGCGATCATCATGGACGTGGCCGAGGTTCGCCAGGCAGGCAACAGATACGAGCTTCACAACATCCGGATCGATGCCTCGCCGCTGATCGAGCAGGCATTGCTGGGATCGGCGGGCATCGACACCTCCTTCGGCTCGGGCGTAGGCGGGTTGTCGCGCGACCGTGTGACGGGTCGCCATCCTTCGGTCGTGGTGATCGAGATCGACCGGGACACCCTGTCCGACATTCTCAATACCAAGCGCCTGATGACGGATCGCGGCGACAGCGAACGGGAGGCTCGCGAAGAGGGAGAAGAGGCGATCGTGGTCGATGGCGAACGCGAGGTTGAACTTCTCGAACCCTCGGTGCCTAAGTTGCGCTCCTATTTTCGGGGTCGCCGTGTGGTCGTGCGTGGTCAGCCGCGGCTCACCGCGACTTGGGTCGGCGGGCGGATCGACCGACGGCGCAAGCAGGTAACGCTCGTATTGGAAAGCGCGGATCGCATCGCGCTGCTCCCCGAATATGACGAAGACGGCAATGCCGCGATTGTCGATCCGCAGGCCGAATAGTCTGCCGTTCGTGCGCGAAATGCACGCTTGGCGATCGAACGATTGCGAAGAATCGCAAACAGCGGTGGAGGCAACGAGGCATCTTCGCTACGTTCGCCGGCATCGCGGCACAGAAACCTCGCCGCGAAAACCCGAGGAGGATCCATGAAATCGATGATCACGCTGGTGAGTTTGCCGGCTTTCGCTTTGCTTGCGGCCTGCGGGCCCGATTCGGCCGTCGAGGAAACGGGTGACGCTCTCGAAGAGCGTGCCGATGCGGTCGAGGATGTCGGCGACGAACGTGCCGAAATGCTCGAAGAGCGTGCTGACGAAGCCGCCACCGATGCGCGCGAGGATGCGCTGAACGCGCGCGCCGAAGAAATCGACGATGTCGGCGACGATGCGGCAGACCGCATCAACGAGGTTGCCGACGAAATGGAATAAGCGTTCCGGCAAAAGTCGGAAACGATGAGAGGCCTCGCCCAATATGGCGGGGCCTTTTGAGTCGGATCAGGGAATTGGGTGCGCCCGGTCGCGCGGACCGGCGGATGCGGCATCGGCAGCGCGGCGTTCGGCCAATTCGCGCTTCGCCTTCAGCCCGTCGAGAATGGCCGCGCCCGCGAGGAACACCGCTCCAGTCGCGGCAAGGAACAGAATTTGTCCCATCACTCCGGGATACTGATCGAGATAGGCCGAACCACGGGCTGTCGCACCAAGCGCAAGGGCATAGATGATCACATAGGCTTCGAACCTGTTCTTGATCACGAAAAGTCGCCCGATCTTGCGCAGCATGCTTACTCCTTTGTTAGGAATTTCAGTGCAATGGCCGTGCCAAGGCAGAAAAGTCCCGAAGGCCGGTGGTTAACGGCGAAGCAAGTGTAAGCGCATCCGACGAAACCGCGCAAACGCATTAACCTTCTTCAGATCAAATCCCTCAGGTCGAGTGCGCCGAGCAGTGCTTCACGTGCGGCGACCACGCTCTTGGTTAAGGTTTCGGACCACAGATCCCCGGGGTCGATCTGTTCGGGCCAGGTATCGCCGATGAAGCTTTCGAGCGTGTCCGCTTTCGCCTCGTCCAGAAGGAAGCGCGGGTCGACTGTCGCGGGGTCGCATACGACGCGCAGGCGCAGGCAGGCCGGGCCGCCTCCATTGGCCATGGACTGGCGAACATCGACCGGGATCACCTCGCGGATCGGGCCATTCGATGCCATCATCTGCTCGCACCAGCCCCAGACGCTTTCGCTCTCCCGGCATTCGGTGGGCACGATCAGCACCATCTCGCCCGAAGGCAGGGTGAGCAGTTGCGCGTTGAAGAGATAGGTGCGGATCGCTTCGCCCAGGCTTACCGCGCTCGACGGCACTTCGACCACTTCGAGCGCCGGGAAGGCGGCGCGGATCGCATCGTAGGCACCCTCGCGGTCCGCGAAGGCCTCTTCATGGGTGAACAGCACGCGCTCATTCGCGACCGAGACAACATCATTGTGAAACGCGCCCGCTTCGATCGCGGCAGGGTTCTGCTCGATGAAGACACACTTGTCTGGATCGAGCCCGTGCGCGCGCGCGATAAGACGGCTCGCCTGTTCGTGCTGGCGCGCAGGGAAGCGCCCGCCGGGCCTGCCATAGACGAACACTTCGACGCCCTCGCTACCATGCCCTTCGCACAGCCGCATGTGGTTGGCCGCTCCCTCGTCACCGAAGGTCACGGGGACGGGGCCATGCACCGCGAAATGGGCCGCGTCAGAGAAAGCCAGTTCGAGTTGGCGAAGCGTGTCGGGCCATTCCTGCGCGCGGTGGAGCATGGTGACGAGATTGGCGACGGTCAGATGGCATTTGCCGTCCTTGGTATCGGGCGCGGGGCTGACGGTCGCGGCATTGGCCGTCCACATGCTGGACGCCGACCAAGGCGCCGCGCGCAAAGCGGGCGCCTCGGTGCCGTCATAGGCAAGGCGCTCCGCCAGTGCGTGGTTGGGCCGGGGCAAGGGCAGCAGGAAGCCCTGCACGCCCAGCCGCTCCAGATTGCCGCGCATCTTGGCCACGCCCTGAAGCGCGGCGTCGCGGGGGTAGGAGGGATCGCCCTTGTGGCTGGCGCTCGCGATGTTGCCGAGGCTGAGGCCGGCGTAATTGTGGGAGGGGCCGACGATGCCGTCGAAATTGATTTCGGTAAGGGTCATGGCTGCTTGCGTTCTCGGCTGCGCTCGAACGGGTCCTTCGACAGGCTCAGGACGAACGGAGCGGGGAAGGACAAACATGACTGCCGTTCGTCTCGAGCGAAGTCGAGAGATAGAATCGAGCGAAGCCGAGACCGCATCACCGCGCGACGCTCCACACAGTGTGGCCTTCGCTCACATCCAGCGCATCGGCCGCGGCGGCGTCGATCGCGATGCCGCCGTCACCGTCCAGCGCCCGTGCGCCATAACAGGCGCGGAAGGTCTCCAGCCGCCCGGTGGCCAGGATCGCGCGCTCACCTTCGTCCAGATCGACGCGCCTCAACTCGGAGGCGACCGAATTCTTCACGCTCGTAACCTCGTCAGTGCGCGCGATGACGGTCGGGCCGCCGTCGAAAATGTCGACATAGCCTTCGTAGTGGAAGCCCTCGTTTTCGAGCATGCGCATCGCCGCGCGGCCGGTGGGGTGGGGCACGCCGATGACACTGCGCGCAGCTTCGGACAGCATCGAGACATAGACCGGGTGCTTGGGCATCAGGTCGGCGATGAACTGGTTGCCGTTGATGGCGTTGAAATAGTCCGCCTCCTGGAAACCCATACCGAAGAAGCGCCCCGCAACCCCGTCCCAGAAGGGCGAGCCGCCGCGCTCGTCGATGATGCCGCGCAGTTCGGCAAGTACCCGGTCGGCAAAGCGTTTGCGGTGCATCGCGATGAACAGATAGCGGCTGCGCGCCAGCAGCAGGCCAAGCCCGCCGGCGCGCTCATTCGGGTGGAGGAAGAGCCCGCCGACCTCGCTCGACCCTTCAAGGTCCGTCACCAGGCTGAGCAGTTCGGCGCGCACCGTCCGGTCGAGCTCGGCGCTGTACTGGGTCAGCGTGTTGAGGCGGTAGGAATAGAACGGCCATTGCTGACCGACCATGGTCATGAGCTGGCAGGTGCCCGCAATTTTTTTCGTCTGGAGGTTTTCGAGAACCAGCACGAATTGCTCGTCGACCAGCTCCTCGCCCGGATTGCCAAAGGCTTCCGCGGCGCGTTCGAGCTTGCCGGACAGCGCCTTGCGATCGGGCGGCAGATTGGTGAAGCCGCCGCCCGTGAGCTTCGCCATTTCATACAGATGTTCGAGATCGGTCGGACGCGCGGCGCGCAGGCGAAAGGTCACGACGTGGCTCCTGACATGGCTCCTGACATGGCTCCTGACAGGGCCCCGTCGGCGATCCGCTGAATGACGCGCGCGGAAAGGCGGGCGCGTTCGGCAAGGCTGGCGGTGATGAGAAACTCGTCCGGCGAATGAATCGCGCCCCCGCGCACGCCCATCGTATCGACCACCGGGACGCCGCAGGCCGCGATATTGTTGCCGTCGCACACGCCGCCGGTCGATTTCCAGTGAATGTCCTCGCCCAGTTCCGCCCCGCATTCGCGCACGAGATCGAACAATGCCTGTGCCCGGTCATCGACCGGCTTGGGCGGACGGGTGACGCCGCCATGGCGATGCGTGCCGACGCCATGCTCGGTCTCAATCGCGCTCAAAAGCCGGTCGAGCTCGCCGTCGAAGCCTTCCATCGCTTCGGTCGATTTGGGGCGGATATTGAAGCGCAGCAAGGCATGGTCGGGCACGACATTGTTCGGACCCCCGCCTTCGAGCTTGGCCGGATTGACGGTAATGTCCTCGCGTTCGAGCGCCTTCAGCTGCACAATCAGATCGGCGGCGGCGACCAGCGCGTTGCGCCCTTCTTCGGGATTGCGCCCGGCATGGGCGGATTTGCCGGTGAAGGTGATCGAGTAATTCCCCGTCCCCCCGCGCGCATGGGCCAGCGTGCCGTCGGGCAGCGCGGCGGGTTCGTAGGTCAGCGCGGCGAGCTTTCCGGCGGCGAGCTGCGCAATCAGGTCCGCGCTCGCCAACGATCCGGTTTCCTCGTCGGAATTGAGCATCACGTCGTAGCCGAGCGAAGCGGCGCCGCCCCCCGCGCTCGCTTCGAACGCCATCAGGGCATGGAGCATGACCGCGATCCCGCCCTTCATATCGGCAACGCCAGGCCCGTTCAGCACGCCGTCTTCGAGCCAGGTCTGGTCCTGAAACGAATGATCGGCCGGAAAAACCGTGTCCATATGCCCGGTCAGCAGGATGCGGCGGTTCGCGCGCGGGCGCACGCGCAGGACGAGGTGGCGGCCATGTGGCTTTTCGTATTCGCTGCCATCGCCGGCGATCGCGGTCACCGGAGCGGGCTCGACCAGCTCGACATCGCCCGGCAGAGCGCCGAATGCCTCGGCCAGCACCTCGGCCTGCTGGGTCAGCCCGTCGATATTGGCCGTGCCGGTATTGATCGCGCACCAGCTTTGAACCTGCTCGAGCATGCGGTCGGCATCGATTGCGGGCAGCGAATTCACGTGAGCGGTCCCCTTGTGTCCAGGCGCGCCTCTCTAGCGAGCGCCCGGCGTTCTGTCCAAGCCGTTGCATTCCTCGCTCTGCCCCGCCATAGCGCGCCCCGCGTTCTCCTCCCCCGGACACGGCATCTCCATTCGCGTCTCGAGGACCATTATGACCGATATGATCTCCCGCGCCGGCCTGTCGGTCGATGCCCGGTTGGCTGCCTTTATGGAAAAGGATGTGCTGGCGAGGCTTGGCCGCGATCCAAGCGCGTTCTGGGAAGGGTTCGCCGAGTTGTGCGCCCGCTTCGTGCCGCGCAACCGGGAGCTGCTGGAGGTCCGCGAGCGGCTCCAGGAAAAGATCGACGCCTGGCATGACGAGCGCGCCGGTCAGCCGCACGATCACCGCGCCTACCGTGCCTTCCTGGAAGAGATCGGTTATCTCGTGCCCGAGCCCGGCAAGTTCACCATCGGCACGCAAAATGTCGATCCCGAGATCGCGAAGATGGCCGGCCCGCAATTGGTGGTGCCGATCCTCAATGCGCGCTTCCTGCTGAACGCCGCCAATGCGCGCTGGGGGAGCCTTTACGATGCGTTTTACGGCACCGACGTGCTCGATGCGCCGCGGGCACGTCCCGGCGGCTATGACGAGGAGCGCGGCGCCGCCGTAATTGCGCGCGGGCGGCAGTTTCTCGATGAAACGCTGCCATTGGCAGAGGGCAGTTGGAGCGATTTGAGCGCGCCGGACGATGCGCGCTTGGCGGATGAGGGCCAGCGCGTCGGGAGCACCGCAAAGGGCCTCCTTTTCCGCAATAACGGCCTTCACATCGAAGTCGTGTTCGACCGCGATCATCCCGTGGGCAAGACCGACAGGGCCGGGATCGCCGACATCGTACTCGAATCCGCGCTGACCACGATTGCCGATTGCGAGGATTCGGTGGCGGCGGTCGATGCCGAGGACAAGCTGCTGGCCTATCGCAACTGGTTCGGCATCATTCGCGGCGATTTGGAGGAGAGTTTCGAGAAGGGCGGGCGCACGCTCACCCGCAAACTGGCGCGCGACACGGACTACACCGATGGTGCGGGCGCGGAACACAGCCTGCCGGGGCGCAGCCTGATGTTCGTGCGCAATGTCGGGCATCTGATGACCAACCCGGCGATCCGTTTGCCATCGGGCGATGAAATTCCCGAAGGCATTATGGACGCGGTGTTCACCAGCGCCATCAGCGCGCTCGATGTCGAAGGGCACGCCAAATACGGCAACAGCCGCGCCGGCAGCATCTATATCGTCAAGCCCAAGATGCACGGGCCGGAGGAATGCGCCTTCACCAACGACCTGTTCGATGCGGTGGAGGATTTGCTGGGCCTCGATCGCCACACGATCAAGGTCGGCGTGATGGACGAGGAACGCCGGACTTCGGCCAACCTCGCCGCCTGCATCCACACGGTGAAGGACCGGATCGTCTTCATCAACACCGGCTTTCTCGATCGCACCGGCGATGAAATCCACACCTCGATGCGGGCCGGGCCGATGATGCGCAAAGCCGCGATGAAGAATGCCGAATGGCTGGAGGCCTACGAGGCGCGCAATGTCGCGATCGGCCTCGAACACGGCCTGTCGGGCAAGGCGCAGATTGGCAAGGGGATGTGGGCCGCGCCCGATAGGATGGGCGCGATGATGGAGGAAAAGATCGGCCATCTGCGCGCCGGCGCCAACACCGCATGGGTGCCGTCGCCCACGGCGGCGACACTGCACGCGCTGCATTATCACCGCGAAGACGTGTTCGAGATCCAGAAATCGCTTCCGGAAGCGCCGGGGCTCGATGCGCTGCTTACGATCCCGCTTGCGCGCGATACGAACTGGCCGGAGGAGGAGCTCCGCGAAGAGCTCGACAACAATTGCCAAGGTCTGCTCGGCTATGTCGTGCGCTGGGTCGATGCGGGAGTGGGCTGTTCCAAGGTGCCCGACATCAACGATGTAGGCCTGATGGAAGACCGCGCGACCTTGCGCATTTCCTCGCAGCACATCGCCAACTGGCTGGCGCACGGGGTGGTGAGCGAGGAGGAGGTCATGGCGAGCCTCACGCGCATGGCGGCCAAGGTCGACGAACAGAACGCTGGCGACCCGTTCTACACCCCGCTGATCGGCAACGAGGACGGCCCGGCCTTCAGCGCCGCGAAGGACCTGATCTTCAAGGGTACCGAGCAGCCTTCGGGCTATACCGAGCCGTTGCTCCACCAATGGCGGCAGTGGGCGAAGGGGAGCTGACGAACGCCTTAGCCGCTCACGAGCGATCCGCGTTTTCGGCCCATCTGGATGTTGCTGCAATTCGCAGCTGGCCCGCCTTGGCGCGCTTTTTCGCCGACGAGATCGGTCAATTTCGCCTCGCCGATGCTGCGCTCGAACTCGATCCCGCAGGCAATTCCGTTGGACCAGCTCACGGTGCAATAGAACTCCCCATGATCGAGGATTAGCATCCCCGAAACGCCTTTTGCAGGCGGATCATCGGTCTCCAGCTTTGCGCCGTGATCGGAGATGTTAGCCAAATGGCATCTTCGATCTCCGCTCGTTGTGCGAAAGATGACAGGGAGTGCGACCTCAAATCGTTCCGACCGACGGCGGTCGGAACACACGCCGTTATTGCGCGCGGCAAGAAAGCTCATATTGGCTCTCGCTTATCTTTGCCCGGATGGTTGGTCCGGTATCGGTCCTTGCAATCGGGATAAGCGACGCGGTTTCACCAAGACGTTCCCGAACACGCTTACCCGAAATTAACCAAGCGCTTGCGCAAGCGATACGAAGTTGTCGACGCTGAGCGTTTCGGCCCGCCGGGTCGGGTCGATGCCGACCGCATCCAAGGCATCGAGCGCACCGGGCAGGGATTTGAGGCTCTGGCGCAGCATCTTGCGGCGCTGGCCAAAGGCGGCGCCGGTCAGTCGTTCCAGCATACCGGCGCGCACGCCCGATCCCGTTGTCCTTACAGCGAAAAGCCCCCGCCTCCCCACACGTCGCCGTGCGGGAGGCCGGGGCCTTCATCTTCGCGTAAAGCGACCCGTGTTCAGTGGCGGGACCGTACGGTGACTGGGCTGCGTTTCACGTCACGATAGAGGCCGGCGGGGGCGTTGTTGAAGCCCTTGGCATCGACCGGGTCGATATAGCCGCGCCCGTTCCTGATCTCGATCTCCGAAACCGGGACCAGACGGCCATCCTCGAGCACCAGCGCGGCGACATGGTCGCGGTCGGGATCGACCATCATGCGCTCGACGACCCCCAGCCGCGTGCCGTCGGTGGTGTAGAGGGGACGTCCACGCAGGTCCTGGTCGTCGTTGACGAGCTGGTAGTCGCTCAGCTCTTTCAGATGTTCATAATCTTTGGACATGTTCTGCTCCGATTGCCGTGTGGCGCTTAGGCCGATTCAATGATGTCGATCGAGGATTCGTCGATGATCATCACGGCTTCCTGATCGGACAGCACGTTCATCGTATCCTGATCGAGCGGATCGCCATCGATCCCATCGGCCGTGATGGTGGACGCATCCACGATCCGGCCGCCATTGATCTGCAGCATTTGGCCCGGATTGATGTCGAGCGGACGTTCGCTGGGTGCATCGTTCAATATCGCGAACATGCGCGATCCGTCCTTCTCGATCCAGAACCCGCGATCGGTCAGCGGGCCGGCGGTCGCGACTTCGCCGTTGAAATCCTCGCGGCCGATGTAGGCGCTCGGATTAGCGAGAATCGCAGCGAGCGTCATTTCATCCGCATTTCCGACGACGCTTTGACTATCGGCGTCTTGTACCATTACAGCTTCGTCTTCGACCATGGCAACATCTTCGTCGCCGCTCAGCAGCCACCAGGCGAGCAGGGCAAGCACCAGCAGCGCAAGGAGCAGCCACAGCCAGCCCAAGCTCGATTTCTTCTCAACGGGTATCTCTGCCATTATCACCACTCCTCAATTGCAACAGACGCAACTCAAGCGGTTGGGCGCGTATAAAGTTCCGCGAAAGCTGAATTCAATCGATTACTTATCAAATGTTTATTTGGCACGATGGGTCTTTGCGAGCCTCAAGACCGGAACGGGATCAGTCGCCGACCAAAGCCCGAGCCAAGGCGGCAAATTCGGCAACGCCGATGGTCTCGGCGCGGCGGGTCGGATCGATCCCGATCTCATCGAGCGCCTCCAGCGCGCCGGGCACGGATTTGAGGCTCTGACGCAGCATCTTGCGCCGCTGGCCGAAGGCGGCGGCGGTCAGTCGTTCGAGCACGTCCGCGCGCACGCCCGGCGGGGCGCTTACAGGGGTGAGGTGGACGACCGCGCTCATCACCTTGGGCGGCGGGGTGAAGGCGCTGCGGTGGACTTTCATCGCCAACGCCGCATCGCTGCGCCACTGCGCCAGCACCGCGAGGCGGCCATAGGCGGAGGTGCAGGCCCGCGCGACGATCCGCTCGGCGACCTCACGCTGGAACATCAGCGTGAGCGATTGCCAGGCAGGCGGCCATACCTCGCCGCCGAGCCAGCGCACCAGCAGCGCGGTCCCGACATTGTAAGGGAGGTTGGAAAGGACGTGAAACGGCTCGCCTGCGAATAGCGCGCCGTGATCGATCTTCATCGCATCGCCTTCGATTACCATAAGCTGTCCGGGAAAGGCCTCGCCCAGTTCGGCGAGAGCGGGGAGGCAGCGCGAGTCCATCTCGATCGCGGTGACTCGCGCACCGGCCCTCAACAAGGCGCGGGTGAGCCCGCCGGGCCCGGGGCCGACTTCGAGCACCGCCTGGCCAGCGAGATCGCCCGGAATGGCGGCGATGCGATCGAGTAACTGTTCGTCGAGCAGGAAATTCTGGCCCAGCGCCTTCGAGGCCGACAGGCTGTGCCGCTTGATGACCTCGCGGATCGGCGGCAGGTCAGGCATGCGCGCGCTGCCGAGCGCATTCGCCGGCCAGCCGGATCGCGGCGATCATCGCGCCCGCCTCCGCGCGTCCCGTCCCGGCGATGTCGAAGGCGGTGCCGTGATCGGGCGAGGTGCGGATGATCGGTAGTCCGAGCGTGACGTTCACCCCCTCATCGAATTCGAGCGCTTTCAAAGGGATCAGCGCCTGATCGTGATACATGCATAGGGCCGCGTCGTAGCCGCCGCGTATGACGGGCGTGAACAGCGCATCGCCGGGCACCGGGCCGACCACGTCGTGACCCTGTCCGCGCAAGGCGGCGATGGCGGGCTGGATGATGCACGCTTCCTCATCGCCGAACCGGCCGTCTTCGCCTGCATGGGGGTTGAGCGCCGCAACCGCCAGTTTCGGCGCGGCGATACCGAAATCGCGGCGCAGTGCTGCGGCGACGATCGCGCCGCGATGGACGATCAGCTCGCTCGACAGAAGCGCGGGGACTTCGGCGAGTGCGACATGGACCGTGAGCGGCACGGTCCTGAGGGTCGGTCCGGCCAGCATCATCACCGCGTCTTCGGGGGCGAGGCCACAAATATGGGCGAACAATTCGGTCTGTCCGGGATATTCGAAGCCGACCTTCGCCAGCTGCGCCTTGCTGACCGGAGCCGTCACCACCGCGCCCGCTTCGCCGAGCAGGGCGAAACGCGCCGCTTCGGCGAGCGAATGGAGTGCGAGCGCGGCGCCTTCCTCAGTTGGTTCGCCGGGCGTCCAGGCGGCATCCGCCCCGACGATGACTGGCAGTGCCTGGGCGAAACTCGCCTCGGCTTCGGAAATCTGCTCGATCGGCTGGATCGCCACGTCGAGGCCGGTCGCCCGCGCGGCCGTGCGCAGCACATCGGCGCCTCCGACCACCGCAAAGGGCCGTCCGTCATCCTTCAGTGCTTCGTAGCTGCGCAGGATGATCTCCGGGCCGATCCCCGCCGGATCGCCGAGCGACAGCGCAAGCGGCGGACTATTCGGCGCGCAGCGGCTCAATTGTATTCGATATAGGCGTCGTTGCGCAGATCGCGCAGATAACGCTGGGCGCGCTTGTCGATGCGCTCCTGTTCGAGCGAATTCATCACCGACTGGAAGGTCGGCGCGCCCGCATCTTCCGGATCGTCGCGTCCGCACAGCATCAACACGCGCACCCCGTCCTGCGCGGTGCCGAAGGGCGGAGTGGTCTGCCCGACCTGAAGATCGAGGAGGATCGCCTGCAGCTGTTCAGGCAGCTGGCGCGCCTGGATCTGGTCGTTGGTGACGACGCTCGCGCCAAAGGACGCAGCCGCATTGTCGGCTTCCGAACAGCTGCGCAGCGTGCCGACGAAGGTGCCGAATGCGTCGATCCGGGCCTGCGCCTCCTGTTCGCCGATCCCTTCGGGAAGCTCGATCGAGATTTGCTTGAGATTGAGCAGCGCGTCGCGCGGATCGGCGGTCAGTACCTGGCGCTTGTCGATCAGGTAGACGATGGTGAAGCCGCCGGGAATGGCGACGGGGCCGGCAAGCTGGCCGGGTTGCATCTGGCGCACCTGATCGGCCATCGCCTGGGGCAAGGTGCCAAGGCGCAGATAGCCGGTGTCGCCGCCGACCACCGCCGTGGTCGCCTCGGAAAACTGGCGGGCATAGGCCACGAAACTGCCGCCCTGTTCGAGCTGCTGCATCACGCGCTGCATGTTCTGGATCACGGCATCACGGGTTTCCGCAGTCGCGCCCATGTAAATTTCGCCGAGCCTGTATTCCTCGGTGCCGCGCGACTGCTCCAGCCGCTCGAGCGTGTCAGTCACTTCCTCGGCGGACACGTTGATGAACGGGCTGATATTGCGGCGGATCAGGTTTTCCCAGGCGAGTTCCCCTTCGATCTGTCGCTTCAGCGCGGCGGGCGAGGAAGCGATCGAGGCGAGATAGTCGTCCATGCGCGAGGCTTCCTGTCCGAAATTCTGCGCGGCGAGCTGCTGATAGGTCTGTTCGACCTCGGCGGGTTCGACCCCCATCTCCTGCGCGCGGGCGGCCTGGATCTTGAGCGTTTCGTCGATCAGATTGCGCAGCACCTGGACGCGCAGGCGCTGCAATTCCTCCTCCGAAACCTCCGCCTCGGAGGCGTTGGTGACGAGCGCGACGCGCTGATCGATGTCGGTGCCGGTGATGACATAGCCGTTGACCACCGCGGTCGCGCTGCGCGAACCGGGCGTGTCATCGCCATAGACGTTGAAGTCGCTCGGAATGCCGAGCGGATTGTCCGCCGACTGGACGGCGCCGGGCGTCGCAGCGTTAGGGGTCGCGTTTTGCGCCGCGACCGGTAGCCCTGCTAGAAGTGCGGCGGAGGCAAGGGCAAGCCCCGTCGTGCCGAGGCCGGCAGCAAGAGCGCGGATGCTTGAGAATGGCGTCGTCGTCACGATTGTCTGATCCTGCGTATTCTTCGAATTGTCCAAAAGGGCGCGCCGGTCGGCGTTCGTTGCGTCCGCTGACCTGGCTTCAAGAGCGCATGTATCGCGCCCGTGCCAGCATCCCGATTGCCCCCACACTGCTTAACGCAGGCTGAGTGCACCTGCCTGCGCCCGCGCGCCTTAACCCCTTTTCGCGGGCCTGCCAAATGCACGTGGGAGGCGCCTAGCGGAAACCGAGATTGCGCAGCGCGAAGAACAGCTGGAAACTGCTGCCTTCCTCGGCATCGCCGAAGGTGATGAAGTCACGCCGCCAGGTCGCGCCAAGCTCTATGCAATCGTCGCGATAGGCGATGCCGAGGCGCGTGCGGATCGGCTCGAACCCGTCGGGCGCGAAGACCGGATCCTCGGCCGCGCTCGTCAGGTTGAACACACCCGAGCCGAACACCGACCAGTTGCGCCCGATGGTGAAGCGGCCCGCGGCGCGCAATTCCTCGCGGTCCTGCAAATCCTCGACAGTTTGAATGTCGCGATTGAGCCGCAGATAGCCCAGCTCGACGTAATTGCGCTGTGATCCGATGACGGCGTCGATTTCGTTGCGACGCACCGCGAAATTGTCCTTGTCGAGCCTGAAGCGATGGCGAAAGCTCAGAAAGTCGCGGTAGCGCACTTCGGTCCGCCCGACGAAATCGGAAAAGCGATCGGACAGGCCCGTGCCGTCAGGGAAAATCTCCTCCTCGTTGGAGAAGCGATAGGACTGGCCGATATTGCTGAGCACCCGCCAGCCGGGCTTCGACAGTTCCCAGTCGACGCCGTAGGTCACCCGCGCGCCGTCTTCGACCCGGTCGTAGCCGGGGAAGCGGTTGAGCGCGAAGAGGTTCGAATCCTCCAGATCGATCGCGCGCGCATCCTCGTTAGGAACGGCGAGGTTGCGGATCGGCGGGCTGGCGACGAATTGCACGCGCGGTTTTAGGACCTGCGTGCCGCCAAAGGCCTCGCCGACGAACGGCCATTCGACGTCCACCGCCGCCGTCGCGATGCCGCGCGTCGTCCAGCCCTCTTCGCCGCGATAGGAGAGGGTGGGGGTGAGAAGCGTATCGTTCGTGTGGTAGACATCGCCGCGCACAAGACCGGTGAAGGTCACCATCTGGCCTAGCCCCGTCAGCAGCCGCCGATCCCACTGCGCGCCGGCAAAGGCGCGCTGGGTGTCCTGCCCCTCGGTGCGCACCAGCGCCAGCGTATTTGCCTGCATCTGAACGGTGCCGCCCAGCACCGGCTCGTCGAAATCGCGGCGATAGTCGATGGCGGGAATGGCGATCGGGATCTGCCCCTGATCCGCAGCGATCCTCAGCGTCTGCGTCGCCCATCCGGCGATCGAGAGGTAGGAGGCATTGTCGATCCGTTCGACATTGACCATCGAGCGCAGCCGGTCGTCGCGGCTGATATCGTAACGGCGCAGAAACGTGCGGTCCGAGGCGACGCGCACCGACCCGGTGGCGCTCCATTCGGGCGAAAGATTGAACCGACCATTGGCGAACAGATAGCCGCGCGGATCGTTCGTCGTGGTCGGCGACAGGCCGAAATTCGCGACCCGTCGGCTGGCGGTGGCGAAGCCGGTGATCTGGTAGGCGCCGCGCTGCGTCAGGTGACGCCATTGCCCGGTCGCCATGGGCGGGGCCCCGGTGAAAACGCGCGTGCCCAGTGTCAGGTCGCGGTTGTCGGCGAGCCGCCAGTAATATTCGCCGCCGAGTTCGAGGCCGTTCACTTGGTCGAACCGCAAGGTGGGGACCAGGAACCCGCTTTCGGCGCGCCCGTCGGTGCTGAATGCGAGGCCGGGCAATGGAATCAGCCGCACGCCGAACAGTTCCAGCCGCGCGCCGTCGAACTCGACCCGCGCCCTGTCGGGATCGTAGATCACCCTGTCGGCGGTGATGCGCCAGCTCGGTTCGAGATCGCAGCCGGCCTCGTCCAGCACCGGGCAGGCGGTATATGCCGCGGTCTCCAGCGTGATGCTGCCATCCTCCCTGCGCTCCGCGGAACGCGCGGCAAGCCGCCCCCCGGCGCGCAAGGCCAGCAGAAGCTCGTCCATCGCGCCCGCTTCGAAGGCGTCATTGAGAGTGATGGTCTCGGTAAACAGCTGATTGCCGGCATCGTCGACGAAGCGCACCGCGCCGCTTGCGAGGATTTCTCCGCTCGCCCGGTTCCAGGTGACGGCATCGGCGCGCACCGAGGCGCGTCGCCCGCGCAGGATGACATTGCCGCTGGCGATCAGGATGTCCGCCTCGCTGTCGAAGGCGACCTCGTTCGCCTCGAAGTCGATCCGCTCGCCTTCTTCGATCAGCGCTACGTCCAGAGCGGGCGGGGCGTCGGGCTCCGGCTGCTCGGAGGCGGGCATGCTGTCCGGCTCGGGCTCGTTCGCCGTGGCATCGTCGATCACCTGGGCGAGGGCGGCGGAGGGCAGGCAAACAGCTGCAACCAGAGCCGCGAAGGTCCACGCGCCGAAGCTGGGCGGGGCCGCCGACCGATGGCGCAGACGCCTTCTATCGCCGACCTTGCAAGCTCCCGACATGGCTTGCCTATTGCACCGCTCACGCCTAATCGCAATCGCGTTTCAAACGGGCGGCCTTCCCCGCCCGGAAGTGGGCTATTGCCGGCGGCGCGAGCCTCGCCCCCGCCCTCTCGCCCGACCCCTCGATGCAGCTTGGAGCTTTCATGCAGATAATCTTCGCCGACACCGCCCCCGACGCCGTTTCCGTCAGCCTTCATGCGAGCATCGTCAATCAGGGGGACGACCTGTCCGACTATGGCGCAGCGCTCATCGGCGGGGCCAAGGCGGCGCGGTTCAAGGGCAGTGCGGGGCAGGTGTTCGAGACATACATGGTCGAGGGCGAAGCGGTGAAACGCGTCGCTGTGGCAGGTGCCGGTGAAAAGGACGCGGACAAGCGCCGTCTCAATGTCGAGCGCGCCGGAGCGGCGCTGGCGGGCAAATATCTGCGTTCGGGCGAAACCGAGATGGTGCTCGATCTGGGGCAGGCCGATCTGACCGCCGAAGAGGCTGCCGCTGCGCTGCTCGGCGTGCGTCTGCGCAGTTGGTCGCACGACAAATATCGCACCAAGCTCGCCGCCGACAAGAAGGTGACGCTCAAGAAGGTCCATGTTGTCGGCGCGCCCGAAGGAACGAACGCGAACTGGGAAAGCGAGGCGGCGATCGCGCGCGGGGTCGAATTCACCAAACGGCTGATCACCGAGCCGGGCAACGTCCTTTACCCCGAAAGCTTCGTCACCCTGTGCCGCGAAGCCTTCGAGGGGACCGGCGCGGAAATAACGGTGCTGGACGAGGCCGAAATGGAGGAGCTCGGCATGGGCGCGCTGCTCGGCGTCGGGCAGGGCTCGGCACGCGCCTCGCGGTTGCTGGCGATCCGCTGGAACGGGGGCGAGGAGGGCGCCAAGCCGACCGTCTTCGTCGGCAAAGGCGTGACCTTCGACACCGGCGGCATCTCGATCAAGCCGGGGCCTGGCATGGAAGACATGAAGTGGGACATGGGCGGCGCCGGCGCGGTCGCGGGCGGCATGCTCGCGCTGGTCGGGCGCCGGGCGAAGGCCAATGTCGTGGGTGTCGTGGGCCTGGTCGAGAACATGCCCGACGGCAATGCGATCCGCCCCGGCGACGTGCTCACCAGCATGAGTGGGCAGACCATCGAAGTGCTCAACACCGATGCCGAAGGGCGCCTGGTGCTGTGCGACGCGCTGCACTGGGCGCAGGAGCAATACGACCCCGCCGCGATCGTCGATTTCGCGACCCTGACCGGCGCCATGATCATCGCGCTGGGCAACGAACATGCCGGCATCTTCGCCAATGACGACACCCTCGCCGACAATCTGCTCGAGGCGAGCCGGGTCAGCGGCGACAAGCTGTGGCGCCTCCCGATCGGGCCGGCCTATGACAAGCTGATCGATTCCCCGATTGCCGACATGAAGAATATCGGCGGGCGCGGCGCAGGCTCGATCACCGCGGCGCAGTTCCTGCACCGGTTCATCAAGAAGGGCACTCCCTGGGCGCATTGCGACGTCGCGGGCGTGGTCTGGTCGGACAAGCCCGGCCACGCGCACGATAAGGGCGCAACCGGCTACGGCGTGCGTCTGATCGACCGCTACGTCGCGAACAGCGTCGAATAGGCTCTCGCGGCGCCGTTATGGCCAAAATGCGGCGAAAGGGCGATCTTCCAACGAAGATGTGCGCGCGGTGCGGCCTGCCTTTCGCCTGGCGCAAGAAGTGGGAGCGCGACTGGGACAGCGTCAAATATTGTTCCGAGCGCTGCCGCCGTTCCAAAGCGTGATCGCGTCGGCTATTCAGCCGGGATGAAGGTCGATTTCTGGCAACTATCGCGTGACCGGGCCGAGCAGGTGGTCGCCCTGATCGCCGGGCGCGTGATCGCCGCGGGCGAGCGGCTGCTCGTCGTCAGCGAAGATGAGCAGCAGCGCGCGCAGATCGCGGCGCAATTGTGGGATGCAGGCCCTGAAAGTTTCCTCGCCAACGGCATGGCGGACGCGCCCGGCGCCGAGCGTCAGCCGATCCTGATCGGAGCGGGGATGGGGGATGCCAATGGGGCAAGCCACGTGATTCTCGCCGACGGGATATGGCGCCAGCCGACAGGGTTCGAACGCGCCTTCCTGCTGTTCGGCGAGCCGACGCTCGACGCCGCGCGCGCAGCCTGGCGCGGGCTGGACGGCGAGAGCGATGTCGAACGCGCCTTCTTCCGGCAGGACGAAGGAAAATGGGTCAAAGTGGGCTGAGGTCGCCACTCGCGCGTATGAGTGCGATCATGTAGGAAGCGGGCGGGCAATCAAATGACGGGGGTAACAGCATGAACCGGGCATGGACACTCGCAGCACTCGGCGCGAGTACGCTAATTGCGGCATGTTCGTCACAGGAGGAAGAGCCGGCGCGGACGCCAGAAGAACTTCCTCCGAGCGAATATACGATCGACGAGGAAACCGGCGAGACCAGCATGACCGTCATGACCGAGGACGGCGAGGTTTCGCTGCGCAGCGGGGTGCGTGTGCCGGTCGATCTGCCCGCCGGCTTCACCCTGATCGAAGGCGCGCGGGTGGTCAGCAACACGGTCATCGATCAGGGCGATACCAAAGGCGCGCTGGTGACGTTCGCCAGCGATCAGAGCCCGCAGGAAATCGTGCAATATTACCGCGCCCAGGGCCTGGCTGCAGGCATGGCGATCGAGATCGAGAGCGAAATGAACGGCGTGCTCCTCGTCGGCGGGGAACATCCTGCAACCGGCTCGACCTTCTCGATCAGCGCCTATGCGGGCGATGATGGCACCACCGCGCAGCTGACGGCCGGCGAGGAGCCGGGCTGAGCGCTCGCAAGCAAGCCGCTCCGCCGACCGGTTGGGACTTGCAGGCGGAAGGCCGCATCGCTAGAGGCGCGGCGGAAATCAACCTAGCGCCGAACGCCCCAACCGCGCGGCGCCCTTCCCACACAGGAATTCATGCCATGGCGGTCACCCGCACCTTTTCGATCATCAAGCCCGACGCGACCAAGCGCAACCTCACCGGCGCCGTCACCAAGATGCTGGAGGATGCCGGCCTTCGCGTCGTCGCCTCCAAGCGCATCCATATGAGCCGCGAACAGGCCGAAGGCTTCTACGCCGTCCACAAGGAACGCCCCTTCTTCGGCGAACTCGTCGAATTCATGATGAGCGAACCGGTCGTCGTCCAGGTGCTAGAAGGCGAAGACGCGGTGAAGCGCAACCGCGACGTGATGGGCGCGACCAACCCTGCCGAAGCCGAGCCCGGCACGATCCGCAAGGAACACGCGCTTTCGATCGGCGAAAACACCGTCCACGGCTCGGACAGCGAGGAAAACGCCAAGACCGAGATCGCGTTCTTCTTCGACGAAGACGAGATTGTCGGCTAAGCAGTTACCGTACGGGTATCGTGGAGGGGGCCGTCCGCCGGGGCGGCCCTTTCTCGTATCAACCCTGCGCCGCAAAGCGTTTTAATTGCTCGGAATGCGCGTGGTGCTGGCCGCTTTCGCTTGTCGCCATCAGTGCGCGCATGGCCGTGAGAGCTTGATCGCTCAGCCTTAGCCCGAACTCTCCGTAAATGCGGCGGATTTCGCGCTCCCAATCGGCGTTAAGCGCGTCGAATTGGAGACGCGCGACCGGGCCGTCCCAGGTCGCCAGCGCCTGCTCGATCCGCGCCTCGCGAAGGTCCAGCTTGTGCCTCCACTGTGCGGTTATCCGGTCAAGATCGCTCGTGTCGGACTGCATGCCCATCTGGTTCGCCACCAGTGAGACCGCGCTGCGCAGGACAGCCTCGCGGCACCGTTCGGAGATCACCACCCGCGTATCGGGGAACTGACCCAGCAGCGTGCTGAGGTCTTCGGAAAAGGCGGGCACCTTCATCACCCGCGGCCGGTCGCCATTGCCGCGATGCGCCGCGTCGGTTCGCAAGAGGCGCGCATATTCGCGGTAGATCGCCTGCGCACAGCGCGCTTCGCTGAAGGCGGAATAGCTCGGGATGTGCCATTGCGATTCGTAGATCGAATGGTGCAACGCCGCCGAAATCCAGGCGAGCTCTTCCTCCACGTCGCCCGCCGCCATCGGATGGATGGTCTGCAGCCACGGATTGAGCGCGCCGAGCATGGCGAGATCGATCGCGCTCTTCGCGCGGTTCGCCCCGAAACTTTGCGGAACCGGGTGATAGGCATCGCAATAGCGCGTGAATGTGTGCGCCGGATCGGCGGCGAGCAGCTTGTGAATGCGCGTCGTGCCCGAACGCATATGGCCGATGACGATGATCGGGCGGGCGAGCGGGGTGGCGAGAAGCTGCGGGCGGTCGGTCCACAGCGCGCCCAATGCCAGCCGATTGCGGATCACGCGGACCAATTGCCCATGCGCCATCGCACGCCCCAGCGCGTTGAGGTTGGCTTCCGTCTCGATCGCTACGCAAAGCCGCTCCAGGCGTTCGCGAAAATCGGCCACGTCTTCGGGCCTTCGTCCGCCGATCTCCGCGTCCTGTGCGCGCGCGCCGAACGGTCTTGCCGCGATCGACCAGAGCGTGTCGGCTTCGAGCACCGGACGCTTCAGCCAGCCTTTCTCCCAGGCCGTGCCAAGCCAGTCATTGGCGCGCTCGGCCAGCCGCCCGCGGGCCAGGGGGTGATCGCGAAGCGGGGCGGGCATCAGAACATCTCGGCTACGTCGTGCAGTTTGGTAAGGCGGGCGGGTGCGCATCGTTGCCAGCTTTGCGCAAGCCAGTCCTCGACATGGTCCCAGTCCAGATCCGGACGATCGAGGACCACGCCGATCCAGCCGCTCGCGCCGTAATAGGCGGGTTTGAGATAGCTCTCTGGCTGGGTTTCGACGAGGTGCAGCAGTTCGTCCATACTGCCCGTTTTCACCAGCACCGCGACGCGATCGCTGCCGTGATGGCCGTCATGAAAATGGGCGAAGAACTTGCCCGTTTTTTCCGTGCCGACGCGAAAGCCGGGCGAGCCGTGGCTTTCGCGCTCGTATGTTTCGGGAAGAGCGAGGGCGAGTTCGCGCAGCCGGGCGAGCAGGTGCTTCGGATCGGACCCGCGCGAGACGTAATCCGCCACGGCGCGCGGATAGAGTTGATGCTCGGCGAGCTTGACGCGGGCGGCGAGCGTCTCGGGCGTGTCGCCAGGCGCGATCGCCACGCGCACCTGCGCCAGCACTTCGCCGGCATCGAGCTCTTGCGTCACGAGATGCGCGCTTGTGCCCGCGTAGCTTTCGCCCGCCTCGATCGCGCGGGCGAAGGTGTCGAGGCCCTTATATTTGGGCAGGAGCGAGGGATGGATATTGAGAATGCGGCCCTCCCAGCGGCGCACGAAGTCCTCGGACAGGATGCGCATGTAACCTGCAAGCAAGATGAACTGCGCTCCGGCCTGTTTGGCGGCCGCTTCCATCGCGGCATCGTGATCCTCGCGGGAGTGCCCCTGATGCGCATGGCTGAAAGTCTCGATCCCCTCGAGCCGGGCGAGCGCCAAACCTGCCGCCTCTTGCTTGTTGCTGGCGACCAGGACGATCTCGAACGGCGCATCGGACAGCCGGCTGGCGTAAAGCAGCGCGGCCATATTGGTGCCGGTGCCCGAGATGAAGACGGCGACCTTGGCTTTCGGGCAAGGCGGGCGGGGTTCAACCATCGTGCACCGCTTCCCAATCCGCCAGCGCCGACCAGGTGCCGCGACGGCCGCGCACGGTGCAGCCGCGTTTGCCCTCGCGGATCGAGCCGACAGTCACGACGGTTTCGCCCGCGTCTTGGAGTTTCTCCGTGACCGCTTCGACATCGCCTTCAGCGACCGCCAGCACCATACCGACGCCACAATTGAAAGTCCGCGCCATCTCCTCGGGTTCGATCGCCCCCTGCGCCTGGAGGAAGGCCATCAACCGCGGCTGCTGCCACAGATCCGCATCCACGACGGCATGCGCGCCTTCGGGCAGGATGCGCGGGATATTCTCCAGCAGGCCGCCGCCGGTGATATGGGCGAGACCGTGAACCAGCGCGCCGTGGATCAGTGGAAGCAGGCTCTTCACATAGATACGTGTCGGCTCGATCAACGCATCAATCAGCAGGCGATCGGGATCGAACAGCGCCGGGCGATCGAGTTTCCAGTCCTTGTCCGCCGCGAGCCTCCGCACCAGCGAATAGCCGTTGGAATGAATCCCGCTGCTCCCGAGGCCGAGAAGCACATCGCCCGGTGCGACATCCGCGCCGGTCAGCTGCTCGCCGCGCTCCACCGCGCCGACGCAAAAGCCGGCCAGATCGTAATCGCCAGGCGCATACATACCCGGCATCTCCGCCGTTTCACCCCCTATCAGCGCGCAGCCGGCTACCTTGCACCCTTCCGCGATCCCGGCCACCACGCGCTCGGCAACGCCGTTTTCCAGCTTGCCGGTGGCGAAATAGTCTAAGAAAAACAGCGGCTCCGCGCCCTGCACGATCAGGTCGTTGACGCACATGGCGACGAGGTCGATCCCGACGGTGTTGTGCCGGTCGTGCTCGATCGCGAGCTTGAGCTTGGTGCCGACCCCGTCGTTGGCGGCGACCAGCAGTGGGTCTTCGTATCCCGCAGCCTTCGGGTCAAAGAAGCCGCCGAAGCCGCCAAGTTCGCTGGTCGCACCGGGGCGCGCCGTCGCCCGGGCCAGCGGGGCGATCGCCTTGACCAGCGCATTGCCCGCCGCGATCGAAACCCCGGCATCTTCATAGGTGTAAGGCGAATTCTTCCCATCCATCGCGCGCACCCTAGCCTTTCAGGCTTGGAATTCCATGTGCGTTTGGGCAAAGACGCATCAGATTTCCCCGATGACGGCGCACCCCATCCTTTCCAGCCCGCCCACAAGTGCTCGCGGACGCTTGTCCCGAACCAGCGCGGCGCTTTTGGCGCTGCTCCTGCTGGCGGGCGGCTATGCGCTCGTCCTCGCTCAGGTTTCGGGCAATCGCGGCATCGCACCGACCGCCTCTAGCGCCGATATCGAGGTGCGCGGGATCGAGGTCGATGTCCGCGCCGACAGCGCCGAGGAAGCGCGGCAGGAGGCCTGGCGCCAGGCGCAGCGGGATGCCTGGGAGCGGGTAGGCGGTCCGGCGATTTCCGATGGGCAGCTCGCCAGCATGGTCTCCGCCATCGTCATCCAGCGCGAACGGCTTGGCCCCAAACGCTATATCGCGACACTCGGCGTCACCTTCGATCGCCAGCGCGCCGGGCGGTTCCTGGGCGGGGCGCGCAGCGAGCGATCCTCGGCGCCGATGCTCGTGGTGCCGGTGATGGCCACTGCGGGCAGCTACACGGTGTACGAACAGCGCAATGACTGGCAGCGCGCCTGGGCCGAGTTCAATCCGGGGACGAGCCGCATCGATTACGTCCGGCCGAGCGGCGCGGGCGGCGATTCGCTGCTGCTCACCTATGGCCAGACCGGACGTCGCAGCCGCGCCTGGTGGAGCTCGTCGCTCGATCAGTATGGCGCCGCCGATGTGCTCGTCCCGATTGCGCGGCTCGATCATCAGTTTCCCGGGGGGCCGATCCGCGGCACCTTCACCGCGCGCTACGGCCCCGACAGTCTGCTGCTGAACACCTTCTCGCTCGAGGCGGCAAGCCCCGAGGCGCTGCCCGAGATGCTCGGCGAAGCGGTTTTGCGGATCGATCGTCTCTACGAACAGGCGCTCGCCGAGGGCAAATTACAGCCCGACCCGACCTTGCGCGTCGGAGGCTCGGGGCAGGTGGACCCTGCGATCGCACGGCTGATCGAAATCGGACGCCGCGCTCAGGCGAACCGGCGCGCTACCGAAGCCGCGGTCGCCGCCGGTGCGGCCAGTGCTACCGGCGATGACGATGAGGGGAGCGGGGAAGCCCCCGCGGTGCAGCCCGCCGCCACCCGCACGGTCGCGGTGCAGTTCGCCACTCCCGATGCCGCCGCCTTCGACGCGACCCTCGCCGCGGTGCGCCAGCTCGCGAACGTGCGCGGCGTCGGCGTGACGAGCACCGCGATGGGCGGCACCTCGGTGATGAACGTGACCTATGAGGGCGAGGTGCAGGAACTGGCCGCGGCGCTGCGCGGGCGCGGTTTCGATGTGCGCGAGGGATCGAACACGCTCGCCATCAGCCGCTAGAGTCTTTGCGCTCCGCTCGCCCGATGCCGCCCGCCCGCACCCCTCCCACCCAGATCGCGCTGCCGCTGCTTCCCGGCGACCACGGCGAGGCGCAGCGTATCGTCGTGGGCAACGCCAATCGTGCCGCGGCCGAGGCGTTGCAGGCGCCTGCGACCTGGCCGTTCCACACCGCGGTGCTGACCGGTCCGGCGCGTTCGGGCAAGACGCTGCTTGGGCGCTGGGCCGAGGGGCAGGGGATCGAGGTGATCGATGGTGCGGATCGAATCGACGAGGCGGAGGTCTTTCATCGCTGGAACAAGGTGCAGGAGGGCGGGGCGCAGGCCGGTCAGTCATTGCTGCTGATCGCCGATGCGGTGCCATGGGAGGTGCGCCTGCCCGACCTCGCCTCGCGCCTCGGCGGTTCGTTGCAGCTGGCGATCGGCGATCCCGACGATGAGATGGCCGCGCAGCTCATTATGGCTCACGCGAGTGCACGCGGTCTGTCGCTGCCCGCTGGTGCGGCGGACTATCTCGTCCCGCGAACCCGCCGCAGCTTCGCTGCGCTCGAGGCGCTGGTGGCCGCGATCGACCGCATCAGCCTGGAACGCGCGGCCCCGCCCACGCTTTCGGTCTGGCGCGCGGCGCTCGAAGCATTGCATGGGCCGCCCCAAGCAAAATTGCTCTGACAAGCGGGGCGGGGCGCGACTATTTGCTTTTGCATCGCTTTGGTGGAAGAATCGGGTCCGACATGTTCGACAAGCTGAAGGCCTATCTCGACTCGGTCCGCGCGCGCGATCCCGCGCCGCGTTCGCGCTGGGAAATCCTGCTCTATCCCGGCGTGTTGGCGCTGGGCATGCACCGGATCGCGCACTGGCTGTTCGATGCGAAGTTGTTCTTCCTCGCGCGCTTCGTCAATCATTTGAGCCGCCTGCTGACCGCGATCGATATACATCCGGGCGCGCGGATCGGTGCGAATTTCTTCATCGACCACGGCTTTACCGTAATCGGCGAAACTGCCGAGATCGGCGACGACGTGACCATCTACCAGAACGTGACGCTGGGCGGAACCAACCCGACCAATGGCAAGGGCGGCAAGCGGCATCCGACGATTCGCGACAATGTCATCATCGGTTCGGGCGCGCAGGTGATCGGCCCGATCACGGTTGGCGAACGCGCACGGATCGGGGCCAATGCGGTGGTCACTGACGATGTGCCCGAAGGGGCGACAATGATCGGGATGAAGGCGCGCTCGACGCTGGTTCCGGCGGAAGAATATCTGAAGGACTTCATCCCCTACGGCACACCTTGCGAGGACGCAGAGGGCAAGCGGATCGACTGTTTCGAGAAGCTCGAGAGCGAACTCGGCGCGCTCAAGGCGGAGATTGCTGCGCTGAAGGCGGAGCGCCGAATGGATCGTCGCGAGTCCAGCGAACAGCCCTTCGACGCTAATCGCAAAAGCGGAACCGGCAAGGGATGAGCGCCAGAGCAGGGGCCGGCCCGGGCGGCCAGATCGTCGCCTTTCCGAAACGCAATGCCGATCAGGTCGGCTTCGACCGCGAGGAATTGCAGAGGATCCTCGACCTTTACGGCCGAATGGTCGCGGCGGGGGAATGGCGCGATTACGCCATGGATTTCGACCGTCACGCGGCCACCTTCGCCGCCTTCCGCCGCACCGCCGAGCGCCCGCAGGCGCGGATTGAAAAGCGCCCGGCGCTGCGCGGACGGCAGGGCATATACACGCTGTTCGGCGAACACGGCCAGGTGCTCAAACGCGGCCACGAACTCAACAATGTGCTCGCCCCGATGGAGCGGCGGCTGGTCAAGGCGGTGGACGACTGAACGCCCTCGCTCCCTTGGCCGCAAGGGAGGAGGGCGCACTCGCCTAACCGCGGGCGCTGGAAGGGCCTTCGCCTGTGACTTTCTGCATTGCCTTGAGGATATTCGCCGATTGCTCGCTGCCCGATTGCGGAGCGACGAGGTTGGAGAAGTCGCTGATATCGTCCCAGCGGGCGGCGAAGCCTTCGACGGTGCGCTCACCCTCGGGCAGCCAGACCGCATCATTCATCACCGTCCAGGATGAGTGATAACCGCCCGCGCCCGCGCCCACGATCGCGTTGGTCGGCGCATCCTCGCTGACCAGGAACAGCGCGGCGGGCACGACATTCACCGGATCGAACAGCTTGTAGGCTTCCTCCGGGAACAGGTCCTCGGTCATCCGCGTGCCGGCGACGGGCGAAAGCGTGTTGACGCGGATGTTGTATTTCGCGCCTTCCAGCTGCAGCGTCTTGGTCAGCCCCGCCAGACCCAGCTTCGCCGCGCCGTAATTCGCCTGGCCGAAATTGCCGAACAGCCCGGTCGAGCTCGCGGTCATCAGCACGCGGCCATAGGCCTGTTCGCGGAAGGTTTCCCAGCACGCCTTGGTGACGAAGGCCGAGCCGGTGAGGTGGACCTTGAGGACGAATTCGAAGTCTTCCGGACTCATCTTGTGGAACGTCTTGTCGCGCAGCACGCCCGCATTGTTGATGAGGATATGGACGCCGCCCCATTTCTGCTTGGCGTCTGCGACCATCTTTTCCATCTGCTCGTATTCGGTGACCGAGCCGCCATTGGACATCGCCTCGCCGCCGGCGGCCTCGATCTCCTCGACCACTTTGAGCGCCATGTCGGAATGGCCGGTGCCGTCGCGCGATCCGCCCAGATCGTTGACCACCACCTTGGCGCCGCGGCGGGCGAGCTCGAGCGCATATTCGCGGCCCAGACCGCCGCCCGCGCCCGTGACGATGGCGACCTTATCCTTGTAATCGATGCTCATGGGGTTTCCTTTTCGATTGTGCTCAGGGGGCACGCTTGACGCGCGCGTAAACTTTCACCGGCGCTGCGTGGCACTTTCTCTGCTGTGTTGCAACCGCGCGTCGCCGATTGGCGGAAGCAGTGACGTCCTTCGGGGGACTATGGAGGAAAGGCCGATTGCAGCGCATCGGAAAATCACATAGGCGTAAGAACAATAGGAGAACGTAATGCGGATGATGCTGACATTGCTGGCGAGCTTTCTGTTGCCGCTGCCTGCGGCCGCCGAACATCGATCGGAAGAAGATGCGAGGGTCGACGCGCCCCATATTGAGCGGATGGGCACATATGTGGTCGCCGAGGACCTTGCGATATCGGAAGACTTCTACCGCCGTCTTTTCGCAACCGAGCCTGAATTCGCTTCCCCGGTTTTCGTCTCTTTCGACGTTGCAGGCGGTCAATTTGCCATAGCTTCGAAGGCGGTATTCGCGCCCGGTGCGAGCCAAGGCGACAACTCAGTGCCTTATATGCGCGTGAACGACATCGACGCGATGTTCGCCCATGTCCTTGAGATCGCGCCCGAGAGCCTGGTGTCAGAGGAAGTCTTGCGCGAAGGTCCGATCGCCTTGTTCAAGCTGCGCGATCCGGATGGCAACATGATCGAGTTTTACAGCCTGCCGAGTGCTGCGGGCAATTCCGCGAGCGACTGAATAACCGTATCCGCGCCCAATTCGTGGAGCGGCTTGTCGCAATAGCCGTAAGCCGCGGCGACGACCGGGACGCCTGCCCCGCGTGCCGCCTTCACGTCATAGGTCGAATCGCCCACGAAGACGAAGCGCCCGCCGCCGCAGCGCCTGCGCGCCTCTGCCACCGGTTCGGGATGCGGTTTGGAGAGATAGCGGCCGTCCTCGCCTTTCCCCATGCTGTCTCCGCCGATCACGGTGTCGAACGGTGCGAGGAAATCGAGCTGGGTCAGGACCGAGCGGGCAAACTCCTCGAACTTGTTGGTAACCACCGCCATGCGCACACCCATCGCGGCCAGCTCGGCGACCACTTCGCGCGCATGGGGATAGGGTGCGGAATGGACGGCATTGTGCTCGGCATAATAGCCCAACATCGCCTTGTAGAGCGCGCGGAGCTCGTCCTCGGGCATTCCGCCCTGCGCCTCGACGGCGCGCGCCAGCATGATCTTCGCGCCGCCGCCGATTAGGTCTTTCGAGGAATCCACCGGTACCGGCTCGAACCCGCCTTTCGCCAGCGCGTAGTTCACCGCCGCGCCGAGATCGCGAAAGGTGTCGAGCAGCGTGCCGTCGAGGTCGAAGCCGACGATGTCGAAAGGAAAATCTGCCATATGCGGAAAGGGGCGTGGCGGAACCCTCTTCAAACCGCAACCGTTTGCTGGCAAGCGCGGCCCCGCCCCCAAAGCGTGGTTGTCCCCCCGCCCCTAATGCAACAGGCCCTCTCTCGATGACAGACTTCGCCGCCATCATCCTCGCCGCCGGTCGCGGCACCCGCATGAAGAGCGAGTTGCACAAGGTTCTGCATCCGATCGCGGGCAGGCCGATGCTGCATCACCTGATGGCAAGTGTCGCTGCGCTCTCGCCGACCAAGCAGGTGGTGATCGTGGGCGCGGGCCGTGAGCAGGTGGAAGAGCAGCTGAGCGAAGGTGCCGAAACCTGCCTGCAGGAGCCGCAACTTGGCACCGGACATGCGGTGCAGCAGGCGCGCGAGGCGCTGGGCGACCATGGCGGTGACGTGCTGGTCCTTTACGGCGATGTGCCATTCGTGCGGGGCGAGACCATGCAGGCGATGCTCGATCGTCTGCATGCCGAGGATGCGCCCAAGGTTGTGGTGCTCGGCTTCGAACCCGATGATCCGAGCCATTACGGGCGCGTCATCGCCAATGCGGACGGGCGGATCGCGAAGATGGTGGAATATAAAGACGCGAGCGAGGAAGAGCGCGCCTGCACCCTGTGCAATTCCGGCCTGATGGCCGCGCGCGCCGCCGATTTGTTCGCGCTGCTCGATCGGGTCGGAAACGACAATGCGCAGGGCGAATATTACCTCGTCGACGTGGTCAATGTCGCGAATGAGGATGGTGATACCTGCGCCGTCATCAGCGCCGAGGACCCGCGCGAGGTGACGGGCATCAACAGCCGCGCGGAACTCGCCGTCGCCGAAGCGCAGTGGCAGGAGCTGAAACGCGAGGAGGCGATGGCGGGCGGGGCGACCCTGCGTGCGCCCGAGACGGTGTTCTTCAGCTGGGACACCGAGCTCGGCCAGGACGTCGTGATCGAGCCCAATGTCGTCTTCGGACCCGGCGTCGAGGTGGCCGACGATGTTCACATCAAGGCGTTCTGCCATATCGAAGGCGCGCGCATCGCCAGCGGCGCCGAGGTCGGCCCGTTCGCGCGGCTGCGGCCCGGCGCGGTGATGGAAGAGGGCAGCTTCGTTGGCAATTTCGTCGAGATGAAAAAGGCGACCCTGGGCAAGGGCGCCAAGGCAAGCCACCTGTCCTATATAGGCGATGCGAGCGTCGGGGCGAATGCCAATATCGGCGCGGGCACGATCACCTGCAATTACGACGGCTATTTCAAGTATCAGACCGTCATCGGCGAGCGCGCCTTTATCGGCTCGAACAGCGCGCTGATCGCCCCGGTCACGATCGGAGCGGACGCGATCGTCGCCGCGGGCAGCGCGGTGACCCGCGATGTGGGCGCGGGCGAACTGCGCATGGTGCGCGGCGAACAGCTGGTGAAGCAGGGCTGGGCCGATCGGTTCCACGACACCATGAAAAAGAAGAAGGCGGCGGCGAAGAAGGACACGTGAGCCAAAACGAATCCGCGCCCGATCCCGAGTCCGAGCCGACTTGCTGGCTATGCGGGCGTCCCTTCGAGACGCGTATTCAGTGGCATCACCCCGTGCCCAAGTCGAAGAAGGGCCGCGCAACGGTGCCCGTCCATCCGATCTGTCACAAGACCATCCATATCCATTTCACCAATGCCGAACTGGCGCGGATCGGCGATGATCCCGCCGCACTGCGCGAACACCCCACAATCGGAAAATTCGTGCGCTGGGTCAGCAACAAGCCGCCCGACTTCCACGCGCCGACGCGGCGATAGAGGCATAGGGCGCAGCGCCCGCGCGCCGGGAACCAAAGGCGGCGGCGATGGCTGATCTGGCGAGACCCCATTTGAGCAAGGAGCACGAGACATGGGAATTGGACGCTGGCTCGCCGCGGGCGTCGGCCTTGCCGCCATCGGCGGCGCGGTCGCCTATGCGCAATATCGCAATATTGAAACGCCCGATCACGACGTCCTGATGACGGATGGCGATTTCGAGCTCAGGCAATATGCCCCGATGATCGTCGCCGAGGTGACCCATACCGGCTCACGCGATCGCGCCAGCAGCGCAGGCTTTCGTCGGCTCGCCGCCTATATCTTCGCCGAGGATCGCCCGGGTTCGGGCGCCAATGCGGATGAAAGCATCGAGATGACCGCGCCGGTGATGCAGGATCGGGTGGGCGAGGACGAGAAGATCGCCATGACCTCGCCCGTTCTTCAGGACAGCAAGGGCGGCGACGAATGGCGCACGCGCTTCGTCATGCCCTCGGAGTATTCGATGGCCGAGCTGCCGACACCGCCCGCCGACATCACGCTTGCCGAAGTGCCGCGGCGACGGGTGGCGGCCCTGCGCTTCTCCGGAAATCCGAGCGAGGCGGACCTGATCGTAATGGAAACGCGGCTCGAGGATTGGATCGAAACGCAGGGGTTCACGCGCAAGGGCGGGGTCGGATACGCGTTTTACGATGCGCCGATGGTGCCCGGGCCGTTGCGCCGGAACGAAGTCCTGATCGAAGTCGAATAACGGGCGAGGGGTGGCGACCGCGATCGGCGTAGCCGCCACCCATCCGGGTAACCATGGAACCGTGGCCCGGAGACTGTGGCCCCGTTCCTTATCTGTTTACGCTTCGGCCAGCTCGGGTCGCTGCATCTGCGGAGCAGGAGCCTTATCTCTTGCAGCGGCCGCCGGATTGGCGTCGGCAAAGTCGCGTTCCCACTCCTCGAACTCACTGCGGCTCAGGAGATAGCGTTCGCGCGCTTCGTGAAAACTGATGGCGCGTTCATGCACGGCGCGCACGACATCGGCCTTGCGGGTGGGCGACCAGTGCACCCGGTGGTTCTTCGGCAGGCCATAGCGCTTGATCGCATCGGCGATGGAAATATCGCGGGGGTAAGCCATCTCATTCACTCCTTCGTGCTCCACGTCGAAGGCGAAGATTGATTTTCGCACTTAACGAGGGCCTGCCAAAGATGGTTAATTGCGCGTTGACGACGCTCCCCGTTTCCCACTTGCGACGAATGGAGGACGAAGTGTCGAGCGGTTTTACAGCTAACCGTTTAGCCAACGAAAAGGGCGGCTCTCCGCTAGGAAAACCGCCCCTTGGCATGCGACGAGTCGCGCCCGCCTAGTCGTCCATCAGCTGCTGCATGAGATAGACATATTGCAGCGCCTGGATCTTCGCGCGCTGTTCGTTGTCGACCCCGCCCGAATGGCCGCCGACCGTATCCTCGAAGTAGTAGTAATCGTGTCCCTGCTCTTTCAAACGTGCAGCGCCCTTGCGGGCATGTGCGGGATGCGTGCGGTCATCGGCAGTCGAAGCCCAAAGGAATGGCGTGGGGTAGTCCTCGCCTTCCTCGATCATCTGGTAGGGCGAATAGGCCTCGATCCAGGCGCGCTGTTCGGGAATGCGCGGATCGCCATATTCGCCGATCCAAGAGGCGCCGCGTCCGATCAGGTGATAGCGCAGCATGTCGAAGAGCGGGATCTGCACGATCGCTGCGCCGAACAGGTCGGGCCGCTGGGTGAAGGCCGTGCCAACCAGCAGGCCCCCTTGCGAGCCGCCCTGAATGCCGAGATGTTCGGGACTGGTGAAGCCGCGGTCCACCAGATCCTGACCCACCGCGATGAAATCGTCCCAGGTGCGCTGCTTGTTCTCGCGGATCGCGGTCTGATGCCAGCCGGGTCCGAATTCGCCGCCGCCGCGTAGGTTTGCGAGCACATAGGCGCCGCCACGCTCCATCCACAGCTTGCCCGTCGAGCCGAGATAGGCGGGGAGCCGCGGGATCTGGAAGCCGCCATAGCCGGTCATCAGGACAGCGGTGTCGCCGTCCATCGCCATGCCTTCGGGCTTGACGATAAAATAGGGGATCTTGGTGCCGTCCGCACTCGTCGCCTCGTGCTGTTCGACTTCCATGCCATCGGGCGCGAAATAGGCGGGCGAGGTCTTGACCACCTGCGGCGCGGCGCTGCCATCGGTGTAGTAAAGCGTCGTCGGCTCCAGGAAGCCGGTTACGGTGTACATCACCTGATCGGTTTCGTTGGACGACGCCGCAATGCCGAGCGTCGCATTGTCGGGCAATTCGACTTCGCTGCTGACCCAGTCGCCATCCTCGAAATCGAATTTGAGGATCTTGCCCACCACATTGTCAAGCATGGTGACGTAAAGCGAATTGGCCGTGATCGCCCCGCCACGCTTGGTCTGGCGTTCTGCGGGCGCCCAGACGAGCGTCTTGGCCGCGCCATTGGGGTCCGCCTTCCATTCCTCAAGATCGACCGCGATCAGGCTGTCGGCGGGGAAAGTCTGGCCGTCCACTTCCCATTCCACATCGGTCGAATAGAGCAGCTGCCCATCGACGATGCCGTAGGGTGAGGCTTTTTTCGGGATGTCGAGCGGGAGCCATTCGCCGTCCTTCTCGACGTAATAGAGCGTCTCGTGGAAGCTCACGCCCCTGAAGGCGGTGCGCGCATGGATCACCGAGTTCGCATCGCGCAGCAGGCTGGCCCCGGCCCAAACGTCGCTTTTCTCGCCGCGAAAGATTTCCTGCGCATCCTCAATGCTCGTCCCGCGCTTCCAGATGCGGCTGGTGTAGGGATATTCGCTTTCGGTCTGGAGCTCATCGGAGAAATTACGCCCGACGAGCAGCGTGTCTTCATCGATCCACTGGATGCCGCCCTGGCTCTTTTGATCAAGCACGAATCCGTCCTCGACGAAACTCTTCGTGGCGGTGTCGAATTCGCGCATGATGGTCGCATCTTCGCCGCCATCCGAAAGCGCAATCATGCATTTGTTGAGGGCGGGCGGCAAACACGTCGAGCCCTTGTAGACCCATTCCTTGCCCTCGGCCGCGGCAAGCGCGTCGATGTCGAGAATGGTCTCCCATTCGGGCTCTTCGGTCTGATAGCTTTCGAGCGTGGTGCGGCGCAGCACACCCTTGGGGTTCTCTTTATCCTGCCAGAAATTGTAGAGACCGTCGGGGCGAAAGCTCACGAAGGGAATGCGATCCTCGCTGTCGTAGATCGCCAGCGCCTCGGCCTTGAGCGTTTCGAAGCGCGGATCGGCTTCGAGCACTGCGAGCGTGCGCTCATTCTCCGCCTCGACCCATTCGAGCGCTTCGTCGCTGCGGGCTTCTTCAAGATAGATATAGGGGTCTTCGTCCGGGCCGGGCACGCCGCTATCGTCCATGTGCGCTTCGGCTGCGGCGGAGGTGGCTGCGCCGATCGTCATGATTGCTGCCAGGGCAAGTGTGGAAACAAGTTTCAAAGATCCTCTCCTTGGGGAAATCGTCGGGGAGGTTGTGCCGCGCACCGCGCTGATTGTGAAGAGCAAAAGCCGCGGGGCCATGACGCGCAGCTATTCGGCGGCGAGCCGGTGCCGCTCGTCGATCTGCACCTCGCGTTCGCGCGAGAAGAAGGCGGGGGCCGGCTCGCCATCGGTTCCGGCATCGAGCCGGGCGGCGGCGGCGATCATCTCTTCGCGCAAACGGCAATGCATGGCCCAGCCGATTTTGGGGTCCTTTGCCCGCGCCATGAACCGCACCGTCATCGCCTTGGCGTCGTGATCGATGACCGCGACCTTCGCCTCGTCCTTTTCGATGATATCGTCGGCATCCTCGACGAAGCGCGCAAATTCCTTACGCAAGGCGTCGACATCCGCGCGGTGATCGAGCTTCAGCTCGACATGCATCATTTGGTTGGGATCGGTCTTGGTCCAGTTCTCGAAACTGGTGTTCACGAAGGAGGAGACCGGCGCCATCATCCGCCGTTCGTCCCATGTCCGCAGGCGCAGATGGGTGAAGCCGATCCGCTCGACATAGCACCACTGCCCCTGCCAATGGACCGCATCGCCGATGCGTGCCGTCTTGGCGAAGGCGATCTGGATGCTCGCCATCAGGTCGCCTAGCGCCTGGCGCGCTGCGAAAACTAGGATCAGGCCGAGAAACCCGGCCGAGGCGAGCAGGCTGAAACCCAGCGTGTTCGTGATATCGGTCTGCAACAGCACCACCGCGCCGGCGACCAGAACGACGAACACGGTGATGAGCCGGCGCCCGGCCGACAGTTTGGTGAAATAGTCGCGCGCATCCTCGTTGTCGGGGTCTTCGAGTTCGTCGGTCCGCCTGCGCGAGGCGAATTGCACCGCCGTGTCGATCGCCGAGAGCGCGATCGCTACCACCGCAGCGACGAACAGGGTGATCTGCAGCGGATCGAGCACCGCGGCGACCGTGCCCGAAAAGTTGAACACGCCCGCGCGCAAGAGGGCGAAGGTGCCGGCGAGGACCGCCAGAGCGGCAGGGATCTGGATTGCCCGCAACACCCCATCGATAAGGCCCTCGTCGCTCTGAGAAGAACGGAGCCGCGAGATCCCCTTATAAGTCAGCGCCGCCGCGCCGAGTGCGAGCAGAAACACGATAGGCAGTGCGAGCACCTCCCACCAGGCGAGCGTCCAGAACGCCTGAGCACGCAGGAACGTGGGGAGCGAACGCTCGAACCGGGTTGGGCCGTAGCGTTGATAAAGCGCGGGGATATTCTCGACGGTCTGGCGGCTGAACATCCACATCGGGTCTTCGCCAGGCGCCTGAAGCCGCTCGAGGCGGATCGAATAGTCGCGGCCCTCCGCGCGCAGATACCACAGAGCGAGATTGCGGCGCGGTTCGCCCGACAGCGGTGCGTCGGCGGTGGAATTGACATCGACGGCGTCGGGCCGATCGGGGATGGAGCGCCAGTCGACCACCACCGAGCGGCGGACGATTTCGAAGGTCTGCCGGGCAAGCTGCGGACCGAGGCGCGCCTGTTCCCCTTCGGGCAATTCGGCCAGATCGAGCGCATGCGCCGCCCGCGTCCAGTCCTCTTCGAAACCGGCGTCGAGAAAGCTTTCGAGGACGGATTGCGGGGTTTCGAGATCGAGCGGCGGATCGGCGGCGGGAAGCCCGGTATTGATCGGGTCGACCTCGTAGACATGCGGCTCGGGCGCAGCGGGCACGTCCTCGCTCGTCTGTGCGAGCGATGGAGCTGCCAGCAAAAGGACAAGCCATGCGATGATCAAGCGGATGATGGGCGCCTCCGTTCCCTCTCCCCCGCCAACGGCGGGCAAGCCGCGAGGTTCCGACGGTCGGAGTTCAGCCTTCGACCTTTTCCGCGAGCACGGTGAGACCGTTTTCGCCAACCTCCGCGAAGCCGCCGCGGACCTCGATCGTCTCGGGCGTGGCGCCTTCAGTCTTGTAAACCTGAACTGCGCCATCGCGGATCGTGCTCATGAAGGGCGCATGCCCCTCGAGGACGCCGAATTCGCCTTCGGTGCCTGGTACGACGACCATGTGGACGTCTTCGCTGCGGACCAGCTTGGCAGGGGTTACGAGTTCAAAGTGGAGTGCCACGGAAATATCCTATTGCGATTGTGCTGCTTCGGCCTCGCGGCGCGCTTCTTCGACGGCAGCATCAAGGCTCGACTGCATTTCGGACAAGCCCTGTTCGAGCTCGCCCATCCGCGCGATCATCTGTTCCTTGCGTTCATCGCTGATGCTGTCGGGATTTCGGCACGGTTCGCTGTTGGCGAGCATCGGGGTGTTCTCGCAGGCTTCGGCGAAGCGCTGGTCGACATCCGAGCCGCCGGCGCAGCCTGCAAGCGCGATGCCCATCGCAACAACGGTTCCGAACGCACGGTTCATCACGCGTCCTCGGCGAGCTTCTGAGCCTTCTCGACCGCCATATCGATGCCGCCGACCATGTAGAAGGCCGCTTCGGGCAGGTGATCGTATTCGCCGTCGACCACCGCCTTGAAGCTCTTCACCGTGTCTTCGAGCTGCACGAACAGGCCGGGGATGTTGGTGAAGACCTCGGCGACGTGGAAGGGCTGGCTGAGGAACTTCTGGATTTTGCGCGCGCGGCTGACGGTCAGTTTGTCCTCTTCGGAGAGCTCATCCATGCCAAGAATGGCGATGATGTCCTGGAGCGACTTGTACTTCTGCAGCGTTTCCTGAACGCGGCGGGCGGTGTCGTAATGCTCCTGACCCACGACGCGCGGCTCGAGCACACGCGACGTGGAGTCGAGTGGGTCGACCGCCGGATAGATGCCGAGCTCGGAGATCGCGCGCGACAGTGTGGTAGTTGCGTCAAGGTGCGCGAACGAGGTCGCAGGTGCCGGATCGGTCAAGTCATCCGCGGGCACGTAGATCGCCTGCACAGAGGTGATCGACCCCTTATTGGTCGAGGTGATGCGCTCCTGCAGGTTCCCCATGTCGGTCGACAGGGTCGGCTGATAGCCCACCGCCGAAGGGATGCGGCCGAGCAGCGCCGACACTTCCGAACCCGCCTGCGTGAAGCGGAAGATGTTGTCGACGAAGAACAGGACGTCCTGGCCTTCCTCGTCGCGGAAATATTCGGCCATGGTCAGGCCGGAAAGGGCGACGCGGGCACGTGCGCCCGGCGGCTCGTTCATTTGACCGAAGACGAGAGCCACTTTCGAACCCTCGGAGATGGCATTGCCGTCTTCGTCCTTCGCGATGACGCCGGCGTCGAGGAATTCGTGGTAGAGGTCGTTGCCCTCACGGGTACGCTCACCCACGCCCGCAAAGACCGAAACGCCGCCGTGGCCCTTGGCGATGTTGTTGATGAGTTCCTGGATCAGCACGGTCTTGCCTACCCCCGCGCCGCCGAACAGGCCGATCTTGCCGCCTTTCGCGTAAGGGGCGAGCAGGTCGATCACCTTGATGCCGGTGACGAGAATGTCGGCTTCGGTCGACTGGTCGACGAATTCGGGAGCCTCGGCGTGGATCGGAGCGCTCATTTCCGCGCCGATCGGGCCGCGCTCGTCGATCGCTTCGCCGACGACGTTCATGATGCGGCCCAGCGTCTTGGGGCCGACGGGAACGCTAATCTGGGCGCCGGTATTGGTGACTTCCTGTCCGCGTACGAGCCCGTCGGTGCCATCCATCGCGATCGTGCGAACGGTGCTCTCGCCAAGGTGCTGCGCGACTTCGAGGACGAGCGTCTTGCCGTCATTCTTTGTTTCGAGCGCGGTCAGAATCGCGGGCAGCTCGCCTTCGAACTGAACGTCGACGACGGCGCCGATGACCTGGCTGATGGTGCCGTTTCCGGAAAGGTTCGGCTTGGTCTGATTGAGCGCGGGGGCGGTGGCCATGATTGCAATTTCCTGTCGTGCTGCCTCGGCGCGCCGTGCGCGCTTCGGCGTGTCTATCAATTAATCTTCGATGGGCGCGTCGGCGGCTTCGGCGGCCATCGCATCGGCGCGGGCCAGCGAATCGCAGAAGCGGGGATCGTCGGCGACCGTCCAGCCGTCACCCACCTGGGAGATGGAGAGGCTGCGCTCGGTTCCTTCCGGATCGCCTTCGAAAGCGAATTCGCAGGTGAAGCTGGCGCCCAGATCGACCGCTTCGCACATCGAGCTGCGCAGCTGGGAACGCAGGGTTGGGCAGGCTTCGTCGAGCGCCAGCTGAACCGTCGCCATGTCGGGCGCTTCGGAGCTGTCGCCGATGACGCCTTCCGCGGTGACGTCGGCTTCGAGCTGATCAGGCGCGAGGTCGGCGGTGTCCGATCCGTCTGGTTCCGAACAAGCGGCAAGGCTGGCGATGAGGCTGAGTGCGACGAGCTTTTTCATAGCGCTTCGGCTCCTGCGATGATTTCGATGAGTTCGGTGGTGATCGCGGCCTGGCGGCTGCGATTGTATTGAATGGTCAGCTTGTTGATGAGGTCGCCGGCATTGCGCGTCGCATTATCCATGGCGGTCATCGAGGCGCCCTGTTCCGACGCTTCGCGCTCCAGCAATGCGCCGAACAGCTGCGTCTTGACGTAGCGCGGCAGCAGCTCTTCGAGGATTTCCTCTTCGCCCGGTTCGTATTCGACCATCGCACCCGCGTCCGCTTTGCCATCCGTCTCGCCCGCCTCGGGGGAGGGGACCGGGATCAGCTGGTTGACGGTCGGATCCTGCGAGAGCGCGGTCTTGAAGACGGGGAAGATCAGATGCGCGATGTCGTATTTGCCGTCCTCGTACATCTCGATAAGCTCGCTGGCGATGGCGTCCGCTTCCTCGAAGCCGGGAGTCTTCACATTCGACGTGTCGAAATGCCTGCCGATGCGCTCGGCATGGTCGCGCTTGATCGGCGCGCGGCCCTTCTTACCCACGAGATAGAACTCGACGGTCTTGCCCTGGCCCAGAAGCTCCTGCGCCTTGGACTTGGCCGCCTTGACAATGTTCGAGTTGAGACCGCCGCACAGGCCCTTGTCGGTGTTGACGACGACCAGCAGGTGACGCTGATCGCTGCCGGTCCCGGCAAGCAGCTTGGGCGCGCTGTCGCCCGACACCTTGCCCGCAAGGCTCGCCATCACGGAGGTCAGCCGTTCCTGATAGGGACGCGCGGCCTCGGCCGCCGCCTGCGCGCGGCGCAGCTTGGCCGCGGCGACCATCTGCTTGGCCTTGGTGATCTTCTGGGTCGACTTGACCGAGTTGATCCGACCTTTGAGTTCCTTGAGTGAGGGCACCTAACGTTACCTCTTAAGCAAACTGCTTCGAAAAGTTTTCAAGGCCGGCGACGACCGCCGCCTTGGTATCGTCCTCGAACTTGCCGGTGTCGCTGATGGTCTTCAGCACGTCGGAATGTTCGCTGCGGAAATAGGCGAGCATCTGCTCTTCGTACTCGGTCACGCGGTCGACGGCGACATCGTCGATGAAGCCGTTGGTGCCGGCGAAAATCGAGATCACCTGCTCTTCGACCGGCATCGGCGAGAATTGCTTCTGCTTCAACAGCTCGGTCAGGCGCGCGCCGCGATTGAGCAGCTTTTGCGTCGCGGCGTCGAGGTCCGAGCCGAACTGAGCGAAGGCCGCCATTTCGCGATATTGCGCAAGGTCCAGTTTCATCGAGCCCGAGACCTTCTTCATCGCCTTGGTCTGGGCGGCGCCGCCGACGCGGCTGACCGACAGGCCGACGTTGATCGCGGGCCGAATACCCTGGAAGAACAGGTCGGTTTCAAGGAAGATCTGACCGTCAGTGATCGAGATCACGTTGGTCGGAATATAGGCCGAGACGTCGCCCGCCTGCGTTTCGATGATCGGTAGTGCGGTGAGCGAGCCGCCACCATTGTCGGGGTTCATCTTCGCCGCGCGCTCGAGCAGACGGCTGTGCAGGTAGAACACGTCGCCCGGATAGGCTTCGCGGCCCGGCGGGCGGCGCAGCAGCAGCGACATCTGACGATAGGCGACCGCCTGTTTCGAAAGGTCGTCATAGACGATCACGGCGTGCATGCCGTTGTCGCGGAAAAACTCGCCCATGGTGCAGCCGGTATACGGCGCGAGATATTGCAGCGGGGCGGGCTCCGAAGCGGTCGCGGCGACGACGATCGAATATTCCATCGCGCCGTTTTCTTCGAGGCTTTTGACGATCTGCGCGACCGTCGAGCGCTTCTGGCCGACCGCGACATAGATGCAGTAGAGCTTTTTTGCCTCGTCGTCCGACGCGTTGACATCCTTCTGGTTGATGAAGGTGTCGATCGCGACAGCGGACTTGCCGGTCTGGCGGTCGCCGATGATGAGCTCGCGCTGACCGCGGCCCACGGGGACAAGCGCGTCGATCGCCTTGAGGCCCGACTGCACCGGCTCACTGACCGATTCGCGCGGGATGATGCCCGGCGCCTTCACTTCGACGCGGCGACGTTCGGCCGCCTCGATCGGGCCCTTGCCGTCGATCGGGTTGCCAAGTGCATCGACCACGCGGCCGAGGAGTCCCTTGCCGACCGGCACGTCGACGATCGTCTCGGTGCGCTTGACGGTGTCGCCTTCCTTGATCTCGGCGTCCGAGCCGAAGATCACGACGCCCACATTGTCCGCCTCGAGGTTGAGCGCCATGCCCTGAACGCCGTTCGCGAACTCGACCATCTCGCCGGCCTGCACCTTGTCGAGCCCGTGGATGCGGGCGATCCCGTCGCCGACGCTGAGCACAGTGCCGACTTCGCTGACCTGCGCTTCGGTGCCGAAATTGGCGATCTGGTCCTTGATGACCTTGGAGATTTCTGCGGCGCGAATTTCCATGTTTTCAGTCCTTTGAGGCTTTTCCGCCTTTAGGCCTTCATGGCCTGGGAGAGAGATTTCAAACGGGTGCGGATCGAGGCGTCGATACGCTCCGATCCGATGGTGACGACGAGGCCGCCGAGAAGATCGGGATCGACATCGTGGGAAAGCATGACGGTGCGGCCCTGCCGCGCGGTCAGTTTGGTCTTGAGAGCGGCGAGCTGTTCCTCGCTAAGCGGATGCGCGCTCGTCACCTTGGCCGAAACCTCGCCGCGCTGCGCCGCCGCGATCGCCCGAAAGGCGGCGATCATTGCGGGTAGCTTGGACAGGCGGCGATTGCCGGCGAGCACGCCGAGGAAATTGATGGTCAGCTCAGTCAGCGAAAGGTGGTGCGCAATCGCGGAGATCGCGTCACCCTGCTGCTTGCGCGAGAGCTGCGGACTGGCGGTGACGCTGCGTAGCTCGGGCGATTGATCGAGCGCCTGATCGAGCGCTGCCAGATCGTTCTCGACCGCGCTGACATTGCCCGCTTCCGAGGCGAGGTCGAACAGCGCCGAAGCATAGCGTCCTGCAAGGCTGGCCTGAATCCCGGCGGAAATATCCACGCGCTTGAACCCTCTTTGAGGAATGAAGAAAAACCGTGCCGCTTGAACGGCCGAGACCGGTCGCCCCACCGAAGGGAGCGTCGCAAGTGCCTCTTGCCGAAGCTGGCGCGCGCCTAGCAATTGAATCCCGACAGCGCAAGCAGCCCTTGGCCCACATTTTCTGGACACCGCCCGTCCCTTGAGTCATCCTTTCAAGGTGGAAGGCCGAAGAAGCCGTGGGAGAGAGTAATGGACATGACGCCGATGGCGCCCAAATGCGGCGTCGAAATTTTCGGAGTGTCGCTTGCCAAATGCAGCGACGAGGAGATGGATGCGATCAAGCAGGCGATCTACGAACATGGGGTCGCCATCTTTCGCGGGCAGGATTTCAGCCCCGAGTCCCACATCACCTTCGGCAAGCGCTGGGGCGGGATCGACGTCAACAACTACTTCCCGCTGACCGAGGATTACGACGAGATCGCGGTGGTCAAGAAGGATCCCGATCAGCAGACCAATATCGGCGGGGCCTGGCATACGGATCATTCCTACGATCAGATACCGGCGATGGGTTCGGTCCTGGTCGCGCGCCACCTTCCCCCGCGCGGCGGTGATACGATGTGGGCGCATATGGGCGCTGCCTACGACGCGCTGCCCGACGAGCTGAAGCAGGCGTGCGAGGGTCTGGAGGCGTTCCACACCGCCGATCACGTCTACAAGGAAGGCGGCCTCTACGCGCAGACCGACATGGGCAAGTCCCTGCGCGGTCAGGACATGAAGACCGGCGCGGTGCACCCGGTCGTCATTCGTCATCCGCATACCGGGCGCAAGCTGCTCTACGTGAACAGTGCCTTCACCATCCATTTCGTCGGCCAGACCCGCGAGGAGAGCCTGCCGCTTCTGCAAAAGCTATTCGCCGCCGCGCTGACGAGCGACAATCAATGCCGCCTGCAATGGAAGCCCGGAACAGTGGCGATCTGGGACAATCGCACGACCTGGCACAATGCGATGAACGATTATCAGGGCCATTATCGCGAGATGCACCGCATTACGCTGAGCGGCGAAGCGCTGGCGGCTTAGCCATTCGCGCGAGGGCGGGTCTTCGACGCTATCACGTCTCCCCCTCCGCTCCCGCCTCGCTCCGCGGTTCGCAGCTGTACACCAGCCGCTCGTTCGGCCGCTCCGGCAACAGCGCGAGCAGCGCGGATTGCTGTTCGCCCAGCAGCCGCGCGGCGTCTTCGGTGCCGCAAGCTGGCGGATCGTATTGCCTCCGCGCCTCGCGCGCCGCGTTCATCGCGCTGCGCCCGAGGAAGTAGCGTTCGGAGCGATAGGTCCGGCTCTCCGGATCGTAGGTGTTGACCGAGACCGATTCCTCGTCGCCAGGCACCAGCACGCGGGTCCAGTCGCCGCCAACCAGACCGTATTGCGTGCGCTCGTTGACGCAGCCATCCGCCTCCCATCCGAAGGCGACATCGTCGGTGCGCGCGCCGGTGATGCGGCTGCGCTCGGGGATGAGGGTGCAGATGAGCGCGCTGTCGGCGATGGCTCGTGGCGGATCGACCGTGCCCCCCGCGGCTTGGCCGTCCTCCTCGGCCATCAGCTCCGCCACCCGATCCTCGATATCGGCGAAGCCGGGCCGCAGGATCCAGATCAGCGCTGCGCCGACCAGCGCAACGCCTGCCGCGGCGGCGGCCATGATCGCGCGCCGGCGTTTGTCGGGCCGCTCCGCCTGCTTCTCGCGCAGCTGCCAGGCGACCAGCCCTGCGCCGATCGCGGCGAGCAGCAGGAGCAGCGCCAGCGCCATCGCATTCTCGCGCCGTTCGATCACTTCGAGCTGTGCGCGCATCCGCGCCTCCGCCAGTTGCTCGCGCTGCTCGGCCGCGCGCGCGTCGAGCCGCGCCTGCGCTTCGGCTCGCTGCGCGTCGAACAGAGCGCGCTCGGCAGCGTTCAATTCCTCGATCGAGCGGCAGGGTAGCGTGTTCACCGCCGGCTCCACCCCGTTCTCGCGCAGGAAGGGCAGCAATTCGCGCAAGCTGACCGCGAAGTAGAATTCGGCATCGGACCCGTCCGAATCGGCCCCGAAACTGTTGACGCCGACCACCCGCCCGCAGCCGTCGAGCAGCGGCCCACCCGAATTGCCGCGCGCGATGGGCGCGGTGTGCAGGATCGTGTCGAACTGGCGGCTTGGTCGCTGTCCCGACAGGAAGCCGCGGCTCTTAACCGGCGGCTGGGCGCGGAAGATGTCGCGCATCTCCAGGCCCTGCGCGAGGTCGACATTCATCGGATAGCCGACCGCCGAAACCTCGCCCATGTCGCCGCCGGCACTGCCTGCCAGCGCCAAGGGCGGCAGGCGCAGCGCCCCGTCGGCAATCTCGAGCAGCGCCAGGTCGTTGCGTGGACTCACCGCCACGGGGGTCGCAAAGGTGCCGCCCGCCTCGGTCGGCCCTTCGCTCGGCACGATGCCGATCCGCAGCGTGTCGTCGAGCAATGCCTCGCGGATGACATGCGCGTTGGTGACGACGCGGGTCGGGGTGACAGCAAACCCGCTGCCATGGGTGAGCGGGCGCACTTCCTCACCACTGCTGTCGATCAGCACCACGCGCACCACACCGCGCGCCGCGGCGTCGATATCGCCGGCATCGGCCGAGGCCGGGGCGGGGAGCATCGCGGCGAGCGCGCCGATCAGCAGGATGAGAAAGGCCCGCAGGCGGGCCGGCAGAAGGACATACATTTCAGACACGGCAATACGCGGCCTGCGACATTGACCGCAAGCTCCGGGGTGCGCAAATTCGCGGATGGAGCGATGATGCGGCCATGACCACAACGAACCTTCCGTCAGCCGACGCGCTTACAGGCGCGTTGACCGACGATCAGCGCTGGCAAATCGCGCTCGCCAAGGATCGCGCCTTCGACGGCACCTTCGTCACCGGCGTGCATTCGACCGGCATCTATTGCCGCCCCTCCTGCCCGGCGCGCGCGCCGCTGCGCAAGAACGTGCGCTTTTACGCGAAGCCCGCCGATGCCGAGGCGGCAGGGCTGCGCGCCTGCAAGCGCTGCTCGCCCAACACGCAGAGCGCCGAGGAAGCCTGCGTGCTCGCCGCCATCGCCGCAATCCGTGCCGACGGCGCCAAGACGCTGGACGAACTCGCCGAACTCACCGGCTACTCGCCCACCCATTTCCAGCGCCTGTTCAAGCGCAGCGTCGGCTTGTCGCCCGCCGCCTTCGCGCGGGCTCTACGCGAAGAACGCGTGCGCGACGCGCTGGCGGACGGGGCCGGCGTCACCGAGGCGCTGTACGATGCGGGCTATTCCTCGCCGTCGCGCTATTACGACGCAATGAAGGGGAAGGGGGCCATGGCACCGAGCAATCAGCGCAAAACCGACGAGGGGCGGGTCATCCACTGGCGGGTGATCTCCACTTCGCTCGGGCAAATGCTGGTCGCGGCGAGCGACAAGGGCGTGTGCTGCCTGTCCTTCGGCATCGGCGACGAGAGGGCCGAGGAGGAGCTGCGCGCCCGCTTTCCCAACGCGCAACTGGTAGCTGCCGGCGAAGCGTTCGGCGCGTTGTTCGACCAGGTCGTCGCCATTGTCGAGCGGCCCGGCCTCGGCAGCGGACATATCCCGCTCGACGTCCGGGGCACCGCGTTCCAGCAGCGTTGCTGGGAGGCGCTGCGCACCATCCCGCCGGGCGAAACCCGCAGCTATGGCGAACAGGCGGCGATGCTCGGCAAACCGGGAGCCGCCCGCGCGGTCGGCAGCGCCAACGGCGCGAACCAGATCGCGGTCCTGATCCCCTGCCACCGCGTCGTCCAGGCCGACGGTTCGCTGGGCGGCTATGCCTACGGACAGGAGATCAAGCGCGAATTGCTGCGGCGGGAACGTGAGAGTTGAACGCTAGCGCAACCCGTACGAGCCCCCGCGAAGGCGGGGGCCTCTGGCGGTTTGGCGCTCGGCCGGTGAGGACGTCCTAACTTTAGGGAGGCCCGCACTGGGGCGAAATCCAACAGGATGGAACACATGGAACACAGTCCAGGGAGGGAATCTCCGCTTTCCCCAAAGCCCACGGAAGGCGGGCGAATGCAACGCTTTGAAAGAGCCGCGCCTTCTATGCCCGCTCCGCCCCCTGTAGGAAAGCGACAAGCCCCCACGCACCCTTACGCATTCTTGATCGTCAGCCCGCCATCGACCGGAATTGCCGTGCCGGTAATGTAGTTGGCGGCCGGCAGCACCAGCGAGAGCGTCATATGCGCGACTTCCTCGGGGTGGCCGTAGCGGCGCAGCGGCACGCGGCGTTTGGCGAAGATTTCCTTGTGCTCGTCGGAAATGCCCGCGGTGATGCCGGTGTGGATCGGGCCGGGGCAGATGCAGTTGACCGTGATCCCCTCGCGCCCGAGATCGACCGCGAGCCCGCGGGTCAGCCCGATGACGCCATGCTTCGCGGCGACATAGGGCGAATTGCTTGGGCTTGCGCCGAGCCCCTCGGTCGACGCGATATTGACGATGCGCGGATGCTCGCTCTGGCGCAGGAAGGGCAGGGCGGCGCGGATCGTGCGACTGTGCGCGGTCAGCATGCCGGCGATGCTCGCGTCCCAGGCGTCTGGATAGGCGTCGTCATCGAGCTGCGCGGGAAGGCTGAAGCCCGCATTGTTGACGAGAATATCCAGCCCACCCAGTTCCTCGGCCATTTGCGGGACGGTGCGCGCGATGGCGTCGCCGTCTGTCACATCGAGCGCGCGGGGCAGGGCCTTGCCCGAATGGCCCGCGTCCGCAATTTCGGCGGCCACTTGCTCGCAGGCCCCCTGGTCGAGATCGGTCAGCGCAACCTTCGCGCCTTCCGCAGCAAACAGATGCGCAGTAGCCCGCCCCATCCCGCTCGCAGCGCCCGTGACAAGCGCGCGGTGTCCGGCGATTGAGCGGCTGAGGCGGGTGTACGTGTCGGACATTCGCGCGCTCAATCGAGCTTGGGTGGGAAGCCCGGTTCGCACTTTTCCATTGCGCGGCGGTAGGCGTCGCGTGCGCCGATGCGCTGGAGGTAGGCTTTGAGGTTCGGCTTGTCGTCGATGCTCATGTTGTTGAAGGCGCGGCTGGTGGTCAGCTGGAACACCATCATGATGTCCGCGGTGGTCAACTGCGAACCGCCGAAATAATCGGCCTCGCCCAGCCGCCGCTCGATCTGCGTCCAGGCGTTGGTCACGCGCTTCGCCAGCGGCGGCGGCATTTGCCCGCCGACCGCATTCACCGCGATCTGCATCATGCCGTTGGTCATGAAGGTCGCGCCCGCAAAGTGGAACCAGTAGAGGTGCTCTGCGAAGTCGCGGTGGTCGGGGCCGGGGACCAGTTTCGTATCGGGGGCATATTTGCCGACGATATATTCGACGATCGCGCCGCTTTCGCCCAGCTTCGTATCTCCGTCCTCGATGATCGGTGCGATTTCCATCGGGTGCAGCGCTTTGAGCTCGGGCGGGGCGAGCCGGGTTTCGGGGTCGCGGTCGTAGAGCTTCAGCTCGTAATCGAGGCCGAGCTCCTCGCACAGCCAGACGATGCGTTCGGACTGCGAGATGCGCAGATGATGGACGGTCAGCATGGGTTCGGCCCTCTCTATTCGTTGCGTGCCCATTCTTTGCCGGCTGGGGTCAGGCTGTCGAGGAAATCCTGCGCGCTTTCGAGATATTCGGACTGCTTTTCCCCGCCCATCCGGTCCCAGGTCGAATAGATGCGGCCGATGCGGTGATTGCTCTCCAGCCGGTCGCGGTGGCGGTCCATGAAATGCCAGTAGAGCGGGTTGAACGGGCAGGCGCCTTCGCCCGTCTTCTTGCTCACCGAATATGAGCATTCCTTGCAGTAATCGCTCATCTTGTTGATGTAATTGCCGCTCGCGGCATAGGGCTTGGTCGCGAGCTTGCCGCCATCGGCGTAGAGGATCATTGCGCTGACATTGGGCAGTTCGACCCATTCATAGGCGTCGGCGTAGACGACGAGATACCAGTCCTGCACCTCGCGCGGATTGATCCCGGCGATCAGGCAGAAATTGCCCAGCACCATCAGGCGCTGAATGTGATGTGCATGGGCGTTGTCGCGCGTCGAGCGGATGCAATCGGCAAGGCAGCGCATATCGGTCTCGCCGGTCCAGAAGAATTCGGGCAGCCCGCGCTGGGCGTTCAGCGCATTGCGGCTCTGGAGATCGGGCATGTGCAGCCAGTAGAAGCCGCGGATATATTCGCGCCAGCCGATGATCTGGCGGATGAACCCTTCGACCGAATTGATCGGCGCGTCGCCGTCTTCGTAGGCTTTTGCGGCGCGCTCGCACAGCTCCAGCGGATCGAGCAGACCGAGATTGATGCTGGTCGAGAGCATCGAGTGATACAGATCGTCCTGCCCATGAACCATCGCGTCCTGATAGGGTCCGAACTTCTCGATGCGGCCCTTGAAAAAAGCGTCGGCGGCTTCCTGTGCTTCGTCGCTGGTGACGGGCCAGGCGAACTTGTCGAGACTGCCGAAATGGTCGCCGAACTTTTCCTCGACCAGCGCGATGACTTCGCTGGTGGTTTCGTCGGGCTCGAATTCGGGCACGGGGGGCGGGTCCATGTCCTCTTTGGGCGGCTTGCGATTGTCCTGATCGTAATTCCAGTCGCCGCCTTCGGGCTTGCCGTTATCCTTCATCAGCAGGCCGGTCTTGCGGCGCATCTTGCGGTAGAAATGCTCCATCGTCAGATGGTCGCGGTCCTCGGCCCAGTCGCGGAATTCGCTGTGCGAGCACAGGAAGCGGTCGTCGGGCAGGATATTGACCTCGCAGGCGAACTTGTCGGGCCATTCCTCGATGGCCTGCTGCACGCGCCATTCACCCGCCTCGACGATATGCAGCTCGCGCGGATCGTGGCGTTCGACGGCGCGCGCGACTTCGCCGGTGAAGCTCCCCGCATTGTCTGGATCGTCAAGCTTGACGTAATCGACCTCCCAGCCGGCATCCTCGAGCTCGGCGGCGAAATGGCGCATGGCGGAGAAGATGAGCGCGATCTTCTGCTTGTGATGTTTTACATAAGTGGCCTCGTCCCAAACCTCCATCATCAGGATGACGGTATCGTTCTTGGTCCGCCCGCGCAGGCTTGCAAGGGTGCGGGTGAGCTGATCTCCGAGGATGGGTACGAGGATTTTGCCAGTGGTCATGGGGCCCCAACGCGCGATCCGCTTATGGGTGCCTCAGACGAAGGAATAGGGGTCGATGTCGACGCCCACGCGCACGCCGGGCGCGAAGTCGTGCGCGTCCAGCCAGCCCCGCAAGGTGCCCTGCAAATTTGCGCTGCGGCGCGCGTTGACGAGGAAGCGATAGCGATAGCGGCCGCGCAGTAGGGCAAGCGGGGCGGGGGCTGGGCCGAGGATGTAGATGTCCTCGGCGCGCGGGCGGGTATCGCCTAGCCGCGCCGCCGCCTCGCGCGCTTCGCGTTCGTCTTCGCTCGAAAGGATGATCGCCGCCCAGCGCCCGAAGGGCGGCGCGCCGGCATCGCGCCGCGCCTCGGTCTCGGCGGCGTAGAAGGCGTCACGGTCGCCATTGGCGAGCGCGGCGATGACATCGGCCTCGGGGTGGCGCGTCTGGATCAGGACTTCGCCCGGCTTCGCGCCGCGGCCCGCGCGCCCGGCGACCTGCGCGATCTGGCTGTAGGTGCGCTCGGCCGCGCGCAGGTCGCCGCCTTCGAGGCCAAGATCGGCATCGACCACGCCGACCAGTGTCAGTTCGGGAAAGTGGAAGCCCTTGGTGACGAGCTGGGTGCCGACGATAACGTCGATCGCGCCCGCCTGGACCTGCGCGAGAAATTCCGCCGCGCGGGCGGGCGTGCCGAGCGTGTCCGAGGTCGCGACCGCGACGCGCGCCTCGGGGAACAGCGCCGCGACCTCGTCCGCGATCCGCTCGACCCCCGGACCGCAGGCGACCAGGCAATCGGTCTCGCCGCATTCTGGGCAGGCCTCGGGCGGCGCGGTCTCGAGGCCGCAATGATGGCAGGCGAGCCGCGCGGAAAGGCGGTGTTCGACCAGCCAGGCGCTGCAATTGGGGCATTTGAAGCGGTGCCCGCAATTGCGGCACAAGGTGAGCGGCGCATAGCCGCGGCGGTTGAGGAACAGCAGCGATTGCTCGCCCGCCTCCAGCCGCGCCTCCAACTGCGCGATCAGCGGCGCGGCCAGCCAGCGCCCGCTCGCCGGCTTCTCGATCGTCAGGTCGACGAGGCGGACTTCGGGCAATTGCGCCCCGCCGAAACGGCTCGACAGCTCCAGCTTCGTATAGACGCCGCTATTGGCCATGTGCAGGCTTTCGAGCGCCGGGGTGGCGCTGGCGAGGACCACCGGGATGTCCTCGAAGCGCGCGCGCATCACCGAGACGTCGCGGGCGTTGTAGCGTACGCCGTCATCCTGCTTGAAGCTGATCTCGTGTGCTTCGTCGACGACGATGAGGCCGAGATCGGCATAGGGCAGGAACAGCGCCGAACGCGCGCCGACGATGACTTGCGCGTCGCTTTTAGCCGGGCCGGCTGCGATGGCGCGCCAGGCCCTGCGGCGTTCGGTCGATTTGAGCGAGGAATGCCATTGCACGGGCGCGGCGCCGAACCGCTGCTCGAACCGGGTAAGGAAGTTTTCGGTGAGCGCGATTTCGGGAAGCAGGACGAGCACTTGACGCCCCATCCGGATGGCTTCGGCGACCGGCTCGAAATAGGTCTCGGTCTTGCCCGAGCCGGTGACCCCATCGATCAGGAAAGGCGCGAATTCGCGTGCCTTCACCGCGTCGACCAGGCGCCCCGCCACCAGCGCCTGATCGGGCGAGAGGTCGGGCTGGTTGTAGTCCGCATCGGCGCGGGGGTAGGGGCGGTCGATCGCGACGCTGATGGGTTCGATCACCCCCTGGTTCACCAGCCCGCGCAACACCCCTTCGGAAACGCCCGCAATCCCAGAAAGGTCGCGGATCGTGCCCTGCTCGCCCTCCAGCGCCTCGATCGCCGTCGCACGCTGCGGCGTCATGCGTTCGGGCGTGCCCCCCGACAGGCGATATTCGGTGATCGTTGTCGGCCCGCCCAGCGCCCCGCCGCTCGACAGCACCATGCGCGCGACGCTGGCGAGCGGGGCACAATAATAGTCCGCGGTCCATTCGATCAGTCGCCGAAGCGGGCCGGCGAGCGGCGGGACGGGGACGATCTCGCGCAAGGGTCTGAGCTTGCTCTCGGGCACTTCGTTGCCGGGCAGGCGACCCTCGTCCCACACGATGCCGGTCACCGTGCGCGGGCCGAGCGGGGCTATCACGACCTGGCCCGGCACCACGCTCATCCCCTCGGCGAGCCGATAGTCGAGCGGCCCGAGCGCTGCATTGAGGACGAGGATACGGACGCGGTTCATCTGCGCTGGATCAATATGGTGCGCATGGCCGTTATGCCACCCACAGGAGAGCGTAAAATCATGAACAGCCCTGATCTCTCGCGCCGTGCAGCCACCGCCCTCGACCGCCGCCGGTTCATCGGCGCGGGGCTTGCCTCGGGCGCGATGCTCGCGCTGCCCGCCTGCGCCAGCTATGGCGGTTTCAGCTATCTCGAAGCAATCCGCCGGCTGCTGCTGATCTCGAGCGAGAATGCCTTTGCGCGTTTGACCGAGCCGAACGGCTTCTGGGACGAACAGGTCGCGCAGCTCGGTCTTGGCGACATGATCGGCACGCGCGGCGACGTGCTCTCGCGCATCCTCACCTCGACCCTGGTGAAGGACCGGCTGGAAGACACCTTCGCCGATTTCGCGATCGATGCCTCCTTCCGCGCTGCCCCGATCGTCGCCGATGCGGTGGACGTGATCGGTTTCGCCAACGCGGTGGACCTGGTGCGCGGCGGCCCGCGCGCGGCGACAACGGCCCTGCGCGGCGAGATCGGTGGACGGTTGATCGATGCGATGGTGCCAGAGCTGGGCGATGCGATCCGAATCGCCTCGGATCCACTGATCGCGGACTTGCTGAACGCGGCGACGGGCACCGATGTCGGTCGCATCGCGCAATCGCTTGCCGGCAATATCGACGAGACGATCTGGGACGAGATCGGCCGCGAAGAGGCGATCATTCGCGCCAATCCCGATGCGACGAACGATCCCGTTCTGGTCGAGGCGTTCGGACGCTGGGGCGGCGCGTGATTGGGCGCGTGAGTGGTCGGCGCGTGAGGCGAAGCCCGCGCACCTAGAAATTCATAAAGACGTTCACTTTGGCGATGTGGTCCGATCGATCCTCGCCATCGCGGAAGACGTGCTGGTTGAGATAGCCCGGCACCATTTCCACGCCCGGCAGGATCGGGACCGACACCCCGATAAAGTTACGCCACACCGAAAGCCCGCCACGCTGGAGCGGCGTCTTGTTCAGCTCGATAAAAGGTTCGGTATAGGCGACGATCCTGTTGCTCTCACTCACGGGCACGCGCAGCTGGACGAAGTTGCGAAAGCGCCAGCCGAGCTCGTCGTCCTCTTCGAAGGTCCGCTGCTCCAGCCGCGTGCGCGAATCGAGCGTGACGCCATCGCGGTCGATCATGCGGACGTTCAATTCCTGATAGAAACGGTGTTCGTTGGTTTCGACAGGGCCGACCGGGTCCGTCAAAATATAGGCATAGCCACCGCCGATATTGACGTCTTCGCTGAGACGAAAGCCGACGAAGGGCCGCAGCAGCAACTGTCCGAGCCGATCGGCGTCGTTGGTGAAGCGCTCCTGCGCTTCGAGCCGGATGATGACCTCGTCGGTCGCATCGATCGTGACGAACTGGCCGAGCCAGATATTGAAATCGTCTTCCGTCGCCGAGGCGGGCGCGGCTAGGCCGGCGCCCATCGCGGCGAGAAGAATGGAAAAGCGGCGCATAGCGAAATCTCTCCGAGCGCGATGATATAATGTCACCGCGTTGTGGATGTCTCAACCGGGAAGCGCGTTTCGGGTTCCCTCAGAAACTGCGGGTGACGATCACCTGCGGGACGTGATTGACGCTGTCGCGCCGGACGGGGTGCGGATTGTAGATGACGAGATAGGCGGCGCTGGCGCTCCAGCCTGCGTCAAAGTCGCGGGCCAGCATGACGCGGCCGCGCCACTGGTCGCGCGCGGCTTGCGATCCGCGATCCCGCCGCTGTGCGAGGTGGAAATATTCGCCATCCGCGCTCGCCTGCCATCGTGGCCCGAGCGGCTGTGTGAAGCGGATGCGTTGGCGCAGGCGCAGCTCCATCCGGTCCGCACCATCGAAGAAGCGTTGCTCGATCCGGGTCCGCGCGGACCAGCGACCGGTATTGAACTCCGCCTGCTGATGGGGCCGTAACTCGGTCTCGCCGAACTCGGTCTCGAATATGCCAAGCCCGCCGCCAACCCGCACGCCCTCCGCCGCCTCGGTGTCGAGCGTTGCGCGCAAGGTGTATTGATCGCCGCCGCGCGCATTCTCGCGCCAGCGCTGCGAGGCATCGGCCGTCAGCCGCCAATCCTCGCTCACATCCGTCTGCGCGATCGCATAGACCCACAATTGCGTATCTTCCTCCGCCGCATGGCCTGCGCATGGTTGCCAAGCTGCGCCGACACAGGCAATCACACCGGCCAATCGCATCGCCAGCGCTTTCATGAGCTTCGTTCCGCCATGGCGCGCGCGTCTATCACCGAAAGGCCGACAGCATGAAATTCTTTGTCGACACCGCCGAGATCGAGCCGATCCGCGACCTCGCCGCGACCGGGCTGCTCGACGGGGTGACCACCAATCCGTCGCTGATCCACAAGTCGGGCCGCGACTTCGTGGAGGTGACGAAGGAAATCTGCGGCATCGTCGATGGTCCGGTGTCGGCGGAGGTGGTGGCGCTCGATCACGAGACGATGATGAAGGAGGCGGAAAAGCTGCGCCGTATCGCCGACAATGTCTGCATCAAGGTGCCATTGACGGTGGACGGTCTCAAGACCTGCAAGGCGCTGACGGGCGACGGGACGATGGTCAACGTGACGCTGTGTTTCTCCGCCAATCAGGCGTTGCTCGCGGCAAAGGCGGGTGCGACCTTCGTCTCGCCCTTCGTCGGTCGGCATGACGACAACGGTTTCGACGGCATGGACCTCATCACCGATATCCGCTTGATCTACGACAATTACGCCTTCGAGACCGAAATCCTGGTGGCGAGCGTGCGTCATACCACCCATGTGCTCGAAGCTGCGCGGATCGGCGCCGACGTGATGACCGCGCCGCCCAAGGTGATCCACGGCCTGTTCAAGCACGTCCTGACGGATGCGGGGATCGAAGGCTTCCTGAAGGACTGGGAAGCGACCGGGCAAAGCATTATCTGACGGGGCGAGCGCGCAATCGGGACATAAATGGCCGACCAATCTCCTCTCGACATCTTCAAGCAGGCGCTGACCGGCGCTGCCCGCGCCCTTGCGCGCGACGGTGAGGTCGAGGTCGCGTGGAGCGCGGACGTTCCGGGCGCATCCGGAAATCGCTTCCGCGTGCCGCTGCCGGGCCGCGATTTGCCCGGCGAACAGGTCGCCGAAGCGCGCGGTTTTGCCGACAGTTTCGCGCTGAAGCTGCGCCATCACGACGCCGGCCTCCATGCCAGCGGCGCGCCGCCCGAACCGGTCGCGCGCGCCTGCTACGACGCGATCGAGCAGGTCCGCTACGAGGCGCTCGGGGCCAACCGCTTCGGCGGCATCCGCGCGAACCTCTCTGGCGCGACCGAAATGCGCACCGCCTCCGATCCGATCGCGCGCGCGCAAAAGGCGGACGAAGTCCCGCTCGAAACCGCGCTCGCGCTGATGCTGCGCGAGGCGCTGACCGGCGAGGCGGTGCCCGAGCGCGCTGCCGCCGGCGTCAGCATGGTGCGCCAGTCGATCGAGGAGGCGGTCGGCGGCTCAATCGGTGAGCTCAGCGACCTTTTGGGCGACCAGGAAGCGTTCCAGAAGCTCGCCCTCGACATGCTGCGCGATCTCGACCTCACCCGGCCCGAAGAGGCGCCCGAGGACACCGACGAGGAGGACGGTGAGGACGAGGACGAGGCCGAAGACGATCAGAGCGGCGACGACCAGGACGAGGGCGATGCGGACCCGCAAAGCGCCGAACTTGCCGGCGAGATGGCTGAAGGCGATGCCGAGGGCGATTCCGACAGCGACATGTCGGCGGACGACGCCATGGAGGAAGGCGAGCCGGGCGAGGAGGGCGAGGCGACCGATGCGCCCGTGCGCCCCAATCGCCCGCAGGCCGACATTCCCGACGGCCTCGACTACACCGCCTTCACCACCCGCTTCGACGAGGAGATCGAGGCGGGCGAATTGTGCGACGCCGAAGAGCTAGACCGCCTGCGCGCCTATCTCGACAGCCAGCTGACCGGCCTTCAGGGCGTGGTCACACGCCTCGCCAACCGGCTGCAGCGCCGCCTGATGGCGCAGCAGAACCGCAGCTGGGATTTCGATCAGGAAGAGGGCGTGCTCGACGCAGCGCGTCTCAGCCGCGTCATCGTCTCGCCGGGCACCGCGCTCAGCTACAAGGTCGAGCGCGACATCGACTTCAAGGACACGATCGTCACCCTGCTGATCGACAATTCAGGCTCGATGCGCGGGCGACCGATCTCGATCGCCGCGATCAGCGCCGACATTCTTGCGCGCACGCTCGAGCGCTGCGGGGTCAAGACCGAAATACTCGGTTTCACCACCCGCGCCTGGAAGGGCGGTCAGAGCCGCGAGGCCTGGCTCGCCGACGGCAAGCCGCAAGGGCCGCAAGGGGGCGGCCCCGGCCGCCTTAACGATCTCAGGCACATCATCTACAAGCAGGCCGACGAACCCTGGCGCCGCGCGCGCCGCAATCTCGGCCTGATGATGCGCGAGGGCCTGCTCAAGGAGAACATCGACGGCGAAGCGCTTCTTTGGGCGCATTCGCGCCTGGTCTACCGCCCCGAAGAACGGCGCATCCTGATGGTGATCTCCGACGGCGCGCCGGTGGACGATTCGACGCTCAGCGTGAATTCGGCAGGCTATCTTGAAGCGCACCTACGCGGCGTGATCGATTGGATCGAGAATGTCTCGCCGGTACAGCTGGTCGCCATCGGCATCGGGCACGACGTGACGCGGTACTACAGGCGAGCGGTGACGATCATGGACGTCGAGCAATTGGGCGGCACGATCATGGAGCAGCTTGCGGAGTTGTTCGAGGACGAGAAGGGCGCGCGGCGGCGCTGATGCAACGCTCTGCCGACTGCACGTTGCTCAGATCATACTTTGTGTGATAATTGCCCGGCATGGCAAAACTTGAGCGTGTTACTGTCACGATGCCCGCCGAAATGGCGGCCAAGCTGCGCGCCGCGGTCGATCGCGGAGATTACGCCACCACCAGCGAAGTCGTACGCGAAGCCTTGCGCGACTGGAGCGGGGAAGAGGAACGGCGCCAGGCCGAAAACGCCCGCATGCGCGCCATTCTGGATAAAGCGCGATCGGGCAGGCACTACTCCGCCGACGAGGTATTTGCCGAAGCCCATCGTCGTATCGACAATAGCGTGAAACGGAAGGCGCGTGGGCAAGCCGCTTGAACATCGATTACACGCAAGATGCCCTTGCCGACATAGGTGAGATCGGCGCTTATATCGCTGAGGATGATACCGAGCAGGCGCGACTATTCGTTGATCGTCTGAGGGAATTCATTGAAGGGATCGCGGAGAACCCGCGAAGGTTCCGGTTGCGAAGCGAGTGGGGTAGGAATGTTCGAGCAGCGAATTTCCGTAATTATCTTATTATTTTCGAACACGATGATGTGAATATACTCATACTGCGCGTCGCAAGTGGCCGTAGAAACATGATCGCACTGTTATCGGAATCCAAAGAATGAACGTAACCGAAGCCGTCAAAACCCGCCGCTCCGTGCGCGAATTTCTCGACAAGCCGGTCGAACTCGAAACCCTGCGGCGCGTCATGGACACCGCGCGCTGGGCGCCTTCGGGATGCAATTACCAGCCGTGGGAAGCGACGATCCTCACCGGCAAACCGCTCGCCGATTTTCAGGCGCAAATCTCGGACAAGCCGATGCAGCAGCTCGAATATAGCTGGGAGGCGCCGGGCGAGCACGAGCACTACAAGGAGCGCTTGCACGGCGTTTCGAAAGGCATGTTCGGCGCGCTCGGGATCGAACGCGACGATGGGCCGGGGCGCACGCAGGCGATGCTGCGCAACAAGACCAGTTTCGATGCGCCCGCGCTGCTGCTGTGCTATTTCCCCAAATTCATGCTCGAGCCGCAATGGTCGGACACGGGCATGTGGCTGCAGACTGTCGCGCTGTTATTGCGCGAGGAGGGGCTCGACAGCTGTTTCCAGGAATTTATGGCGTTCTACGCGAACGAAATCCGCGACTTCCTCGGCCTCGATCACGAGCAAACGATGTTCTTCTGCGGCATGGCCATCGGCTACCGCGACCCCGATGCACCGGTGAACAATTTCGAGCGCGAGCGCGTGCCGCTCGACGAACATGTTCATTTTCGCGGCTTCGACTAGGTGCGCTGATCCTCCGACACCCGGCGCGCGATATCGGGATCGCGCCAGATCATGACCCCCATGGTGATGAACCAGGTCAGCATTAGTGCGGCGAGGACGCGCTCATAGCCGCCGTCCCAAGCAGTCGGCACGACGAACAGGCCGGGCCCCATGATCAGCCACACGATGCCGAGCGCGTAAAGCGCGACGCCCAGCACCTTGCTGATTTCGTAAAATTGCCCCGCGGTCAGCAGCACGGTCAGGGGAAAGGCAAGGCCCAGCGTATAGACCAGCGCGCGGTGGATCACCGGGCCATCGCCGGTGGTGTAGGCCTCGTAGCCGGCGACCAGCGCGACGCTGATTGCGACCACGACGAGAAAGAACGCGCCCGCTTTCCAATCCAGCCGCTCGATTCGCCAACGCAGCAGGCCCGCAGTCGTCGCCAGCACCCCGCCGACGAAGGCGAACAGCCCGGCATCGACCAGGTCATCGATCGGCGTGTCGCGCTGCGGCTTGGCAGCGGCAAGATCGCTGATCGTGTCGCGAGCCATGCCAACGCGTTCCGAGAGCCCGAGACCGACGAAATCCATAACGATCGCGATCAGGCAGCCCGCGATCGCCAAGCCGCCGAGAATGCGAGAGGTGGTGTCGGTTCCCGAGTCGGTGCTGATATGCGCCTCCTGTTGCGTGCCCCGGAGCTTTGGCGCATGGCACCCGGCCATGGCCGACACTCCCTTGAGGCTGTTCAACAGTCTAAATCGCGAGATCGAAACCTTCGTTCCCGTCCACGATGGCGAAGCGCGAGTCTATACGTGCGGGCCGACCGTCTACAATTACCAGCATATCGGCAATATGCGCGCCTATGTCTTCGCCGATACGCTGGGCCGCACGCTGCAATATAAAGGCTACAAGCTGACTCACGTCGTCAACATCACAGACGTGGGCCACCTCACGTCCGACGCCGATGAGGGCGAGGACAAGATGGAGAAGATGGCTGCCTCGCAAGGCAAGTCTGCATGGGACATTGCGCGCTTCTATCAGGAGGATTTCGAACGCGATTTGGCGCGGCTGAACGTGCAGAAAAAGCAGCACCCGCGCGCCACCGATTATGTCGAGGAGATGATCGATTGGGGCACGCGGGTGGCGGATAAGCATTGCTACGAGCTCGACAGCGGGCTCTATTTCGACGTCTCTACGGTGGAGGATTACGGCAAGCTTGCGCGCGCCGTCACCGAGGAGGGTGAGGGACGGATCGAGCGGCTGGAAGGCAAGCGCAACGCCGCCGACTTCGCGATCTGGCGCAAGACCCCGCCGGGCGAAACGCGGCAGATGGAATGGGACAGCCCATGGGGCAAGGGCGCGCCGGGTTGGCATCTCGAATGCTCGGTCATGGGCGAGAAGCTCTTGGGCTTTCCCTTCGACATTCACACCGGCGGCATCGACCACCGCGAGATACACCATCCCAACGAGATCGCGCAGAACCAGGCCTATTGCTGCTCGGGCAGTCTCTCCGATGCCACCAATTCGGGCGCGCGGATCTGGATGCACAACAACTTCCTCGTCGAGCGCTCAGGCAAGATGTCGAAGTCCTCTGGCGAGTTTCTGCGACTGCAATTGCTGGTCGACAAGGGCTTCCACCCGCTCGCCTACCGCATGATGTGCCTGCAGGCGCATTACCGAAGCGAGCTGGAGTTCAGCCGGGAAGGGCTGGAAGCGGCGCTGACGCGGTTGAAGCGAATGGTCATGGCAGCGGAGCGACTATCCGATGCGCCCGCGCAGCCGGTTGCCGAACACCCCAAATTCACCGCCCCGCTTGCCAAGTTCGACGAGGCAATGTCGGACGACCTCAACACCGCCGTCGCCCTGACCGCGCTCGAAGACGCGCTCGCGGTCAAGAAGGTCGATGCCGGTATCAAGCGCGCGGTCATCGAGCATATGGACGCCGTGCTCGGCCTCGGCCTTTTCGACCTGACCCGCGCAGACCTGAGGCTCCGTCCGACAGACGCTGAGATCGAGGAGGCGGAGATCGAAGATGCGCTTGCCCGGCGCAAGGCGGCGCGCGCGGAGAAGGATTTCGCAACGTCGGACGCCCTCCGCGACGAGCTCGCAGCAAAAGGCGTCGAGGTGATGGACGGCGATCCACTCGGTTGGGAGTGGAAGCTGTCCTGACCTCACCGTCACCCCGGACTTGATCCGGGGTCCCGCCGCCTCTTACGACGGATTTAAGAAGCCGGACCCCGGATGAAGTCCGGGGTGACGAAAGGAATTCCATGACGACCCTCGCGATATCCGGTCTCATCCGCCCGCTGCTCGAACCGCAGCTGCCTGATGGCCTCGACGTGCGCTGGTTCATGACGGCTGAGGAAGCGCTCGCCGCCGTGAAGGGCGCGGAGATCGGCTGGTTCGACATGAACGACAAGGAAGCGATGGCGAAGGCGCTGCATGCAGCGACCGAGCTTAAATGGCTGAACTCGATCTATGCCGGGCTCGACTTCCTGCCGATGGATGTCCTTATAGAGCGCGACATCACCGTGACCAACGGGGTGGGCATCAACGCGGTCACCATCGCCGAATATACGATCATGGGCATGCTCAATATCGCGAAGGGTTACCGCGAAGTCATGCGCGCGGCCGAGCGGCGCGAATGGCTGTTCGATTCGCCCGGCAAGCGCGAGCTCGCCGGCTCGAAAGCGTTGCTGCTCGGCTATGGCGCGATCGGAAAGCTCATCAAGCCGCGCCTCGAAGCCTTCGACGTCGAGGTGACCGTGGTTCGCCGCACGCCGGGCGAAAACACGCTCGGCCCGGACGAATGGCGCGGGAAACTTGGCGAGTTCGACTGGATCATCCTCGCTGTGCCTTCGACCCCCGAAACCGAGAACATGATCGGCGCCGACGAGCTTACGAGGATGAAATCCGACGCGGTGCTCGTCAACATCGCGCGCGGCGAGGTGGTGGACCAGCCGGCATTGGTCGACGCGCTCCAGGCGAAGTCCATCGAGGGCGCGTTTCTCGATGTCACCACGCCCGAACCGCTGCCCGAAGATCACGTGCTTTGGACGCTCGACAACGCGCATATCTCGATGCACCTGTCGGGCCGCGCGCAGGACAAGATGTTCGTCCGCTCGGCGACGCGCTTCCTCGAAAACCTCGAAAACTACCTCGCCGGAAAGCCCGTCGCGCCGATCTTCGATCCCAAGCTGGGATACTAGAAGGGCGCTTTGGCGCTTGGCCCTTGGATTCTGGCGGAATCGTGCAATACATGCATCAGGCGCTCGGCCATGTGCGGCCGGGCGATCGAGACCATGCGGCGAAAGCAACGGGGTGCGCCTTCCCATTCGAGGAAGGGCCTTCGCCGACAGGTTGAATGCGCGGCGTTGCCCCCGGGGGCGGCCTGCGCGAAACATGGGGGGAAATAGCGAATGACCGAATCCAAGAAAGCCTCGGACGTCTTCATCGACTGTCTCGAGGCCGAAGGCTGCGAGTACATCTTCGGCGTACCGGGCGAGGAGAACCTCGATTTCCTCGATTCGCTGGGCAAGTCGGACAAGATCAAGCTGATCCTTACCCGCCACGAACAGGGCGCAGGCTTCATGGCCGCAACCTATGGGCGGCACACCGGCAAGACCGGGGTGTGCGTCGCGACGCTCGGCCCGGGCGCGACCAACTTCGTGACCTCGGGCGCCTATGCGCAATTGGGCGGAATGCCGGTGCTGATGATTACCGGGCAAAAGCCGATCAAGAAGTCGAAGCAGGGCCGCTTCCAGATTCTCGACGTCGTCTCGATGTTCGAGCCGATCACGAAATACGCCGTGCGCATCTCCGCCGGCGACAATCTTCCCAGCCGCGTGCGCGAGGCCTATCGCCTCGCCGAAGAGGAAAAGCCCGGGGCAACGCTGATCGAGCTCCCCGAGGACATCGCCGAAGAGCCGACCACCGACTTCACGCCGCTGCCCAAAAGCGTCGCGCGGCGCCCGAGCGCCGAGCCCAAGGCGGTGCGCAAGGCAGTGGAAGCGATCGAACAGGCTAATAATCCTGTCATCGTCATCGGCGCGGGAGCCAACCGCAAGATGTGCGGCCGGATGCTCGAACAATTCGTCGAAAAGACCGGCATTCCCTTCCTCACCACACAGATGGGCAAGGGCGTGATCGACGAGCGGCACCCCAAATTCCTGGGCTGCGCCGCTCTATCGGCGGGCGACTTCGTCCACCGCGCGGTCGAAGCCAGCGACTGCATCATCAATGTCGGCCACGATGTTATCGAGAAGCCGCCCTTTTTCATGAAGGATAACGGGGTCACCGTGATCCACGTCTCGACCAGGACGGCGGAGGTCGACCCGGTCTATTTCCCGCAGATCGAGGTGATTGGCGACATCGCCAACGCGATCTGGCAGATCAAGGAAGATATCACGCCCAATCGCGACTGGGATTTCGAGCACATGCTCGATTATCATAAGGCCGAAGTGGAGCACACCGGCAAGCTCGCCGCCGATACGCGTTTTCCGATCTTTCCCCCGCATCTCGTTCAGCAGGTTCGCGACGCGATGCCGCGCGACGGGATCATCTGCCTCGACAATGGCGTCTACAAGATCTGGTTCGCGAGGGGTTATACCGCATACCTTCCCAACACCGTGCTGCTCGACAATGCGCTGGCGACAATGGGCGCCGGCCTGCCGAGCGCGATGATGAGCGCGATGCTCTATCCGACACGCAAGGTGATGGCGATCTGCGGCGATGGCGGGTTCATGATGAACAGCCAGGAGATGGAGACCGCGGTGCGCCTCGGCCTCAATCTCACCGTGCTGATCCTGCGCGACGATGCTTACGGCATGATCCGCTGGAAGCAGGCGAATATGGGCTTCGACGATTTCGGCCTCACCTATGACAACCCGGATTTCGTTGCCTACGCGGAAAGCTATGGTGCGAAAGGACACCGGGCGGAAAGCTCGGACCACCTGCGCGAGCTTCTGGCGCATTGCCGCGACACGCCGGGGGTGCATCTGATCGATTGTCCGGTCGACTATTCGGAGAACGACCAGATCCTGAACCACGATATCAAGAAGCTGAGCGCCGAGCTTTAGGTCACGTGTGAGCGCAGTGGGGTCCTTCGAGACGGCACCTCGCTTCGCTCGGCACCTCCTCGCCGATGAGCGGATAGTGTATGATCCCGCTCATCGGCGAGGAGGGGTGAAGACGCAGTCTGAACCCCGTCTCGAAGGACCGGAGACCAGGAATGCCCACCCTCAAAGACACCTATCCGCTCTACCTCAACAACAAGGCTGCGCAGCCGAACACCGACCTCGAAGTCACCGACAAATATACGGGCGAGGTCGCCTTCCGCACCGCGCTCGCAACACCCGACGTAATCGAGGAAGGCATCGAAGGCGCCGTGCGCGCGGCCGAGCCGATGGCGAAAATGGCGAGCTTCGAGCGGCAGGCGGTGCTCCAGCACTGCGTCGACCGCTTCCGCGAGCGCTATGACGAGCTTGCCTATTCGCTGTGCGTCGAGGCGGGCAAGCCGATCAAGGACGCCGAGGGGGAGGTCGACCGCCTGATCGACACCTTCAAGATCGCCGCCGAGGAATCGGTGCGCAATTACGGCGAAGTTCAGCCGCTCGATATTTCCCCGCGCGCCAAGGGCTATATGGGCATGTGGAAGCGTGTGCCGATCGGTCCTGCGAGTTTCATTTCGCCATTCAATTTCCCGCTGAACCTCGCCGCGCACAAGATCGCGCCCGCGCTCGCGGTGGGCTGTCCCTTCGTCATGAAACCGGCTTCAAAGACGCCGCTCGGGGCGCTCATCATGGGCGAGGTGCTGGCCGAGACGGACTTGCCCGAAGGTGCGTTTTCGATCCTGCCTGCCAGCCGCGACGGGGCGGATCTATTCACCGAGGACGAGCGGTTGAAGCTCCTTTCCTTCACCGGCTCGCCCGGCGTCGGTTGGGAGCTCAAGGCGAAGGCGGGGAAGAAGCCGGTCGTGCTCGAACTGGGCGGCAATGCTGCGGTGATCGTCGACAAGGATGCCGATCTCGACCATGCATTGGAACGCATCATCTTCGGCGCCTTCTACCAGTCGGGCCAGTCCTGCATCGGCGTCCAGCGGATCATCATCCACGAGGATATCTACGACCGTTTCAAGGACATGCTGGTCGAAAAGACCAGGACGCTGGTCGCGGGCGATCCCAAGGACCGCGACACCTTTATCGGCCCGATGATCTCCGACAAGGAAGCGGGCCGCCTCAAGGGCTGGATCGACGATGCGATCGACCAGGGCGCGACGCTCTTATGCGGCGGGGGGCTGTCGAACGGCAATATGCTGGAGGCGACCCTGCTCGAAAACGTGCCGTGCAAGGCGGACGCCAATTGGGAAGAGGCGTTCGGCCCGCTCGCGAACCTTTCCAAATTCGACGACTTCTACGAAGCTCTCGACCAGGTGAACAATTCCAAGTTCGGCCTCCAGGCGGGCATCTTCACGCGCGACCTGCACCAGGTGCTCGACGCCTGGGACACGCTCGATGTGGGCGGGATCGTCATCAACGACGTCTCCTCCTACCGCGTCGACAACATGCCCTATGGCGGGGTGAAGGATTCGGGGCTGGGCCGTGAAGGCATCCGCTTCGCGATGGAGGACCTCACCGAAATCCGGAATCTCGTGATCCGCCGCACCTAAGCGCGGCGAGCGGTAATTCTCCCCTCCCCATGGGGGAGGGGCCGGGTGTGGGGGCTCCACAACCAGCGGGCGTCGAACACCTACCCCTAACCCCTCCCTCGAGGGAGGGGGAGACCGCGATCAACTCTCCTCCAGCAGTAACAGCACGCAGGTCGCCACCAGCCGCTCTTCCGCGCCGAAACGGTGATCGACTTCGCGCACGGTCGCGTCGGCCACTAGCTGTCCGGGAATGGTGAATTCGTGCTCGGGCAGTTGCGCGATCAGCTCCTCGCCCGCCGCGACCGCTTGCGCACCGGTGAATTCGAACGCGATTTCATGGCGCGTGCCGGAAAAGGTGATCGAATTCCACGCCGTCTCTTCGTGAGAGATCAGTTTGGCCTGACCCTGCGCGAGCGCGAGCATGGCGTCGCGCAGCCGGTCCGCCGTGGTGCGGCGCGGGCGATAGCGGTGTCCGGGCGTACGCGGCGTCGCTCGATCGGTTGACGGTGCGCTCTTGAGCTCGATGGCGGCTCGGCGTTTCGTGTTGCTCTCATGCAGCATGGAAGGCTCCCTTCACCTGCATGGGCGCTGGCATGGCGGAAGTGATCCGCGACGACTTTACCTGCTCCAGCGACGCTTCGAAGTTGCGCATCCAGGCGCGCGTCCTCGCTTCTGTTTCGGGTCGGGGAATGCGCCCCATCCGCAAATCGAGCACGAAGCGCGGATCGTGCGCGGCAAGGCGCCCGAACTTGGTGGCGGCCATATCGTGGGTTCTGAGAAAGACTTCGACCGAGCGTAGCAACATGTGGCGATCCCCTGGGCTGTTTGGATATGCGTTTCAGTCCATTCACCGAGCGCCCCGCCGTCCAGCGAATCACTCAATGTTCATCAAATGTTCCAGCGCAAATCCAACTTGTCTAGGAAAAATACTATGCTATAGGAAATCTCAAGGGGTACAAATCGTGCCGCCGCCCTTGAGGTTACATGCCATGCCAAGACGATCCCTCGATCCGCTCGACGATTTCGAACCCGAAGAGCGCTATGCCCGCGCCAGATTGCGCGAAATCATGCGCGAGCGGGGCGCGACGCTTTCGGGCCTTGCCCGGTTGATCGGACGCAATCCCGCCTATTTTCATCAGTATATCAATCGCGGTAGTCCCCGCCATCTCGACGAACCGGACCTGCTGAGGATTGCCGAATTTCTCGGCGTCGAGGCCGAGGAGATCGCGACCCGCGACGTGGCGAGACGTGGGGCCAGACGCGGGACGGGGGGCAGTTCCGATTCGGCGAATGCGGATTTTCTCGCCGTCCCGAGATTGACCATCGAGGCGTCGGCAGGTCCGGGCGCGTTCGGTGCGGAGGAAATTTCCTACGACACCTTCCGCTTCTCGCGACGTTGGCTCAAGGAACAGGGGCTCGACGGGGCGCAGCTTTCCGCCATCGCGGTCAAGGGCGATTCGATGGAACCGCTTCTGGCGGATGGCGACGAGATCCTGATCGACCGCACCCCGCGCCCCTTTCGCGACGGCGTCCATGTCGTGCGTTTCGACGACACGCTGATGGTCAAACGCATCGCCCGCGGCGCGGCGGGCCGCTTCTCGCTATTGAGCCAGAACATGGCCTACCCCCCGATCGACGTCGCCGCCGACGAGATCGAGATTATCGGCCGCGTCGTATGGAAGGGCGGGCGGATTTGATTGAGCCGCTGTACCTGTACGGCCCGATGGTCGCGGGGATCGTCCTCCTGCTCTCGGCGATCTTGAATTTCTTCTATCCGCGACTTTGGTGGCAGATTGTTCTGGCTCCGGTTGTTTATGGCGGCGGCGTGATTTGGTTTATGGGTCCAGGTCCGCCAGGTGATGTCGTGTTCTACGGACTGATCGTCTTCGTTGCTTGCTCGGCTTTCGGCATACCGCTCGCAGTGTTCGCAATGCCGCTGCCAGAGCTAGCGTGGCGCTGGTTGCGAGCGCGCAAGGGCGGCTGACAGGCAAGTTGACCTAATCGGGAGTCTGGCGGGGTTTTTTCGCCATCACGCCCGCCGCCGCTCCAGCCAGTCCTTGTGCGTCGCCTCCACCTGCCGCCATGCCTTGAACACCGACAGGCCCGGGCGCGGCGCGCCGTGACGGCCGAGCGCATAGATCTGGCCGTAGAACCAGTATTGCGTGGCGAAACCCGCCAGGGTACGCACCATCTTGATCTTCGTCAGGAATTTGAGGACGCCGGGCAGCAGCGACAGCCAATCCTCGAAGCGCGGTAGCCCGCTCGCCCCCTCGATCAGCCGCGCGGGGCCATCGGTCTGGACGCAGAGCGGACGAGCCAGGCCGATCACATCCGCCGCATCTTCGGCTAGCGCCTGCTCCATCGCCGCGCGGCTGCGAAAGCCTCCGGTCACCATCAGTGGCACCTTCGCCGCCTCCTTCATCACGTGCGCGAAGTCGACGAAATAGGCCTCGCGCGCGGCGGTGCTCTTCGCGATGTCGGGATCGTCGGCAGGCTCCGTCCCCTCGATCCCGAGCAATTTGGGCTGCTCGTAAGTGCCGCCCGATATCTCGATCAGATCGACGCCGAGCTCCTCGAGCCACCCGACGACCCGCAAGCTGTCCTCGAAGGCGAAGCCGCCCTTCTGGAAGTCGGCGCTGTTGAGCTTGGCTGCGATCGGATAATCGCCGCCAACAGCTTCGCGCGACCGGCGCACGATCTCGGTCAGCAGGCGCGCACGGTTTTCGAGGCTGCCGCCCCATTCGTCGCTGCGCCGATTGGTGCGCGGGGAGAGGAATTGCGACACGAGATAGCCGTGCGCGGCGTGGATCTGGATGCCGGTGAAGCCGACCTCCTTGCAGATACGCGCGGCGCGGACGAACCGCGCGATGATGTCGGCGATCTCTTCTGCCTCCAGCGCGACCGGTTCGCCGAACTGGCCGCCCGGCAGATCGAGCTTCACCGCGGAAGGCGCCTTGGGCTGCGGATTGATAGCGGTCATGGTCTGCCGGCCCGCATGGCTGATCTGCGCCCAGAAATGGGTGTCGTTCGCGCGTCCCACCGCTGTCCATTCCTCGAACAGCGCGCGTTCGGCAGCGGTCAGGTCGCGGTCGATGATGACGTTCCCGGGCCGTTCGAGATGGTCGGCATCGACCTGGATATTGCCCGACAGCAGCATCCCCGCCCCGCCGCGCGCCCATAGATCGTACAGCCGCACCAGTTCGGGCGTCGGCAGGCCCGTCGTATCGGCAAGCCCTTCGGTCATTGCCGCCTTGGCGAGGCGATTGGGGAGGGTCGCGCCGCAGGGCAACTGCAAGGGCTCGGCGATGTCCACCGCGTTGTTTCCTTTTCGATTTAAGGCTTTTGCGAGGGTTTCTAGCCTAGGGTTTCAGGCATGTCGCGCGGTCATTCCTTCGCCGGGCGTGGGTACTGAAGCATGGATAACGGCCTTGTTCCCGTTCTCGCTCTCGCGGTGCTGCTGCCGGCATTGCTGGCGAAACTCGCCATCGGCGCGGCGCTCAGGCGGCGTTCGCCTTTCCGGTGTTCTGGCTGTCGCTGCTCGCCTTCTTCAGCTTGGGCGGCAGGTTCGCCGAGGCGACCGGTTTCACGGTAACCTTCGCGATGTTGACGGGCAGGCTCGCCGCACCCCTGATCGCCTTGGCGCTGAAACTGGCGGATATTCCCAGCCGCTTGTCTTGAAGCGGGCGCGTCGCCAGATAGGCGTTCATGAACGACACATCCAAAAGCACTCCGATGAAAGCCGCGATCCTGCCGGTGACCCCGCTGCAGCAGAATTGCTCGCTGATCTGGTGCACGAAGACGATGCGGGGCGCGCTGGTCGATCCGGGCGGCGATCTCGACAAGCTGAAGGCGGGCGTCGCCAAGGCCGGGGTGACCCTCGAAAAGCTGCTCATCACCCACGGGCATCTCGATCATTGCGGGCAGGCGGGTATGCTCGCCGAGGAACTCGGCCTGCCGATCGAGGGGCCGCACAAGGACGATGAATTCTGGATCGAGCGGCTGGACGGCGATGGCGCGCGTTTCGGAATGCAGGCGGCAAGCTTCACGCCGACGCGCTGGCTCGAACAGGGCGACACGGTGACCGTCGGCGAGTTGACACTCGACGTCATACATTGTCCCGGTCACACGCCCGGTCATGTCATTTTCTACCACGAGCCGAGCCGCTTTGCGATTGTGGGCGACGTGCTGTTCCAGGGCAGCATCGGGCGCACCGATTTCCCGCGCGGCAATCACCAGGACCTGATCGATTCGATCACGCAGCGCCTGTGGCCGCTGGGCGAAGACGTCACTTTCATTCCCGGGCATGGTCCGACAAGCACCTTCGGCCGGGAACGCAAGACCAATGCTTTCGTGAGCGATCAGGCGCTGAGCTGATTCTGCCCCGAAGGGGAGGATTAGATAATCCGCCCCGCCACCAGCGCGGCGACCACCGCCAGGCCCAGCAGCACTGACAAAGTCGCAATGGTACCGACCATCCGCCCCCATTGCATGTTGCCGCCATCCATCCCGTAGGCGTGCAGGATGCGCGCAAGGAAATAGAGCGCCGCGACATAGGCCAGCCATCCCTCGCCCGCGCCCGCCAGCTCGATCGCTAGAATCAGCACCAGGACGAAGGGCGTGTTTTCGACGAAATTGGCCTGCGCCCGCATGCGGCGCGACAGCGCTTCCTTGCCTCCGTCACCGACGGTGATACCGAGCGCGCGGCGGACCGCGCCGACCCTGATCGACAGCCAGATATTGAGGATTGCCGCGGCGGCGGCAGCGGCAAGCGTCACGGGGAGCCATTGGGTCACCTTCGTCGATCCTTCGTCCTATTGGCCTTTGCACCCGCTGCTAGGCGCAGGGCGGCGGGATGGCAATTCGCCCACTGATCCGAAGCGCTTGCCATGCTACGAAAATTCGCTATAGCGCGCGCCTTCCGTCACGATCGGCAGATCGCATCCGCGCGAGGGCGCCCCGGCAACGGGTTCGCAAACCTTGTGCGCAACACGCGACTGCCGTAAGGGCGCATCACCGGACATTCGGCGCGAACCCCGCGCGAACCAACAGTTTTTGCAAGGACACGGACGAGCCATGGCAGTCCCCAAGAGAAAAGTATCGCCCCATCGCCGTGGCAATCGCCGCGCGCACGATTCGCTCAAGGTGGAGGCATTCCACGAATGCTCCAATTGCGGCGAGCTGAAGCGGCCGCACAATTTGTGCCTGCATTGCGGCTATTACAACGGCCGTGAAGTGATGGTGCCCAAGGGCATCTGATCCGTCACTGAAGAAGGATTTCTCGCATGAGCCTCCCGCGTATCGCCGTTGATGCGATGGGCGGCGATGAAGGCGTGCGTGTGATGGTCGAAGGCGCGGCGATGGCGCGGCGCAACCATGATGGATTCAAATTCCTGCTGGTCGGAGACGGCGCGCGCATCGAACAGGCGCTGGCCGATCATCCGGGCATGGCGGGCGCATCCGAAATCCTGCACTGCGACGATGTCATCGGCGGCGACGAACTTCCCAGCCGCGCGATCCGCCGCGCCAAGACGACGAGCATGGGCCTCGCCGTGCGGGCGGTGAAGGACGGTTCCGCCGGCGCTGCGGTCAGCGCGGGCAATACCGGCGCGCTGATGGCGATGAGCAAGATCGCGCTGCGCACCCTGCCGGGCATCGATCGCCCGGCGCTCGCCGCGCTGATGCCGACGCTCGAGCCGCACGATGTCGTCATGCTCGATCTCGGCGCCAATACCGAAGCCGACGCGCGCAATCTCGTGCAATTCGCGGTGATGGGCGCGGCCTATGCGCGCATCGTGGGCGGCTTCGATCGGCCCGTCGTTCGCCTACTCAATATCGGCACCGAAGAAATCAAAGGCACCGAGGCGCTGCGCGAAGCCGCTGCGCAGCTGACCGCGGCGAGCGCGCGCGAGGATGGCGGACTGGCGCTCAATTTCGACGGCTTCGTCGAAAGCGACAAGATCAATCGCGGCCAGACCCATGTCGTGGTGACCGACGGCTTTTCGGGCAATATCGCATTGAAGGCGATCGAGGGGGCGGCGCGTTTCGTCACCGACCTCCTGCGCCAGGCCTTTACCAGCTCGGTCCGGTCCAAGATCGGCTTCCTCGTCTCGCGTCCCGCTACCGAGCTGCTGCGCCATCATCTCGACCCCAACAATCACAATGGCGCGGTCTTCCTCGGGCTCAACGGAGTGGTCGTCAAAAGCCATGGCAGCGCCACGGCCAAGGGGGTGGCGCAGGCGGTCGCGGTGGCGGCGCGGCTGCTCGAAAACAAGCTCACCCAGCGGATCGCCGACGATCTGAGCGAGCTCGACGCGCGCGTGCTGCACCGCCGTGCCAATGGCTCTGATGCGATAGTCGCCGGGGAAGTTGCTGGCGAAAACGACGCGGACGACGGGAGCGATGCCGATGCGACGCCGGGCGCTTCTTCCGGGAAAGGGGCGGCGGCGTGAGGCGCGGCGGCGCCGGCTCCCGCGTGCTGGGATCCGGATCGGCGCTGCCTCGGCGCATCGTCACCAATGACGAACTCGCCGCGCGGATCGACACGTCGGACGAATGGATCGTCGAGCGCACCGGCATTCGCCAGCGCTACATCGCCGGCGAGGGCGAAACGACAGCCAGCCTCGCCACCGACGCGGCCCGCGCGGCGCTCGCCGATGCTGGGATCGAGGCGAGCGAAATCGACCTCATCGTCCTTGCTACGGCCACCCCCGACAACACCTTCCCCGCCACCGCGACCAAGGTGCAGCACGCGCTCGGTTGCCACGGCGGCATCGCCTTCGATGTCGCGGCGGTCTGTTCGGGCTTCCTCTATGCGCTCACCGTCGCCGATGCGATGCTCGGGGCCGGACAGGGGACGCGCGCGCTGGTGATCGGCGCGGAAACCTTCAGCCGCATTCTCGATTGGGAGGACCGCACGACCTGCGTGCTGTTCGGCGACGGGGCGGGGGCGATCGTGCTTGGCGCAGGCGAAGCCGACACGCCGGCGCGCGAAGGCAGACCGGGCCTCCTCGCCAGCCGCCTCCATGCCGACGGATCGTGCCACGATCTGCTCTATGTCGATGGCGGACCTTCCACGACGCAAACGGTCGGCCATCTGCGGATGAAGGGCCCGGAGGTCTTTCGCCATGCGGTGGTCAACCTGTCGAGCGTGCTAGGCGAAGTGCTGGAAGATGCGGGCGTAAGCGTCGAGGCGATCGACTGGGTCGTGCCGCACCAGGCGAACAAGCGCATTCTCGATGCGACCGCGCGCAAGCTCGGTATCCCGCCCGAAAAGGTGATCGTCACGGTCGACGAACACGCCAATACCTCGGCCGCCTCGGTGCCGCTCGCCTTCGATACGGCGCGCAGGGACGGGCGGATCGGCACGGGCGATCTCGTCATGTTCGAGGCGATGGGCGGCGGCTTTACCTGGGGCGCCGCGCTCGTGCGGATGTAGGCGAGACGAGGATAACCCCTTGAATTGCCGAATGCCGGGATTTGCGTAAGGCAAAAAATTTTCCTATAGAATGATAAGTTGCACTCGGGTCGCGCTCAGGTGGCAACAGGATCGCAATATGGTCGCGCAAGCGGAGGGAAATGATGCAGATGATGCGTTCGGTGGGTACGCTGACTCGGGCTGATTTGGCCGAGACGATAAATCGAAAAATGGGCTTCAGCCGGGCGGAATCGCTCGAACTGGTCGAAGCCATCCTGGACAAGATGTCCGACTCGCTCGCCGATGGGGAGAACGTCAAGATTTCCGGCTTCGGCAGCTTCGTGCTGCGCGACAAGAACGAGCGGATCGGGCGTAATCCCAAGACCGGCGTCGAAGTGCCGATCACCCCGCGCCGGGTGCTGACCTTCCGCGCCAGCCAATTGCTGAAAGAACGGATCTCGCGCGTCTCCTGATCGCGCGCGAGGGTTCGATCAGGCAGATGGCGCGGTTCGACGACGGGAAAGACGCGGACGCGCTGCGCACGATCGGCGAGGTCAGCGAAGCGCTCGGCATCAAGCCGCATGTCCTGCGCTACTGGGAACAGCAATTCGCACGGCTCAAGCCATTGAAACGCAGCGGCGGCAGGCGGCTCTACCGTCCCGCCGACGTCGTCCTGCTCGAAACGATCGACCGACTGGTCAATCGGGAGGGCTATACGCTGAAAGGCGCCGATGCCGTGCTGCGGCGCGGTGCGAAGGGCAAGGAAGATAAGCCCCTGCATGAAGCCCCCTTGCACGATAGGGGCGCGCAGGTGCCGGGTACGGAGCAGCCGCCCCGCGAAGTGCCGACCCCGGCGATCGAGGACGCGATCGCGCAATTGAAGGCGATCCGCGCACGGCTGTCACGCGCCATCGACGGGTAGGGCGCGCGCCCTATTCCGCCGCCATCAATTCCGCTTCACCAAGGTCCACGCTCACGAGCCGAGAAACGCCCTTTTCGGCCATCGTCACCCCGAACAATCGGTGCATCCGGCTCATCGTCACGGCATTGTGGGTGACGATCAGGTAACGCGTTTCGGTGGTGCGGACCATCATGTCGAGAAGGTCGCAGAAACGCTCGACATTGGCATCGTCCAGCGGCGCATCGACCTCGTCGAGGACGCAAATTGGCGCCGGATTGGTCAGGAACAGCGCGAAGATCAGCGCGGTCGCGGTCAGCGCCTGTTCCCCGCCCGACAGCAGGGAGAGCGATTGCAGCCGCTTGCCCGGCGGCTGCGCGTAGATTTCGAGGCCGGCCTCCAGTGGATCGTCGCTGTCGATCAGCGCGAGATGCGCCTGTCCGCCTTCGAAGAGGCGGGTGAACAGCACCCGGAAATGGCCGTCCACCTCCTCGAACGCAGCGCGCAGACGCTCGCGGCTCTCCCGATTGAGGCTGCCGATCGAGGCGCGCAGCCGGGCGATGGCTTCGGCAAGGTCCGCCTGTTCGCCGGCATTGGCCCCGTGCTCTTCCTCGATCCGCGCCAGATCCTCGGCGGCGACGAGATTGACCGGGCCGATCCGCTCCCGGCTGGCGGACAGCCGGTCCATCTCTTCCGATTCGGTGCTGGCGGGGCGGACCTCGTCTTCAGAAAAGCCGTGCTTTTCGGGCAGCAGCGGGGGCGGGCAGCCGAAACGCTCGCCCGATATGCGCGCCATTTCGCTGCGGCGCGCTTCCTCGTTCTCGGCCCGCGCGGCCAGCATCGCGCGGCCTTCGCGCGCGGTTGCGAGTGCTTCCTGCGCTTCGGCGAGCGCGCGTTCGGCGGCGCGGCCCGTGTCCTGCGCCGCCTCCATCGCGACCTGCGCGGTTTCGAGCTCGCTGGCAAGCCGCGCGCGCACCGCGTCGCCCTGTTCGATCTCGGCGATCAGCGCGGCGGGCTTGGCGGCGATGACGGCGCGTTCCTCGCCGATTTCCTCCAGCCGCCGCGCCGCTTCGGCGACACGCTTGGCGGCATCGCCCGAGCGCGCTTTCCAGCTCGCCTGGTCCGCCTCCTGCGCCGCCAGCCTCTCGCGCGCGACCGCCGCGTTCTGATCGTGGCTGGCCAGTTCGGCGAGCGCCGCCTGGACGCCCGAGCGCGCCGCCTCGTGCCGCGCGCGTGCCGCATCCAGCGCCAGGCGGCCGGCGTCGGGCGAGGGCAGGGCAGCGCGCGCAGCCTCGGCCTTTTCGAGCTCGGCACGCGCCGCCGCCTCCTGCTGCGCGGTCTCGGCCAGCGCGTCGTCCAGTTCCGCGAGCCGCGCGGTCAGCCGCTCACGCGCGCCCTCCGCGGCGTCGAGTTCGCGCAACGTCTCGCGTTCGCTGTTGAGAGAGCCGGCAAGCTCGCGTTCGAGCCCCACCAGCGCGGTCTGCAATGCCGACAGTTGCTCGCGCGCGGTCCGCTCATCCGTTTCGGCACTCTGCGCCGCCGCGCGCAGGTCCGGCAATTGCGTTTCGAGCTCGGCGAGGCGGTTCGCCGCTTCGAGCCGCGCGGCCTCGGCGGCGCCTTCCCCCCGCGCGACGAAGCCATCCCAGCGCCGCAGTTCCCCCGCTTTCGTGACCAGCCATTCGCCGGGTGCAAGTTCGCGGCTATCGTCGCTTGGGGCGACGCGCACGAGGGCGAGACGGGCGCGCAGTTCGTCGGGGCAATCGGAGACATGGGCTAGCAGGCTGTCCGCCAGCGCCGCCGGCGGTTCGCGGCCGGTCCAGTAGCGTCCCTCCTCGCCATCGTGCGGCTGGCCCAGCGGCGATTTCGCATCGCGCCCCAGCGCCGCGGCGAGCGCCCGTTCATAGCCGGGCGCGGCCCGCACCGCATCGATCGCCGCGCGCTGGCCATCGCGCGCCTTGGCCCGCTTGTCGCGTGCATCGCGGTCGCGCACGAGGGCGGTGTACTCACGCTCGATCCCTGCCAGTTCGGCCCGCGTCGTGGCGAGCGCGGAGGCCGCCTCGTCGCGCGCCGTCTGTAGCTCTGCCTTGCGGGTCTGCTCGGCCTCCAGCCTCGCGCGCTGGGCCGCGACCTCGCCTGCCGCCCGCTCCACCGCCTCGCGCGCCGCTTCCAACCGGGCGTCGCTGTCCTCGGCGCTGCCAAGACCCTCGCGGGCCTGCATCAGCCGCGCGGTCTCCGAGACGAGGCGTTGAAGCCGTTTCTCGGCCTGTTCGATCCCCGCCTCGGCGACGCGCCATTCGGCTTCGACCCCGGCATTCTCGGCAGTCGCCTTGGCCAGCGCGAGTTCGGCGGCGCGGCCCGCGCGTTCGGCTTCCTCGCTGCGAGCGGCGAGGGCGGGGCGCTCGGCTTCGCTTTCCGCCACCTTGCCGCGCGATGCCTCGACGTCGCGCGCGAGCTTGGCCAGCGCCTCGGCGGCATTGCTGGTCATCCGGTCGGCATCCACCCGGTCCTCTTCGAGCCGCGCGGTCTGGCGATCCAGATCGGCGAGCCGCGCCTCGGCGGTTTCGAGCTTTTCCGACAGCGAAGCCATCCGGTGTCCGTGCGCGCTCGCATCATCGCGCCGATCGGCGAGTTCGTCGCGCGCCTGCGCCAACGCTTCGGCCGCGTCGGCCTGCTGTTTCTGCGCCTCGGCGGCGAGTGCCTGCGCTGCGGCAACCTTGTCCTCGGCCCCCTGCGCCGCGGCGCGGGCTTCCTTCGCCGCATGTGCCGCGTCGCGCCAGCGCGCGAAGATCACCCGCGCTTCGGCCTGCGCGATCTGCTCCGTCAGCTTGGTGTATCGTTCGGCCTGCTTCGCCTGACGCCGGAGCGACGCCATCTGCGTATCGAGCCCCGCCATCAGGTCTTCGAGCCGTTCGAGGTTCTTCTCCGCCGCGCGCAGCTTGGTCTCGGCATCCTTGCGCCGCACGTGCAGACCGGCAATTCCCGCCGCTTCCTCGAGCATCATGCGCCGTTCGGCGGGCTTGGCGGCGATCACCTGCGCGATCTTGCCCTGGCTCACCAGCGCCGGGCTGTGCGCGCCCGTGGCTGCGTCGGCGAAGGTCAGCGCGACGTCTTTCGCCCGCACGTCGTGGCCGTTGACGCGGTAGGCGCTGCCCGCCCCGCGCTCGATTCGGCGGGTGACGACCAGTTCCTCGCCCGCATCGTCGGCGGCATGCAGTACGACTTCGGCGAAGGATCGCGGCGGCCGCGTCGAGGTGCCCGCGAAGATCACGTCCTCCATTCCCCCTGAGCGCATGGACTTGGGCGAGTTTTCGCCCATCACCCAACGGATCGCCTCGAGCAGGTTGGACTTGCCGCAGCCATTGGGGCCGACCACGCCGGTCAGGCCCGGTTCGATGCGCAGGGTCGCCGGCTCGACGAAGCTTTTGAAGCCTGCCAGTTTGAGCCGGTCGATCCGCATCAGGCTCCCCTCCGCGACCCCGTGGCGCCTACTCCTGCCGCGCGCCGGCGCGTTGCAGGATCGGTTCGAGATCGTTCCACCCGATCGCATCGACCTTGTCGCCGTTGACGAGGAAGGTCGGCGTCGAATTGATGCCCATCTCCTGGGCCTGCTGCGACGAATTTTCGGCAATGGCCTCGATCGCGGCAGTGTCGGAGAGACAGGCACGCTGCTGATCGGCGGAAAGTCCGCGCGCGGCGAAGAAGTCGATCAGGCCCGCCGCCTCGGCGATCTGGACGAAGCGTTGTTCGACCGGCAGCTGTCCAGCCGCTTCGTAGGCGGCGGAGTTCTGGTTCACGTTTTCGAAAATCTGCGGGAGGAACGCCCAGGCCTCGTCCGAGAGTACCTGCATGTTCTGATCCGCGCCGCAGCGCACCAGCGTCGCGATGGCCAGGTCGATCGGGTCGCGCACGAGATTGCGCTGCTCGAAGCTGACCACGCCGGTGGCTACATATTCCTTGATTTCCGGCTTGCCCGTAGCTGCGAAATTCGCGCATCCACCGCAGGTATGCGAGGCGTATTCGACCACTTTGATCGGGGCCTCGGGATTGCCGAGGACGTAGCCGTCCTCTTCGCTGACGGTGACGGTCTCGCTCCAATTGGTCCCGGCGGGCGCTTCGATCGGTTCGATGCGGTCACCTTCTAGCGTGTCTCCTTCTTCCGCGCCGCATGCGGCGAGCGCGGCAGCGAGCGGCAGAGCGATAGCCAACTTGATTGGGGCGAGCCTTGCGGGGGACAACGTGAACTTCATCGGTCTGAATTCCTCTTAGGCTGTTGGGATGAGACTAACCCCGGGCGGGAGCGGGCGAAAGCGCGAAGGGCCGCCCGCTTGTGGGAAACGGCGCGCGGCGGCGGCTGGACGGCATCGTCCCCTACGTTTCGCTCAGCCCCCGGCGCCGGGCCGGAACCGCTCGCTGAGCACTTCGTAGAGCGCGGGCCAGTCATGCACGCCTTCGAGCAATTCCCCGTCGAGCGCGAAGGACGGCGTGCCCGGGACGGCGAACTCCTCGCGGTCGGCGCGGCCCCCGCTGATGAGCGCGAGCGCGGCCTTATCGTCGGCGAGGCATTTGTTGATATCGACTTTCGAGACGCCGCGTGCGGCCAGCATGTCGTCGAGATCGAGCGCCTGCGCCGCATTGAGCCGCGAGGCGGCGTCGCCGCGCTGCCAGATCGCCTGCTGGCTCTGCGGCGCCTGCCGGGCCTTTTCGAGCCACGCATCCTGCCGCATCAGGAACATGCGGTGGCGGTCCTTGAACCTGTCCTCGGGTCCGCACTGGGCGAGCAGCGAGACCGTCAGGTCGATCGCGTTGCGGATGACGGGCCGCACTTCGAGATTGAGATGGCCGGGCGCGAGCAAGGCGAGGTCGAGCGCGCCTTCGCCTTCGCGCGCGAAGGTCGCGCAGTGCCCGCAGGTGTAGCTGATGAACTCGATCAGCGAGGTGTCGGCATCGGGATCGCCGATCATGTGGCCGCGCTCGGTGCGCGCGACTTCGCCATGCCAGGTGCTGCGGCGACCCGTATCCTTGAAGGCGCTGGAGGGATCGGAGAGCTGGTTTGGCGTCGCCGCCGGCTCGCTCCGCGCGGTGGCGGGCGTGGCCGAGGCGGCGGCCAGCGCGAGGCCGAGAGCTGCGAGCGATGCGAAAGTCTTCAAAATCATGTCTGGTCGTCCCCGTCCGGTTCCCCCGTCCCTAAACTGCGCGCGAGCGATTCGAGCACCGTGCGCAGTTCGGGATCGCCGATATCGCGCAGGCTTTCTCCCAGTTCCATCGGGATTGGCCTCAGCGAAGGCGGCGGTTTGGGGCGGCTTTCAACAGAGGGAGGCTTAACCTTGCCTTGCCGAATCTTCGCGCGCGCGACCGCGCTGTAGCCGAAGAAACGGTTCACCCGCTCGATGATCTCGGGCAGCACCTGCTGGATCAGCGGAGCATGGGCGGGCAGGACGACGAGCTGGAGAATGCCTTCCGACTTCTCGCCAGGGGGGAAGCGGATCGCCTCGGGCGCGCAGACGCGGGCATGGTGCGGACCGACGATTTCGGGCCAGCGGGTGACGACCGAGCTCTGCACGAAGCCGTAGCGGCGAAAGGCGGTGCGCCCGATTTCGGGCATGAGATCGCCGATCGCCTTGGCGCCGCGCCCGCGCGGGCGCTCATAGGGCTTGGCGCGTTTGCGAGGGCCGCTTTTGGCGCGCTTCGATCCCGAGGATGTGCTGTCGCTTCCCATCTGGCGAGAAGCCATGCCATAGGCGCCGCGTGACCGCCAGCATCTCCGACGCGCTTCTTCCATGGTACGACAGGCATGCGCGCGCGCTGCCCTGGCGCAATCCGCCGGGCGAGCCGCGCCCCGAGGACGCGAACTGGCCCTACCGCGTGTGGCTGTCCGAGGTGATGCTGCAGCAGACGACGGTCGCGGCGGTGAAACCCTATTTCGAAAAATTCACGCGGGTCTGGCCGAGCGTCGACGACCTCGCCGCCGCGCGCGAAGAGGAGGTGATGGCTGCATGGGCGGGCCTTGGCTATTATTCGCGCGCGCGAAATCTCGTGAAATGTGCGCGCGAAGTGGCGTCGCGCGGCGGCTTTCCCACGAGCGAGGCGGAGCTTCTGGAGCTGCCCGGGCTCGGCCCCTACACCGCCGCCGCGATCGCCGCGATCGCCTTTGGCAGGCGCGCGGTGGTGGTCGATGCCAATGTCGAGCGGGTGGTGGCGCGCCTCTTTGCCATCACCGAGCCACTGCCGGGCGCGCGCCGCGCCATCCGGAAGGCTGCGGACGCGATCGCGCCCGGGGCGCGCGCGGGCGATTTCGCGCAAGGAATGATGGATTTGGGCGCGCAGATCTGCACGACCAAGGCGCCGCGCTGCATGCTGTGCCCCTTGCGCGAGGAATGCCGCGGATATGCGAGCGGCGAGCCAGAGCGCCTGCCGGTCAAGCCGCCGAAGCAGGCGAAGCCCGAGCGGCGCGGCACTGCCTACTGGATCGAGCGCGGCGGCGCGGTGTGGCTGGTGCGCCGCGCAGAGAAGGGCCTGCTGGGCGGCATGCGCGCGCTGCCGGACGATGGCTGGACCGCACGCGCCGACGGTTCGGGCGAGGCGCCGGTCGCGGGCCGGGCAACGCCGCTCGGCACGGTGCGCCATACCTTCACCCATGCACATCTGACGCTCGATGTGGTTCGCATCGACGCGGAAAGCGCGCCCGATGGGGAGGGCCGGTGGTGGCCGCTGGCTGAGATCGAGGAGGCGGGGCTGCCGACGCTGTTTGCGAAGGCGGCTCGATTGGCATTGGCCGCGATCAATTAGATGATCCCGCCCCCGATCGTAAGCCGCACGGCTGCGATCAGCAGAACGATCAGGCAGAAATTGCGCCCCCCGTTGCGCGAGGAAAGCGCGCCGAAGACGATGCCGATGACGATCAGCGGCAGCGCCAGCCAGTTGCCCCATCCCAGCAGCGGTATCTGCGAGGGGATGACGATGACGAGGCTGACGAGGCCGAAGAGATATGCGAGCAAGTTTCCCATGTGTGTTATATGTATAGGACAGTGCCCCATTGCAAGCGATTGACGCCGCCTGTTCGCTCGCCCAAGACACCGGCAGCCGCGAATAATCGCCCTTCGGAGAGACCCTTGGCACAATCTTCCATCGCTTCGTCCGCCCTCTCGCGCCGTTCCCTGCTGCGCGGCGGAGCCTATGCCGCCGCCGGCGCGACGCTCGCCGCGCTGCCTTTCGGGCGGCCGCTGATGGCGATGCACGATGTCAGCGAAAGCTGGCCCAATCTCGCCGCGCTGGCGAAGCGCTATATCGATGAGCGCAAGGTCGCGAACATGTTCATGACCATCGGCTGGAACCAGGAAGACCACGCCCATACGATCGGCGGCGGCACCTTGTCGCTTGCTGATAGCGTGCCGGTCGATGCCGACACGCTTTATCGCATCTATTCGATGACCAAGCCGATCACAGGCATGGCGACGATGATGCTGATCGACGATGGGGTGCTCGGCCTCGATCAGCCGCTGGGCGACGTGCTGCCGGCCTTTGCCGACATGCAGGTGCTGGTCGATCCCGAAGGGCCGCTCGACAACACGGTGCCCGCAGCGAGACCGATCACGATCCGCCAGCTCCTGACCCATACCGCCGGGCTCGGTTACGGCATCGTCAGCAAGGGCGAACTGCTCGATGCGTATAACCAGAACGGGATTGTCGGGGGCCGGGTCAGCCGCCTGCCGATCCCCGGTTTCCCGCCGGTGACCCCGCCCGCCAGCCTCGCGGTGTGGGCGGACAATCTGGCGAGCTTGCCGCTGATGTATCAGCCCGCGACCAAGTGGAGCTATTCGGCGAGCCTCGACCTGCTTGGCCGCGTGATCGAGGTCGCCTCGGGCATGAGCTATCCCGAATTCCTGCGCACCCGCATGTTCGAGCCACTGGGGATGGACAGTACCTATTTCGCCGTGCCGGGCAGCGAGATCGGCCGGCTCACCACCAATTACGGCGTGCTCAACGGCAGGCTGCTGCCGCTCGATCCGGCGGCGGCGTCGATCTACACCGACATGCCGACGGCGCCCATGGGCGGGGCGGACCTCGTCTCCACCCCGCGCGATTACGACCGCTTCCTGCGCATGCTGCTGGGCTATGGCACCCTGGACGGAACCGAGGTGATGAGCGAACTCGCGGTGCGCGTCGGCACGTCCGATCTCATCCCCCACACGGTCGACACCGCCGGTTCGTGGATGGAGGGGATGGGCCATGGCGCGGGCGGGCGCGTACACGAGGGGACGTTCGGCTGGGGCGGCGCGGCGGGCACGCTGGCGGCGGTTGATTACCGGCTCGGCCTGCGCACCGCGCTGTGGACGCAATATATGCCGTCGGAGGCCTATCCGGTCCGCGAGGAATATATGGAGGCGCTCGAAGCCGACCTTCGGGACATGCGCACGCAGCAGGCCGCCTGATGCGCAATCCGGCCAGCGGAGACATCGCGGCGCCGCCGATCGCCTTTGCCGGATCGCCGCTCGACCGGGCGGACAATGTCCGCAGCGATCCCGAGGCGCTGGCCGGCATGATGGGGTGGCGCACCAAGGTGCTGTTGCTCGACGGGCTGCTCCCCCAATTCGACGACAACGGTGCGCTCGAATGGGGCAGCCTTGCCGATGTGGGCGAAGAGACCGAACTCGTCTTTCTCGGCCTGCTCGACGGATCGCCGCGTTTCGCGCCGGTGCCCCAGCGGAGCGACAGTGGACCCGCCAATCCGCGCTCGTGGCAGGTGATGCAGCTCCTCGCGCCTGCCGATCTCGCGATCTATGGCGGCGCGCGCAGCCTGGTCGACTGGCATGCGCGCCACCGCTTCTGCGCCAATTGCGGCGCGCCGACCAAGCTCGCCAAGGGCGGCTGGCAACGCTCCTGCCCATCGTGCGGGGCGGAGCATTTCCCGCGCACCGACCCGGTCACCATCATGCTGGTCGAGCACGAAGGCGCGCTTTTGCTGGGCCGCCAACCGCGTTTCCCTCCGCGAATGTTCTCCGCGCTGGCCGGTTTCGTCGAACCGGGCGAGACGATCGAGGAGGCTGTCGAGCGCGAAGTGTTCGAGGAAGCGGGCATCGAGGTCGAGGATGTGCGCTATGTCGCGAGCCAGCCCTGGCCGTTTCCGAGCCAGCTGATGATCGGTTGCCGTTCGGTGGCGAGGTCGCGCGAGCTGACCATCGACGAGACCGAGCTCGACGATGCGCGCTGGTTCACCCGCGACGAACTGATCGAGGCGCGCGATGCGGGCGAGCACGGCACGCCCGACCTCATCTTTCCGCGCCCCTTCGCGATAGCGCATCATCTCCTCAACTGGTGGCTAGAGAAATGACCGACCCTGACCGGCTCACGATCGACATCTATTCCGACGTCGTGTGCCCCTGGTGCGCGATCGGATATGGCCAGCTGACCAAGGCGCTGGAGACGCTCGAAGGCGAGATCGAAGCGGAAATCCGCTGGCGGCCCTTCGAACTCAATCCCGATATGCCGTCGGCGGGCGAGGATGCCGAAGCGCATCTGCAACGCAAATATGGCCGCTCGGCCGAAGAGGGCGCCGCCATGCGCGGGCGGATGAAGGAGGTTGCGGCGGACGCCGGCGTGTCGCTCGACTACGAGGGGGACGGCAAGCCGCCGCCGGCACGGATGTGGAACACGCGCGATTGCCACAAGCTGCTTGCCTTCGCGCTCGAAGAAGCTGGGCCGCCGGCGCAAACGCGGCTGAAACTCGCGCTGTTCGAAGCGCACTTCAATCACCGCCGCGACCTGTCCGATCGCGACCTGCTGCTCGATATCGCTGCGGGCGCAGGGCTGCACCGCGAGGCGGCAAAGGCGGCGCTGGGTGACGAAGCGCTCAATGCGCGGGTGGTGGCGGAGGAGCGCCAGGCGTTGGATCTCAACATATCGGGCGTGCCGGCCATGATCGTCGAGGGCAAGTTCATGATCCCGGGAGCGCAGGCGCCGGAGACTTATGTCAACGCGCTGCGACGGGTCGCGGCGAAACGCACCGGCCAGACAGCCACCGGGGGGTAGGGCGATCCGAAGTCAATCCCGGCGCCCATACCAAAACCGCCCGTGCTTCGACGAAGAAGCGCGGGCGGCTGATATTCCGATTTGACGAAACCAAACTTAGTTCGCTTCGCCCTTCTTGATCGCGTGCATGGTCTTGGGGCCCTTACGCGCATCCTCTTCGGGATTATCCGAACCGACGACCGGTTCGCGATTGTCGGGATCGGTCGCGCGGTTCTTTTCGGCGCGTTTGCCGACGCGGACATTCACGTCGCCGCCCGCACCGCCCTGATGCGAGGGGGTGGGATTTTCGGTCAGCTCGTCGATAAGCTCATTGTCGGGATGGCGGCTCTGGCGTTCGGGCATGAAGTTTCTCCTTTCATGGTCAACGGGAGAAGGTGGGGGCTAGTTCCGAAAACGCTGCAGCGGGGAGGGGATTGCTTGCCTGCGCGCTTTCTGTAGGATCGCGGACTGGGATCGTCAGACTTTCGGAAGGTTCGTCCGTATGACCAAGGCCCCCCTCCCATCCCTTCTCGCCGCCGCACCCTTCCTCGTTCTGCTCGCCGCGTGCAGCAGCGAAGTGACCGATGCCGACGAGATCGCGGATTTTGCCGATTCCGACCCCTCCGCAGCGGCACCCGCTGAGATTTCGCAGCGGCAGGATACGCTCGAGGGGATCGGCGACAGCTTCAAGGCGATCCGCGGACAGCTCGAAGCGGGCACACCCGATTTCACTGTGATCGAGGCCTCCGCAACCGACATCAATCGCCGCGCGAATGAGCTCGAAGGGCTGTTCCCCGAAGGCACCGGCCGCGATGCGGGCTGGGACACCGAGGCGCTGGCGACGATCTGGGAGCGGCCGGACGAATTCGCCGCCGCGCATCAGAAACTGCTGGATGAAAGCGCGACCATGATGACCGTCGCAGGGACCGGCGATGCCGCGGCGGTAGGCGAGCAGGTCAAGGCGCTGGGCGGGGCGTGCAAGAATTGCCATGACGACTTCCGCCTCGACGACGATTGAGGCGCCGCGCCCGCAAACGCATGCGATAAGGGTGTGGGATTGGCCGGTGCGCCTGACGCACTGGTCGTTCGTGGCGCTGATCCCGGCGATGTATCTCACCGCCGAGAACTCCGAGTGGGGTTGGCATGTCAGGCTCGGTCACGTGCTGCTCGCGCTGCTGATCTTTCGCGTGCTTTGGGGCTTCGTCGGCACCGACACCGCGCGGTTTGCGCATTTCGTGAAGGGGCCGCGCGCGGTGCTGGATTACCTGCGCGGGCGCTACGACTACAAGCGCAACAAGGGGCACAGCCCGCTCGCCGCGCTGTCGGTGCTGACCCTGCTCGGCCTGATGTTCGCGCAGGTCGGTATGGGGCTCTTCGCCGGCGATCCGTATGACGGGGCGACGGGGCCGCTCAATCCGCTGGTCGGCGTCATGATGGCGGACACTATCACCGACACGCATGAATGGTTCTACTACGTCATCTTCGCGATGATCGGCCTCCACATCATCGCAATCGGTGTAATCGGCGCGATGCAGGCGACGAGCCTGATCGGCCCGATGATCGGCGGCAAGGCGGAAAAAGCGCCGAGCGTCGAGGCCAATCAGCCGACGCCGTGGGGCAGGGCGCTTGCGGTCTTTGCGGTGTCGGCGGCGATAGCGGGCTGGGTCTATGTGGGCGCGCCGCCGCTTACCTAAAGCAGATCGGAGAAAGCGCGTTCGATCTCGGCCACCGCATCGCCCTCATAGCACTTGCCATGCGCAAGGATCAGCCGTTCCGGCTCCAGCGCGATCATCGCTTCGAGCCCCGCCTTCAGAGCCTCGCTATGCGGCCGCAGCGCCATTCGCATGTCGATCGAGGGATTGCCGCGCGGCCCGGTCGCCCCGCCAAGGCGAAGGAAAAGCCGCATCAGGGGACTGCGCACCCGCTCGCCTTCGTAATTCATCATCAGGTCGGTGACGATCAGCGTGCGCGAGGAGCGGTGGAAGAAGACGCTTTCCGTGAATGTGCCCAGGTCCAGTGGAACATGGTCGATCTCATCCAGCCACGGCGCGCTCAGACCCTTTGTCAGGGTCGTGTGCGCTGGAATGCCTGATTTGCCCGCCAAGCCGGGTGCGGCATAGATGTCCGCAGAGGGAAACGCGTCGGCCCAGGAGGCGAGAGAGACGAAGTGGTTCCGATTGGGCGCGATCAGGGCGGCCACTTTCCCCAAGTCTGACAAATCAGCCGTCAATTCCAATGAGAGCGCGACCGGCGAATGTACGAAAAGCGAGCCGTCGCCATAGCGGATGACCGTCATGCGGGTGGGGCAGGGCACCTGGAGCGGGCCGAAGCCATATCGCACCTCCGCGCCGTCGACCGTCCAGATGCTCTTGGCCCATGGCTTGAGGACGAAGAGCGGTGCGTAAGGTCGGTAGCCCGGCTCTCCCGCCACTTCAGACCAGCCCCAGCTTTTCCAGCTTCGCCGCCAGTTTGCCCGGCAGCGCGTCGCCGATATCTTCGCCGGGCGCCAGATCGCGCGGGGGCTCGCCCTTGAGGTAGCGCCAGCCCTGATGCGCCCGCTTGGGCTTGGGATGGATGCGGATGAGTTCGGGCTTCAATTCGATCAGCCAGCGCCCCGTGTCGGTCTGCGAGAAACCCAGGATTTCCGAACGCGCGACGAGGCTGTGCTGGTGGATCCAGTAAAGCGAGCCGCCGATACACTCCTCCCAGCGCGTCGGGCGATACTTGGTGGTCAGATGCGGACTGCGGCGCCCCGCATACCAGCTCTCGATGTCGGTGTAGCTCTGCGCGCCGAACGCGATCTTGGTGAGGTGGAGGGGCATTGGGGAAAGGTAGGGGTTTTTGCGGAGGTTTCCACCGCATCACCGCCCCCTTTTCCCCTACCCCCGCTCATCCTGAGGCGTCTTGAAGGATCCTTCGAGACAAGCCCCTTCGGCTGGCTGGCAAGCCAGCCGCTCAGGACAGGCTCCGCTACGTCGCTGGCGCGGCTGCTCAGTCTCTCCTCAGGATGAGCGGGTAGGTGCTTAAAGCGGCGCCAAACCAGCCGCCACGGCCAACCCAAGAAACGCAAAGAACCCCATCGAATCGGTGATCATCGTCACGAACACGCTCGAAGCCACCGCTGGGTCCTGTCCCATCCGCTCGAACGCGACCGGCACCAGCACCCCCGCCAGCCCCGACACCGCGATATTCAAGATCATCGCGATCGCTATAACCCCCCCCATCTGCCAGCCGAACAGCGCGCCTGCCGCGATCCCGATCAGCACCGCCACGGTCGCTCCGTTAAGCAGCGCCACGCGCAATTCGCGCCCTACGATCCGCCAGGTGTTCGCACGGGTCAGCTGGTTGGTGGCGATAGCGCGAACCGCCACCGCCATCGTCTGCGTCCCCGCATTGCCGCCGATGCTGGCGACGATCGGCATCAGCACCGCGAGCGCCACAAGCTCCTCGATCGCCGCGCCGAAGAAGGCGATGATCGCGCTCGCCACCACGGCAGTCCCCAAATTCGCGACCAGCCAGCGCACGCGGCTGGAATAGGCTTCGCGGATCGGCTCGTTGATGTCGCCGTCGCCCGCACCCGAGAGAAGCAGCGCGTCCTCGCCCGCTTCCTCGGAAATGATGTGGACGATGTCGTCCACGGTCATCTGGCCGACCAGCCGCCCGCTTTCATCGACCACCGCGGCAGAGATCAGCGCGTATTTCTGGAACATCAGCGCGACCTCTTCCTGATCCATCCCCGCCGGGATCAGCGTCTGGTCGCGCTTCATCACATCGGTCAGCGCTACGCCGCGCGGCGTCGTCAGGATCCAGTTCAGGGCGCAGGTGCCGACCGGGTGGAAGGCGGCGTCGACCACGAAGACCTCGTGGAAATCGTGGGTGAGGTCGCCTTCCTCGCGCAGATAATCGATGAGGTCGCCCACCGTTAGATGCTCGTGCACCGCCATCACGGTGCGGTTCATCAGCCGCCCGGCGGTCTCCTCGGGATAGGCGAGCGCGCTGGTGACCGCAGCCCGGGTCTCCGGCTCTAGCTCGGCGATGATCGCCTTTTGATCGTCCTCGTCGAGATCCTCAAGCAGCTGCACCGCGTCGTCGGTTTCGAGCTGCTGCGTGATCGCAGCGACGTCGCTCGGCTCGAGCGCCTCCATCATCTGCTCGCGCACGTGATCGTTCAGCTCGGCAACCACCTCGCTGCTCATCAGGTCGGTGATCGCGGCCGCCAGCGCCGTGCGGTCCTCGCGCTCGAGCAGTTCGAGAAGGTCGGCGATGTCGGCGGGGTGCAGCGGCTCGACCAGCTCGTAGACCGCGGCCGTGTCGCCCGCTGCGAGCGCGCTCTCCACCGCGCTCACGAATTCGGGCTTAAGCCGGTTTTCCTCGTCGTGGCGCTCGTCGTCGATCCGGTCGTCGGGCCGCACCTCCTCCTCGGGCGGACCCGCCAGCAGCGTGTCGTCGTCGTGGGCGGTCGGATCGGCCATGGCGCCGAGGGTTTACGGGCGGGCGGATGAAAAGCAAGCGGGTGCTTACCGCACGGGTGACATGAGTGTCTCGCCTGCTAGAGAGCGCTCAACCCCACGGACTTTGAACACTCGGAGAAAGAAAATGGCCGACACCCTCACCCTCACGCTCGACACCGGCGATGGCGAGAACAAGGACGTAACCATCAAATTGCGCCCGGATCTCGCCCCCAGCCATGTCGAGCGTATCACCGAGCTTGCCGGCGAAGGCTTCTATGATGGCGTCGTCTTCCACCGTGTCATCCCCGGCTTCATGGCGCAGGGCGGCGATCCGACCGGCACCGGCATGGGCGGCAGCGAAAAGCCCGATCTGAAAGCCGAATTCAATTCAGAACCGCACACCGAAGGCACCTGCTCCATGGCCCGCTCGCAGAACCCGGACAGCGCGAACAGCCAGTTCTTCATCTGCTTCGAAGACGCGCATTTCCTCGACGGCCAATACACCGTCTGGGGCCAGGTCGAGAGCGGCATGGAGCACGTCCACGCCCTGCCGAAAGGCGAGCCGCCCGCAAGCCCGGGGAAGATCGTTAAGGCGAGCGTCTCTTAATCCCATACAATGTCGTCACCCCGGCCCCCGAGCCGGGGTTTGGCTTCCTTCGACGTCAAGTAAAGAAAGGCCTGCCCCCGGATCAGGTCCGGGGTGACGCGACTAAGCGTTTAAGGTAAAGCGCGCCTCCAATCATGAAACCGCAAACGCCTCCCAAGACCTACCGAGTCAAGTCCTTCGGCTGCCAGATGAATGTCTATGATGGCGAGCGTATGGGCGAGCTCCTGGCCGAAAAGGGCATCACGCCTGCGCCCGAGGGCGAGGACGCGGATCTGGTGGTGCTCAACACCTGCCATATTCGCGAGAAGGCGGCGGAGAAGATCTATTCCGACATTGGCCGCCTGACCAAGGGCAAGACGCAGGAAAAAGCGCCGATGATCGCGGTTGCGGGCTGCGTCGCGCAGGCCGAGGGTGAGGAGATCATGGCGCGCGCGCCTGCGGTTTCCATGGTTGTCGGACCGCAGGCCTATCACCGCCTGCCCGACATGCTCGATCGCGCCTTGAATGGCGAACGCGCGACCGACACCGATATGCCGGCAATCGCCAAGTTCGACAGCCTGCCGCAACGCAAGCGGCGCTCGCCGACCGCGTTTCTCACCGTGCAGGAAGGCTGCGACAAGTTCTGCACCTATTGCGTCGTGCCCTATACGCGCGGTGCGGAAATCTCGCGGCCCTACAGCGACTTGATTGCCGAGGCTCGCAAACTGATCGAGGCGGGTGCGCGCGAGATCACGCTGCTGGGACAGAACGTCAATGCGTGGGTAGGCGAGGA
>NZ_JAZBON010000008.1:0-6820 GCF_036351135.1 Erythrobacter sp.
AGGCCGGTGCGGTTGCCGACCCGGAAGATGTGCGTGTCGACCGCGAAGGTCTCCTCGCCGAACCAGCAGTTAAGCACGACATTGGCGGTCTTGCGCCCGACGCCGGGCAGCTTCACCAGCTCCTCGCGGCTCGCAGGGACCTCGCCGCCGTGCTCCTCGACGAGGATGCGCGAGAGGGCGATGACGTTCTTCGCCTTGGAATTGAACAGGCCGATCGTGCGGATGTGCTCGGTCAGCCCTTCGAGCCCGAGGTCGAGCATCTGCTGCGGCGTCTTTACCTTCGCGAACAGCGCGCGGGTCGCCTTGTTCACGCCGACGTCCGTAGCCTGCGCCGACAGCGCCACCGCGACGACGAGCTGGAAGGCATTGCCGTATTCGAGCTCGGTCCGGGGCTCGGGATTGTCCTCCGCAAGGCGGCGGAAGAATTCGAAGATCTGGTCCTTTGTCATGGTCCGCTCAGGGCATCTTCCGTGGGTCGTCGCCGGGCTCCAGCCCGTCGCGATAGGCCTGCATCGCGTCCGAGAACGCCGCCGCGATGATCCCGGTCGGCATCGCGACGAGCCCGATCCCTCCCACCGCGACGCAGGCGGCGAGCACCTTGCCGAGCGAGGTTACGGGTGAGACGTCGCCGTAGCCCACGGTCGTCAGCGTGATCACCGACCACCACATCGCACGCGGGATCGATCCGAATGCCTCGGGCTGGACCTTGCCCTCGGCCCAGTAGAGCGCGGTCGCGCCGCCCAGCAGGAGCACCAGCGCCAGCGCCCCGGTGACGTAGAGGTCGTAGCGCCGTTCCAGGATTGCGGTGCCCAGCGCCTTCAGCGCCATCGAGAACTTGCCGAACTTGAGCAGGGCGGCGAGCCGGAACAGCCGCAGCAGCCGCAGGATCGGTGCGCCCGCGAGGATGAACGGAATGAGCGTGATGACGACGACCACGAGGTCGATGAGCGCGAAGAAGGAACGCGCCCACGCGAGCCGCTTGGCGCGGTCGCTCTCTGGTCCGGCCCGCTCCGCGACGGCCCACAGCCGGGCGCAGTATTCGATCAGGAACAGGACGCCGAACCCGAACTCGGCCCACAGGATCGCGCTCCGGTTCTCGCTCGCAATGGCGCGCTCCGTCCCGACGATGGCGACCGCGACCGATGCGAGTATCGCGACCACGATCAAGCGATTGGTGAGCGTCAGCTTGCCATCGGTGCGGGCCGAGGCGAACAATTCGGCATAGGCTTTCGAACGCAGGGTCACAGGCCGAGGACGTCCTCCATCCGGTAACGGCCCGCCTCGCGTCCGATCAGCCACAGCGCGCCCTTCACCGCGCCGCGGGCGAAGATCGCGCGGTCCTCGGCGCTGTGCGCAAGGGTGATCCGTTCCTGGTCCCCGGCGAAGATCACGCTGTGCTCGCCCGCAACGGTCCCGCCGCGCAGGGTGGCGAAGCCGATCGCGCCTTCCCGCCTTTCTCCGGTGAAGCCGTGGCGCCCGCTGTCCATGTTGTCGCTGAGCTTTATGCCGCGCCCTGCGGAAGCCGCCTCGCCGAGCAGCTTGGCCGTGCCCGAGGGTGCGTCGACCTTGAGGCGGTGATGCATCTCGAGCACTTCGATGTCCCAATCCGGCCCCAGCCGCGCCGCGGTCTCGCGCACGAGATAGGCAAGGAGGGTGATGCCGAGCGAGGTGTTGCCGGTCTGGAGCACGGGAATTGCCTTCGCCGCCTCGCCGATCATCGCGAAGTGTGCCTCGGCGAGGCCGGTCGTGCCGATCAGGATCGGGATGCCGGCTGCCTTCGCCGCAGCGAGGTTCGCCGCCAGCGCGTCCGGCGCGGAGAAATCGACCGCCACCTCGCACTGACCGAGCAAGGGTTCGGGATCGCCCCCCATGTCGACTCCGACGCAGAATTCGTGGCCCGCTTCCTCGATCGCGTTAGCGATCGCGTGGCCCATGCGCCCCTTGTGCCCGATCACGGCGAAACGCCGCGCTCCCTCGCTCATTGCATTCGCTCCGCCCGATGTGGTCAAAGGCGTTCATGGCAAAGTTCGAGCGCATCGTCATCCTTACAGGTGCGGGGATTTCCGCGGAAAGCGGGATCGACACCTTTCGCGACGCGGGCGGGCTGTGGGAGCGCCACCGGATCGAGGACGTCGCGACGCCCGAGGGTTTCGCGCGCAATCCCGACCTCGTGCTAGGCTTCTACGACGCGCGGCGCGCCGCGCTGCGATCGGTCGAGCCCAATCCGGCCCACCGCGCGCTCGCCCGGCTCGAAGCGGAGTTCCCCGGCGACCTGCTGCTGGTGACGCAGAATGTCGACGACCTTCACGAACGCGGAGGGTCGAAGGACGTGCTGCACATGCACGGCGAACTTTCGAGCGCACTGTGCACTTCCTGCGAGATGCGTTCGCCCATTGATGCGCCGCTGTCCGATCGGCCCGCCTGCCCGGTTTGCCAGGCGCCGACGCTGCGGCCCGACGTCGTGTGGTTCGGCGAAATGCCCTACCGGATGGAACGGATCTACGAGGCTCTCGGCACGTGCGACCTTTTCGTCAGCATCGGAACGAGCGGCGCGGTCTATCCGGCAGCGGGCTTCGTCCAGGAAGCGGCGATTAACGGCGCGCGCACGCTCGAACTCAACCTGGAGCCGAGCGAAGGCAGCCGCTTCTTTACCGAATCACGCCACGGCCCGGCGAGCGTGATCGTGCCTGAATGGGTCGAAGAGGTGCTCGGCCGCTGATCAGCCCCTTCCCGGCAGGTCGATCGCCCAGATCGCCGCTACGAGGGCGATGCTCGCGATCGCCATTGCGCCTGCAATCAGCTTGAGCTTGAGGCTGCGAATGGGTGCTGCCTTGTGCGGGTCGAGCCGCTTCTTGACCGCGGCTGCATTGCGTTCGGCCGCGACGAAAACGAACACGCCAATTACGATGAACGCGCTCGCAATCGCCTTGCCCGCCCAGGCGGGCTCGATCTTGCCGAACAGGGCATTGAAGCCGAGGCCAACCCCTACCGCGGCCAATCCCGTGCGCATCCAGCCGGCGAAGGTCCGCTCGTTCGCCATGAGCGTACGGTCCTCCGCCCAGTCGGTGCGATCTTCGGCGAGTTCGTTGCGATCCTTGTCGGCCATCGGCTCTCGGCCTTTCCTGCCGAATGCTCACGAAAAGGGCCGGCACAATGGCCGGCCCTTCGAAGTTGGCTTGATCGCGCTTACGGGCGCGCCCTCGTCGGTTCGCCGCCACCCTTGAACTTTTCCTCGGGACGCGGGCGATGATCGTTCGGTGTCTTCTTCTTCATCTTCTGCCACTGCGAAAAGCCGAAGAGCGCGCCGGCGGCAAGGATGAAAACATTGAGAAATGGCATGAATATGTCCTTTCGTTTCACTAGATCAACGAGAGGACGACTTGCCGGTTCCGCTTGTGCAACGGGCTGCGACGGGGCGAGACGCTGTCGCGTCAGGGCGTGGCGCAGGCGCTGCAGGCGGGGTCCTTTGCAATATTGAGCGTGCGCATGCCCGGCGCGATCCCATCCAGCAGATGAAGCCGGCCCCATTGCGGCTTTCCGAAAGTGCTCACTCCTTCGAGCAGGACGCGTACCGCCTGCATTGCCGCGAAACTCCCGGTCCAGCCCGCCATTGCGCCGAGCATCCCGTCTTCGGCGCAGGTGTCGCAATCCTCGGCATCGAAGGCATCGCCGACGAAGCAGCGATAGCACGCTTGCTCCGGCAGGTGCCCGGCGAAGGCACCGACCTGGCCTTGGAATCGTCCCACCGCTGCGGAGAGCAGGGGGACGCCGGCCGCGACGCAGGCGTCCGAAACGGCGAGGCGGGTCGCGAAATTGTCGGTCCCGTCGAGCACGAGGTCGGCGCCCGCGATGATCCGTCCGGCGTTCTCGCCCGTCAGGCGCGCATCGGTGATCTCGACCGCGAGCGCGTCGTCGAAATTGGCGAGCCAGCGCCGCGCGCTCGTCGCCTTGCCGTGGCCGACGTCGCGGGTGGTGAAGATCGTCTGGCGCTGGAGGTTGGAGACGTCGACCGTGTCGTCATCGACGAGGGTGAAGCGCCCGATCCCGCTGGCGGCGAGATATTGCAGCGCCGGCGAGCCGATCCCGCCGAGGCCCATGACGACGACGTGCTTGCGCGAGAGCGCCACCTGCCCGGCGCCGCCGATCTCGGGCAGGACGATGTGACGGGCGAAACGGTCGAGGCGTGCCGGGGACAGGCTCATGGACAAGCTGTTGGCATCCTGTGCACGGCCTGTCGACAGGCCTGTGGACAGACCTGTCGATCAGCCGTGCACGGGCGGTGCATCGACGGTCGACAGGGCCTGTGAGCAAGCCTGTCGAAAACCGGTGCAGATCGGGTGCGAATTAACTTTCGAGCTGGCGCAGGAGGCTGCGAACGTCGCCGTCCATGTCGGCATCGCGCTGGCGCAGGTCTTCGATCAGGCGAACGGCGTGGATGACCGTCGAATGGTCGCGTCCGCCGAACTTGCGCCCGATCTCAGGGTAGCTGCGCGGGGTGAGCACCTTCGAGAGATACATCGCCACCTGCCGCGGACGGACAACGGCGCGCGCACGGCGCTTGGAGCTCATTTCCGAGCGGTCGATCCGGTAGAACTGGCAGACGGTGCGCTGAATCTCGTCGATCGTGATCCGCCGGCGATTGGCCGAGAGGATGTCGGTGAGCTGTTCCTCGGCCAGCTGGAGAGAGACTTCCTGTCCTGTCAGCTGGGCATAGGCGATCAGCTTGTTGAGCCCACCGACCAGCTCGCGGATGTTGCGGGTGATCGTCCGGGCGAGGAAATCGATCACGTCCTCGGGCACCGAAAGCGGGGCGAAGCGCGACAGCTTGGATTCGAGGATTTTCTTGCGAAGTTCGATGTCGGCGGCCTGGATGTCGGCGACGAGGCCCATCGACAGGCGGCTGAGCAGGCGCGGCTCGACTCCGTCGAGCGCCTGCGGGGCGCGGTCGGCGGCGAAGACCAGCCGCTTGCCCTCGGCCAGCAGCGCATCGATCGTGTAGAGCAGTTCTTCCTGCGCGCTCGCCTTGCCGATGATGAACTGGATGTCGTCCACCAGCAGCAGGTCGAAGCTGCGCAGGCGCCCCTTGAACTCGATCATCTGGTTGGCTTTGAGCGCCTGGACGAATTCGACCATGAAGCGCTCTGCCGAGCAATAGAAGATGCGCGCGCGCGGGTGGGCCTGCAGATAGGCGTGGCCGATCGCGTGGAGCAGGTGCGTCTTGCCCTGTCCCGTCGCGGCCTTGAGGTAGAGCGGCGAGAACTGGGGCTTCTCGGCCGCGGCCATGCGCTGGGCAGCGTTGCAGGCGAGCACGTTGGCATCGCCCGTGACGAAGGCGGCGAAGGTCAGCGAAGGGTCGAGTCCGACCGAGCCGGTGAAGCCAACGTCGCCGATCGTCCCCGCCGCGACCGCGATCGTGCTCGCGCCGTCATTGGCCGGCCGGCGCGAATCGTCGAGGTTCAGCTCGGGCAGCTGGCGGCGACCCGGGTGGACCTGGACACGCACCTGACGCACTTCGCTGCGCGCTATCTTCCACGCGAGCTGGAGACGGTCGCGGAATCGGTCGTTGACCCAATTGGCGGCGAATTCGGTGGGCAGATAGAGGTCGAGCGTGCCCGTTTCCTTGTCGATCCGGCCAAGCTGGATCGGGCGGATCCACTGGCTGTAGAGCTGGTGCCCCAGATCCTTGCGCAGGCCCTGGCTGATATCGGCCCAGTCGGCGGCGAGGTTCACCGCTTCGGCGTCTTCCATGAGATCGTCGTCGGTGGAGCGGCGCGTGGTCCGCGCCTTGTCAATCTTGTGTACCATCTCATCCCCGTTCCGTCTTACCGCCCGGACGCGCATGTCCCGGGCGGCGAACCTCGTTTGCGACAGGCAATAGAGGTTAACCCCCCGGGAATCACGGTCCCACGGGAAACACCTGTCGATCAGCTTTCAAGAACCCGGACTGTCCCGCTCCGGGTGAGAGGCGAATTAAGAGCCGTTCGGCACTCAAGGCAAGCAGACGATTTTAAAAAAAATGAAATAATCCGGTTGACTCAGCGCTAGCCCGCAGGCCCCCGTTCAAGTGCCTGTTTTGCTTTGCGAAGCACTCCGGCACGCTCGCGAATCGTTGAGTTTCCTTACATTTTCCAAGCGGTTCGCGGTCACATTTGTCGCACGAAAAAGAGGCCGCAGCCGGACGGCGCAGCCCCTCGGGTCACGACCGGACCGTCAGGGTCCGGAACTCGGTAGAATCACTGATGGGACCCGCCGATGATTCGCCCGCGAGGGCGTGCCGGCGGAACCGCGTTCAGAGCGCGGAGACGCGCTTCGTCAGGCGCGACATCTTACGCGCGACGGTGTTCTTGTGGAGTACGCCCCGCGCGACACCGCGCTGCATTTCCGGCTGGGCCGCCTTCAGTGCATTGGCCGCCGCGTCCTTGTCGCCCGCTTCGATCGCGGTTTCGACCTTCTTGATGAAGCTGCGGATGCGGCTCATGCGGGCGGTGTTGACCTCCGCGCGGCGGTTGTTGCGGCGGATGCGCTTACGGGCTTGCGGCGTGTTGGCCATGGCGTTTTGTCTGTCTCGCGTTCGTTGTGGCCGCAGGATCGCGGCCGGAGGTGTCTCGGGTTGGTCGAAAGGGACGCCCGGAGCAGCTCTCCATGCGTCGGAAAGCGGGCCGCTTACCGGCCAAACGAGCGAAGGTCAAGAAAATGCGCCTTTTCGAAGCGAGCGGCCCTATCGCTGGCAGCGCGGGCAGTACCACGTGCTGCGGCCCCCTTGCGCCAGGCGGCGGATGGTCCCGCCATCCGCGCGATGGCAGGTCTCCCCGGTTCGGCC
>NZ_JAZBON010000009.1:0-351650 GCF_036351135.1 Erythrobacter sp.
CGACGCACATTGTGGATCGTATTGTGGCTCAACGTCGCAATCGCGGTTGGTTTCTTTGTCGTTGCCTATTTTGCGGACTCGAACGCGCTCTTGGCCAACGGGCTCGACAATTCATCCGATGCATTTGTCTACGCGCTCAGTCTTCTGGCTCTTACCCGTTCGCAATCCTGGAAACGAGGGGCCGCGCGTTTCTCAGGGATTATGCTCCTAGTCTTCGCCGGAGGCGTTATCGCCGATGCCGTCAGGCGTTTAATCGAAGGCTCCGAGCCGGGCGGCCTGATGATGATCGCCATGGCGGCCATCGCGGCGGTGGTGAACCTCATATGCCTGCGCATGCTCCAGAAGCTCCAACAAAAGGATGTCAATCTGCGCGCAGCGACCACGTTTAGCTTCAACGATTTCATATCGAACGGCGGTATCATCGTCGCCGGGATCATCGTTATGCTTACAGGCGCAAACTGGCCGGACCTCCTGGTTGGGATCGCGGTTGCTGGCATCGCTCTTTATGGCGGGATCGATATCCTTCGCGATGCGCACAGGGATAAGCATGAGGAAGCGGGCACCGAACATATCAAAGGCGACGAATTCAGGAGTTGATCCTGCTGCTCTCAGCATGTCCGAGGCTGGAAGACTCGAGCGAATTTAAACGGCCTTCACAAATTAAAGATGGCCGCATCTCAAATCTAGTTGCCAATCCAAAGCTTCGAATGAATCGGGCAATGCGACGATTTTGCACATTAAGGTTTGCAAAGCACATCCTACTATTGTGCGGCTACTCCGCCCCTAGCAGGTGTCCAGAATCACTTGCCAACTCTGATCGTCGCCCAAAAAACGCGACTTACCGCAATAAGACGATAGCGGGGGTACTGTTGGGGGTATTTCGATAGCGAATCGTGAAATTGATCATAAGGATCAACGAATTATAATCTAAATTAGTGTCCCTCCTCCGCTACCAATCCCGAATCCGCATGGGTTCGTCAACATCCGTAAAAGTCCAGAAAAACAAAACGAATCAGTTGGTTGTTGCTGATTCGTGTCCGCTTGTGTTCGCTTGTATTCGTGTGCAGCCGCGTTTGGTGTGGGGCCATTTTGGGGGTACTTTCGAGGGGTTCGAAAATGGAGCGATACCCCCAATGGCCTTGTTGGAACTTCAGATCAAAAAAGCGCAGCCTAAAGAGCGCCCCTATAAGCTGTCAGATGGAGAGGGCCTTTTTCTCCTAGTGAAGCCAAGTGGGTCGAAACTTTGGCGTTTGAAAAATCGCTTCGCTGGAAAAGAGAAGTTGGTTTCCTTCGGTCTTTACCCCGAGGTCGGAATCTCTGCGGCGAGGGAGCTACGCACAATCGCGAAGGGTGCCTTGGCAGAAGGCAAAGACCCGATGATTGCAGCCGCGCGCTGAAGACATCGTGCTCGAACCGAGTGCTGGCCACGGCATGCTCGCTGCGCTCCAAGCGAGGGTCGCCGAACTTCACCTCAATGAGATCGACCCCAAGCGCCGCGCGAAGCTGGCGGTGCTTTACCCTGAAGCGAAGCTCACCAGCCATGACGGGGCGATGCTGACCTCGCTGACGCCATCCACGCTCCGGCCCTCTCTCATCCTGATGAACCCGCCTTTCGCTCCGTCGAAGGGGCGGGGCGTCGACCCGCATGCCGCAGTCCGTCATTTGCGCTCTGCAATCGCCAAATCAGCGCTGGGCGCGCGCATCGTCGTGGTCATGCCCGATGGCTTCACAACCTCGGCCAAGATGCTCTCTGTCTACGAACGGACCTTCGATGGATGCTCAGTCGTAACGTCGTGTCGGCTTGCAACCTGCTATCGCAAGCAAGGCACCAGCGTCGCCGTTCGGCTCCTTGTGATCGACAAGCGCCCTGGCAATATCAAGCCGTCGGTCATCTGTCGCGACACTGTCGCCGAGCTGTGTGAAGCCATCGAGATCGTCCCTCGCCGAGCGATCGTTTTCGGAAGCGGCGTCGGAATTGGAGACGCGGAGGCGCGTGCTGACCGATGCGCGCGCGGAACGCATGGCGGCGATCGAGCGGCTTGGGTCTTCAAGTTAGAGCGGCTCGCGCAGCGCGAGCGGCGTGACATCGGAACGCGGAGTGACCGAGAACGCCAGTTCAGCGAGTTCGCGGAGGGATGGCCAGTCGAGCGTGGCGAGCACCGGACAGGGAAGGGTGATTGGGCAGGATGTGGAAGGGAGGCGGCTGTCTCAGGATCAGTACGTGGCAAATGATTCAACCAATTGGTCGCTTGGTGCGAATCTTGGAATTCCAACTGGCGGCAAGCGGGGAGGAAAAGGACGCGGTGCTGGTGCTGGTGGATCGGGGAATGTGAGCACAAGCGCAAGTGACGGTGTAGTTTTCCAAGATGGCTACAGCACCTCGCAGTCCGACCGCTCGAACCTGACAAGCGATAGCCGCAACTCCAAGAGCCTCGATATCAGCGATGAAACGCGTCGGGAGAGCGGCGTCTATGCTCGCGATGGCTCGTTCACCCGCTCAGAAAGCTTCTCGGAAGATCGCAGCTATCGTGACGATCTGGTTGAGCAAGTGCGCTCGATTGATCGCCAGCTATCCGAGATCGACGAAGCCTCGCGCACACTGAGTTCGACCTGGACGACGCGTGAAGGCGGAGGTGCGACGATCAGCCAGGACATGTCGCAGATCATCGCGAGCCGCTATTATGACGAAGCGGCGCTGGCGCGTTCCGAAGGGCTGGAGGTACCGCTCAATCCCAACCAGACCGATATCACTCCAACCCAGATGTCCGGGCGCAATCTGGTCGTCGATCGGATCCTCGACCGCTATATCGACGAGACCATGGCGCCCGTGCGCGATGAGATGCTTCCGCCATCTGAGGTCATGGGACCTGTGCAGGGACCCTCCAACTTCGTCGAAGGCGATCTTGAGCTGCCGTCCCGTGGCGGTAGGAGGTCAAACTCCGGAGCAGGTGGGGTTACCGAAGACAGGTTCGAACAGGCTGAGCGCTTGATCGAAGAAGGCCGAGCGGATGTCAAAGCCCGCCGCCAATCAAGCCAGCAGAACTACGGTCAAGGAGTCATTGGAGCGAGTGATCTGGGAGAGCGGGCTGCGGAAAGTCAACGCCGCCGCTGGTTCTCGGATCGCGATCAGAAGAAGTAGGGAAGGGCGATGACAGCTGCGCCGACGATCAAAAACGTAATGACACACAAAAATGACGAGCGCTGGGCGTGCTCGAAATCTTGCTCTTCGTCTTCGTTAAGCGTGTTGGCAGTTTCGATCCCTTGCTGCGCAAATCTATTGATCCCGGTCTGATAACCGAAGTCGAAATCGCTTTGATTGTGATCCTGCGTCATATTCAGAGAATACCACATCGGACGGGTGGGGCCAATTCCCATCTGAAATTTAATGCATTTTTCAAAATACTTCAAAACAAAACTAGGATTAAGCCTCTATGCGTTCATCAGCTATGGCGACCATAAGTGTCAGAACTAAAAATAGTCTTGGTTATGCTGCGCCATTATGTATTCTTCGAATTATGCGAAGACTCGGGAAGTCTTCCGATCGTGATCATAGGGGGGGTATGATGAACGGCCGTTTTGTATCGGTAATAGTAACCGCAGTCGCCTTGTCAGGCTGTATGCATACAAACGATGGTGGTGAAGGGCTCGCGAGCATTTCCGCTGTTTCGACCGAATATGTGCTTCCGAAGACATCTTTGCGCGCTGAAGCGACCCTAAGGCTTCAGGGTTGTGATCGTGATCAAGTCGCCGTTTCAACGAGGTTGAGTGCCACAGCAACACCTGATGTCCGAAATTCATATTTTTTCGACCCTACCAGTCTTAACTCGTGGCGAGAGAGTCAGTCGCTAACGGTGCAAGTGAGCGAAAATGGAGTCATTTCTGGCCTTAACGCTCAGTCCGAGGACAAGACAGGTGCGATTATTGGAAATCTTGTCTCCGCGGTGGCTTCGATACTTGTGCCCGGTGCCATGGCAGAGGGCGGCGAAGCCGTAGACAGCAAGCGCTGCAAGCCTGAAGCCGTTAAGGCTCTCCAGCGCGAAAAGGATATCGTCACGCAGTTGGGGAAATTGACGCCCACGTGGACAGGGGCGGGCACAGCGCCCGATATGGAGAAAATTGCGCTGCTTAGGATTCAGTTAGTGAACGAGCTGGCTAGCTTGCGCAGTGATTTTCTTACTATGACGATTTCGACCGAGATTCATCTCACCAACAAAAAGCCGGTCGGCGCCGATCAAAGTGTCTTCGTCATACCGTGGCCATATGAACGTCTGCAAAAGTGGTATCAGGGCGAATTGGTTGATTACCGTCCGACCAAATTGGACGCAGCTCGAATTGTTGCTTCTACGCCAAATTCGCCTGCGCGAACGGACCAGGTTTCTCAATGCGCAAAATCACTTTCGGTGCCTCAACCAATCATCGCCAGTTTTGCGTTGATGGATCAGGGAAGCGTCCCTGCCGGGATTGCGACAACGGCAACTTCAGCGACAACACCGACACCCCCGGACGGTGGAGTCGCGTCAAGTTCGACTGCCCCAGCTACATCATTTGCGCAATTCGCGAATGCTTCCAGTCTCACGGTACCCGTCCAACAGTGGGGCAGGGTGGCCAATCTTTGTCTCGACACTAGCCTGTTTTCGTCACGTACGGCGGCACTCACATTTAGCCCGTTTGGCCTAGTCACCAAACTCGAATGGAAGTCCGGGGCGAGGGGGGAAGCTGCAAGCGCGAGCCTTTCGGCATTAGCGCCTTCGATAGCCTCCATCGCTGAGGGCAATGGGCCAGACGAGACTACTCAGGAGCGCGACGAACTCGCCTTAGAAGCTGACATGATCGAACAGCAGATCCGCCTGTTGAAAGCACAGCGATGCTTGGAGGCGTTGGCCGCCGGAGCGAAATGCGAGGAGTAGCGAATGTCAATTTCAAATCTCGCTGGGGAAATGGAGAGCGCAAAGCTGCGAGAGCTTAAACAGCTCCCTCCGCGTGGTGCTGCATCCAGCGCAGCTGCGCCCGCCAAGGAAGGTCAAAAGCCGAAATCGAAGACTTCGCAAGGGTTTGATGCGCTGACGCGCTACATCCCCACCGAAACCATCACGCTGTACGTTGGGGCAGTTGCTGCTAAAGATGACCTAGCTGGCGCTTTCGGTCTTGATGTTTGGGATATTTATTGGATCGCAGCCGCAGCAACTCCGATCCTGCTTGCTCTGGTTACCCTAGCTAAGCACCGTGCCGCGGGGCATGGTGAACCGATAACATGGCATTGGTGGCCCTTCGTTGCGTCACTCATTGGTTTCTTGGTCTGGGGAACCTCCGTTCCCGGTCATCCCTACGCGGATGAGTTGAACGCTTTGCCAGCCTTCGCGGCACTTGTCGCTTCCACGCTGCTTGCGCTGTTTGATCCTATTTTCTTGCCCAAAGGTCACAAGTCGAATTAGCCCGAATTGGAGGACAGCGTTATGGAACAGCAACCGGTCGACCGCCCACAATATCATTCGGATCGCATTCTCGTTACTCTCCGACCTGAAGCTCTCAGAGCTGCGGGCACCGAGGCCATTGAGATGGCTCGGACTCTGACGGGCTCTTCCACGGCTTTCGCTTCAGGCGTCGCTGAGCACACCGAGGCAGCGTCGGCAGCGTTTGGCGTTTCCGTTGGTGATGAAGGTGGAGAGGCCGTTACAGCAGAGCGGTCGGCGCTCTCTTATCTTGAGGAAGTCGGCGCAATACGTCGGGCTGAGCCAGTGCTGGCACCTAGCCGCCCAAGTATTTCCGCGAGCGAGAGCGATCTGATCGGAACCCATTCGGCAATCGCGACCGTCGAGGCGTTTCCTGAAAGTGTCCAATTGCCTTCTCAGGAAGTCTTGGCCGGAAATTTGATCCTCACCGTCGATCCGGCGCGCGTTGATGAGGTTTATTCAGGCCTTTCAGCGGACAAAAAGCACGTGGCAGACGTCGAGCGTGTTCCAATCAGGCGACTCCTTAGCCCACTTCCACAAGGGGCACGGCAACCTGTTCAGCCTTGGCATCTCAGCAGGTCAGGACTTCTTGCAGCGCGCCAAAAAGCCGGGTTTGACGATGCGGCATCGGTGCGGGTCGCCGTTCTTGACACCGGCATTGATGCTGACCATCCAATGCTGCAACCAGCGATTGCTCGCTACAGTTATGCACCGCCATATCCGGGCGTACCTTCTGGGCGTCGCGATATTTCTTCTCATGGAACGCATGTTTCGGGAACGATCGCGGCTCATGGAGCAGACAATGACGTTGACGGGGTCAGCCGGGCCGAACTCCACATCTTCAAAATCTTTGACGATCAGGTTGATCGCCTAAGCTATTTCACAGATCGGTCTGGGGCGATTTTCGTTAGCGACGAATATTGGGTCGACCCCATCATGTATCTCAGAGCGCTCTCGGCATGTGCCGATGACAACATCGAGATTGTGAATCTCAGCATTGGCGGCGAAGCCATCGGAGACAGCCGTGAGCAGCAATTATTTGCCCGCTTGGTCAATCAGGGCCAGATCGTTGTGGCAGCAATGGGGAACGAGCGGGATACGGGGTCTCCGACGAGTTGGCCGGCAGCCTATTCGGACGTGATAGCCGTTGGTGCGCTCAACATAAACGATGAGGTGGCCGCGTTTTCAAATGGGGGAGATCACATCACTGTCTCAGCGCCTGGCACGGACATTATGGCTACGATGCCGACTTATGATGGTGTGGAGTTTTGGCGAGGACGCGAAAACGCAGATGGAAGTATCACCCGAGACACGCCGATACCATGGGACAAGTATCGTGGGACGATGTCAGGTACGTCGATGGCAACTCCGATTGTGTCTGGAGCCGCATCTCTTTGGGTGGCTAAGAACGGTAGAGGTCATTCCGCTTTTACAGCTGCTTTAGAGAATTCGTCGCGTAAACTTGCGCAAATGGGTGGTCTCAATCATACTGTCGATCATGGTTGGGGATGTTTAGACATTGAACGTCTCCTCACTTGATCGGCGAGCGAATGAAGACGGTGTTGTTTCATATCGATGATGTGCATGCGGCCAAAACCGTTTTGGCTCGCGTACGTTCACGCCTGCGGCCTGTCGCCCTGGATCGCCTCTATCCGGACGCCACGGCTGAGCATGATTGCAAAGAGTTCTTTGCCTCCTTTAGCGATACCGTAAATGTTGATCTCGTGGCTTCGGCCCTTTCAGAGCTTCCGGGTGTCTCGAAAGTTGAAGTTCCACAGAAACGGCGTTTGCTCGGCTAGTCGACGTGAACGACATACTCCGAGGTTTGTGTTTCCGCTTCCGGTCAGGTGGCATCGAGCTCGCGACCACGGGTTTCACACCAAAATGCGCCCCCTTTCATCGCGCCATAGTGAGTAATGACACCATTCGCCGCAAGAAGAGAGCGTGCTACCGTACTCGCAGTTTCGTGGGGGTACTGATGGGGGTATCCGGGTTGAGATATTTGATATTAACAAATAAAAACAATGCCTTGACAGCATAATTTGCGTCCCTCCTCCGCTACCAATCTCGAATCCCAGCGTCGGTCTCAGGACGATCGCGTCGCGCATTTCTCGTAGCGAGCAGACCGATTGACAGCGGCTCTCGCGGCGATCATGAAACGAAGCAGACGGTGCTCGCAGCCGCCTCTCGGGCGTGCTGCAGCGAAGAGGGAAGCCGGTGCAAGACCGGCGCTGTGCCCGCAACTGTAAGCCGGGAGCCCTCGAGCCACGATGTCACTGGCCACGCTTGCCCTTGTCGGCAGCGCAGCTGGGAAGACGGCTCGGGAGCGACGATCGGCGAGCCAGGAGACCTGCCGTCGCGTCGTTCGTCCGGGGCCGGGTCCAGCCCAGTGGGACAGGGAAGCATCGTTTTTCCGAAGTAGCGACATGTGAGTGGCCCGAACGGGCGCCGCGGCGTTTCTGTATGCCGTGGCGGGGCCCAATGTCGCGCGGCGTTCGCCGGGGCCCGGATGCCCGGCGGGCGGAGCATTCGGGAATTCGAGATAATGAAATATCATGCAACTTGCGGCGTGCTTGCCGCTTTCGTTCTTTGCGCCCCGCAGGGCCTGCTCGCGCAGGGCTTGCCAGAGCCGGCGCAGGATGCCGACATCGTCGATCGGCAGGGCGGCGAAGCGGCTTCGGACGAGGCGATCGTCGTCACCGCCAACCGCACCGCGCGCAGCCTCTCGCAGGTCGGCTCGTCGGTCGCGGTGATCGCCGAAGAGGAGATCGTGAACCGCCAACCCAGCGACGTCCTCGACATCCTGCGTACGGTGCCCGGCGTCACGATCAATCGCAGTGGCGGGATCGGCGCGGCGGCGGGCGTCTCGATCCGCGGCGCGCAGAGCGATCAAAGCGTCGTGCTGGTCGACGGCATTAAGATCAACGACCCCGCCTCGCCCGGCGGCGGCTTCGATTTCGGACCGCTTCTTGCCGGCAATATCGCCCGTATCGAAGTGGTCCGCGGCGCGCAGAGCGTGCTTTACGGCAGCCAGGCCATCGGCGGGGTCGTCAACCTGATTACGCGCGAGCCGACGCGCGATGTCGCCATCTTCGCGAGCGCTCAATATGGTGGCCGGGACACCGCCGAACTGGTCGGCAACATTTCAGGCCGTGCCGGTCCGATCGCGGCCAGCCTGGGCGCGACTTTCCTCACGACCGACGGCATCTCCGCCTTCAGCGCCGCGCGCGGCGGGACCGAACGCGACGGGTTCGAAAGCGTCGGGGTCAATGGCAAGGTGGACGTCAGGTTCGCCGAAGGGCTCGCGCTGGACCTGCGCGGTTTCTACGCCGACAGCGAGCTCGAGATCGACGGTTTCGCGCCGCCGACCTTTGCCTTCGGAGACACCGAAGAACTGTCCGAGCGGCGCGATTTCGTCGGCTATGCCGGGCTTAACGCGGCGTTGTTCGACAATCGGTTCCACAACCGTCTCGCCTTCGCCTACACCGATATCGACCGCCGCAATCTCGACCTCTCGGGCGACGATCCGTTCGAAAGCTTTGCCGCGCAGGGGGAAAACCGCCGGTTCGAATATCAGGGCATCGTCGATCTCCAGCCGGCGCAGATCGTCATGGGCGCCGAGCGCGAAGAATCCGAATTCGCGACCGCCAGCTTCGGTGCCTCTTCCCCACCCGCCGAGACGGCGATCGACTCGCTTTATGCGCAGGTCAACGTGACGCCCATCGAGCCGCTCTCGCTGAGCGGCGGGGTGCGCTATGACGATCACGAGATCTTCGGCTCGCAAACCAGTTTTTCGGCGAGCGGGGCGCTGGCGCTCGGCGGCGGCGACACCGTGCTGCGCGCAAGTTTCGGCGAGGGTTTCAAGGCGCCCTCGCTGTTCCAGCTGCTGAGCGATTTCGGCAATAGCGCGCTGCAACCCGAAACCTCGCAAAGCTTCGATGCGGGCGTAAGCCATGCCATGCTGGACGGAGCGATCGTCGCCGGGCTCACTTGGTTTACGCGCGATGCGACGAACGAGATCGTCTTCGTCGGTTGTTTCGAAAATCCGCTCGCCGCCTGCAACGATCCCGACAATCCGCGCCCTTTCGGCACCTACGACAATATCGCGCGCTCCAAGGCGGACGGGTGGGAGCTGACGCTGGACCTCGCGCCTCTACCGGGAATGGACGTCGCGCTGGGCTACGCCATCATCGACGCCGAGAACGCCGTCACCGGCGAGCGATTGCCCCGCCGCCCTGATGCGACCTTTTCTCTGGTTGCGGATTACCGGCTGGCCAGCGGCCTGGCGCTCGGCGCGAGCGTTTTGATGGTCGGCGAAAGCTTCGACGATGCGGCGAACCAGTTGCGCCTCGATGGCTACACGCTGGTTGATCTGCGCGCGAGCTATGCGTTGTCGGATGGTTTGGAACTGTTCGGCAGGGTCGAGAACATCACCGACGAAAAGTACGAAACCGCCTTTCGCTTCGGCCAACCCGGTCGCGCGGTGTTCGGCGGCGTGCGTTACCGGATGTGACGATGCAGCGACTCGGCATTCTTCTCTTGGCGCTTGCGGCGCTCGCTGGCTGCGACGCGGCTATAGCGCCTGTGGAACGCACGGTGGGAACGCGGATCGTCAGCCTCGACTACTGCGCCGACCAATATGTCCTGCGGCTCGCCGCGCGTGAGGATATCGCAGCGCTCTCGCCCGAGGCCCGGCGGCGCTATTCCTATATGCGCGAGGCGGCGGCGGGCCTTCGTCAGGTGCGTCCGCGCGCGGCGGATGTGCTCGCGCTCGAACCTGATATTGTCGTGCGTTCCTATGGCGGCGGTCCGCAGATCGCAGGTTTTCTGCGCCGTTCGGGGGTGCGGGTGGTCGAGCTCGGCTATCCGCGCGACCTCGAAGGCGTTCGCGGCGAGATCGAGCGGATCGGGCGCGAGCTGGGGCGCGAGGATGCCGGCGCCGCGCTGTTGACGGAGTTCGACGCGTGGTTGGCGGCGCTTTCCGAGGCCGGGCACAAACGACCTTCCGCGCTCTACACAACGCCCACCGGGGTGACGGCGGGCGAGGGCACGCTGATCGACGAATTGCTGCGCGCCGCCGGCTTTTCCAATTTTCAGCGGCGCGGCGGCTGGAACCCCATTCCGCTCGAACGTCTGGCTTACGAACAGCCGGACATCGTTGCCGCCGCTTTTTTCGAGGGCAAGAATTATCACGCGGGCAGTTGGAGCGCCGCGCGCCATCCGGTGCTGGCGCGGCAACTCGAGGCGACGCCGCTGGTGCCGCTGGAGGGTGCGTGGACGAGTTGCGGGGCGTGGTTCCTGCTTGATGCCGTCGAAGCGCTGGCCGCGGCGCGTAGGGGGCCGGGATGAGCCGGCCGAACCTCATCCTCGTGGTGGCTTTGACCGCTGCGCTGTTCGCCTCGCTGCTGCTGGGGTCGGTGGCGCTCGGTATTGGCGAAGTGGGCGCTGCGCTGGCGGGGGGAGGAACGACGGGCGACCGCATCGTCGTGTGGGAAATCCGCCTGCCGCGCGCCTTGGCCGCCGCGCTGGTCGGCGCGGCGCTCGGCATGAGCGGCGCGGCGCTGCAGGGTCTGCTGCGCAATCCGCTGGCCGAGCCGGGAATACTCGGCGTCTCCGCCAGCGCGGCGCTGTTCGCGACCTTCACTCTCTATTTCGGACTCGCCGCGGCGAGCGCGATGGTCCTGCCGCTTGCGGCGGTGTGCGGGGCGCTGGTGGCGACCGCGCTGGTCGCCGCGGCCGCCATACGCACCCGCTCGGTCGTCACGCTGATCCTGATCGGGGTCGGCCTGTCGAGCTTCGCCGCCGCGCTCATGGCACTGATGATGAACCTCGCGCCCAACCCCTTCAGCCTGGCCGATATGGTCGACTGGACGCTCGGCACCGTCGCCAATCGCAGCTTTGCCGATCTCGCTTTCGCCGCGCCCTTCATCGCCGTGGGCGCCGCGATCCTGCTGCGCGCGCGGCGGGGGCTGGCGGCGCTTGGTCTGGGGGAGGAGGCGGCGCAGGGACTGGGCCTCGACCTCGCGCGACAGCGCATCGCGGTGATCGCCGGGGCGGGGCTGGCGACGGGCGGGGCGGTGGCGCTGGCGGGCGCGATCGGCTTCGTCGGCATCGTCGCGCCGCATCTGGTGCGCCCCTTCCTGCGCTACGATCCGGCGCGCTTGCTCGTCCCCTCGGCGCTGCTCGGCGCGCTGCTGCTGGTCCTGGCGGACATCGGCGTGCGGCTCGCTCCGACCGACAGCGAATTGAAGTTGGGCGTTCTCGCCGCGCTGATCGGTGCGCCGGTCTTCGTCTGGATCGCCGCGCGCAGGAGGTTAGCATGACACTGTTGGAAACGCGCGACCTGTCGCTGCGCGCAGGCAGTGCCTTATTGGTCGAGAATGCGAGTTTCCGCGCCGAGGCGGGGTCGCTCACGATGGTGATCGGGCCGAACGGGGCGGGCAAGACGAGCTTGCTGCGCGCGGCACTCGGGCTGGTTCGCACCGAGGCCGGAGCGGCGCTGATCGAAGGGCGCAATGTGCGGGAGATGACGCCGCTCGAACGCGCGTGCCGGGTCGCCTATTTGCCGCAGCAGCGCCCGCTCGCCTGGCCGCAGCCGGTGCGCGATATCGTCGCGCTGGGCCGCTTCGCCTATGGGGCGGTGCCGGGGCGGCTGGGCGACATTGATCGGGCCGCAATCGAACGCGCGATCGCGGCGTGCGGTCTTTCGGAGCTCGCGGACCGGTCCGCCGACAGCTTGTCGGGCGGAGAGATGTCGCGCGTCCATCTCGCCCGCGCGCTGGCTGCGGAAACGCCGCTGCTGGTCGCCGACGAGCCGGTTACGGCGCTCGATCCGCGCTACCAACATGAGACGCTCAGCATCTTCGCCGGGGCGGCGCGTAAGGGGCGGGGCGTGCTAACCGTGGTGCACGATCTCGCGCTGGCGGCGCGCTATGCCGACCGACTGATCTGGATGAAGGAAGGCCGGATCGTCGCCGACGGCACACCGCGCGAGACCATGACGCCAACAGCTTTGCGCGACGTTTTCGGGATCGAAGCGCGGTTGAGGTTAATGGAAGGCCGGCTTGTGATCGAGATCGAGGGGTCGATTTGACGCTCCGGTAGCTTTCCGCAGAATTAACATCTGTCAAGGTTTGTAATAAGAACAATAACTTAGGTGTCGTTGGTCCGATAAATCCCTCGCTTCGTCCGATGGCCCGGATATAACCGCCGGCTGGTCCGCTCCATTTGCACAGCACACAACGGACGGAGTTTAATATGCGACATACAACATCCAGCGGTTCCCAAACGGATACTCTGGACAAACAAGAAATCAAGCAGGACGCTGAGGCGCTCAAGGACAGCGCCAAACAACAGGCCGAGCTTCAGGCCGAACGCGGCCGCGACAAGGCCGTCGGCGCTGCAAACTCGGCCAGTTCGGCGATCGACACGGCCGCGGACGAATTGCGCAAAGATGAAGACGCCCCCGACTGGATGGCGCAGATGCTCAGCAGCGCGGCGCGGCAAATCCAGCAGGTCGCTTCGGAACTTGATGGCAAGTCGCCCCAACAGATGCTGGCGAGCACTCAGCAATTCGGTCGCTCCAACCCCGCCACCTTCCTCGCCGCTTCGGCCGCAGCAGGTTTTGCGGCAGGACGTTTCCTGCGCGTAGGGGCTGAACAGCACGACGATATCGACTTCGTGTCTTCGGACCGCGACAACCCCAGCGATCATTCGCATGAACCGGTTGGGCGCGTTACTCCGGAATACCAACGCGACACCGTTGGGGGTCAGCTCTGATGGCTACCCATGCAGAAACTCCGGAGGAAACCCGCGCTCGGAAAGAGCGTGGGGCACATTCCCCGCCGCACGATCCCCATCGCGATGACAATATCGTCGATCTGATCGGTCAACTCACGTCGCAATCCGCGCATCTCGCCCAGCAACAGGTCAATCTTGTGCAGGCCGAAGTGCGCGAGGCGGCCAACGACATCAAGGCCGGGCTTGGTGGCCTCATCGGAGCGGCCGTGCTGGGAATCTCCGGCCTTGGCGTGACCCTTATGGGGATCGCCTATCTGATCGGCGACGCGATCGGCGACCGCGACCTTGCGACCCTGCTGGTCGGTCTCGCTGTGCTGCTCATCGCGGGAATCATCTATGCGAGCGCCAAGTCCAAGATGGATGCGAGCAACCTCAAGCCCGAACGCACGATCGACACCGCCGAACGCACGCCCGAAGTGGCTCGCGGCGATGCGCACAAATAATCGAAGGACCTCGACGATGAACACTCACGACACACGCAGTCCCGACGAAATCGAACGGGATATCAAACACACGCAGGACGATATGAGCCAGACGATCGATCGGCTCGGCGACCAGTTCACACCCCGCAACATCGTCAACGCCTTGTTCGACAAGGCCGAAGCAAATGACATCGATGCTCGCAGACTGTACGATGGTGCACGCCGCAACCCGCTCGCGCTTGGCCTTCTATCGGCGGGTGCGATCTGGCTAGTGAGCGATTACGATGCACACCCGCGCGCCTTTACGTCCGAGGACCGGAACGGTTCCGGGAACGATCGCAATCGCGACATGCCCGATTTCGATACCAGTTACGAACGTGATCATCGTTCCTATGTCGCCCACATGACGGCCTGCGAGCGCCGCGATGGCGAAGATGACGCGGCCTATCGTCGCCGCCGCGACGATGCGCGTGGAACGTTCTTGATGATCGAGCGCGGTCACGACGAGGACGAAAAGTCCTATCGCCAACGCCTAGACGAAGCGACCGACTCCCTGCGCGACAAGCGCGACCGGATGGCACAGCAGGCCCGTGAGAACCGGGACAGGGCGCTGGAGAAAGCGCGCGATGCACGCGACAGGCTGAGCCGTGGTTCGAGGCGCTCGGCCAACCGTGTTGCCGGTGCCTATAACGAAAATCCTGTCATCGGCGGTCTGATCGCAGCGGTGATCGGCATGGTTGCAGGCTCCGCCGCACCCGCAAGCCGGCAGGAGCGACAAGCCTTCGGTGACCAGGCCGAACAAGCTGTCGACGGCGCCAAGTCCCAAGGCGAGAGACTGGCCGAAGATGCCCGCGAAGCGAAGGACAAAGCGGTCTCGCGCGCTCAGAACAAGCTCGAACCCGAGGATCACACTTCTTCGTCGAGCACGTCTGCGCCTCGCAGAACGACAACGCCGCGAACGAGCACGGCCGGTGCGACCACCGCGCCGACCTCACCAGAAACCGTCTGACATTCGGCACCGACCGAAAAAGAAGAGCCAGGGGCCATCCGGCATTAGTGCCGGGTGGCCCCTTGCCGTTCAGACGGTCGCGAAATGCGTGTCCCCGTCTTCGGTCGCGCATTCGGTGAAGTCGCTAAGTTCCGGGATCCGCCCGAAGGCGATCTTGCCGCCGAGATAGCCGCCCGGCACGCTGACGACCGGGCCGAGCGAGGCGGCGGCCGCGCCGTGCCGCTCGCGCAGGGAATCGAGTACTGCGCTCAATTTCTCTCCGCGTCGTCGACCGGGCGTGCCGCCACCGGTTCCCGTTTCCTCCAACCCCGCGAAAAGATCCCCCTGCGGCGCATCAGCGTCGACCAGGCCGTGCAACGTCACGGAGATCGAGCGCGGTTTGAAGCGGACCTCTTCGCCGAAAATCGCCAGCAGCCGCCGCAATTCGCGCTGCAAGGTGAGGTCATCGCGCGCCGGCGCGATCGCGAGTTCGCGGCTCCAGCGGCGATTGTCGGTGCGATATTGCACGCCGTTGCGATAGCCGCCACCGCGCGCGCTCATGGTGATCCGGGTCGCCGCGAGGTCCGACCGGCGCAGTCGCCGCGCTGCGCTCATCAACAATTGCCGCGCGCATTGCGCGATCATTTCGGGCGTGCGCCAATCTGGCGGAAGCATCCGGCTGTGCCCGAACATCCGCTTGGTCGTCGCCGGCCTTTCATAAGGATAGCCGTGCAACGCATTCCAGAACCGCTCTCCTTCGATGCTGCCCCATAGCGCGCGCATATGCTTGCGATCCATCGCATAAAGCGCGCTGAAATCCGCGATCCCCGCCTTCTCCAGGCGCGCGGAGATCCCTTTGGAAATTCCGGGCACCTTGGTCAGCTCGATGTCCGCGATCGTCGCCAGCGCTCTTCCCGGTGGGAGCACGGTAAAGCCGTCGGGCTTGTCCCGTTCCGCGGCGATCTTGGCGAGTAATTCGGTCTGCGCAACGCCGATCGAACAGGTCAGCGCCGGACCGAATTCGCGCGCCAAAGCCCGCTTGATGGCATGGGCCAGCCGGGCGGGATCGTCCTGCCGCTCTGGCGGGACCGGGCACATCATCTCATCGATAGAGCGCACCTTGCCGATCGGCAGGACGTCGTCGATCACGGCGAGAATGCGGTGGTGCAGACGGACATAGGCATCGGGCCGCGCGACGACGAGAACGATGTCGGGCCGCGCCGCCCGCGCATCTGCTATGGAAGCGCCCGAAGGCACGCCCAGCGCTTTCGCCTCGCGGCTCAGCGCGATGCAGCCGGTTCCGGGCACATCGAGCGGCACGACGCCCACAGGCTTGCCCCGCAAGCCTGGATTGAAGGTTTGTTCGGCGCTCGCGAAAAAGCCGTCGAAATCAAGATATAGATGTTCGAGCCCGAGCGGCAGGCCCTGTTGCGAATCACCTGAAGCGGACATGCAAACCGGCATAGCAAGTGGAACACAAAGGGAACATATGAAAAGCGAGGCGCGACGCTTATTGCCCGGCGGTCGGCGGCACCGGACCGTACGTACATGCCGCATTTATGCGCGTAGCAAACCGGTTTGGCGCAGCCGGGCAGCGTTCTAACCCATTCAACGCAATATATTTGTTAGATTCGGGAGCCAGTCCGCCGCTCGCCCGTTTGCATGAGGGTAATCCCTTAGGAACGGAGCGACGAAAGAATGCCAGCCGGCCCGCCCGATCTCTTGCGCGACCCGAATCCTTCGCATGACAACGTCATTCCGTTCACGGAAAGCGTGGCGGACCGCCAGTTGCGGGTTGCGCTGATCAGCCATGCGCCGCCGCGCCAATGCGGGATCGCCACATTCGCCGGCGATATCGTCGCCTCGCTGGGCGAGCATGTGTCCAATATCGCGCTCGACGTGGTGCCGATCTGCGACGATGCGGACGATGCGCCGGGCGAAGGAATCGCTATCTTGCGCGACGATCCGATGAGCTATCGCGCGGCGGCGCGCGCGATCAATGCCGCCGGCTACGATGCAGTGTGGGTGCAACACGAATTCGGGATCTTCGGCGGTGCGGATGGCGAACATCTGATCGAGTTGACCTTGCGCATCGCCGCCCCGCTCGTCGTGACGATGCACACAGTGCTTTCGCAGCCTTCCGCCAATCAACGACGAATCGTCGAACACCTGGTTGCGCGCGCCTCGACCATCATGACGATGTCGCATCATGCGCGAGAACTGCTCGCGGCAACCTATGGCGCGGGCCACGATCGCCTGACCGTGATCGAACACGGCGCGCCGGATCGCGATTATGTTGCCCCTGGCGAAGCGCGCGCCGCCCGCGGGATCGAAAGCAACCACGTGATCTCGACTTTCGGCCTGCTCGGCCCCGGCAAGGGGATCGAACAGGTTATCGACGCGCTGCCCGACATCGCCGCTCGCTTTTCGGATGTTCGCTACCGCATCATCGGTGCCACCCATCCCAATCTGCGCGCTGCCGAGGGCGAGTCCTACCGCGAAGCGCTTAAGGCGCGCGCCGCCGAGCGCGGGGTAGCGGACAATATCGAGTGGATCGATGCCTTTCTCGGCAACGAGGATTTGCTGGACGAGCTCGAAGTCTGCGATCTTTATGTGACGCCCTATCCAGGCCTCGATCAGGCGACGTCGGGCACCTTGTCCTACGCCGTCGCGCTCGGAAAGGCGGTGATTTCCACCCCCTTCGTCCACGCCCGCGAATTGCTGGCGGACGATGTTGGGGCGTTCTTCGAACCGGGCGATGCGAGCGCCTTGTCGGATGCAGTCATCGCGCTGTTCTCGCGTCCCGAAGAGCTCGCGGCGATGCAGGCTCGCGCCTATCGCCGGGGTCGCCAAACGGTCTGGAGCGAATTCGCCCGCCACGCCGCCGACATGCTTCGTGAAGTGGCGGTCACGCCGCGTGCGGGCGTTCAATCACTGGCCGAGGCGCTGCCCGTCTCCTGCGGGCCGGTGATCGCGATGAGTGACGACACCGGCATGCTGCAACATGCCCGCTTCGACGTGCCCGATCGGTCGCATGGCTATTCGATCGACGACAATGCCAGGGCCTTGATGCTCGCTGCACGGCTTGCCGCCGAGGGCGCCGACGATCTCGCGCACAAGGCGCCGGTCTATGCCGCCTTCATTCAGGATGCATGGAACCCGCAAACTGCGAAGTTTCGCAACTTCCTCTCCTTCCGGCGCGAATGGCTCGAGGCGGAGGGATCGGAAGACGCGCAGGGTCGCACGCTATGCGCGCTCGCTGAAACGCTGGCCTCCTCGCCGGGAGGCGATCTGGCGTACTGGGCGCGCGCCGCCTATGACGATGCTCTGCCGACCGCGCGCGCTCTGGAGAGTCCGCGGGCGATGGCCTTCGCCATTCTCGCCGCAAGCAAGCGCCTGTCGATCGAGCCCGGCCATGCCGCTTCGCGCGAGTTGGTCCAGGCGCAGTGCGCCGATCTCGCCCGCATCTGCGCTGCGGTGCGCCGGCCCAACTGGCGCTGGTTCGAGACGTTGCTGGCCTATGACAATGCGCGCCTCAGTCAGGCGCTCATCGAAGGGGGCCGGCGGCTAGGGCGGAGCGATCTCGTCGATAGCGGCCTCGACACGCTCGAATGGATCGCGCAGTTGCAAATTAGCGCCAAGGGCCATTTCCGCCCGATCGGCAGCGACACGTTCGATGCTCCGGGCGAAGCGCTGCCCTTCGACCAGCAGCCGCTCGAAGCGCTCGCTTTCATCGAAAGCTGCCTTGCCGCACACGAGGCGAGCGGCGCGGAGATCTGGGCCCAGCGTGCCAAGCTTGCCTGGAACTGGTTCTTCGGGGCGAACGACCGCGGGATTGCGATCGTGGATATAGACACGCTGCGTTGCTACGACGGTTTGACCCCGCACGGCCGCAATCATAACAGCGGTGCTGAATCGATCCTCGCATTCACCTTGTCGCATGTCGCGATGCAGCGCGCAGGATTGACGCAGTCTGAGAGGGATGGCGGGCATGGACGCAACACGGCCGGCGGAGCGCTCGGCGGATGAGCCGACGGACCTTTATCCGATCCTCCCCGAACCGATCATTCCCGAACCGATTTTAGACGTCCAGGACGAGCGGCTCGAAGCCGACCATTCCAAGGTCGTCTTGCGGCCGTTCAATCTCGGGTGGCAACAGGCGGCTATACCCAGCGAGCGCGCGAGAGATCTCGTGCGCGATATCCGCCGTCTCACCGAGGACGAGGTCGAGCGCGAGCTTGCCCACGTTTTGCGCGATTTCAAGTCGCGCCACTGGCAGATCGAAGCGGTGTTCGAAGAGCGCTTTGCCGAACTCGGTCACGCCTTCAACATCGAGCCCGCCGACATAAGCCGCGCCCGGCGGCTTCTTATTGCGGCATTCTTCAGTCACGAATACACTTATGCCGCAGCGGCACTGATGAATCCCTCGATCGTCCCGCATCCCGACCAGAGCGGGGCGACGGGCGGAGCGATACGGATCGTCATGTCGGTTCGCGCCGTGGGCGAGGGGCATATCTCCTCGATCGGTTTTCGCGAGGGTTTTCTCGAAAAGGATGGCTTGCTGACCTTGTGGCCCGACGGCGATTTTGCGATCGCGGCCTCCCCCGATGCGACCGACGGTCCCGACATCATCGCCACGCGCAACGCCGAGGCGAGCCTGTCCAACACCGTCCTCTTCCCGATGACTCCGCAGCAGCAGGGCGGGCTCGAAGACTTGCGGCTGGTGCAGTTCGTGCATGAGGACGGCACTCCGGAATGGATTGGCACCTACACTGCCTATTCGGGCGATTCGATCCGTTCCGAATTGCTGCGCACGCGCGACTTTGCGAGCTTCCGCTTTACCCCGATCAGGGGCGATGCCGGACGCGACAAGGGCATGGCGCTGTTCCCGCGCAAGGTCGGCGGGCGTTACCTCATGGTCGGGCGACAGGACGGCAAGAACCTCTATCTCCTCGCCTCGGATCGGCTTACGCGCTGGCAGGACGACGGCGTCAAACTCCTGACGCCCGAATATCCGTGGGAATTCGTGCAGATCGGCAATTGCGGCAGCCCGATCGAAACCGAGGAAGGCTGGCTGCTGCTCACCCACGGCGTTGGCGCGATGCGGCGCTATTCGCTCGGCTGCGCGCTGCTCGATCTCGAGGATCCCTCGCGTGTCATCGCTCGCAGCGCGCGTCCGATCCTGACCGCGGAGCAGGAGGACCGCAACGGCTACGTCCCCAATGTCGTTTACAGCTGCGGCGGAATGCTGTCGCGCGGCGGCGTCCTGTTCGTTCCCTATGGCATTTCCGACAGCGCGATCGGTTTCGGCAGCGTGCCGCTGGAGCGGCTACTGGACAGTCTCGAACGGGTCTAAGCGCCTAGCGTATCATCCCGCGATAGAGCGTGCGCGTGCCGTCGACTGCCGAGTGATCCGCGCGGTGCATGGTCAGGCGGTTGTCCCACAAGACCACGTCGCCAGCGCGCCAGGTGTGGCGATAGAGGCGGCCGGGCCGGATCGAGCGGCGATAGAGCGCAGACGTAATCCGGGCGGCGTCCTGGTCGCTCAATCCCGAGATGCGCGCGCAGCGCTCGGGCGTGGTGATGTAGAGCGCCTCTTCGCCCGTCTCCGGATGGGCCAGCACCAACGGGTGATGGGCCGCCTCGCGCGCGGTGTCACGGGGACCGGCGGCGTGTTCGGCCTGCCGATCGCGCAGGCAATCGCGCCAAGGGGAGGGCAAGCCGGCAAGGGTCGCCGCCTGATCGCAGAACAGGGTTTGTCCGCCGCTGCGTGGTAATTCGATCGCCAACAACGCGGTAATTGCGGGCGGATGCGCAACATAACTCGTATCGGTGTGAAAGACGCTGCGCGGCGGCGTCGTGCGCCCTTCGTTGGTGACGATATTCAGGTTGGGCGCATTGTCGACCGGGGTCTCGCCCTCGGTGAACATCGGTTCGCCCATGCTTGCGAGGAAGGCGGCGAATTGCCGCGCATCGCAAGTTTGGCCGCGCAGCACGAGCACCTTGTGCCGGGCAACCGCGCGGCGAACGTCGCCCGGCGAAGCCCCGCCCGGCTCGGCGAGATCGAAACCTTCGACCTCGCCGCCGAACGGTTCGAGCGGCTTCGGCGTCACGCCGCGATCCGCTTCACCTCGCGCACCAGCGCCTCGCCATTGCCGCGCTCGACCACGACGTCGGCCTGCCAGAAATCCTGGTTTGCGGTCAATTCGCCGGGCGTGGCGATGGTGGCGATTCCGGCGCGTTTGGCGGACTGCACGCTGGTCGCCGTGTCTTCCACTGCGATCGCTTCGCCTGGGTTCAGCCCCAACTTCGACAATGCGCGCTCGTAGCATTCTGGCGATGGCTTGCCCTGCGAGACGTCGCCGCGCGTGCCGATATAGGCGAAGTCCTCGCGATTGAGCGCATCGCCCGCCGCGTCGAACACCGCCTCGATATTGGGTTCGTAGGTCGTGGTGACGAAGCCGAGCTTGCCGCCCGCCTCGCGCGCCTTGGCGATGAGGTCGGTGATCCCGGGCCGGGGAGAGACCCCGCGCTCGCGCATGATCTCGCCGGCGATGCGTGTCTTCTCCTCGTGGATCGCCTCGATATCGCCCTCGTCGAGATCGGTCCCGGTCGCGTGGGCGAGCATCCGCAGGCGCTCCTTGCCGCCCGCCTGTTCGAGGAGTTCGGAATAGGTCTCGCGGTCCCACTCCCATTGGAGTCCTGCGTTCTTGAGCGCGCGATTATAGGCTTCGCGCTGGATCTCGCTGGTTTCGGCAACAGCGCCGATCGAACCGAACAATATGGCCTTGGTCTTCATCGTCATTCTCCTTTTGCGCGGATCGGGGTTTATGCGAGCTGCTCGGCAACGGCCGACCGGGCAACCGTGGCGGGGTCTTCGAGGCCGACATCCTCGCACAGCGGATCGATGCCGCGGCCCCCATTCGGGTAGGCTGCGCAGACCTCGCGATATTCGGCGATGGCGGCGATGACGTCGTCGGCGGAGAGGCCGTTGAGATAGCCGCATTCGCCGATCTGCCCGCGCGGGACGGGGGCGACGAGATTGCCGCCGCGCTTCTGCACGATCTTGTCATGCGCCTCGCGCATCAGCCCATCGTCTTCGATCACGTCGTGCCACAGCGCCAGACCATAGGCGTCCATGACGTCCATCAGCCGCTTATATTCCGCCTTGCTGATCCAGCCCTCTTTCCAGGCGAGATGGTTGCCCAGCCCCATGCAGATCGACACCGCGTGACCGTGGAGCAGGCCCGCCTGGATTTCGAAGCCGGGCGACCAGGTGTGGCCATAGGCGTGCGGGCGGCATTGATGGGTTTCGTAGAGATTGTCGTATTCCGCCTCGACATAGGACTTCATCGCCTTGCCGAGGATCCGCCGCGAAAGCGCATCGATCGGGTCCTTTTCGTCCGTCTCCCGGATACCGAAACGCGTTTCGATCAGGCGCGAGGCGGCCTCCTCGAGATCGTCCAGCAGCGAGACGTCCTTGACCGCCGCCATCTTGATGATCTCCGCGATGCCGTGGCGCAGCCAGCCTTCGTGCAGGGTGTCGAAGAAGAACCGGTCGGTGAGGCACAGGACCGGCGGATGATAGGCGCCCAACAGGTTCTTGTAGCCGAAGCCGTCGGCGCAGGTGCGCGGGGAGGGGCCGGCATCGATCCCCGAGACGATCGAGGTGCCGATCATCACATAGGGCGTGTTGCGGCCGTAAAGCGCGCAGGCGAGCCCGCCCGTATCCGCGATCACGCCGCCGCCGATGACCAGCACCGGCTCGTTGCGCATGATGCCGTGCGACTTGATGCCGCCCAGCATCCGTTCGACCGTCGCCAACCCCTTGTCGGCCTCCATCGAGCGATAGGCGAGCACGGTCAGCGGAATGTCGTGATGCGCGAAATAGGCGCGCAGTTCCTCGCCGTAATGCTCTTCGACATTGGTATCGATGAAGCACACGCAGCGGCCCAGCGGGCGGTAGATGTCGGCAAGAATGCGCTCGGACGGATCGAGCACCCGGTCGACCATGCGCACGCTCGTATAGGTCGCCTGGTGCATCACCGCTTCGACCGCGCTGTGATCGGGGCTCGCGACGGTGCGGCCCGAGGATTGGCGATAGGGCGAGGTCGGATAGAGCGCGTGGGGGTTGTCCGCCTCCAGCTGCGCAATCGCGTCATTGCGCGCCTCGCACTGTGAAGCGGTGACCGCATTGCCCGAGAGATATTCGCGCAGCCGCATGGCCGCGAGCGCGGGATGCTCGCGGATCCGATCGGTCAGCGCGTACCAGCGCACGCCGTCATGCGCGTCGAAGGCGGCGGCGATCTGCGACAGTCGCTGAAACAGCGCCTCGACCGAGAGATTGGAGGCGCCCGTCAGACCGCGCAGTGGGGCGACGGCATCGAGCGTATCCTCCATGGCAAAGCGGTCCGCGAAGGCGAGGCCATAGGCGTCGGCATCGGTGACGATGTCGAGCCATTCGTCGAAGGCGTCGCTGGCGACAATCCGGCGAACGGCTTCATGTGCGTCGCCCTGTTCGACATTGACGCGCGGGATCGCGGCGAAAAAGGCGCGAGCGGCGGCGAAGGGACGGCTGAGCGGGGCGATCGGCGAGATCGATCCGGTCCGGGTTTTCTGAGATGCCGCATCAGTGCGCTCGGTATCGATCGGAAGTGTGGCCAAGAGTGCAATCCTTTCAGGCGTTTCGATAGGTCGAACAGGCGGTGCTGAGAGGGGCGCGCGCACTCGCCTGGCGACGAAGAGCGGCGAAGAATTCAGGGAGCGGGGTGCCGGCGGCGTCCATCATCACCGCGAGCACGCTGTCGGGGGAGAAGGAGCAATAGGGGCCGGCTTCGAGGAAATAGGGCGTACCATCCGGATCTATGCGGAAATCGAACAGGCTGTAATCGCGCGCGCCCAGTGCCGCGTGACAGCGCAGCGCAATTTCCTGCACGGGTCCGGTCACAGGATCGCTATCGGGGACGATCCAGGTGGCGGTCTTGGTTTTGGCCATCAGTTTGAGATCGCCGGGCTCACCGGCATCGATCTTGTCCTGCGGCAGGCGGATGGGGTGTGTCTCGGCGTTGATCGCATATTCCTCGAGCGGAAGCGGCACGGCGCGCCCGTCCAGCTCGACCACGCCGCAGCGCACTTCGCGGCCCGGTGGGATGAAGGTCTCGGTGATGACCCTGTCGCAGATCGCAAAGGCGGCTTCGAGCGCTTCGTTCACAGCCGCAGGACGCTCGACCAGCGCGACGCCTTCCGAATTGTCGGCGATAGCGGGTTTGACGATGAAGGGCGCAGGCAGGGTCGGCCGCTCCCCTTCGCGCAGCACCTCGCCTTCGGGCAGGCGCACACCGGCATCGCGCATGATGGCGCGGGTCAGCGCCTTGTCCGCCGCCAGCCCCATCACCTGCGCGCTGTTGCCTATGATCGGCACGCCCAGCGCTTCGATGAGGCCGCGATAATCGGTCATTCCGGCATGGCAGAACATCTGCGGCAGCCCGCAATCGGGCGCGGCGTCGAGGATCCATGCGATGGCTTCGCCGGGCGGTATCGGCGCGATTTGCATCATCCGTTCGGGCGGCAGATCGTGCGACACGCGCCAGCATCCGTCCGGCGTCATCAGGACATTGAGAAAGTCGTTCTCGTCGCTCAACGCGCCATAGGCCCCGCGCGCATAGGTGAGCGAGAGGTCGCACCAGAAGTCGCTCGTCGGCGAGCCGAACAGGTGGAGGACGGGGGCGGCCATCAGTCGCCCCCCGCCATAACGAGCTTGCCGATGTTGAAATCGATCCGGTGCCAGTCGTGTCCCTCGGCGAATGCGCGCAGCAGCAGGGCAGGGACGTGAAGGTGATGGAGCGCGAGAAAGGGCAGCGGATCGCTGGCATCGAATACGGCGTCACGCCCTTCGATGACGGTGCCGAGCCGCTCGACGACACCGCCGGGCGATTTCGCTGACAGCGCTTGCCAGATCTCGTGTGCGGTCCAGTAGGTCGGCACGGCGCCGGGTTCGGGCTCGATGGCAGGGGCGCTCTCGTCCTCGCCGAGATAGGCTTCGGCAAGGCGCGGATCGCCGGCGAACAGGGTGATCGCGGAATGGGTGCGCGGATTGCATTCGATGGCGTAGACCTCGCCATCGTCCGCCGCTTCGATGAAGTCGAAACTCGCCTGTCCGGTAAAGTCCAGAGCCTCGCCGAAGGTTTCAACCCAGCGGCGGATCGCCGGCTTGTCCTCATGCGCGTAGTTCACCTGGAAAGCGCTAGAGCGGCAGGCGCAATGGACGCGCAGGCGGCCATCGCGAAAGAAACCGTGGGTGCAATATTCAGTGCCAACGATGAATTCCTGGAGGACGTAAGGGTTGTCCACGCGGATCGGCAGGGCGCGCACATGCCGCTCCATCGCGGCTCTGTCCGCCATCGGCAGTCGGGTCATGTCGAGCCGGCCGACCGGGTCGTAGGCGATGCTCTTCAGAATGAACGGGCGGTCATAGGCGGCGAAGTCGAAATCGAGCACGTCCTCGGCCGATATCACCCGCTGCGTCACCGGCACGCGCAGCCCCGTTTCGCGCGCGGCCTTGGCAAAAGCCGCCTTGTCGTCGAGCCGCTCGATCGTTTCCGGCCCGGCATGCAGGACGGTGCAGATGTCGGCGAGTTCGGGGATAAGCGCGCTGTCATGCAGACTTCCGGCGGGGCTGGTGACGGGAAGATAGATGTCCACGCCTTCACGCTCGATCAGTGCGCGCAGAGCGGCGGGGTAGGCCGCATCGTCCGATCGTGGGAGCACTTCGAACCGATCGACCGCGCTGCTGAAGCGGTGGGCGACAAAGACGTAATCCTCGCTTTCGGACAGGATTACGCGATGCCCCGCCGCGCGAAAGGCGCGGGCGAGGACCAGCGCCTTGGTCATCTTGCCCCCGCTTATCAGCACGGTGCGGCGAGGCCCCGCCCGTTCCGGCGATGCGCGGTCAGCCTTGCGCCCCGCGATCAGCGCGAATCCGGTGAGCGCGATCGACCAGGGCAACCCCGCCGTCAGCAAGGCGAGCGCGCCCAGCGATTTTGCCCGCCCGCGCGGTTTTGGAAATGAGGGGAGCGCCAACCGCATTCAGTCGGCACGCCGCACTAGGGTGACGCCGTCGCGGATCGGCAGCAGCACCTGGACAGTGCGAGGGTCGCTCGCCAGCCGTTCGTTGAAGTCGCGGATCGCGCGGCCATTGTCGCTGATCGGCTGGCCGAGCGCATCGGCATCCAAAAACGCCTCGCCGCCCTGCAGCGTGTTGTCGATGCAGATCAGCCCGCCCGGCGCCAGCAGGTCGCGTGTCAGCAGCGTGTCGTAATAATCCCAGTAGCCGCCCTTGTCGGCGTCGATGAAGACGAGATCGAAGCGGCACTTTTCCTCGGCGAGGCTGGCAAGGCTCTCGCCTGCCGGCCCGACCATGATCGCGATCTTCTCACCATGGGAGGAGGCGTCGAACTGACCGCGCGCGAAGTCGGCAACGAAGGGATCGAGCTCGAGCGCGGTGACGCGGCCGCCTTCGGGCAGCGCCTCTGCCATGGCGAGCGCGCCGAAGCCGGTGAACATGCCGATCTCGAGCACTTCCTTCGCGCCGCCCAGCGCGATCAGCATTTGCAGGAACTGTCCTTCGAGATTGCCCGAAAGCATGTTCTCACCCAGCGGAACGATCGTCTCATTGGTCCCGTAGCGCGCCGCCCAATCTTCGGCCCGCGTCGCCCCCTCGAGCGCGCGCAGCCCCTCGCTCGGCCCGCTCGTCATGCTTTCGGCATAGGGCGTAATCCCCTCCGCCAGACGGCGGGCGGCGGTATCATCGGCGTCTTGCCCCAGCCGTTCTGCAATCCGGCCAAGCGGGGTATACGCATTGAATTCGGGCAACAGGATCGGCCTTTCCTTGAAGGAGCGCGCAGGGAACGCGCTTACGATCCCGGTCACCAATCCTTAGGCCGTTTCGATGGTTCCAATATTTCTAATCACTTGCGAAAATTCGAAGAATACACGCGTTATTAGGCTATTAGCGCGCATTTTTTACATCAAAAGCCTCTTCTCGACTCTTCGCACCTCCGTCGATCGGCGAGTCGTCCGCCCGCCGATCAATGTTAATTTTGCCCCCGGTGCAAGCTCCTAAGGCTTTTATGGGCAACGCCCCCCGCGAGCTCCCTTAGGCGCGGCAACAAAAGGAGCGTCAGGTGGCAACAGTACCGTTCCAAACCGATCCGGTCGCGCTCGAGGATATCGTGCGATCCGTCCTGGCGGCGCCCGAATTTGCCGGCAATGCGGTGTTGCGCTCCCTGACGGATCGCTGTGCGCTTGTCAGCCACTATGCCGTCGCCATTCCGGCCTGCAACGAAGAGGTCTATCTCCCTCGCTGCCTCACAGCGCTCACCGCCGCGATGGGATCGGCCCGCCATGCGGGCTGCGTCATATTCGTCGTTCACGACAGTGACGATCGTTCGACCGCGATTGCTGCCCAGTGGCTCGGAGAAACGGGGCTTAGCGGGGCAGTCGTCGACCTGTCGCTGGCGCCGCATCTTCGCAATGCGCCGGGCGCGCGGCGGCTGGCGCTCGACATTGCGGCGCGGGTGGCGTGCCGCGGCGTCCTGTTGACAACCGACGCGGATACGGCGGTAGGCGCGGCGTGGGTATTGGATATGCTCGCAGCGATCGACGACGGCGCAGACCTCGTGTGCGAGGACGTTCAGCTCGACCCCGGCGAGCTCGCCCTTCTCCCGCGCAGCGTCCGGGACGTCGGCGAGATCGAACGTTCCTACTTCGCCGCACTGGAACAGCTCTGGGCGCGGTGGACGAACGAGCGGTTCGGCCCATTCGCGATCCGTGCTTCTGGGGCTAGCATGGCGCTGCGCACGGCGGCTTACGAAGCGGTCGGCGGAAGTCCTCTGATCGACAAGGGTGAGGACCGCGCGCTATGCGAGAAAGTACGCGCTGCGGGCTTTTCCGCGGTCTCCATTGGCACGGGCCAAACTGTCACCTCGGCCCGGCTGAAGGGAAGGGCACTGGGCGGCTGCGGCGATGCCCTTGCCAGCAGGGCGCGCGAGGCGGACCCGCGCTGCGATGAACGGCTGGTTCGCGTGGACGAACTCCGGATAGCCGCCCGACATTCGACGATGGCGGGGAGAAGGCTCGATCCCAAACCCCGTTTGCGCGGTCTGCGCTGCAGCGAGGTCGCGCAGCAGCTGTCGATCGCCCACGACCTGTTGGCGCGCACCAATGGCGCGTGACGAAGACATCGTGCAAGGCGTTCGGGCAAGCCTGCCTGAAAGTATCGGCGCAAACGCCGCCGAAGCCGACGACCTCGAAGGCGATCTCGGCCGCGATATCGCTGCGTTGCACGAGGCAGGCTGGCTCACCGCTTGCCTTCCCGCCACCAGCGGCGGCCGGGGATGGGGTTCGGAACATGCGGGCGCCGTCCCGGCGCTCGATGCGTTGCGTCGGATAGGCAGGGCGAACCTCTCGGTGGCCCGCCTTTTCGAAGGGCATATGAATGCGGTAAAGCTTATCGCGGTGCTGGCTGCGCCCGGCCAGCGCGAAGAGGTATTCACTGCGGTTCGCGAAGGCGAGTTGCTGGGCGTATGGGGCGCGGACGACCCGGGCGACGCGGTGCGCCGCGACGCTTCGGGCCAGGCATTGCGGGGCGCCAAGAGATTCGCCTCGGGCCTCGGGCTGGTCCAGCAAGCCGTCGTCACCGTCACAGACGATCGACGCGAAGGGCAGGGCACTCGGCTCGCCATACTGCGTGTTACCGACGCCGCCCGGATGGATGCGAAGCCCTGGCAGATGGCTGGAATGCAGGCAACGCGCTCGGGCCGCTACGACTTCACCGGCGTATCGATCACATCCGATGACTGGTTGGGCGAACCCGATGCCTATTACCGCGAGCCGCATTTCGAGGGCGGCATCTGGCGCTATTGCGCGGCGCATCTCGGCGCTGCCGAAGCGCTGTTCGCGCACTACCGCGATGGCCTCGTTCGCAGCTCGCGCGCCGAAGATCCGCATCAACAGCGCCGCATAGCGGAGTGCGCCATTGCGCTCGAGAGCACCCGCCTGTGGCTCGTCCGCGCTGCCCAAGCGGTCGAGGCCGATGGCGCTTCGAGCAATACGGCGACGCTTTCGCTGCTCGCCCGCGAAGCCACCGCCGACAATTGCCGCCTTGTGATCGAGCGGGTCGAGGCGGGGCTCGGCATGGCCGCTTTCGCGCAAGGGACGCCGATCGAACGGATCGCTCGCGACCTGCGTGTCTTCTTGTGCCAGGCCAATCCCGACGGCAAGCGCGTTAAGGCGGCCGCCGCGCTGATCGACGGCAAGTTCCTCCCCGCCGATTTATGAGCGTGCCGAATGTAGCCTCAGGCGCAGTGCTCGATGCCACATGCCATTGGCCCGAGGCGAAGCTGGGCGATCTCCTGCCCCGGCCCGGCCTCGCGATCCTCGCCCCGCATCCCGACGACGAGACTTTCGGCTGCGGCATGGCATTGGCGGCGGCCGCCGCGTCGACATTGCGGCCGGCAGATGCGGCGATCCGCCTGATACTTCTGACCGATGGAGAGGGTTCGCACCGCGGCTCGCCGACTTTTCCTCCCGCCAGGTTGGCCGATCTGCGCCGTCGCGAACTGAGTCGGGCGCTCGCTATCCTGTCGCCCGCGACGGATTTCGAGATCCTGTCGCTTTCGCTCCCCGACGGGCAGTGCGACCCCGATCGCCTCGACCCGCAAGCCAAAGCTCGCGCGTGCTCCTTTCTCGAACATGGCGGTTGCGGAACCTTGTGGACCACCTGGGCTGGCGATCCGCATTGCGATCATGTCTATGCCGCACGGCTCGGCGCGCAGCTGGCCCGCGATCTCGACCTCGCCCTTCTGACCTTCCCCGTCTGGGGGCGCTTCGGCGAGCACCGACCGCCGGCCAACGGCATGACCTTCTTCGACCGCGCCGGTGCGGCGGCCAAGCGCCGGGCGGCACAGGCCTATGCCTCGCAGACCACCGACCTCATCTCCGACGACCCCGACGGCTTTCAGATGCCGCCCGCCATCGCCGCGCATCTGATCGAACACCACGAGATCTTCTTTCGTGAACGATAGGCGCGAGAGGCGGGCGGGTTTCGAGGCGCTTTATGCGCGCGAGAGCGATCCATGGGACTTCGAGACGAGCGACTACGAGAGCGAAAAGCGCGAGGCGACGATCGCGGCGCTGGAGGGTCGGCGCTTCGAGGCATGCTTCGAGCCGGGCTGTTCCACCGGCGTGTTGACGAAGGCGCTCTGCGATCGGTGCGAGTGCCTCACCGCGATGGACGTCGCCGCCACCCCGCTCGAACGGGCGCGGCGACGCCTCGTCTCGTGCACTGGCGTCACAATTCGGCGCGGCGACATGGTAGAGGACTGGCCGCGCGGATCGTTCGACCTCATCGTGCTGTCCGAAGTGCTCTACTTTCTTTCACCGGAGGAAGTCGCCGCGGTCGCGCGGCTGACGCATAACAGTCTGCGCCCCGGGGGTTGGTGCCTGCTCGTTAACTGGACGGGCAAAAACGACTTGCCGGTATCGGGCGACGAATGCGTCGACATCTTTCGCCGCGCGGGAAACTGGACCTGCGGCTATGCGCGCCAAGGCGCACAATACCGCATCGACCGCTTCGCGCCGGACTGCACCTCAAAATAAAGCCCAGGCCGATCGGCGCGCATCGAAGACGGTGAAATGGTGCCGGCTGTCGGAATCGAACCAACGACCTGATGATTACAAATCAACTGCTCTACCAACTGAGCTAAGCCGGCCTGCCGTGCGCAGCGCGCTTGTTGGGCAAAACGCGCCTGGCGAGGCGAAGAGCGCCCGCTAGACGCAAAACTCGCGTCGTGTCCAGTCCCGGCGCGCGCCGGGGCGACGGCGGGGAAGGTTTCATCGATGCGCGCGGGTCGCCGGTCGAGCGGTTCGCGCGGAGGACTTGTTTCGCGGCGTGTCTATGGCATTCTCCGGTCGAAACGCGATCAGGGACTGCAAAGGCATGACAGGCGATACCCATCCCCAGCTCCTTTACGAGGCGAGCCGCAAGTCGACCGGGCTTGCCTACGTGCTGTGGTTCTTCTTCGGCTGGCTCGGGCTGCACCGCTTCTATGCCGGCGCGACCAAGAGCGGGGCGATCCAGCTGGTCCTCGCACTTTCGGTGATCGGATGGCTGGTGCTGATCCCGTGGTTGCTGCTCGACCTTTTCCTGATCCCCGGCCTGGTGCGCGAGAAGAACATGGAGACGATCGCCGAACTGACGCAGGGCCCGCCAGGAGGCCCCCAAGATAGCCCGCGCGCTGAAAGCGAACTGGATCCCAAGCGCGAACGCATGCTCGAAGACCTGCGTGCCGCCGGCTATCGCAAGGATCGGCGTGCAAATATCGAGCGGCTTTACAGGTAGCGCGAGGCTTAGAGCACTCCGAAGGTCCAGCCTTCGGTCCAGGCGATTTCGGCGGTGAGAAAGCGCGGTTCCCAGCGCGCCGGTTCGGGGGCGACCTTGCGCAGCCAGGCGGCGGTCAGCAGCGCGTCGGAGGAATGGTCGTCGATCTCGCCGACGGCATCGACCGGCGGGCTGCCGAGCGCGGCAAGGCTGGCATTGAGATCGGCATAGGTCAGAAGCTTGGTGCGCGCACCCCGGCCCTGACCAAGCGCCGCATCCGCCTCACGCGCGGCGAGCGCGGTGTAGATTTCGACAAGCATCGATCCCCCGCTCTTCCTGCGCCTCTTGGGCACCGGGTCCATCGGCCAGACCGGCAGGTGACCGCGCAATTGGTGCAGCATGCGCATGCCGGTGAGCGAGGACTTGCCGACCTGCGCTGCGCCAACGAGGTTGAAATTGCTGACGGGGCGGCAGTTCTGGGCGCGCTGGGCGATTTCGGCCTCGCGGAAGCGCCCCTCGCGGGTAATCGCGCCGGGGAGGTGGAAATGCTCGCCTTCCTCGTCCCGGCCATGGCGGAAATAGCGACGGGCTTCTATATGCGCGACGAAGCTCGATGCGCCGAGATAGAGGTCGCTTTCGCAAATTTCGTCGACCAGCGCCCACAGCTTCTTGGCATGGCTGGGCGAGCAGTCCCAACCGGGGAAGAAGGCGCCGCAATCGTTGAACGGCAGCGAGATGCCGAGGTCCGCGCCGACCAGGGTGTTGGCCGGCAGATCGTCCTTCAGGATCGCCATCACTTCGGCCCGCGAGAATCCGCCCGGCGGCGGTTCGACCAGGACGGGTGGGCCGCCTGCGGCCTCTGCGATGGCGAGCGCGATGCCGCGATGCCGCTCTCCTTTCGCGCCCGACCAGTCGATCGCGAGGAAATGGTCGAAGTCACGCACGGCCCGCGCGCTCCTTTCGCAGCCGCGCCCAATATTCCATCCGCTCGCGCACCTTCCGCTCGAAACCTCGTTCCACCGGTTCGTAGAGCACCTGGGGTTCCATTTCCTCGGGCCAGTAATCGTCGCCCGAAAAGCCTTCATCCGCATCGTGATCGTAGCTGTAGCCCGCGCCGTAGCCGATTTCCTTCATCAGCTTGGTCGGCGCGTTGAGGATGTTTGCAGGCGGCATCAGGCTGCCGGTTTCCTTGGCGAGCCGGAAGGCGGCCTTTTGCGCGGCATAGGCGGCGTTCGACTTGGGCGCGGTGGCGCAATAGAGGCAGGCCTGAACGATCGCGAGTTCGCCCTCGGGGCTGCCGAGGAACTGGTAGGCGTCCTTGGCCGCCAGGCATTGGGTGAGCGCCTGAGGATCGGCGAGACCGATATCTTCCGAGGCGAAACGGACGATGCGTCTGAGCACATAAAGCGGTTCCTCGCCCGCGGTCAGCATCCGCGCGAGGTAGTAGAGCGCGGCCTGCGGATCGGAGCCGCGCAGCGCCTTGTGCAGCGCGCTGATGAGGTTGTAATGGCCGTCGCGATCCTTGTCGTAGACCGCGACGCGGCGTTGCAGGAAAGCGCCGAGTTCGGCGGGCCCGAGCGGCTTTTCCAGCCCCGCGTTATAGAGCGTCTCCGCCTGTCCCAAGAGAAACCTCCCGTCGCCATCGGCGCTGGCGATCAGTGCCTCGCGCGCTTCGGGGGTGAGGGGGAGGGGACCTTCGAGCGCTTCGGCGCGGGTCAATAGCGCCGCCAGCGCGTCGTGGCCGAGCCGCTCGAGGATCAGCACCTGCGCGCGGCTGAGCAGCGCGGCATTGAGCGCGAAGCTGGGGTTTTCGGTGGTCGCGCCGACCAGGGTGACGGTGCCGCGCTCGACATAAGGGAGAAAGCTGTCCTGCTGCGCGCGGTTGAAGCGGTGGATTTCGTCCACGAAGAGCAGCGTGCGATGCCCGGCCTCGGCCATCCGGTCGGCTTCGGCAAACGCCTTTTTCAGATCGGCGACGCCCGAAAACACCGCGCTGATCGAAACGAAGCGCAGGCCTACCGCATCTGCGAGCAGGCGCGCGATGCTGGTCTTGCCGGTGCCGGGCGGGCCCCACAGGATCATGCTGGCGAGCTTGCCCGCCGCGACCATGCGCCCGATCGCGCCCTCGGGGCCGGTGAGATGTTCCTGCCCGATCACCTCGTCCAGCGCACGCGGGCGCAACCGGTCGGCCAGCGGCGCATCCTCGCGCGGCGTATCGGCCGCGCGCGTCGGGGGAGGATCGTCGGAGAACAGGTCTGCCATTTGTGGATCGCCATAGGCCGCTCGTCGGAAATTGCCATGCTGGGGGCCTGTGAGGGTTGAACCGGCTAACTAACGATATATCTTGCGTATCGTAAGACCTATCAGGAGAATGACAATGACAGGAGGATACGGACGCGGCGGCTGGAACAATCTGGGGCCGATGATCGCCATGATGGCGGCGCAGGCGGCCGGCGACTGGGATCAGGACGAGGAACGCGGCCGGCGCTCAGAACGTGGCGGGCGGGGCCGGCGTGCCGGCTGGCACGATGGCGGCGCGCGGCGCAAGCGTCGCAGCCGCATGTTTGCGACCGGCGAATTGCGCCTGGCGCTGCTCGCCCTGATCGCCCGCGAACCGCGCCACGGCTACGAACTGATCCGCGCGATCGAGGACATGACCGGCGGCAGCTATGCCCCGTCGCCTGGCGCGGTTTACCCCACGCTCCAGATGCTGGAGGAGGAAGGCCAGATCAAACCGGCCAAGTCCAAAACCACCGACGAGGATGGCGACACCGGGGGCAAGAAACCCTTCCGCGCGACCAAATCGGGCAAGGCAGAGCTGGCCGAACGCGCCGAGGAAGTCGACGAACTGATGGAGCGTTTGGGCGAACATGGCGACCGTGCCGAAAAGGTCAGGCAGAAGTCGCCCGACCTGTTCCGCGCCATGGGCAACCTTGCCAGCGTGCTCAAGAACCGGGCGCGCGCGGGCAAGCTCGATCAGAAGACGATCGACGAGATCGTCGACATCATCGACGAGGTTGCCAAGCGCATCGAGCGTTTGTGATTGTCTACAATCCGCGACATTCTCTCCTCCGGTGGCAGGGCTGCCGGGAGGATAGATATGATCGCCCCGACGAAACAGGCACGCTTCGCAGCGCCCCGTCATCTATGGTGGGTCGGGGCCGCCGGTGCAGTGTGGAGCCTGATCGGCGTTGCCGGCTATCTCGCCGCCGAGACCGGCCTCGCGCAGGGCGTGGATCTGCCGAGCGAACAGCTCAACTATTTCGAGAATATTCCCGCCTGGGCGGTCGCGTTCTGGGCGCTCGGCGTCTGGGGCTCGCTGCTGGGCGCGATCGCGCTGCTCTTTCGCAGCCGCCTTGCCGTGATGCTGTTCGCCGCCTCGATAATCGGTATGCTCGGCACCACCATGTATCAGCGTGCCTTCTCCGACTTGCCGCAAAGCATGCAGACGCCGGGGCAGAACCTGTTCGCGGTTACGATCTGGCTCGTTACCTTCGCGCTGTTCGCCTATGCAAATCGCATGGCGGCTAAAGGCGTGCTGCGCTAAGTGCCTAGCCCGCCGTCCCCGCCTTGTCTGCCGTCTGTGCCGCCTCCGCTGCGATCAGCGCGCGGCGTTCCTCGACGAGGCGGATATAGGTGTCGGCGACCACCTGGTTGATCGCCTCCCAGCTATAGTCGAAGCTGCGTTCCTCACCCGCGCTGCCATGCGCCATGCGCAGCGCCGGATCGAGGCAATAGGGCGCTAGCGCGTCGGCCAGTCCCGCGCTGTCGGGCGCGGCATTGCTGCCTCTGCCCTTCAGCGGCACCAGCCGCCCGGTGACGCCGTCATTGACGAGGCTCGTCGCCCCGGTCGCCCCCGCAGCCACCACCGGCAACCCGCAGGCCATCGCCTCGAGCGTGACGTTGCCAAAGGTCTCGGTGACGCTTGGGTTGAAGAAGATGTCCCCGCTCGCCAGCGCCTGGCCCAGTTCGGGGCCGGTCTTGAAGCCGGCGAAGATACCGCCGGGAAGCGTTTCCTTGAACCATTCGCGCGCCGGGCCATCGCCGATCACCAGCACCTTGTGCGGCACCTGGCGCTTGCGCAATTCGACGATCGTGTCGGCGAAGACGTCCAGCCCCTTTTCCATCACCAGCCGCCCGAGGAAAACGATCGCGACGTCGCCGTCCCCCAGTCCGACCTCGCGTCGCCAGGCAAGGTCGCGCTGCTGCGAGGAGAAGATCGTGCGGTCCACCCCGCGCGACCAGAGGCCGATATCGTCGTGCATCTCCATCACGAGAAGCTCGTCGATCATGCTCTGCGAAGGCGCGACCAGCGCATCGCAGCGATTGTAGAACCGGCGCAGCATTGCGGTAATGATCGGCTCGAGAAAGGCCATATTGTAATAGCGCGGATAGGTTTCGAACCGGGTATGGACGCTGGCAAGCACCGGGATGTCGTGATCCTGCGCGAAAGACAGCGCCGCGTGGCCGGCCGGGTCGGGCGAAGAGAGGTGGACGATATTGGGCGCGAAGCGTTCAAGGTCGCGCTTGACCGAGCGGCCCAGCCGCAAGGGCAGGCGATATTCGCCGCGCCCTTTCACCGGCATGCGGACATTGGGCAAGTCTACGAGGTCGCCGGTCGGCGCGAAGTCGGGATCGGGCGTCTTGGGCGAATAGACGCGCACCGCGGCGCCCTGGCCCAGCAAGGATCCGACCAGGCGGTTAAGCGCCTGGTTCGCCCCGTCGCGGGTGTAATTGTAATTGCCGCTGAACAGGGCAATGCGGAGGTCGGACGTGTCCATCGCGCCCGCGTCTAATCGAAGCTTGCGGCTATTGCGAGTGGCTGGAGGAAGCTGTGTGGACGGTGGGGTTCTTTATTTGCCGGGATCGGTCTTTGAGGTGGGCGTCGGCGCGGTTTGTTTCGCGCAGAGGGCGCAGAGGGAGGGGAGACGCAGAGGGTCTCGGATGCGCCGGAGACGCTATAACTGGACCCGCTGAAGCTGGTTGCAAAGGTTGCGAATGAAGGCGGCTTCGCCGAGGAGCTCGCTCTTTGCTCTGCGCCCTCTGCGCGAAACGCTTATCGCCGCAACGCCCAGCTCCCGCGCCAAACCTCGCAGTAAGCGAAAACGCCCGGCAACCGGACACAAAAGCGATCCAGACGATTGACTATTCGACAGCCGCCACTACTGCCGCCGATGGGCCACGCGGTCCCAACGCCGCGCGAGCTCTCTGCAAGGAGAGAATACATGACTGACTACGCACGTGGGCTCCTTCACGAGCCCCCGCTCAAGCCTGAGCGCCCCCAGTTTTCTTCCGGACCCACGGTCAAGTTTCCCGGCTGGTCGCTCGACAAGCTGAAGACCGCATCGCTCGGCCGCTCGCATCGCTCGGCCCATGCCAAGGGTCGGCTGAAATATGCGATCGACCTGTCTAAAGAGCTGCTCGGAATCCCTGAGGATTACCTCGTCGGGATCATGCCCGCGAGCGACACCGGCGCGCTCGAAGCGGCGATGTGGACCATGCTCGATCCCGCGCGACCCGCCACGGTCGCGGCGTGGGAAAGCTTCGGCAATGTCTGGATCCAGGATGCGGTGAAGCAGCTCAAGCTGCCCAACCTGCAGACGCTCAGCGCCGATTACGGCGAAATTCCGGACCTCACTACCATTCCGCAGCGCAACGACGTCGTGTTCACCTGGAACGGTACAACCAGCGGCGCGATGATCCCGAACACCGACTGGCTCGAAAAGGGTCGCGAAGGCGTGACCATCAATGATGCGACCAGCGCGATCTTCGCGCAGGAGATGGACTGGCCCAAGCTCGATGCAACCACCTATAGCTGGCAGAAGGTCATGGGATCCGAGGCGCAGCACGGCATGCTGATCCTTTCACCCAAGGCGGTCGAGCGGATTGAGAGCTACGATCCCGCCTGGCCGCTGCCCAAGCTGTTCCGCCTGAAGAAGGGCGACAAATTGAACCGCGCGATCTTCGAGGGTGCGACGATCAACACGCCCAGCCTGCTCGCGACCGAGGACTATATCGCCGCGCTCGAATGGGCGAAGTCGATCGGCGGCAGAAAGGCGCTGTTCGAACGCGCCGATGCCAACGCCAAGATCGTCAAGGACTGGATCGAAGCGAAGCCCTGGCTGCGCAACATGGTTTCCGACCCGGCCAAGCGCACGAATACCGGCGTATGCATGGTATTCCAGGGCGACTGGTATGAAAGCCTTTCGGCCGAGGACCAGGCAGCGGTGCCTAAGAAGATCGTGTCGATGCTCGAAGAGCGCAATGTCGGCTACGATTTCAACGGCTACCGCGACGCGCCCCCCTCCTTGCGCATCTGGTGCGGCGGCACGCTCGAAGCCGAGGATATCGAGCGGCTGCTGCCCTGGATCGAATGGGCCTACGATACCGTCAAGAACGGTTGATCGGACCTTCTAAACCCTGTTTCAACCGTTCGTGCTGAGCCTGTCGAAGCTCAGATTCGAGCGAAGCCGAGAACCGCAAAGATGCTCTCGGCTTCGCTCGAGCAGCCCCTTCGATAAACTCAGGGCGAACGGGATATCCTAGTTTCCCGGAGCCATTCCCATGACCAAACCCAAAGTTCTCATCTCCGACAAGATGGACGAAAACGCCGCGCGCATCTTTGCCGAGCGCGGCTGCGACGTCGACGTGAAGCCGGGCATGACGCCCGAGGAACTGAAAGAAGTGATCGGCGCATATGACGGCCTCGCCATCCGTTCCTCGACCACGGTGACGCCCGACATTCTCGATGCCGCGACCAATCTCAAGGTCATCGGCCGCGCCGGGATCGGCGTCGACAATGTCGATATCCCCTATGCCAGCGGGAAGGGCGTGGTTGTGATGAACACACCGTTCGGCAATTCGATCACCACCGCCGAACATGCGATCGCGATGATGATGGCCCTGGCCCGGCAAATCCCGGCGGCCAATGCGCGCACGCAAGCGGGCGAATGGCCCAAGAAGGACTTCATGGGCGTCGAGGTGACCGGCAAGACGGTCGGCATCATCGGGGCGGGCAATATCGGCTCGATCTTCGCCGCGCGCGCGCTCGGCCTCAGGATGAAAGTGATCGCCTACGATCCCTTCCTTACCGAGGCGCGCGCAATCGAACTGGGCATCGAGAAGGTCGATCTCGACACGCTGCTCGCCCGCGCCGACTTCGTCTCGCTGCACACCCCGCTGACCGACGAGACCCGCAATATCCTGAGCCGCGAGCGGCTCGAAAACGCCAAGCCCGGCATCCGCATCGTCAATTGCGCGCGCGGCGGGCTGGTGGACGAGGCCGCGCTCAAGGACTGCCTCGAAAGCGGCCAGGTCGCAGGCGCCGCGCTCGACGTGTTTGCCGAGGAGCCGGCCAAGGACAATCCGTTGTTCGGCACGCCGGGCTTCATCTGCACCCCGCATCTGGGCGCCTCGACCACCGAGGCGCAGGTCAATGTCGCGCTGCAGGTGGCCGAGCAGATGGCGGATTATCTCGTCAATGGCGGCGTCGCCAATGCGCTCAACATGCCGAGCCTGTCGGCCGAGGAAGCGCCCAAGCTCAAACCCTACATGGCTTTGGCCGAAAAGCTGGGCAGCCTGGTCGGCCAGCTCGCGCACGGCAACCTCACCAAGATCAGCATCGAGCGCGAGGGCGCGGCGGCGGAATTGAACGGCAAGCCGATCACCGGCGCGGTGCTAGCGGGCTTCATGCGGCGCTATTCGGACAGCGTGAATATGGTCAACGCGCCCTATCTCGCCAAGGAACGCGGCCTCGAAGTGAGCGAGGTGCGCCAGAACCGCGAAGGCGCGTTCAGCACGCTGATCCGCGTCACGGTTGAAACCGATGCCGGCCCGCGCTCGGTCGCGGGTACCCTGTTCGGCAACAATGCCCCGCGGCTGGTCGAGATCTTCGGGATCGGGATCGAGGCCGACCTCGCCGGCCCGATGCTCTATGTGGTCAACGACGACAAGCCGGGCTTCATCGGACGGATCGGCACGCTGATGGGCGAACGCGGTATCAATATCGGCACCTTCAACCTCGGCCGGCGCGATGCGGGCGGTGAAGCGGTGCTGCTGCTGAGCGTCGACGAAGCGCCGAGCGATGCCGTGATGGCCGAAGCCCGCGAGGTCGAGGGCGTGAAGATGGTGAAGGGGCTGAGTTTCTAGCGCTTGGTTTTGGAACCGCTCGTGCTGAACTTGTCGAAGCACTGAACTTTCTTCTAGTGCGCCGCTTTAAGTGAAGAACAGCCCTTCGACAGGCTCAGGGCGAGCGGATTTTGCAAATGAACCATCCCACCGATCTCCTTCCCGAGGGCCTCGAGGACCGCCTGCCCGCCTCAGCCGCGCGGATCACCGCGGCCATGCGCGCCTGTCTCGAAACGCTCGATGCGCATGGTTACGACCGCGTGCGCCCGCCGCTGCTCGAGTTCGAGCACTCGCTGGCGAGCCGGATGCTGGGCGCGGGTACGCAGCGCTGTTTCCGCATGACCGATCCGGCGAGCCTGGAGACGCTCGCGCTGCGCAGCGATATTACGCCGCAGGTCGGGCGGATCGCCGCGACGTCGATGAAGCATGCCCCGCGGCCGCTGCGGCTGGCCTATGCCGGCGACGTCGCGCTCATCCGGGCGAGCCAGCTCGATCCCGCCCGCGAGCGGCTGCAACTGGGCGCCGAGCTGATCGGCGCGGACACGGTCGCGGCGGCGAGCGAGATCGTCACGCTCGCGGTGGCGGCGCTCAGGGCGGCAGGGCTCACCGGCATCTCGGTCGATTTCACGCTGCCCGACCTTGTCGATACGCTTGCTGGTCGGGAGGGGAGCCACACACCCGAGCAGCTCGCGGCGATCCGGCGCGAGCTCGACACGAAGGATGCGGGCGGGCTGAAAGCGGCGGGGGGCGAGGCCTATCTGCCGCTGCTCTATGCCGCGGGCCCGATCGACGAGGCGCTTCCGCGCCTGCGCGCATTCGATACAGGCGCGGCGCTCGCCTCGCGCACCGCCGGGCTCGAGGCGATTGCCGAAGCGGTGGGCGAGGATGCGCGCGTCACGCTCGACCCGACCGAGCGGCATGGCTTCGAATATCAGAGCTGGTTCGGCTTCACGCTTTATGCCGATGGGCCGGGCCGGGACGGCGCGCCGGCGGGCGGGGCGCAAACGGGCGCGCTGGGACGCGGCGGCACCTATCGCATCGGCGGCAGCGCGGAAGCGGCGAGTGGCTTCACGATCTATGTCGATGCGCTGAGCGACCTTGCCCCCCAACCGGAGCCGACACGTACGCTCTATCTCCCACGCGGCCACGATCCCCAGGCCGCCGCCCGTCTGCGCGAAGAAGGTTGGCGCACGATCGCCCAGCTGAGCGACAGCGAGGAACCGCAAGCGCTCGGCTGCACCCATGTGCTGGAAGAGGGCGAGACGCGGGCGCTTTAGAAATGAGCGCATCGTCCCGGGCGAAGGGCGTAAGGCCAGCCCGCCATTTTCCTACTCGGCGCTTCGCGCGCATAGTCCCGCACCATGTCGCGTCCTCTGTATTCCGCCTCGCACCCCGCCGGATCGAGTGATCGCTTCGCTCGATCGATCGCGCACGGGCGAGGGCAGGAATCTTTTCGCCAGGACCGTGTTCCATGTGTTCCATCCTGTAGGACTTGACCCTCTCTACCCGCCCCGCGCCGGGGCGCTTGCCCTGCCGCGCGCAAGCGCCTAGGCCCCGCGCGGTTCGCCGGATCGCCGGCCCCGTCCAGACAGGGATATGCATGGCCAACGTCACCGTGATCGGCGCCCAATGGGGCGATGAAGGCAAGGGCAAGATCGTCGACTGGCTCGCCAGCCGCGCCGATGCCGTGGTCCGCTTTCAGGGCGGGCACAATGCCGGGCACACGCTGGTGATCGACGGCACCACCTACAAGCTCTCGCTGCTGCCCTCCGGCATCGTGTCGGGCACGATGAGCATGATCGGCAACGGCGTCGTACTCGATCCCTGGGCGCTGCGCGACGAAGTCGAGAAGCTGGAAGGGCAGGGCGTGCGGATCACCGACGACAACCTCGCCGTCGCCGACAATTGCCCGCTGATCCTGCCGCTGCACCGCGATCTCGATGCCTTGCGCGAAAGCGCCGCGGGTAAGGGCAAGATCGGCACCACCGGGCGCGGCATCGGCCCGGCCTACGAGGACAAGGTCGGCAGGCGCTCGATCCGCGTATGCGACCTGGCGCATCTGGACGATTTCGAGCCGCAGCTGGATCGCCTTTGCGCCCATCATGACGCCCTTCGCGCAGGCTTCGACCAGCCGCCGGTCGATCGCGCGGCCCTGCTCAAGGAGCTGCGCGACGTCGCCCCCTTCGTGCTGCGCTTCGCCCAGCCGGTGTGGAAGCGCCTGAAGAAGGTGCGCAAGGCCGGCGCGAAGATCCTGTTCGAGGGCGCACAGGGCGTGCTGCTCGATGTCGATCACGGCACCTATCCCTTCGTCACCAGCTCGAACACGGTGAGCGGGACCGCGGCGAGCGGGAGTGGACTGGGTCCGGGCGCGACCGGCTTCGTGCTCGGTATCGTGAAGGCCTATACGACGCGGGTGGGCAGCGGCCCGTTTCCGACCGAGCTCGACGACGAGGTCGGCCAGCGTCTTGGCGAGCGCGGCCACGAATTCGGCACCGTCACTGGGCGGCAACGCCGCGTCGGCTGGTTCGACGCCGTGCTGGTGCGCCAGACCTGCTCGGTCTCGGGCGTGACGGGCATCGCGCTGACCAAGATCGACGTGCTCGACGGGCTGGAAACGGTGCGCATCTGCACCGGCTATCGCCTGCGCGGCAATGTCTACGACTACCTGCCGAGCCATGCCGGCGATCAGGCCGCGGTCGAGCCGATCTACGAGGAGATGGAGGGCTGGAGCCAGAGCACGGCGGGCGCGCGCTCCTATGCCGACCTGCCGGCCAATGCGATCAAGTATATCCAGCGCGTGCAGGAGCTGATCGAATGCCCGGTATCGCTGGTTTCGACCAGTCCCGAGCGCGACGACACGATCCTGATGCGCGATCCGTTTGAGGATTAGGGCGGCGAAACGGGCGCGGCGGGGGCCGGGGTGGGCTCTACGGAATGGCCCGCAATTGAGGATTATGGGCAGCCTGTATAGGCTGCATGGCTTCGAGACGACATGAAACGGATTGCCGCCCTTCTCCTTACCCTTGCCGTCGCCGCCTGCGCTGGATCGGCGAACGCGCCTGCGGGAGAAGTCGCGGCGTCGCGGTCGGTCGAAGCGACACCGCCGCCCGCCACCCGCAGCGTCCCCGCCAGCCGATCGCTTGCCCGCGGCGAAGCAGCCCTTGCCGACTATCTCGTGGTCGACAAGTCGCGCCGGATGCTGGTGGCCTACAATCGGGGCCGCCCGATCCGCGCCTATCGCGGGCTTCAATTCGGTGACGCGCCGCAGGGTCACAAGCGCTTTCAGGGGGACGAGCGCACGCCCGAGGGGCTCTACACGATCGACACGCGCAATCCGCGCTCGTCCTATCATCTCAGCCTGCGCATCTCCTATCCCAATGCTTCCGACCGGGCCTTCGCTCGCCAATATGGCCGTTCGCCCGGCGGCGACATCTTCATCCACGGGCAACCGACCGGGCGACCGGGCCGCATGCGCGGCGACTGGACCGACGGGTGCATCGCGCTCTCCAATGCCGAGATCGAGGAGCTGTGGCGTCTCGTCCCCGACGGCACGCCGATCGAGATCCGGCCCTAACCGCGGTTTTCGGAGAGCAGCGCCACCTGCACCTGAAGCCGCTTCACCTCGCGCAGGATACTCAGCATGTTCATGCGCGCGAACAGCCATTCCTTGATAAAGCCTTGCAGGACAAGGATGCCGACAAGGGCAAGTCCCCAGCCCATCGCTGCTTCATAGGTCGAGGCCGTGAGGGCTCTATAGGCTGCGAACAGAAGCAGAATGCCGAGCGCGAAGGCGAAGCCGAACACGAGCTTCGCCCAGCCACCGAGCGGTCCGCCCAGGCTGTCGCCGAGCTGGGTGAAGAGGCCCCGATCCGCCTCGATCTGGTCAAGGAAGGCGCGGTCGTCATCGTCGAGCGCGGCGGCGATACGTTGGTCATGATTGGTCATAGGTTTTCTCCTTCAAATTCGGGGGTGAGCGCGTCTTTCAGTTTCCGGCGCGCATGAAACAGGCGGCTTTTGGCCGTGCCTTCGGGGATCGACTGGACCTCGGCGATTTCGCGCAAGGTTAGCCCTTCGATGAAGAACAAGTGTGCGGCGAGCCGCTGGTCGGGTGGTAGGCTTGCGAATGCCTGGCGGATCGCCAGCGTTTCGCCGGGCGGGGCGTCAGGCCGCGTTAGCTGCTCGCTCGGTTGCGTGGTTAGCGCGGCACGGTCCTTCGTCACGCGGCGCAGGTGGTCCGCCCCGCGGCGATGGAGAACGGCAAAGGCGTAGGATCGGAACCGCGCCGGATCGCGCAGGCGGGGAAGGCCCTTGAAGATCGCGAGCCAGCATTCCTGCGCGAGGTCGAGCGCGGCGTCCTCGCCCGCGCCATATCGCCGTGCCGCCCGCGCGAGCCGCGGGTTCCAGCGGCGATACAATCGCTCCGCCGCCGCGCGGTCCCCGGCCTGCGCCTCGACCACCAACCATTCGTCGAACAACGCGCCCGACGAGGGGCTGATAGCCGGGATCGAGGCGGATTTCGTGGTCATCGCTTGGGTAGTCGCGTCGCTAGGCCAAATGGTTCAATCGCGGCGGAGGTAAACCCGTGTTATACGCGCAAATCTTGACTTGATCTTCCTTTGTTCTACACCCGTTCCGGTTCAGCAGAGGGTGATTCGATCATGCAGCACGACGTTCAGACCGCCGATTTCAGCTATGGCAGCGCTTCGGATAGCTCCGGATTGCCGGCGCGGGTGGCGATCTTCGCCGATCGCTCGTCCTGGCGCTCGCAGGCTGCCGAGGACCTCGGCGGGGCGGGCTTTCGCACGATCGACGGCGGCAGTCTGCAGAGCCTGATCGAAGGTCCGATCGCGCTTCTGGGCGACGTCGTGATGATCGATTGTCCGGCGATCGAGGGCGGGGCGCTCGCGGCGCTGGCGCGGCTCGACATGCGGGTCGCGCAATCCGGCGCCAAGCTGATCGTCTCGACATCGATCGACGCGCTCGACGATGTGTTCGCCGCGCTCGATCAGTCCGATCCGCAGATCATGGTTCAGCCGAGTCGAGCCGAGCGGATCGTTGCGGTGGGCCGGGTGCTCGCGGAGATAGCCGATCCGCGGGTTCGCGAGATGAGCGAGGAAGACCGGCTGAGCCTGCTTCATCTCTCGCGCCAGGTCGATGCCATCGCCAGCAAGCTCGAGGGCCTGTCCGATCGCCGGTTCGCGCCGACCGGCGAGGGACGGTCCGGAACCTCGGACGAGGCGGGACCGGCACCGCTCGCCGCCGTCGGAGGCGTCGCTTCGGCTGAGCCGGCAAGGCGCAAGGGCGGCGCGTTTGCGCTACCCGATCCGCGCCATGTCCGCCGCATCATCGCCTCGCGCCAGGCGCGCGCCAAATTCTTCGAAGACGAATTGTTCGCCGATCCCGCCTGGGACATGCTGCTCGACCTGACCGCCGCCTATGCCGAGGATCAGCGCGTTTCGGTGACCTCGCTGTGCATCGCCGCCATGGTGCCCGCAACCACGGCGCTGCGCTGGATCAAGCAGCTGGTCGAAAACGGCGTTTTCCTTCGCGTTGCCGATCCAAGCGATAAGCGGCGCGCCTTCGTGGTGCTGAGCGATCGCTCGCGCGATGCGATGGCGCGCTATTTCGCTGAGGTCGAAACGCCGATGCTGCAACAGGCCGCCTAAGGCACGCCGCGGCTCCGCCGCCGGCTGGATGGCACGTTCACTCGCCGGTTCGCTCGCCGACCGTTTCGCGGCGCAGGATGACGGTCAGGCCCTCGCCCTGTCCGGCGGCTGCGGCTTTGGCGCAGGTGCCTTGGGCGCAGGATGGCGCCTGTTCGCACGTCAAGCGCACAGCGTCTGCGCGCGCCCGGGCGAGGATCGCATCGGGCACTCCGGCCTCGCTGCAGACTACATCCGCTTCGCCCAGCCAGCGCGCCTGTCGGATCGTCAGATCCTCGGGATCATCGCTCGCGAGGTCGATACGTTCGGTCCGCGCGCCCGCGGCACCGTTCGGATGGGCAAGCCACGCCTCGACGCGGTCCGCCGAACCTTCGCGCAGAACATCGAGATGGCCGCCTTCGCCAAGCGCTGCATCGATGGCGCGGCGGCGCTCGGACGCTTCGGGGAACGCCTTGCGCAGCGCTGTGCGGGCGGCGAACAGCGCCGAGGCGAGCGCACCCAGTCCTTGCGGCAGAAGCCGCTCCAGCCGCAAGCGGACATGCTTGGCCAGCCCCGCTGAGGCGCCGCCCGTCCCGACCGCAACCACCAGCGGGGTCCGATCGAGAATGCTGGGCGTCGTGAAATCGCAAAGGTCCGGGCGATCGACGACGTTGACGAGCAGCCCGGCACAGCGCAGGCGGATCGCCGCCGTTTCGCACGCGCTCGCATCCTCGTAGGCAACGAAAGCCAACCGCACGCCTTCATCGACCGCGCGCTGCTCGTCACGCAGGACGATGCCGCCGGCGCGCTCGACAAGCCGCGCCTTGGGCTCCGCTGCGGAGCCTTCGCCCAGCACCAGCACGCGCTGGCCGGCAATCCGGTGAAACAGGGGGAGGCTGGGCAACACTTGGCCAGAGGGCGGGCGAGCAGGGGCCTGCGTCATCGCACCGCCCGGCTCAGCCAAGCCATTCCGGGACGCGCTCGGCGTCCATGATCGCGGCGGCATCGATGCGTTCCGCGACCACCGCGAACCGATCGCCATCGACCAGCACCTCGGGCACGAAGCCGCGCGAATTGTACGATGAGGCCATAGTCGCGCCATAGGCTCCCGCGGTGCGGAAGACAGCGAGGTCGCCCGCGGCGAGCGTGTCGGTCAGCCGTCCGGTGGCGAATGTGTCGCCGGTCTCGCAGATCGGGCCGACGATGTTCGCCGTCATGTCGCTGCCGCGCGGCGTAACGGCGACGAAATCGTGCCAGGCGCCGTAGAGCGCCGGCCGGGCGAGATCGTTCATCGCCGCATCGACGATGACAAAGGGATGTTTGAGGCCGCGCTTCACCCGCACGACCCGCGTCAGCAAGATGCCGGCATTTCCCGCAATCACACGTCCTGGTTCGAAGATCAGCCTGACGTCCCATCCTTTCGTAACCCGGGCGACCATCGCGCCGTATTCGGCCGGCGAGGGCAATTCTTCGTCCGCGCGGTAGGGCACGCCGAGCCCCCCGCCGAGGTCGACATGGGTGATTTCGTGTCCCGCGCCGCGCAGCGAGGAGACGAGTTCGCCGAGCTTGGCGAAAGCCCTTTCGAGCGGGGCGAGGTCGGCAAGCTGACTGCCGATATGCACCGCGACGCCGCGCAGCCGGATCCCGTCCTGCCCCGCCAGACGTCCGAAAATCTGCCCCGCCTCGCCGATCGGCACGCCGAACTTGTTGTCCGCGCGTCCGGTCGAAATCTTGTCGTGGGTGCCTGCATCGACATCAGGATTAACCCGCAAGGCGCAGGCCGCCTCGCGCCCCGTTCCGGCGGCCAGCGCAGCGAGCTCCAGCCCTTCTTCCTCGCTCTCGATATTGAACTGTCCGATCCCCGCCTCGAGCGCGGCAACCAGCTCGGCCGCGGTCTTGCCGACGCCGGAAAAGACGATCTTCTCCGGCGCGATCCCCGCTTTCAGCGCGCGGCGCATCTCGCCCACCGAGACGACATCGGCGCCGCAGCCCTGTCGCTGCAACACTTTCAGCACGGCGAGATTGGGGTTGGCCTTGACCGCAAAGGCGACGAGCCTGTCGGGAATGTCTGCCAGGGCTTCGTTGAACATCTGCGCGTGCCGCTCCAGCGTGGCACGAGAATAGACGTAGACGGGCGTGCCGACCTCCTCGGCGATGCGGGGGAGGGGCACGTCTTCGGCATGCATCACGCTGTCGCGGATCGCAAAATGGTCCATGTCGGGCGGGTTGCAGTCCTAGTCCGGGGGAAGGTCGAAGGGGTCGTCTTCGCGCTCTTCGGAGCGGCGGCGCAATTCGACGCTGCGCTCGGGCGCGGCGAGGGTCGGCAGTTCGAGCAGCTGTTCGGCCTCGGGCCGATCGACCGCACCATAGCCGGGCGGCGGCAGGGTGGCGCCCGGTGCCGGCTCCAGCGGCTCGCGCGCGCCGCACCCGGCAAGGGCTGCGGCGAGCGCAACCAGCAGTATCGCCGTTGGACCGTTTCGCCTCATTTCACATTCCCAGTTCATCGCGCGCTTCCTCGATCCTGGCTCGTACCTGTTCGGGCGCGGTTCCGCCATAGCTCGCGCGTGCGGCGACCGACGCGTCGATCGACAGCGCATCGTAGACCCGATCGTCGATGCGCGCATCGACCGCCTGCAGCTCGTCCAGGGCGAGGTCGGACAAAGCGACGCCCTTGCTTTCGGCGAGCCTCACCGCGGCACCGGTGATGTGATGCGCCTCGCGAAAGGGAATGTCGGCTTCGCGCACCAGCCAGTCGGCGAGATCGGTCGCGGTGGCATAGCCGCGCTGCGCCGCCTCGCGCATTCGGGCGGTGTCGAAGCTCGCCTCCGCGATCATTCCGGTCATCGCCGCGATGCAGAGCTCGAGCAGCCCCGCCGCCTCGAACACCGGTGGCTTGTCGTCCTGCATGTCCTTCGAATAGGCCAGCGGCAGACCCTTCATGGTGATGGTCAGCGCCGTCATGCAGCCGGCGATCCGCCCGGCATGGCCGCGCACCAGTTCGGCGGCGTCCGGGTTCTTCTTTTGCGGCATGATCGAGCTGCCGGTGGAGAGCGCGTCAGGCATGCGCACGAAACCGAAGGGCTGGCTCGCCCATAGGATCAGCTCCTCGGCCAGCCGCGAGAGATGGACCCCGCAGGCCGTCGCGACCATCAGGAAATCGAGCGCGAAATCGCGATCCGAGACGGCATCGAGGCTGTTGCGGGTAGGTGCCTCGAAACCCAGTGCCCGGGACGTCGCCTCACGGTCGATGGGAAAACCTGTCCCGGCGAGCGCCGCGCTGCCCAGCGGGCACTGGTCCAGCCGCCGGCGCGCATCGGCGAAGCGCGTGCGATCGCGCGCGGTCATCTCGTAATAGGCCATAAGATGATGGCCGAGCGTCACCGGCTGCGCGGTCTGCAGGTGGGTGAAACCCGGCATGATCGCATCGGCATGATCGCCCGCCCGAGAGACGAGCGCGCGCTGGAACGCGGCAAGCCCGGTATCTACCCGGTCGATGGCGTCGCGTACCCACAGGCGAAAGTCGGTCGCGACCTGATCGTTGCGACTGCGCGCGGTGTGGAGACGCCCCGCCACCGGGCCGATCAGTTCGGCAAGCCGCGCCTCGATCGTCATGTGGATGTCCTCGAGGTCCCAGTCCTCGGGCACGCCGCCTGCTTCGTATTCCCGCGCGATCTCGTCGAGACCCCGCTCGATCGCCTCGGCGTCCGCGGCAGTGACGATTCCCTGCGCCGCCAGCATCGCGACATGCGCTTTGGATGCGGCGATATCCTGTCGCCAAAGCGCCTTGTCGAACGGTATCGAGGCATTGATTTCGCGCATGATCGCGCTAGGCCCGTCGGCAAAACGGCCGCCCCACATCTGGTTGGAGGCGGCTTTGCCATCGGTCCGGGGCGATGCGTTGTCCGTTTGCGAGGAGGAGTCAGTCATGATCCGTTCGATGATGATGGCGGGCGCCGCCGCGCTGCTGCTTGCCGGGTGCGATAATGGGGCGGGCGAGGGCGCGCAAGGCGCGGCGTCTTCGGCGCCAGCCAAGGCTTCGTCTTCGCCGCCGCCGCAATTGTCCGGCCAGATGGTGCGGACCTATGCGGGAACGCCGTTGCCCGATCTCGCCTTCGAAAACCCGCAAGGGCAGGTGTTGGACTTGGGCGAGCTGGAGGGGCCGGTGCTGATCAATCTGTGGGCGACGTGGTGCGCGCCCTGCGTCGTGGAGATGCCCGCGCTCGACAATCTCGCGGGCGAATTGGGGGACGAGGTCCGGGTGCTGACCATCAGCCAGGACGCGCGCGGCGCCGAAGTCGTTGTGCCGTTCTTCGAAGAGCGGGACTTCGCGCATCTCGAACAATGGCTCGATCCCGACAACGATCTCGCGGCGGCGTTCACCGATGGCGGATTGCTGCCGGTCACGGTGCTGTTCGATGCGGATGGGAAGGAAGTGCTGCGGGTCGCGGGCGGCTATGAATGGGACAGCGAGGAAGCGATCGCGCAGCTGCGAGAGGCGCTGGCGCAGGGCTAGGAACGATGGGCATGGGAGAGGAACAGGCGATGGGAATGCCGGCACAGGGGACACCCTGGAAAGACGTGCGCGGCGAGCTCGAAGCGCGCGGCGCGGGCGATGCCAAATGGCGCGACGGGAAGACCGCGGTCTATGTCTTCAACGCCGGGCCCGAAATCGCGCAGGTGCAGCACGAGGCCTATACGCTCTACATGGCGGAGAACGGGCTCGGTCCGCTCGCCTTCCCCTCACTGGCGCAGATGGAGCGCGAAGTCATCGAAATGGCGCTTTCGATCCTTCACGGACCGAAGGGCGCGACCGGCTGCATGACGTCGGGCGGGACCGATTCGATCACCATGGCGATGAAGGCTGCGCGCGATCATGCGCGGGGTACGAAGGGGCTCACCAGCCCGGCCAATATCGTCCTGCCGCAATCCGCGCATCTCGCCTTCGACAAGGCCGCGCATCTGATGGATATCGAGGTCCGGCGCGTGCCGCTGAAGGAGGATGGCAGCTACGAGGTCGACCCGGTCGCGATGGAAGAGGCCTGCGATGCGGGCACCATAATGATGGTAGGCTCCGCGCCCAACTTCCCGCACGGCGTTATTGACCCGATCGAGGCACTCGGGGAGGTGGCGGCGGCGCGCAATATCTGGCTCCACACCGATGCCTGTGTCGGCGGCTATTTCGCGCCTTTTGCGCGAATGAACGGCGTCGCGGTTCCTGCGTTCGATTTCGAGGTGCCCGGTGTCATGTCGATGAGCGCGGACCTGCATAAATACGGCTATGCCGCGAAGGGCGCCTCGACGGTCCTGTTCCGCTCGCAGAAACTTTACGACTTCATGCCGTTCGACATGAAGAACTGGAACGGGGCGCCTATGAAGACGCCGACGCTTGCCGGCACGCGGCCCGGCGGCGCAATCGCGGCGGCCTGGGCGGTGATGAACGTGCTGGGGGTCGAGGGCTATCGCGAGAAACAGGGCCTGGTCTGCGAGACCCGGCGGCGCGTGGAAGAAGGGTTGGCGAGGCTCGGCTTCGAGGTGCTGGGTAAGCCTGTCCTCGGCCTTATCGCCTTTCGCCATCCCGATCACGACGCCTTCAAGCTCTATGGCGAAATGTACCGCAAGGGCTGGTTCACCTCGATCACGGTCGATCCGCCGAGCCTCCACTTGATGCTTTCGCCCAAACATGCCGAGGTGATGGACGATTACCTCGCCGATCTTGCGGACAGCGTGCGCGCAGTCGCGGCGGGGAAGGAGGGTGAGAAGGTGGAGGCGCGGTATAGCTGACTTCGAGCCAGCCCTTCGCTTGCGCTCGGGAGTTTTCACGCGAAATCGTCCCCCGGACGATTTCGTCTAGTGAAAACTGGTGGGCGATGACAGGCTCGAACTGCCGACCCTCTCGGTGTAAACGAGATGCTCTACCAACTGAGCTAATCGCCCTCGTCCCCTCGCTACACAGGTGCAAGCAAGTGGGAGCGCGCCACCTAGGGGCGGGGCGTGCTCGGGTCAAGATCGCTAACGCCTTCCCCTTTGTCATCCGCCGCCCGCGCCGCTAGGGCGCTCGGCCAATGGGTAGACCCAAACTTCTCGTTCTCGGCACCGGGGGCACGATCGCCGGGGTGGCGGGCGATGCGATGCGGCACGACTATCGGCCTGGGCAGATCGGGATCGAGGACTGGCTGGCCGATGCCGGCAAATTCGCGCTCGACGTCGATTTCGCGGGAGAGCAGATCGCAAATATCGGCTCCGAAGACATCGGTCCGACGGTCTGGGCGAAGCTCCATGCGCGGCTCGAAAGCGCGGTGGAAGATCCCGCATATGACGGCGCGATCGTCACTCACGGCACCGACACCGCCGAGGAAACCGCCTTCCTCCTCGACCTTACCTTGCCGCTCGCCAAACCAGTCGTGCTGGTCGGCGCGATGCGACCGGCGGACGCGGTGGGGAGCGACGGGATGCGCAATTTCGTCAACGCCGCGCGGGTCGCGAGCGATCCGGAAGCGGCCGGGCGCGGGGTGCTACTGGTGATGGGCGACCGCGTGCTCGCCGCGCGCGATGCCCGCAAGGTGAGGACACGCGGCACCGACGACGCCTTTCGCGGTTTCCCTCGCGGCGCGGTCGGCATCGTCACCCCTGCATCGCTCGAATGGTTCGGCAAGCCGTGGCGCGAGGAGGCGGCCGCGCGCTTCGTCTTTCCCGGCGCGTTTCCCCACGTGCCCATCCTCTACGCCGCGGGCGGCATCGACGCAGCTCAGGCCGACGCACTCCTCGCGAGCGATGCGCGCGGGATCGTCGTCGCTGGGGTCGGCGAGGGCAACATGCCCGACCCCGTGCGCCGGCTGCTGGCCGCGAGGGCGCGCGATGGCCTGATCGTTGTGCGGGCGAGCCGGGTCGACGAAGGGCTGGTCGACCGCGAACCCGAGGACGATGCCAACCGCTTCGTCGCCGCGCGCGCGCTCAACCCGCAAAAGGCAAGGACGCTGCTGATGGTGCTATTGGCGAATGGGGTCACCGACCCGGCGCGGATACAGGGGGTGTTCGACAATCCGTGAGAAGGTACGAGTCCCTGCGAAGGCAGGGATCTCCAACCGCAGAGCGCAAAGCCGATAGAGGTCCCTGTCTGCGCAGGGACTCACGCTGGGCCTACCCCCAGGGCGTCACCAGATATTTCTCGCCCGTTTTCATCTGCTTGTAGTCGAGAATGGCCTCCTTCTCGAGCATGCCCTCTAGATCGACCTTGCGCTTGTAACTGCTGGCGAAGGTCGTCGTCAGGTTGTCCAGCACGCGTTGGCGCATGCGCATCACCGTCTCCATGCCCGCCTTTTGCAGGAACGGGGTCAGCAGCCAGCCCGACAGCGTCCAGCCGAATCCGTAGGACGGCGTCAGGATGGTCGGCCCGAAATCGAGCCGGCCATAGATGAACATCCGTTTCTGCTGGTTCGAGCCGTAGCGCGAATATTCGCTCATCTTGGCGACCGCGACCTGCTCCATCGCCTTGAACACATTGTCGACCGCCTTGCCTCCGCCGATCGGATCGAAGCCGTAGAAGGCGTCGGTCGCATCGATCGCGGCGCGCAGATCCGCCATGAAGCTGTCGGCCGAGGAATTGACGACATGCTTCGCGCCCAGTTTAGTCAGCAGCTCTACATGCTCCTCGCGGCGCACGATGTTGACGAGTTCGATATCGTCCTCGGCGCAGATCTTGATCAGCATCTGTCCAAGGTTGGAGGCGCCAGCGGTGTGGATCATCGCCTTCGCGCCGTCCATCTTCGCGTTTTCGGCAAAGCCCAGCGCGGTCATCGGATTGACGAAGCTCGAGGCGCCGTCCTCGACCGAATGATCGCCCAGCGGCAGGCACATGCCGGCATCGGCGAGCGCATATTGGCTGAACGCGTTGCCGGGAACGCAGGCGACGCGCGCGCCCATCAATGCCTTCGCCTGATCCGCATCGCCGGTCGCCACCACCGTGCCTGCGCCTTCGTTGCCCGCGGGCAGACGCTGTCCATGCCGCGCTTTTTGTCCCGAAAGGAAAGGCTCGGGCATCTTCGCCACAACCTTGCCGGGCGAATAGTGCGCATTTTCGAAATCCGCGGCACTTGTCAGGATCGCGAGGTCGGAGGGGTTGATCGGCGCCGCTTCCATCTTGACGAGCACCTGGCTGCCGGTCGGCTCGGCGAAGGTCTCTTCGCTCAGTTCGAGGATAAGCTCGCCTTCGGCGGTGAGCATGGTGAAAAGCTGTTGTCCGGTGGTGGTCATATGTCCTCTGCCTCATTTCGTCTGAAGTTTCGCTCGCGGCTTTTTTCGATCGCGGGGGCTTGTGGCTGCCCGGTCCGGGCGTATCTCCGTTCGCCTCGGCCTTGCTTAGCTTTTCGCGCGGGACCAGTTCGAGAAGGGCGATCATGATTGCCCAGACGGCAAGTGTCGCCTGCAATCGTGGCGGCGGCGCGATCTCCATCGGATCCACGAGCATATTCGGCAACGACCAGATCACGAACGCGGTGAGACCGGCGTAGAACAGTTTATAGGGGCTGTAAGCGAGATATAGGATCGAGATGACGATCGCCGCGCTGAAGAAGAGCACGAAGCAGAAGTCATAGAGCGAAAGCTCGCTCGTTCCAGCGAGGACGAAGCCCAGGACCGCGCCGAAAACGATGTTCATCCCGCGCAGATTGGCATCGTATTCGCGCTGGGTCATCCGCGCCGTCGTCGGTATCTTGTACCACTTCGTCATGCCTATTCGTCATCCCCCGGATAGGTCGCCTCGACGAAATACAGCCCATGGGGCGGCGCGTTAAGCCCCAATTCGCTGCGGTCCTTCGCTTCGAGCGCGTCGGCGATCCGGCGCTCGCCCCAGCTGCCCTGGCCGACGAGCTTGAGGCAGCCGACCATCGAGCGCACTTGGTGATGCAGGAAACTGCGCGCCTCGGCGTGGATGCGTATCTCATCGCCATCCCTCTCGACGTCGAGCCGGTCCAGCGTCTTCACCGGATCCTTCGCCTGGCAGTGGGCGGAGCGGAAGGTGGTGAAATCGTGCCGCCCGACAAGGGCCCGCGCGGCGCGGTGCATGGCCTCGTGATCGAGCTGCTGCGGGACGTGCCAGACACGGTCCTTCGCGAGGGTCGGCGGAGCGCGGCGATTGATGATGCGGTAGAGATACCGCCGCCCGGTGCAGGAGAAACGCGCGTGCCAGTCCGCGGGCACCTCACGGCAATCGAGGACGGCGACGGGGGCGGGGCGCAGACGGGCATTGAGTGCTTCGGCCAGGCGGAAGGGCGCGATGTCCTTTGTCAGATCGACATGGGCACGCATGGCAAGCGCATGCACCCCCGCATCAGTGCGCCCGGCGCTGTGCAACCGCACATCCTCGCCGGTGATCCGCGCGATGGCTTCCTCGATTGCCTGCTGGACGGACGGCCCGTGTTTCTGCCGTTGGAGGCCTTGGAAAGGGGTTCCGTCGAATTCGATGGTAAGCGCGAATCGGGTCATGGGGCTAACGGGTCATTCCCGCGAAAGCGGGAACCCAGGGTCGTGTAGCGCTGCCTAGCCCTGGATCCCCGCTTTCAGGGAGATGACAGTGGAGGGGGTCGGTCACTTAAGCACCGTCCCCACCTCAACTGGCCGCCCGCGCAGGAACGCCTCGCGGTCCATCGCCGGCTTGCCGGCGCGTTGCAGGCGCGAAGGGCATAGGGCTCCTTCACCGCAGGCGATGGTGAAGTGCTCATCAAGCACTTCGCCCGGCGTGCCATTCGCCCCGATCTCTTCGGCCAGCAGCAACTTGATCCGTTCGTTGCGGTATTCGAACCAGGCCCCCGGGAACGGCGCGAGCCCCGCCACATGCCGCACTAGCTCACCCGCAGGCCGCGACCAGTCGATGCGCGCTTCCGCCTTGTCGATCTTGGGGGCGTAGGTGGCGAGAGCGTCGTCCTGTGGCTGCGCCTCGTAGCCCTCCAGGTTCGCCAGCACCTCCACCATCGCGCCTGCGCCGAGCTCTGCCAGTTCCGCGGTCAGCTCCCCGGTCGTCTTGTTCCCGATCGGCGTGCGCACGATGTGCAGCATCGGCCCGGTATCGAGCCCCTCTTCCATGCGCATGATCGTCGCTCCCGTCTCCTCGTCCCCCGCCATCACCGCGCGGTGGATCGGCGCTGCGCCCCGCCAGCGCGGCAGGATCGAAGCGTGGATGTTGAGACAACCATGACGCGGCGCCTCCAGCACCGCGCGTGGCAGGATCAGCCCATAAGCCGCGACCACCGCGATATCGGCCTTCAGCGCGGTAAACGCAGCCTGCGCGTCCTCATTGCGCAAAGACTTGGGCGTGCGCACCTCCAGCCCCAGCGCCTCGGCCCGCGCATGGACCGGCGATGCGCGCAGGACCTTGCCGCGCCCCGACCGGCTGGGCGGCTGCGAATAAACGCAGGCGATGTCGTGACCCGCCCCGTGCAGCTGGACCAGCGCCGGCACCGCGAAATCCGGCGTTCCCATGAAAATGATGCGCATCGTGCTCCTGTCCCCTCCCTGCGGGCAGGGCAGGAGATTGGGTTGTAAAATCTCTCGAAGCGCCCCTATCTCCCGCCCCATGGCATCGCAAGAGATCGAACAGTTGAGCCAGGCCCTCGCGCGGCTGCCCGGCCTCGGTCCGCGTTCGGCGCGGCGTGCGGTGCTGTGGCTGGTGAAGAACCGCTCGCAGGCGCTTCCCGACCTGCTCGAAGCGCTCGACATGGTTTCGCAGCGATTGGTCGAATGCAGCATCTGCGGCAATGTCGATACCAGCGACCCTTGCGGCATCTGCGCCGATCCCAAGCGCGATGCGAAGAGCCTGTGCGTGGTGGAGGATGTGGCCGATGTCTGGGCGCTCGACCGTGCGCGCCTGTTCCAGGGACGCTACCACGTGCTTGGCGGCAAGCTCTCCGCGCTCGACGGGATCGGCCCCGAAGACCTCAACATCGCCGCCTTGATGACCCGCGTCGAAGACGGCGCGCTCGACGAGGTAGTGCTGGCGATGAACGCGACGCTCGAGGGACAGACCACCGCGCATTACCTCGCCGAACGGCTCGAGCCGCACAAGCTGCGCATCACCCAGCTGGCGCACGGCCTGCCGGTGGGCGGCGAGCTCGACTATCTCGACGAGGGCACGCTGGCGCAGGCGCTGCGAGCGCGCAGGCCGGTGGAGTAGAGAGTGGGGCGAATTCGGGGCGCAGGGCTCCCTTGAGCTTTGCCCCGCATGGCCCTATTTTAATCGAATGGCTATTCGCGAAATTCTGGAAGTGCCCGACCCGCGGCTCAAGGTCGTCTCCGAGCCAGTCGGCGAGGACGAGTTCGACGCCGATCTGAAGCAACTGGTCGAGGACATGTTCGAAACCATGTACGCCGCGCTTGGCATTGGCCTTGCCGCGATCCAGGTCGGCGTGCCCAAACGCGTGCTGGTGATCGATCTTCAGCCCGACGATCCCGACTGGGAACCGCCTGAACCGAGCGAGGATGCGGCAAATGACGAGGGAGGCGAGGCGGCAGACGACATGGAGCCGCCTCGGATCAGGCAGCCGCGCGTCTTCGTGAACCCGGTGATCGTGGATCCCGCGCCGGAGATGTCGACCTTCAACGAAGGCTGCCTTTCGGTGCCCGAGATCTTCGCCGACATCGATCGCCCCGCGACCTGCACGGTGCGCTATCAGGACCTCGAGGGAAATCACCATGAGGAACAGCTCGAAGGCATGCTCGCAACCTGCCTGCAGCACGAGATGGATCACCTCGAAGGCGTTCTCTTCATCGACCACCTCTCGCGTCTGAAGCGTCAGATGGCACTGAAAAAGCTAAAGAAATTGCGCGCAGCGGCGTAGTTGTGTCGCGAAGGCGCATCCGCGCCTTCGTCCTCGGTGCTGTTCCCTACGCTACGCTTCGGGGCACCGTAGTTTATCCTGAGCGGCTGGCTTGCCGGCCAGTCGAAGGGGGCGGGCGGTCGCCCTCGCGACGCCACTGGCGTCGATACTCCTTCTCCCTCACCCGCTCATCCTGAGGAGATCGAAGCCGTAGGCTGAGGCCGTCTCGAAGGACCCGCCTCCTAACCCTCCGTTTTGATCCGCGCCAATGCGGCCTTGACGTCGCGGATCACCTCTTCGCACATTTGCGTGCAGCGACGGCAATGGCGGTCGTCATGCATCGCGCACAGGTCGCGGCACTGTTCGCAGGCGACGATCGTCGCCAGGCCCATCGCGCGGATCGCGAGCACATTCTGCCCCGTGCGGCGCGAACCCATGCGGTAGAAGGCGGTGCAGGCGTCGGAAGCGTCGAGGCACCGGCGGATGCACTCGGCGCGCTCGCTCGCATTACTCTCCGCAAGGCAGGCATCCGCGCACGAATTCATGATCGCCGCACCATACATCGCGTGCTTCACCGCCTCGCCCAGATCCGAATTGTAATCCTCCCCAACCTGTGGGTGGTCCTGTATCATTTCCTTGATCGACATCGCGTATTCTCCTCTTGTCATTGTCCGATGAGCGAACGGGGCTGGGGATTGGTTCCGGGACCTGTGGAGATGTGCGGCAATACATTGGTAAATCGAGCTCATTCCGTTATGAAACGTGAGACTACAGGCAAAGAGCGACCTGTGGTTGCGAGTAAATCGCGCGCAGACGATCCCCGATCTGAGCTGTAGCCTTGCAGATGGATGGCATCCCTCGGACAGAGCCAAAAAGGCCGACGAGACATAACCTAAAACCTGCCGATGACAGCCAAGCGACGATCTTAGTGCTATGCTCGACCATAGCGGAGATGAGCGATGCCATACTGGCAAATCTCGCTTCGTGAGCGTGTTGCTGGCTGGGTCTGGGAGTGCCGAGATCAAGACGGTCGTTTTGTTTGTGAGTCATCAACGGCGTTCAAGCGTCGTTGGCAAGCTGTACGGAACTTTGAACTGAGGTTCGAAGATCACTGGCCAATCATGACCGCGCGCAATGCAATTACGCTGCAAACGAAAGCGAAGTGGGTGTGCGGGCTTTAATGCCCCACACCCCATCGCTGTGAGGCAGATGTGGAAACAGCAGTTCTAATAGCGGTCGTCGCCATTGTCGCGTTGCTCTCTGGGGCAGGGCTCGGCTGGTTTCTCGGTTCGAAACCGGCAGCAGAACTACGCGCGCAACTCGGCGCGCGCGACGAGGAATTCAAGCGCGCCGTGGCCGAGCTGGGCGAAGCGCAAATCGAGCTTTCAGCGGCGAATGAGCGGGCGGGGCGGGCCGATCGGCTCGACGAAGAGCTCGAGAAGGTCCGCGGCGAGAATGCCGCGTTCAAGGCGGAACGCGCCGGTTTCGAGGAGCAGAAGCGCCTGCTCGAGGAATCGCGCGCCGGCCTGCTCAAGGAATTCGAGAATACCGGAGCCAAAGTGCTCGAAGCCGCGCGAGAGCGTTTCTCGAGCGAGGCGACCAGGCGGCTGGGTGAGGCCGAGGCGCAGAACAAGGAGGCGGTGGCGAGCCTTCTCAAGCCTGTAAGCGAGCGCCTGCAGAAATACGAAGATCAGGTCGGCGCGCTCGAACGCCAGCGCTCGGATGCCTTTTCGCGCCTGCATCAGCAGATCGAGGATATGCGCCTGTCGCAGGACGAGGTGCGCCGCGAAGCCCAGCGCCTGGGCAATTCGCTGACCAACGCGCCCAAGGCGAGGGGGCGCTGGGGGGAGCGGGCGCTGCAGAACGTGCTCGAACAATGCGGGCTCGCCCAGCATACCGATTTCCATCTCGAGCAATCGATCGAAACCGAGGAGGGGCGCCAGCGCCCCGATGCGATCGTTAACGTGCCGGGGCAGAAGAAGCTGGTGATCGACGCCAAGGTCTCGCTGAACGCCTATCAGGCGGCGTTCGAGGCCGACGACGAAGCCGAACGCACGCGGCATCTCGACCTCCACGCAAAGTCCATGCGCGGCCATGTCCAGACGCTCGGCAGCAAGGGCTATCAGAGCCAGTTCGAGGATGCGCCCGACTATGTCGTGATGTTCGTGCCGGGCGAGCATTTCGTCGCTGCGGCGCTCGAACACGATCCCGAGCTGTGGGATTTCGCGTTCCACAACAAGGTGCTGCTCGCCACACCGACCAATCTCGTCGCGATCGCGCGCACGGTCGCGCAGGTCTGGCGGCAGGACAAGATGGCCGAGGAAGCCGCCGAGATCGGGCGCGCTGGCGCGGAACTGTACGATCGCCTCGCGGTCGCCGCCGAACATATGAAGCGCGTCGGCGGGGGCCTCGAAACCGCGGTTAATAATTACAACAAGTTCGTTGGCAGCTTCGAGCGCAATGTGCTTTCGTCAGGGCGCCGTCTGGCGGAGAAGGGCATCGAGATTGGCAAGCGCGAGATCGAGGATGTGCCGCTGGTAGAGGCCACGCCGCGCTACAACAATGACGATGTCGCAAAGCTCGAAGATGGGAGCGAAGATACCCGCGACGCGGCGGAATAGCTATTCCGCCCGGCCTTGCGCTTCGGCCTCGTTAGGGCATCACGCGCGGGCAATCACCGATCGGAGGCGCCGCCATCGCTCTTTCGCCCGCAACCCGCCGGTGGCTGCGCATCTTCGGCATCGCGCTGGCGCTTTTCGTCCTGCCGATTGCGCTGCTCTATCCCTTTGCGGACGCTCCGATCGAGCAAGCGCTTGCACTGGGCGCGCTGTCGCCCGTGCTCGCCTTTCTCGCCGTCATCGGCCTGTTGCTGCTCGATAGCGTTGCAGCCATCCCGCACGGCTTTGTCGGCGCGCTGGCTGGCGCTGCTCTGCCGTGGGCGGCGGAGTGGTCCGCGACCTGGCTCGGCCTGATGGGCGCGAGTTCGATTTCCTACGCGATCGGACGCTTCGCCGGACGCCCGCTCGCCGCCAGGATCGTCGGCAAAGCGGATATGGCGGCGGCCGAGAAACGCGCGGGCGCAATCTCCGCACTGCTGCTGTTCGCCACCCGGCCCGTGCCGGTGGTCGGCGAGGTAATCCTCGTGGCATCCGGCATCGCGCGCTACCCCTTCAGGCGGTTCGTGATCGCCATCGGCAGCGCCAACGCGCTGCTCTCGCTCGGCTATGTCGGGATCGGACAATTCTTCGGCGAGGGCCAGAACGAGCGGATCGCGCTGATCGCAGCCATCGGTGTGCCGCTTCTGGGCGCGGCGCTCTACTTCGCCGGCGTCGCGTTCTCCAGGCTCGCGAGGACTTCGTAGGCCAGCACCGCGCCCGCCACCGCGGCGTTGAGCGAATCGGCGCGGCCGCGCATCGGCATGGTCACCCGCAGGTCGCATTCCGCTTCGTAAACGTCCGGAAGCCCGCGGGATTCGTTGCCGACGAGGATGACGCATGGCGCCGCGTAGGGCGCGCCGCGATACGGGACGGCGTCGCGCAAGCTGGCGGCGACCAATTGCGCGCCGCCCGCGCGCGTCCAGCCGAGGAATTCTTCCCAATTCGCCCGCGCGAGGCCGACGGTGAAACAGGCGCCCATGCTCGCGCGCACCGCTTCGGCGCTGAACGGGTCAGCACAGTCGCCCACCAGGATCAGACCGCCCGCGCCCACCGCATCGCAGGTGCGCAGCATGGTGCCCAGATTGCCGGGATCGCGCAGATCTTGCGCCGCCAGCCAGAGCGGCGCGTCCGCAGGTTTAAGGCGCGCGAGATCGGTCTCCCATTCCTCGAACACGCCGAGCACGCTTTGCGCATTCGACTTGCCGGTGACCTTGGCGAGGATGTCGGGCGTGGTCGTGAGGATCGTGCCGCCCGCCGCCGCCACTGCCTGCTCGAGCTGCACCACCAGCGGATGCGGATCGCGGCCCTCCGCCATGATCAGCTCGCGCGGCAGGCGGCCGCTTTCGCGTGCATCTTCGAGCAGCCGCAGGCCCTCGACCAGGAATTCGCCGGCGCGGCGGCGATGTTTCTTGTCGCGCAGGCTGCGCCAGTGCTTGACGCGTGGGTTGGAAAAGCCGGTGATGTGCCTGCGCATGGTTCACCCCACCTCACACGCATCGCGGCGCGGCGGGGGTCATTCCTCGCCGAAACCGTCTTCGACGAGGCCCGCAAGCTGCGCCATAACGACTTCGCTGTCGTCGCCCTCGACGATCAGCTCGACGCTGTCGCCGCGCGCCGCGCCGAGCATCATCAGGCCGAGGATCGATCCGCCCGCCGCCTCGTGCCCGTCCTTGGCCACGCGCACGCCGACGCCTTCGGGGAGGGCGGCGACCGCGCCGACGAACCTGGCGCTCGCGCGGGCATGGAGGCCGCGCTTATTTACGATGGTGACGGTTCGGCGCAGCTCGCTCACATAGCCCCCATCGCGCCTAATTCCCGCCGCTCGCCGCGCGCGGTTCGTCCTCGGCGCCAAGCAGTTCGCTGGCGACGGTGATGTAGTTGCGGCCCGCGGTCTGCGCGGCATGGCAGGCTTCGACCACGCCCATCTTCTTGCGCGCGCCGGCGAGGCGGATGAGCATCGGCAGGTTGATCCCCGCGATCACTTCGACGCGCCCGGCTTCGAGCAGCGAGATCGCGAGATTGGACGGGGTGCCGCCGAACAGGTCGGTCAGGATGATGACACCCTTGCCGTTGTCGACCGCACCGATCGCATTGCCGATATCTGCGCGGCGTCGCTCCATGTCGTCATTGGGGCCGATGCAGACCGTCGCGATGCCGTCCTGCGGGCCGACGACATGCTCCATCGCCTCGACGAACTGGTCGGCAAGACGGCCGTGGGTGACCAGGATCAGTCCGATCATGCGCGGTGTGGTTCCCTCATGTCCCCACGCCTATGCGCACCTTTGGTCGGAAGCGTCATCTCGGGGATCGGTCCTTGGTCCTGGTATCGTAACATGCGTACCAACCGGCAAGCTCACATATCGCCTTCGATCGCATCGGCGGCGCGCGAACCCAGATTGCGGTGGCGGACAGTGGGCGAAAAGCCCGCGCCGCGCAAGACGTCCGCCATCCGGTGCGCGGTGTAGACCGAGCGGTGTCTCCCTCCGGTACAGCCGAAAGCGATGTGGATATAGGCTTTGCCCTGCTCGTCATAGCGCGGCAGCAGGTCGAGCAGCAGCTCCGACATCAGGGCGAAAGCGCGCGAAAAGGCGGGATCGGCGGCGATATGTTCACCGACCGGGGCATCGAGACCGGTAAGTTCGCGCAAACCTTCGACCCAGTGGGGATTGTCGAGAAAGCGCATGTCGAAGACGAAATCGGCCAGCGGGGGCATGCCGCGCGCGAAACCGAAGCTGGAGACGGTGAGGCTGGGCTGCGCGGGTTTCTCATCGGCGAAGATTTCGCGAATCCGGGTCTGCAGATCGTTGACGGTGAGCTCGGTCGTGTCGATGACGATCTCGGCCCAACGGCGCAGCGGCTCCAGCAATTCCCTCTCGGCGGCGATCCCTTCGCCCACCATCCGGCCCAGCGCCATCGGGTGACGGCGGCGAGTCTCGTTGTAGCGGCGCTCGAGCTCGGCGCTCTGGCAATCGAGAAACAGGAAGGTGAGCGCGATGTCGCCGCGTGCGGTCAGCGTTTTCACGAGCTCGATGATCTCGCCCGGGACGAAGCCGCGGGTGCGCGAATCGAAGCCGATCGCCAGCGGCGCACGGCTCTGCGCCGGACCGTCGCCCTCTTCACCCACCAACCGTTCGAGCAGGCGGACGGGGAAGTTGTCGATCGTCTCCCAGCCGAGATCCTCGAGCACGTCGAGCGCGGTCGATTTGCCCGCGCCCGAAAGGCCGGTGACAAGCAGCAGGCGCTGCCTGTCGTCTTCAGTGGGCGGTGTGGGGTCGGCGGTCACGTCGCCTCCTCGGCCATCGCGCCGACGGCCAGGCCGTGAACCTTCAGCGCCCATTCGGCGCGGATCGCGGGGGCCTTGTGCCCAGGGACGAAGGGCAGGATCGGGATCTCGACGCCGAGAATGTCGCGAGCGATCAGGCGCTCGGGAAACCTCTCGGCGTGACCCGTCTCGACGAGGTTCAGGATGAGGGCCGCGGGCGCGGCTTCGCAGACGGGCAGGGTGATGAGGCCGACACCGCGTATTTCGAGCAGCCCGGCGATGTTCGGCGGCGGCGCGGCTATGAGCGTATCGCCCTCGCGCGACAGCCGCACGCCATCATCGCCGATCAGCCGCGCTCCGCGATCGATCAGCGCCAGCGCGAGGCTCGATTTTCCGCTTCCCGGCGGCCCTTCGACAAGGACCGCCCGCCCTCCGATTTCGACGGCGCTGGCCTGGATCAGCATTATCGCCTCCTATGCCACCGGCAGCCGAAGCGTCAGGCAGGCGCCCGACGCTCCGTCGGGACGCGCCTCTGCGACGAGCGATCCGTCATGGGCTTCGGCGATGGTGCGGGCGATGGCGAGGCCGAGGCCCGAATGGTTGCCGAAATCCTCGCCCGGCGGGCGCACCGAGTGAAAGCGCTGGAACACCTTTTCGCGCGCCTCTTCGGGAATGCCCGGTCCGCTGTCGCACACGGTCATGCTGACGCAGTTGCCGTCATTCTCGATCGCGACCTCGATCGGCGCATCGGGTGGGGAGAAGGAGACCGCGTTATCGAGCAGGTTCTCTACCACCCGTTCGAGCCGCGCGCCGACCCCGCGCACTTCGGCGCCGGGACCGTGCGCGCTCAGTTCGATGCGGTGATCCTGGTTCTCGGCGCGATGTTCGCGGCTGCCGATGATGGCGCGCACGAGATCGGCCAAGTCGATCCGCTCGCGCCGGGCGCGGCTCATCTCGGCATCGATGCGGCTGGCATCGGAAATCTCGCTTACCAGCCGGTCGATCCGGCGCACATCGTGGGTCGCGATCTGTTCGAGCTCGCGCCTGGTGTCGGCGTCGGTCACCTTGGGCAGCGACTCGACCGCGCTGCGCAGGCTCGCAAGCGGGTTCTTGATCTCGTGCGCGACATCGGCGGCGAAGCTCTCGACCGCGTCGATCCGCTGGCGCAGCGCGAGCGTCATGTCCGAAACTGAGCGCGCGAGCTGGCCGATCTCGTCCCCGCGTTCGGGCAGGCGTGGGACCTCCACGTCGCGTTCGCGCCCGCGCCGCACGAGCTGGGCCGAGCGCGCGAGCAATTGCAGCGGGGTGACGATGGTTCGCGCGAGATAGAGCGAGAGCAGCGCCGAGGCGCCGAGCACGCCCAGCACCGCGATCACGAGTGCGGTGCGCGCCGCGCGCACGCTTTCGGTGATGTCCACCGCGTTGCGCACCGTCAGCAGGGTTGCGCCGTTGAGCCCGACAGGGGCGGCGGCGGTGATGACCGGCGTGCCGTCGCGCCAGTCGTAGAGCCGCACCTGCGACAGGCCGTCCTCGCGCGCCTGCACCAGTTCGGGCCAGGCATCGACGGTCTGCGCCTCGGGTTCGACGTAATCGGGCACCGCCTCGGCGCTGACGATCGTATCGACGAAGCGATCGAGCCAGCGCGCCCATTGCTGGTTCCAGGTGTCGTCGGTGATGTCGTCGAGCTCGAAGGCGGGTTCGGCGAGCGCGAAACTATCGGCCCATAGCCGTCCTTCGGCATCGAACATACGCATGCGCATGCGCTGTTCGCGGCCGATCTGCACCAGCAGCGCCTCCTGCCGGTCGCGGGTCGCCCCGGCCAGCGCCTCGGCGGTGATCTGCGCCTCGATTCGGGCGAGCTTGAAGCGTTCGTCGATCAACTGGGTGCGGTAAGTGTCGAGGTAGAACAGCCCGCCCGAAAGCAGCGTCAGCGGCAGAATGTTGACGACGAGGATACGCGCGGTGAGCGAGAACCGTCCGGCCCTGTCGCGCATGTCGCCGATCCCGATGGGCCGGGAGGCCGGAGCTTGGGGAGGGGCAGCTTTGGGGGGGTGCGCGCTGGCGGCCCGAACCGACCGTGACGAAGTTGGAGACTGTCCCGGCGCTGAGGGTTCGGCGGCCCGTTCCTTACCCATGCCTGTGCCGACGCCATGCGCGCTCTCAGCCATCGGTGAAGCTGTAGCCCGCGCCGTAGAGGGTATCGATCGCGCCGAATTCGGGATCGACGCTGCGGAACTTGCGACGCATGCGCTTGATATGGCTGTCGACGGTGCGATCGTCGACGAAGACGTCGTCGGGATAGGCGGCATCCATCAGCTGGTTGCGGCTCTTGATGACGCCGGGCCGCGCCGCGAGCGCTTCGAGAATCAGGAACTCGGTCACCGTCAGGCTCACCGGCTTGCCATCCCAGGCGACGTGGTGGCGGGCCGGGTCCATGAACAGCCGGCCGCTCGTGATGCTCGGATTGACCGGCTCGGGCGCGCTCGTCTCGTGGCCCAGCGCGCGCTCCGGCTCGGCGCGGCGCAGGATGGCGCGGATGCGCGCGGTCAAGAGGCGCAGGCTGAAGGGTTTGGCAATGTAATCGTCGGCGCCCAGTTCCAGCCCTGCTTCCTCGTCGGCCTCGTCGTCTTTACTGGTTAGGAAAATCACCGGCAGCGGCGAATGGGCGCGCACCTGACGCAGCAATTCCATCCCATCCATGCGCGGCATCTTGATATCGAACACGGCGAGATCGGGCGGGTTCTCAATCAACGCCTTCAGCGCGGTCTCGCCGTCTGAATAGAGCCGGGTGACGAACCCCTCAGCCTGGAGCGCGATCGAGACGGTGGTGAGGATATTGCGATCATCGTCGACCAGCGCGATCTCGACCGCGCGGCTGCCGCCCTTTGTCGGCACGGCGTCACTCTCCGCGTCGCTGGGGCGTGTCGCGGGATCGGTCGCGGCGTCCTGTTCCATAGCAGAATCGGAGGCCTGCTCGATGTTCGCCTGCGCCGGATCGGTATGAGTGGTTTCGCCTGTCATTCGCCTTCGAATTCATGTCGTCGTATTGATGCCGCGCGCCGCGATTGGCCGCTCTTGCGAAGGGTAGCGCGATCGCCGCGCGGTGACAATCAAACAGCGGGCGCGCCCCTCTTCGCATATGCGGCAGAGAACTGGCGAAAATTGATGCAACGCAGCGATTTTTGCGCGCGTTTGACGGCGCCCGAACCTCTAACTATGCCCGATTGTCTGAATTGGGATCTGCGCATCGAAGACGCCCCGTCGGGCTGGCATGAAGCGGCGCGGCGAGGGGTCGGAGGCGGCATTCGCACTGCGCGATGCCGTCCGGCGCCGATCCCGTTCCGACGCGTTTCGCGCGCCAAGGCGGTCTTCGACGCCTGGCGCCTTTCACTGGAGGCCGACGGCTTGACCCCGCTTGCACAATCGCTGAATTCGCAGGGGATCGATACCCCCGCGACGATCCACCCTAATCTCACCACGCCCGCGCTAGTCGAGGCGGCGCTGTGTGCTGGCGAGGGGGCGCTTTCGAAGCATGGCGCGCTGGTCGTCAAGACGGGCGCGAAGACCGGGCGCAGTGCCAATGACAAGTTCATCGTGCGCGACGAGGTCACCGAGGACACCGTATGGTGGGGACGCGTCAACAAGGCGATCAGCCCCGATCATTTCGCCGCGCTAAAGGCGGATTTCATGGCCGCGCTGCGCGAAAAGGACGCGCTCTACGTCGCCGACCTGTTCGGCGGGTCGCAGCCGGAACACCGCGTCAATGTGCGCGTCATCAACGAGCTTGCCTGGCACAATCTCTTCATCCGCACGATGCTTGTGCGGCCCTCGGTTGAAGAGCTCGGCCATTTCGCGCCCGAATATACGATCATCGACCTGCCGAGCTTCAAGGCGGATCCGGACCGTCACGGCACCCATTCCGAAACCGTGATCGCGGTCAATCTGGCCGAAAAGCTGATCCTGATCGGCGGCACGCGCTATGCCGGCGAGATGAAGAAAAGCGTGTTCGGCATTCTCAACTACCTTCTGCCCGAAAAGGGCGTGATGCCGATGCATTGCTCGGCCAATATCAGCGCGGATGGCAAGACCGCGGTGTTCTTCGGCCTGTCGGGCACGGGCAAGACCACGCTCAGCGCCGATGCCAGCCGCACGCTGATCGGCGATGACGAACATGGCTGGTCGGACAGCGCGGTCTTCAATTTCGAAGGCGGCTGCTATGCCAAGATGATCCGCCTTTCCGAAGAGGCCGAGCCCGAGATCTACGCCACCACGCGGCGGTTCGGCACCGTGCTCGAAAACGTAGTGATGGACGACAAAACGCGCGAGCTCGACTTGGACGACAACAGCCTCGCGGAGAACACACGCGGCGCCTATCCGATCGACTTCATCCCCAATACGAGCGAACACAACTTGGGGCCGGTGCCGAGCGATGTCGTGATGCTCACCGCCGATGCCTTCGGGGTGTTGCCGCCGATTGCGCGCCTGACGCCGGACCAGGCGATGTATCACTTCCTGTCCGGCTACACCGCCAAGGTGGCGGGGACCGAGATCGGCGTGACCGAGCCGGAGGCGACCTTTTCGACCTGTTTCGGCGCGCCCTTCATGCCGCGCCATCCCAGCGTCTACGGCAATCTTTTGAAGGAGCGGATCGCGAGCGGCGGGGTCAGCTGCTGGCTCATTAACACCGGGTGGACCGGCGGCAAATACGGCACCGGCCACCGCATGCCGATCCAGGCGACCCGTGCGCTCTTGAACGCGGCGCTCGACGGCGATCTGGATGATGTGGAATATCGCAAGGATCTCAATTTCGGTTTCGACGTGCCGGTCAGCGTCCCGGTGCTGGCGGCGCAGGGGATCGACCAGTCGATCCTCGATCCGCGCAGCACTTGGGACGATGGCGCGGACTACGATGCAGCGGCGCAGAAGCTGGTGCGGCTATTCATCGAAAACTTCGCCGAGTTCGAGCCGCATGTCGATGAAAGCGTGCGCCGGGCGGCGCCGGCAGCTCCAATCGCGGCTTGAACGCCGCAGCCCGGCACCGGCCCCGCGCATCGCCAGCATTGGCGAAAGAGCAGGAGCCTTGCGCGCGGCCCTCGCGTTCGGCTTGTGATATACAGCAACACAGGAGTTTTGATATGAGCGCGCTCGACATGATTCTCAAACAGGTTTCGGGTTCGCCCGACACGGTTGCCGCTCTTGCTGCCAAGGTCGGGATCGATCCGGCGCTGGCGGAAAAGGGGCTCGCGGCCCTTGGCAAGGCGCATGACGAGCCAGGCGACACTGTCGCACTTGCATCGCAAAAAAGCCCGCTCGATCCGGCGGCTTTGCAGGCGATCCTCGCGCAGCTGGGCGGCGAAAGCGCGCTCGGCGAAATGACGCGCCGGGTCGAGACGAGCGATCAGCTATCGGACTTTGCATCGATGCTCGACCGCGACGGCGATGGCAGTGCGATCGACGACATTGCCGGAATGGCCGGCAATTTCCTGAACCGGAAATAGAGAAAAGACCGCCGCGCGTCCCAAGGACGGGCGGCGGTCTCTTCGTAGGCGAGTGAGCGGGTGGGGCGCGCCCCGTCCAGCTCAACCTTGCGGCAGGCAGAGCCGGCCCAGGACCGCGCGGTGATCCGAGCCGTTGTCGGGCATGACCTCGAAACGTTCGACCTCCAGATCGCCTTTCACCATCATGTGATCGAGCGGCCAGCCGAGCAGCAGCAGATTGGAGGGAAAAGTGGCGAAAGTGCCGCGGCCGATGCGCGGATCGTCCCAGTCGCCGCGCTCGCGGAATTTCGAGGTCGTGGGCGACCAGGGAACATCGTTGAAATCGCCCATCACCAGGGCGTCGGGCAGCCTGTCGGGCGTCTGCGTCGCCGCGGTGATGATGTTTTCGTCCCGCTCCTCGGTGTTCCAACCGGGCAGGGGCGGCTTGGGATGCAGGCCGATGAACTCGACGCTGCGGTTGCCGACCGGCTGGAGCGTCGCATAGACCGTCGGTGTGTTGCGGTTCGAATCCTCGACCACGTTGACCTTCGACGTCGGCAGGTTGGTCGCGAAGACGAGACCGAACGCTTCGGGCTGCGGATGCCGGGTAACGCTCGAATAATTCGCCAGCGTCGGCTCGAGCGCGTCAATCCATTTCTGGTCGGTTTCCATCAGGAACAGGACATCGGGGTTCACCTCGCGAACTTGCGCCGCGACCTGATCGAACTTCGTGTTCTTGACTTTCACATTGACCGAAAGCGCGGTGAAGCAGCGATCCTCCGCGGTCTGCGCCACAAGGTCGATATCGGTCGGCGCAAGACCCGAATAAGGCCAGATGCGCCAGATATTGACGAGGATGGCGACACCGAAGAGCAGTGCAAGGAGCCCGCGTCGTCCGGTCGGAACAAGTACCGCGATGGCAAATACGAGCGCGAGAAAATAGGTCATCGGTTCGCGCACGAGATCGATGGTGCGCACGAGCCAGTAGTCGGTCGGCAAGAGCGAGACTAGAGTTGCGATCACGGCGAGGATCCCCAGCGCGATCAGTATCCATTTTATAAATTTCATGAAGGCCCCTTTCCCTTAACATAAAGCACGCCGGGGCGGGCGGTTCCGGGAAGTTGCAAGTTTTCGAAGAGAGGCGCTGTCGAGCGGCGGAACAATAGCGCGCGCAACGGCGTGCTTGGCTGCGTCTTATAGCATGAGGCGCCCGACTTACGATCGGGGTGTCAGGCGGACGACCGGGCAACCGCCGTAATTCGTTCGAGCGATCAGGATCAGAGCGCTCAGTCCGCCTGCGTACCGTCGTTTTCGTCGCTGTCCTCGATCGCCGCGACCATTTCGGCCGACCCACTCCTGATCGCGACCGGCTTGCCCTCGGTCGCGTCTTCCAGCGATTCGAGAAGACGGCGCGCCTGCTCAGCCTGGCTGCTGCCATGGGGATCACCGGCGAGCGGCTGAAGCGACTGGCGTGCCAGCTCGATCTTGCCCTCCTGCAACTGCATCATCGCGACGTTGAACCACAGCGCCTGATCGAACGGCGCGAGTTCGGCGGCGCGTTCGAGCGCATGGCGGGCATTTTCCGGCGGCTGCGCGCCGCGCTCGGCGTAGCTGCGATAATAGTAGATCAGCGGCAACGGGTGGTCGTTTTCGATGGCATTGAGCGCGGCGAAGGGCGCCATCGCCTCGTCGTAGGCCGCCGCCTCATCCTCGGCATCGCCCGCCTTGCGGAACATGGCGTAGCCCTTTTGCACGTAGGCATTGGCCCGGGTGGGATCGAGCGCGATGGCGGCATCGGCAGCGCGGATCGCGGCATCGTCCTCGCCGACATCGTATTCCGCCTCGGCCAGCGCGGTCAGCACGCCTGGATCGTTCGGATATTGGGCGGCAACGCGCCGCGCCTCGATCACAAGCTCGGTCGCCTCCGCCCGGTCGACGCCGCGCTGCGAGCGGATGCGCAGATCCATCATCGCCGCCTCGCCTTCGGGCAGTTCGCGGATTTTGATCGGACCGATGGAGATCCATTCCGGCGGTAGTTTGAGCGCATTGATGCGCCGCTGTCTGAGATAGCTGTCGAGATCGTCCTGCAAACGATCGAGGTCGCCGAACGCGGTCCTGCCCGCCTCGAGCGGTCCTTCGCCTGCCACGATCGCACGTTGATATTCCTGTAGCTGGCCTTTGCGGTCATCGGCAAAGGTCAGGTAGTGATAGAGCAGCCAGGAGCGTCCGTAGAATGCGTCCCTTGCGTCCCTGCGATCCTCACCGTCCGCTCCATAGGTCAGCAATTCGGGGACCTTGATATTGGCGGCGTAGAACAATTCGCCCGAGCGATGCTCTGCCGGTCTTCCGATCCAAACCGAACCGTCGCGCTCGAAGCTGGCCGAGGCGAAGAATTCGGCGGCACCTTCGTTCAGCCAGCGCGGCATGGCGAAGCGCGACTGCGACAGCAGGAAATGGTGCGCATATTCGTGCAGCAGGATCGTCATCGAGAAATCGAGAGAATTCCCGTTCCGGTTGCGAATATCCTGGACGAAGGCACGCGAGGCGCCGGCGCGCGGGACGTAGAAGCCCGCGACGAAGCGCGATCCGGTAAGCCTGCGGATGTCGCGCTCGCCGCCGACTGCGAAGATCGTCACACGGTTCGACGGGCTCGGCTTATCGACTTCGCGACCGGTCAGCAGCTCCATCGCGGCATGGTACCGCTCGAGATACTGGGCGAATTCGCGAATGTCCTTCTCGCTGTCGTCGGCATAGATGACGAAATTGTCGCTCGACGCCTCGTACCATCTGGCCGAAGCCGGGTCCGCGACAAGAAATGCGACAAGAAACGCAAAGACGGTGAGGTGACGCGAAATCATAGAAGGTGACCTTCGCAGTGCAGGTGTGAATTTTACCTGAGCGGCCCATGATTTTGCAAGCGACTTCTATCCGTCGGCCATATGTCCGGCAGCGTCGAGATAGGACCAGATCCGGCTGACGACGACCGATCCTTCGCCGACCGCGCTCGCCACCCGCTTGACCGAACCCGCGCGCACGTCGCCGACCGCGAAGATGCCGTCCGTGCCCGTCTCGAACGGGGTCGCCCGGCCGACATCGCCGCCGGTCAGGACGAAGCCGTTATCGTCCACATCCACGAGGCCCGAAAGCCATTCGGTGTTGGGCGCTGCCCCGATCATGATGAACAGCGCGCGTGTCTCGACCCGGCGCTCTCCTTCCGGCCCGGTGAAGGTCACGGCTTCCAGCCAGTCCTCGCCGTGAAGCTCGGTGACTTCGGTCTGGTAGTGGATGGTGATCCGAGCGTCCGCCTCCAGCCGCCGAGAGAGATAGCTCGACATCGAATCGGCAAGGCTGCCCGAACGCACCACCAGATGCACATGCGGCGCGGTGCGCGAGAGATACATCGCGGCCTGACCCGCCGAATTGCCGCCGCCGATGACCACCGCCTCGGTGTTGCGGCAGAAGCGCGCTTCCATCTCGGTCGCCGAATAGAAGATGCCGTGACCTTCGAGCTCTTCCAGATGGTCGAGTGGCAGGCGGCGATACTGCACGCCGGTGCTGACGAGAATGGCCTTGGCGCAGATCTCGTCGTCATCGTCGAGCTTGGCGCAAAATGTCCCGTCTTCACGCTTTTCGAGGCCGACGACCCGGCGCGGCATGACGAAACGCGTGCCGAATTTCAGCGCCTGGATCTGCCCGCGATAGGTGAGGTCGGTGCCGCTGATGCCGGTGGGAAAGCCCATGTAATTCTCGATCCGGCTGGACGTGCCCGCCTGCCCGCCGACCGCAATGTCCTCGATCACCAGCGCATCGAGCCCTTCCGAGCCCGCATAGACCGCCGCCGCAACGCCCGCCGGGCCGCCGCCGACGATCAGCAGGTCGAACGTGCGCTGCGAACAGATATCGAGATCGAGATTGAGGAATTGCGCCACCTTGCGCGGGGTAGGATTGTCCAGTTTGCGGTCGGTGCCGACGATTACGCCGGGCTCGTGGCTTAATATGTCGCACGCCTCCAGCGTCTCGCTGTCGCCATCGTCCATGTCGTAGCTCGAGAAGGGAATACGATTGCGCGAGAGGAAGCGTTCGACCTCCTGCACCGCCGGATCGCGGTCCGCCCCGATAATCTTCACCGAGCCGTTCGACATCTCGAATTGGCGGCGGCGGCGCGCGGCGAAGACGGTGATGATATGGTCGGACAGCTCCGGAATGCGCGTCATCAGCTCGAGCATCTTTTCGCGCGGGGCCTCGATCACGCGGGTTTCCTGGGCCGCGCGCATCTTCAGGTAATTGGTGCCGCGATTGAGAAAGCCGATCTCGCCCATGAATTGCGTCGGGCCGAGCGAGGCTTCGAGCAGGCGCTCGTCGGTATAGGGGTCGACGACCTCGATCTCGCCTTCGAGCACGTAGACGAAGGTGTCCATCGGCTCCCCGATTTCAGCCACGGTCTCGCCCTTGGCATAGCTGCGCTCGCGTCCGATCTCGCAGATCGCATCGACATGCGGGTCGGCGAGCGGCACGCGCCGCATTGTCTCAAGGTCTTCTCCGAGTTGCTCCACCTGTTCGCCTCCTTCGCGCCGCTTCGTGAGAGATAGGAACGCTACGGCATACGGCCAGAGGCGCGCGCTAGGCTTTCGCCTCGGCGATGTAGCGGCCGACCGTATTGCCGACGACATCGAGCGGCGCATTGCCGCCGAGGATGACGGCCGTGTTGAATTCGCGGAAGTCGTAAGCCGCGCCCAGTTCCGCCTCGGCCCGCGCGCGCTGACGCACGATCTCGGAATGGCCGATCTTGTAGGAGCAGGCCTGTCCGGGCCAGCTGCAATAGCGATCGACCTCGCCCGCGACTTCCTCTTCCTTCGATCCGTTTCGCTCGATGAAGAACCGGCGCGCCTCCGCCCTCGTTCAGCGTTTGGAATGCAGTCCGGTGTCGACCACGAGGCGGCAGGCGCGGAAGGCGAGGCTTTGGAGGTAGCCGAGCCGCCCGACCTTGAAATCGTCATAGGCGCCCAGCTCGTCGGCCATCTGCTCCGCGTAAAGCGCCCAGCCTTCGCTGAACGCGCCGAAGGCGAGGATCGAGCGGATGAGCGGCAAGCGGTTCGAATATTCGCCCTCCCAGACATGGCCGGGGATCGCTTCGTGAAAGGTCAAGTCGGGGAGGTCGTATCGGCGGTGAAGGTCGGTGGTGCGAAGGTTGATCCAGAAGCGGCCCGGTATCTTCCCATCCTTGCTGCCCGCGCCGCCATAGGCGCCCGGTGCGCCGGCTTCTTCGTTAATGGGAATGCGGCGGACTTCCATGTTGGGATCGACCAGCTGGGTAAAGGCGCGCGGCATTTGCGCCTTGATCCATGCGATGCGTTCATCGATGAATTCGAATATCTGATCGCGGCCCTCATCGCCGGGAGCGAACATGTAGCGCGGGTCTTCGGACAGCGCCTGCATCCGCTCGCCAACCGAGCCTTGCGTGTAGCCGATTTCCTTGAGGATCGGGTCCATCCGGCCGTGCAGCTCGGCGAGCTCTTCGAGACCCTGCTGGTGGATTTCGTCGGGGCTGAGCGATGTGGTGGTGGAGGCGCTGGTTGCCCAGCTGTACCATTCCTCACCTTCAGGCTGCGCCCACATGCCGGCACTGCTGCCCGCGAGTGCGCGCTGCGCCTCCAATTCGCTGCGCTGGCGTTCGAGCGCGGGGATGATCTGATCGCGCACGATCTGTTCGGCCTGGCGCGAGGCGGTGGTCGCGGCGGCGAGGTCGCTGGCGAGCAGCGGGTCGACATAGGCGCCGCCGCTATTGGCCGCATCGGCGAGGTTGGTCTCCATCTGCGCGAGCGTCTTGTCGAGCAGGAAGTCGGGCGGGACCAGTCCGAAGCCGCGCGCATCGGCAATGCGCTGCGTCTCGCCGTCGAGCACCCGGTCGACCTCGCTCAGACGACCGAGATAATACTCGACATCTTGGCGGTCGCGCAGCGGCTGGGTCGCGCCGAAAAAGCGCGGAAAGTCGATATAGCCGCCGACATTCTGGATCACGAGATAGGGCGCGTTGCGCCACGATCCGACCGCGACCTCGCCATAGGGGAGCGCCATACCCTCAAGCGCTTTGGAGAACGCGCTTTCGACCACTTCGAAGCCGATCTGCTGATCCGCGGTAAGGCCGTCCTTGGGATAGTCGCGCGCGATGGCGAGCTGTTCTTGTAGCGTCGCGCGATAGGCCTCGCGCCCCGCTTCGCCTGCCGTGCCGAAGGTCCCGCGCCAGTCGGCATAGGCGCCATCGTCGACGCCTAGCCCGGTCGCGCGGCCCGGCTCGTGCTGCAGCATGGCGTAGGCGATCCGGTCTAGCGTCTCGTCCGGACCGTAGGCCGCCGCAGGGCCTGCCGAAGGTTCGTAGGCCGCGCCCGCGCAGCCCGGGAGGAGTGCCAAAGCGGAAACGCCGCCAAGCCCTGCAAGGGCCTGGCGGCGCGTAAAATTCGTCTGTGTGTCGTGCATGGAGGCGGTGTTAGAGCGCCCCTCAATCAAGTCAATCAGTCCCTGAGATCGGGCGGAACCTGGCCGCCGGCAAGCGCAATCTTGTTCATGACCGCGCGGTGAAGCGCCATGTTCTGTTCCGCCGTGCCAGAATAGGGGACCAGGCCCAGTTCGTCCGCCAGTTGCTGACGGGCCTCGTAGCTGGAATCGATCCCCACGAGCTTCATCAGGTCGACGATCGAGGTGCGCCAGTTGAGCTTGTCGGAGCCCGGTTTCGCATCGAGCCGCTTGGCCACGTCGACTTGGCTGATCGCCTCGCGCTCGGGCCGCTTTACCTTCTTTGTGGTCGGTTCGATCGGGGCCTTGGGCGGCTCCTTTTCGCTCACATCCTTTTCATCGTCGCCGAAAATCGCATCCTTGATCGAGCTGAAGATACCCATGTCGTCCTCCTAGTTGACCTTGCTCGACCAACCTTCCTAAGGCGCGCATGTTCCTTGGGTTGCCTGGGCGGAGAGGAGGCGCGGCGCAATGACCACCGATCTCGTGCTCTCGATTGTCATGCTCGCCGCGATCCTGCTGTTGCTGGGCGCCTATGCGCTGTGGAAGCGCACGGGCGAGGCGAAGCAGCCAGCGCTGATGGTGGTGCTGGCGCTCGTCGCAATTGCCAACGTGCTGATCTGGACGGTTCCAACGAGCGACGGCACCGCGCCCGTCGATCGGATCGAGGATGCGGGGCCGCGCTAGGCGCCGATCGCTGCCTGATCGCTGCCTTCAGGGAATCTGCCAGGTCACCGCGCTGCTGAAGCTGCCCGCCGCCGGCTTGCCTGCCGCATCGCGCGCCGGGGCGAAGCGGGCGCGCCGCGTCAGCAGCTTGCAGGTCGCCTCGTCGAGCACCCTGTGCCCGGTCGAGCGGGTGATGGTGCAGTTCGCCACCCGTCCTTCGGCATCGAGATCTAGGGTGAAGCCGGCCGTTCCGGTCAGCTCGCGATTGATCCAGCTCGAACGGTAATCCGCCTCGGTGATCCATCCGCCCGGATTGCCGCGCGGCGAGGCCGGCACGGGATCGAAGCGCGGACGTGGCGCGGGCGGCGCGATATCGGGAAGGCCGAGACCTGATCCCAGAACCGTGCCGGTCATATCGGGCAGATGGCCAACCGGCGCGTCGGCGCTGTTCTCGAAGGTGAAGCGCGTCTCTGGGCGCGGCGCGGGCAGGGGGATCGGCTGCGGCCGGACGCTCGGCGAAGTTTCGGGTGCGGCGCGCGGTTCGATCGGGGGCGGCGGCAGCGGCTCGACCGGCTTGGTTTCGGGGATCAGGAACCCTTCGAGCCCCTCATCGATCGGCTTGACCCCTGCCGTCACCGCAAGGCCGAGGACGAGCACCGCTCCGATCGCGCCGGGAATACCTAAGGCGCCCATCGCGGCGAGCGGGCTGGGACGTCTGGATTGGCTTGCATAGGACATGATCTCTCTCCTGTAATGCTCCACCGGAAGAGAGGCTTGCACGCCGAAACGCGAACGACAAGCATTATCGAGTTGCGTTTCGCGACGGGTAGTGAATTGAAATGGTTTGTGTTTTGGTTTTTTGGGCGGTCAGACGTCCGCCATTTCGACCGTTGTTCTTTTCCCGATCACCACCCCGCTCATCCTGAGGAGGTGAAGCCGAAGGCTGAAGCGTCTCGAAGGACGCTTAGGCTGATGTGGGTGCCTGTCCTTCGAGACGAGCCTTCGATACGCCGCTGACGCGGCTACTCAGTCTCCCAATATGAGCGGGGGTGGGGAAGCCATGAGTCGACGTTTCAAGCGTCGCAAGCGCAACCGCGCGCCCGCAGCGGGTCCGTAGCGGAGCGGAGGACGTCTAGCGAGGAGTTCGCCCGGAAGGGCGAACACAAACCAAAAGACGATTAAGGGATTGTCAAATCACTTAATCGGACAGTCCGGCGACAGGCGGAAGTCCAGGTAATTGTCCACCGACTTCATCATCTCTTCCATTTCGTTCTCGAAGAAATGGTTCGCGCGGGGAATTTCATCGTGGTGGATGGTGATGTGCTTTTGCGTGCGCAGCTTGTCGACCAGCTTCTGCACCGCGCTGGGCTGGACCACCGTGTCGGCGGCGCCCTGGACGAAGATGCCGCTGGCGGGGCAGGGCGCGAGAAAGGAAAAGTCGTACATATTGGCCGGCGGGGCGACCGAGATGAAGCCGCGCACCTCGGGGCGGCGCATCAGCAGCTGCATGCCGATCAACGCGCCGAAGGAATAGCCCGCGACCCAGGTGGTCTGCGCCTCGGGATGGATCGACTGCACCCAGTCCAGCGCGCTCGCCGCATCGGAGAGTTCGCCGATCCCGTTGTCGAAACTGCCCTGGCTGCGCCCGACGCCGCGGAAGTTGAAGCGCAATGTCGCGAAGCCGCGATCGGCGAAAGTGGTGTAGAGCCGCTGGACGATCCGGTCGTTCATCGTGCCCCCGCCTTCGGGATGCGGATGGAGGATCATGGCGACCGGCGCGCGCGGGCGCGGGGGCGGGGAGAAACGGCCTTCGAGACGGCCCTCGGGACCGGGAAAGATGACGGATGGCATCGGGTGAACCTTGTGCGATAGTGAACGCGCCGTTCCGGGTGGCACCGGAGAGCGCGCGCCCTATATACGGATCGCGACCCGGACTGCAATTTTTTAAGAATCGTTCTCATTAAGCGCCATAGCATGACCGATCGCATCTATCTCGATCACGCGGCCACCTCGCCGCTCCGTCCCGAGGCGCTTGCGGGCGTGCAGGAGGGGTTGTCGCTTTGGGCCAACCCGTCCTCCCCCCATGGCGAGGGGCGCCGCGCAAAACAGGCACTGGAGGATGCGCGCGAGCGAATCGGGCGCGCGCTGGGGTGGGACGGCGAGGTCATCTTCACCAGCGGCGCGAGCGAGGCGATTGCTCTGGGCCTGCAAAGATCGAAGGCGCAGCGCCGGATCGTCAGCGCGGTCGAACACGATGCGGTGTTTCGCGCATTGCCGGGCGCGCAAACCGTGGATGACGAGTCGGTGTTCGACGAGAATACGATACTCGCGGTGCAACACGTCAATTCGGAGACGGGTACGATCCATCCGGTCGACGACATGGCGGCGAAATTGCGGCAGGCGGGGGCGGTGCTGCTCTCGGACTGTTCGCAAAGTGCGGGGAAACTGGCGCTGCCCGATGCCGACATGCTGGTGGTTTCGGCGCATAAATTCGGCGGACCGATCGGCATCGGCGCGCTGCTGGTGCGCGATTTCGCGCTGCTCGAACCCGTCGGCGGGCACGAGCGCGGCTATCGCCAGGGGACCGAGAACCTGCCCGGCGCGCTTGGAATGGCGGCGGCGCTGGAGGCGGGCGAATGGGCGACCGACGCCAGCGAACGCGCCCAGTTCCTAGAAGCGCTTGCCGAACATCGCCTGACCATCGGCGAAAGCGTCGACTACATCGCGGCGCTCACCCATCCCACTATGTCCGCCCAAGCGCTGCTGATTCGGCTCGATGCGATGGGCTTTGCCGTGTCGGCTGGCAGCGCGTGTTCGTCCGGCACGCTCAAGAAAAGCCGCGTGCTCGATGCGTTCGGGGTTGCGGACGAGGTCGCCGCGCGCACGATCCGGGTGAGCATCGGGTGGTCGACGACTGCGGAGGAATTGGAGAATTTCGCCGAGGCTTGGAAGTCCCTAAACTGAAAAACCCGCTCATCCTGAGATTGTCGAAGGATCGTCCTTCCTCCTGCCGTGAACGCGCCAAGTGAAGAACAGCCCCCTTCGGCTGGCTGGACAAGCCAGCCGCTCAGGACAGGCTTCGACAAGCTCAGGGCGAGCGGATAGAGGGGTCGCGCAATGATCTACCTAGACTATCAGGCCACCACCCCGCTTGCCCCCGAAGCGCGCGATGCGATGCTGCGCTGGCTCGACGGGCCGGACGGGATGGGCTTCGGCAATCCGCACAGCCCGCACAAGCTCGGGCGCCAGGCCGCCGCCGCGGTTGAGGCGGCGCGCGATCAGGTCGCGGCGCTATTTCCGCCGGGCGGCCAGGTGATCTTCACCGGCGGCGCGACCGAGGCGCTCAATCTCGCGATCCGTGGCTCGGGCACGAAGGGCAGCGTCTCCGTCTCGGCGATCGAACATGCCGCCGTCCTCGATACGGCCGAGGCGATCGGTGCGGCGCATGTCCTCAACGTCTCGAAAGAGGGCCAGTGCAACACCGCGCAGGACGTGCCCGCCGACGTGCGCCTGATCGCGGTGATGCAGGTCAATAACGAGATCGGCACAGTGCAGCCGACGATCGACTGGCACCGCAAGGCGAAGGAAAACAACGCGCTGTTCCTGATCGATGCGGTGCAGGCCTATGGCAAGATGCCGGTGACGCAGGCCGACATGATCGCCGTTTCGGCGCACAAGCTGCACGGGCCCAAAGGCGTGGGCGCGCTGTGGGTGCGGGGCGGAGTGAAGCTGGAAGAGCAGCAGACCGGCGGCGGTCAGGAGGCCGGATTGCGTTCGGGCACCTTGTCACCCGCGCTTATTGCCGGCTTCGGCGCCGCAGCCGCGCTGGCGAGCGAGCGCATGGCCGAAGATGAGGCGCATGTGGAGGAATTGTGGGGCCGCGCGCGCGAATTGTTCGAAGGCTGGGAGCTCAACGGCAGCGACACCGCGCGCTACAAGGGCAATCTCAATATCCGAAAAAAAGGCCTCGATGTCGCGCGATTGATGAGCGAATGTCGCAGCGTCATGTTCTCCGCAGGGTCCGCCTGCGCCAGCGGGTCCGGGCGACCGAGCCATGTCCTGAAAGCCATCGGCCTTTCCGACAAGCAGGCGAAGAATTCGATCCGGCTGGGTTGGGGGCGCTATACCTCGCTGGATGATATCGAGACGGCTGCTGACACGATCAACGCGGCGGCGAAGGGGCAGGGACTTTGAGCATATCGGTGACCTTCATCGACCCGCGCGGCAACCGCGTCGACGCGGCCGGTGAGGCGGGCGATAATCTGCTCAAGCTCGGCCAGGCGGCGGGACTGCCGCTCGAAGGCACCTGCGAGGGACAGATGGCCTGCTCGACCTGTCACGTCATCGTCGATCCCGACTGGTTCGACCGCTTGAGCGAAGCGAGCGAGGAAGAGGAGGACATGCTCGACTTCGCCGCCGGTGCCCGGCGCACCTCGCGCCTTTCCTGCCAGATCGACCTGACGTTGGACCTCGACGGCCTCACCGTCAGCGTTCCGGGCGAAAGCCATGATGCGCGGGCGATGTAGGACGTTTGGGCGGCGCTGGACGCAAAAGCCCCGCCGCGCTTGGAGGATCGCGGCGGGGCTGGAGCGTAGGACCGTCACCCTGCATGCCAGGGGCAGGTCATGGCCGGCCATCGCTACAACCCGGGAAAGGGTGAAGGGCCGGCAGGAATACCGTCAGGCGTTCTCGAGCACCTTATCGCCCGACATTTCCAGCGCTTCCATCAACGCTTGGGTGAAGGCGGGGATGTCGTCGGGATTGCGGCTAGTGATGATGTTACCATCGACCGCTGCCTTCTGGTCCACGACGTCGCCGCCTGCATTTTCGAGGTCGGTGCGGATCGAAGGCCAGCCGGTGACCGTCTTGCCGTCGATGATGTCGGCTTCGACCAGCAACCACGGGGCATGACAGATTGCCGCGATTGGCTTGCCCGCATTGTCGAATTGGCGGATTAGATCGATAACGCTTTCTTCCATGCGCAGCTTGTCAGGATTGATCTGGCCACCCGGCAGCAGCAGCGCGTCGTAATCGTCGCCTACGACCTCCTCGACAGTGAGGTCGACCGTGACGCTGTCGCCCCAGTCGCCCTCGTCCCAGCCCTTGATCTCGCCGTCCTCGAGGCTCGCGACGACGACTTCCGCGCCGGCATCTTCGAGTATCTGCTTCGGCTGCATCAGCTCGGATTGTTCGAAACCATCGGTGGCGATTATAAGCACGCGTTTCATGTGAGGTTCTCCTTTATATTCACTTGGTTATGCAACGCGTGGACGATGCCCCGGTTCCGGCGGCGCCGGCGGCGCGTGCATTGCGAGCGACGAACGCGGACTTCTGCACACCGCGCATTTCGCGGGGGCGCCTCGCCAATCCTGTGGAAACGCCTCTCCCCTCCTTGCGCGGGGCTGCTAAGCGGGCGGGATGGCCAGTTCGACGGACACGCCCGCGGGCGACGACTTTTCCGATGACGGTTTCGACCAGATCGTCGATGCCCCTTTCGATGCTGCCTTGTCGGAACGCTACCTCGTCTATGCGCTCTCCACGATCACCGCGCGTTCGCTCCCGGATCTTCGCGACGGGCTGAAACCGGTGCACCGGCGCCTGCTGTGGACCATGCGCCAGTTGCGGCTCGATCCGGGAAGCGGCTTCAAGAAGTCGGCGCGCGTGGTGGGCGAGGTGATCGGCAAATATCACCCGCATGGCGACACCGCGGCCTATGACGCGATGGTCCGCCTCGCGCAGGACTTCTCGCTGCGCTATCCGCTGGTCGAGGGGCAGGGTAATTTCGGGAATGTCGATGGCGATAATGCGGCCGCCTATCGTTACACCGAAGCGCGGCTGAGCCGCACGGCGATCCAGCTGATGGATGGGCTGGATGCGGGCACGGTCGACTTTATCCCGACCTATAATGGCGAGGAGGAAGAGCCCGAGCTGATGCCGGGCCTGTTCCCCAATCTGCTGGCCAATGGCGCGAGCGGGATTGCGGTGGGGATGGCGACCAACATCCCCTCGCACAATGTCGCCGAAGTGATCGACGCGACGCTCGAGCTGATCGACAACCCGCATGTCGAGCATGAGCGGCTGATGGAGCTGATGCCGGGGCCGGACTTTGCGACCGGAGGCCAGCTGGTCGACAGCGCCGAGGTGCTGTCCGAGGCCTATCGCACCGGGCGCGGCAGCTTCCGCTTGCGCGGTGTGTTCCACGCGCCCGAAGCCGAAAAGGCGGAGGATGTCGAAGCAGGGATCGAGCGGCTGGGCGGTGGGCAGTGGCAGCTTGTGATTTCCGAGATCCCCTACCAGGTCGCCAAGGGCAAGCTGATCGAACAGATCGCGCAGGCGATCGCCGACAAGAAACTTCCGATCCTCGAAGATGTGCGCGACGAGAGCGATGAGAGCATCCGCATCGTGCTCGTACCCCGAAGCCGCAATGTCGATCCGGAATTGCTGAAAGAGAGCATCTTCAAGCTCACGGACATGGAGACCCGCTTCGGGCTCAACATGAACGTGCTCGATGCGACCCGCACGCCGATGGTGATGGGGCTGAAGGAACTGCTTGGCCACTGGACGGCGTCGCAAATCGAGATCCTCCAGCGGCGCACGCAGCACCGGCTCGACCAGATTGCGCGGCGGCTGGAGCTGGTCGAAGGCTACATCATCGCCTTCCTCAATCTCGACCGGGTGATCGAGATCATCCGCTACGAGGACGAGCCTAAGGCGGTGATGATGGCCGAGTTCAGCCTGACCGACCGACAGGCCGAGGCGATCCTTAACATGCGGCTGCGGTCCTTGCGCAAGCTGGAAGAGATGGAGCTCAAGCAGGAGAAGAGCGACCTGCTGGCCGAGCAGGAGGAGCTGAACAAACTGCTCGACAGCCCGGCGCGCCAGCGCACGCGGCTGAAAAAAGACCTGCGCAGCCTTCGCAAGGAATATGCCGAAGAAACCGCTCTGGGCGCACGCCGCACGCGGATCGAGGAAGCGGCCCCGGCGGTTGAGTTTTCGATGGACGCGATGATCGAGAAAGAGCCGGTGACTGTGATCCTCTCGCAAAAGGGCTGGATCCGCGCGGCCAAGGGGCACGTCCCGCTCGACCAGGAATTCAAGTACAAGGAAGGTGATGCGCTCGCCTATATCCTCCACGCTCAGACGACGGACAAGCTGCTGATCGCGGGGTCGGACGGGCGGTTCTACACGTTGGGCGCGGACAAATTGCCCGGCGCGCGCGGCTTTGGCGAACCGGTGCGCACGATAATCGACCTGCCCGCCGAAACGAGCATTGCAGCGATGCTGGTGCACAGACCGGGTGGGCGCCTGCTGCTCGCCTCGAGCGCGGGCAAGGGTTTCATCGCCCAGACGAGCGAGCTTCTGGCCGAGACCAAGAAGGGCAAGCAGGTGGTGAACTTGAAGGGCGATGCGCGCCTGCAGGTGATACACGAAGTGCCCGAATCCCACGATCACGTCGCGGCGGTGGGCGAGAACCGCAAGCTGATCGTCTTCAATCTCGAAGAAATGCCGGTAATGGCGCGGGGGCAGGGCGTAATGCTGCAACGCTACCGCGATGGCGGGCTGTCCGATGCGACCACGTTTACGCTCGCCGACGGGCTGAGCTGGCAGATGGGCGGCAAGGGCGACCGCACCCGGACCGAGAACGATATCTGGCAGTGGAAGGTTGCCCGCGGGGCTGCGGGGAGGCTCCCGCCGCAGGGTTTCCCGAAGGACAATCGGTTCTAGGGTATGGGGCGGCGGCGCACCGCTGAATGATGGCAAGCGCCCGAGCCCCCACCCCTCAATCCCCTCCCCGTGGGGAGGGGAGGGTTGGTGCAATCAAGCCTCGCAGATGCGCAGTTCGGAATCGGGCGAACCGTTGATGCCGAGGCGCAGGAACAGCGCGAAGACGTTCGCGAAGTTTTGCGGCGGCAGCGGCGCGAGCTCGCGGGTGAGGTCGCTCACCACGCCGCAGGCGGCCTGGTCGAGGTCCTTGGTAATGCCGTCGGCGATCGCCTTGCGACCGAAGGCCAGGATGTTGGGATCGTCCGGCAGCGGGCTCGCGAACGCGTTTTCGAGGCCGCGTTTGGCCTCGGGCCAGGATCGCTCGGCAAGTGGTTGCAAACGGTCGGCGAGATTGCCGGCATTGGTCGAGAGATAGGCATCGCGGCCAAGCTGACGCGCGCAGCGATCGCCCGCGCTTTCCAGCATGTCGGGCAGCAGATACGCGACCACCGCCTCGCTCTGCGCCTGCGGAATGCAACGCTGATCCTGCGCCATTGCGGTCGCGGGAAGGGAAAGGGCGGCAAGCCCAGTCATCGCAGCGGAGAATTTCATTAAAGCATCCTTTCGAAGGTGGACGCTCGTCATCGTTCATATTACTTTGCGAAAATCTGAACGGGCCGCCTGCCTCGTCAACCTGGGCGGGGATGAATCGCATCTGTTCAATGGACGCCGGGTATCGGTTGGAGCTGGCATGCGGGATAACAGGCGCCAGAGCCCCCACCCCTTGATCCCTCCCCGCGGGGAGGGGAGGTGGACGCACTCGGTCGCGGATGCTGGTGCGCAGGCCAAAACACACAAAAAACCGCGGCCACCATCCCCGGTGACCGCGGTTTCTTGAAGACCCTCGGTTAGGTAGGCCCTTGCAACTTTCGCTGGGTGCTTAGCTCGCGTCGCCCATCTCGGCGGCTTCCTTGGCGGCGGCCTGCGCGGGCGTCAGGATTTCGGCGCCTTCGGGCACTTCGACCGTATTCGCGTTCAGCTGTTCCATCGAATAGAGCGCCATCAGCTGGCCGTTGTCGCCCACGGCAAAGGCTTCGCGCGTCAGGGTGACGATACCGCCGTCATTCTTGACGATGACGGTGTCTTCGCTGTCGATCGTGTAGATCACGCCGGCGGGCATGCCGTCCGCGCTCATCACGGCGGCGCCTTCGGTAAGGGCGGCGTCGCGCTTGGCATTGGCGTCGGCGACCTGCTGGTCCATCATCTGATCGATCTGCGCCTTGGTGGCATTGACCGTCCACTTGCCTTCACGCTCGGCGAGAAGGTTGGCGGGCAGCGGCGCCTTGTGCTTGCCGGTATCCACGGTGACCACGCCGTCGGCATTGGCTTCGACCGTGCCGATGGCCATGTCGTCATTGCCATAGACCGTGGTGCCCGCATCCTGCGCGGCCGCAGCGAAGGGCGCGGCGAGAACGAAGGCGGGGGCGGTGGCCAGGATAGCGGCTTTTACGAATTTCATGGTCGATAATCTCCAGTTGCTCGAATGTCTTGGCCACCACAGCCATGCCGGAATGCCGCGTGCAGATGCCGGACGAAAATCCCGGACAGCGTATCGCCTGCGAGGACGAACCCGCCGGCGATCCAACGGCAATGGAAACGCGCCTTCTTGCGAACAATGCGCATCGCGCGCGGTTCGTTCCCCTACAGAAGAGGCCGGCACATGACAAGTTGGTGACTTGGCCACCGTTGTAGAGTCGCGCGACTGAAGCGCAGCTTAACGTAAACGTCAGCCTGGAAATCAGGTGGGCGGCGGCTGCTGGGCGCGTGCTTCCAGGATGTCCGCTAGGATCGCGCGGGCGCGCTTGGGGCCGGGGAAGCCTTCCTCGACCCAGCGGCGCTCGGCCCAGCGCAGGATGCGCGCGACCTCGGGTCCGGCCTCGACCCCGTGCGCGACGATCTCGCCGCCCTTGAGGGGGAAGCGGGGCGGATTCCAGCCGTCGAGCGCGTTGATGTCCTGCCCGAGCAGCAGCAGCCGGTCGCGGGCGAAGGCGGGGGTGATCGCATAGGCGAGCGCGCGCGGGGCGTCGGCGTCTTCGCGGCGGCGTTCGGCGGCGGAAATCAGCCGCGCGCGCTGCGCTTTGGAAAGCCTGAGCCGCGCGGCGACATCCTCGGCGATGTCTGGCGAGGGGGGAAGCAGCGCGGCTAGCCGGCGCAGAGGATCGCCGGGCACCTCGTACGTCGACTCCTGCGCGATCAGGGCCTTCAGCGCTGCGATGTGCGGGCGCGCGGTTTCGGGCAGGATGACGGACAGCACCCCGCGCGCGAACATCCGCTCGATGGTCTCGGCGGGGGCGGGCAGGTCGAGCAGCCGCAGCAATTCGCCCGCAACGCGCTCGCGGCTCAAGCCTTTCAGCGTTGCGGCATTGCGCGCGCAGGCGTCTTCGGCTTCCTCGTCGAGCGCGGCGCCGAACCGCGCCTGAAAGCGGTAATAGCGAAGGATGCGCAGATGGTCTTCGGCGATGCGCTCCTGCGCTTCGCCGATGAAGCGAACGATGCGCTGTTCGAGATCTGCGAGACCGCCGAAATAATCGCTGATCGCGCAGGTTTCGGGATGGGCATAAAGCGCGTTGATGGTGAAATCGCGCCGGGCCGCATCTTCGCGCCAGTCGCGCGCGAAAGCGACCACCGCGCGCCGCCCGTCGGTTGCGACGTCGCGGCGCAGGGTGGTGACCTCTACCGGCCCGTCGGGCAGCACCGCGGTGATCGTCCCGTGCTCGATCCCGGTCGGCACGGTGCGGATGCCGGCCCGCGTGCAGGCGTCGATCACTTCGGCAGGCGTGAGCCGCGTCGCGCAATCGACGTCGTGGACTTCCTCGCCCAGCAGCGTGTCGCGCACCGCCCCGCCGACCCAGCGCATCTCCTCGGCGCCGAGCGCCGCGGTCAGTGCGACAAGGCCTTCGCGCCGCGGCCAGCTGGCTTCTTCGAGGAGCTGTTTATCCAATCCCGCTCATCCTGAGACTGCCTGTGCCCGCGACGGCGGGTATCGAAGGATCGTCCTTTTTCTTCGTAAGTCGCGCTACAAGAAAGTGCAGCCCTTCGACAAGCATGTGCTGAGCTCGCCGAAGGGCTCAGGGCGAGCGGGAGTGGGTCTGAACCGCTCGGTAATTCAGCCGCCGGGCGAGGTTGGCGATGATCGCCGCGGTTACCCCCCAGATGCGAAAGCCTTCGTAGCGCATGTCGAGATAGACGCGCTCGGCGCCTTTCCACATAGCGGTGCGCTCGGTCCAGCTGGCGGGATCGAACATGAGGTCCAGCGGCGCCTCGAACCACGCCTCGACCTCGCGCGCATCGGGGGTGATGGCGATGCCGGGCTCGACCAGGCCGAGCACCGGGGTGACCGCAAAGCCGGTACCGGTGTGGTAGAGATCGCTGACGCCGATGATGTCGACCGCGTCCGCCGCGATGCCGAGCTCTTCGTTCGCCTCGCGCAGGGCCGCGACGACCGCATCCTCGCCCGCCTCCAGCTTGCCGCCGGGAAAGGCGACCTGCCCCGGATGATCGCGCATCGAATTGGGGCGCTGGGTGAGTATCATGGTCGGCTGCGGCCGATCGACTACCGCGATCAGCACCGCGGCCTGCGTCGCGGCGCCGGGATCGGCGAAGGCGCGATCGGTCCTGAGGCCGTCGACAGGCCGGGCATGGCCCGCTTCGAACAGGGCGGTGAGATGGACGAGAAGCTCGCTCACCCCTATCCCTTGAGCGAGAACATCGCGCCCTGGCTGGAGACGATCCAGTCGCCGCTTTCGTCCGCGCCGCCGGTCTCGATCGCGATGTCGGCCAGCTGAGCATAGGTCGAGCGGTTCAATCGCGCCTCGCAGCCGCGCCGTACGCCAAGGTAGATCGCCGGCGTTTCGGGATCGCCAGCGACGCGCAGGGGATTGTCGGGGCCGGCGACGACGAGGTCGTCGGTGTTGAGACGAAAGGCGAGGTCGCCCTCCTTGCGCGCGCAATCGACCGCGATGAAGGCGGCATCCTCGACATCGATGGTGAGTTTCTCGAAGGGGGTGACGAGCCAGTGCTGCCCCGCCTCGTCGCGGGTGAGCAGACCGGCAAAGGCGCGGACCATGGCCGGGCGGCGGATGGCGCCACCTTCGTGATACCAGGTGCCGTCGGCGGCGATGCGCATCTGGCTATCGCCTTCGCGTGTCGGCGCCCAGCCCTCGACCGGGGGGAGTTTGCGGTCCGCCACCTGCTGGGCGATCTGGGCAAGGGTCAATTCGGCGAGATAGGGCGGAGGTTCGTAGGGCATGATATTGGCAACGCGATGGCAGGGATGCGCGTTCCTGTGAAGAGCAATCCTCCCCAAACTGGGGAGGATCAGGAGCCCCACGGGCCGAGCATGCCCTCTGTCGGCAGTGCGCCCAGCGCCGCGCCTCGGGCGAGCAGGCGGGTGGGGTCGTAGGGGCCGGGACAGCGCCAGCCGCCGGTCGCCGACGCGCTGAAACCCCAGGCGCCGTAATAGTCCGCATCGCCGATCAGCACCTGCGGGAAAACCGGCGAGCCGTCCGCTGCCAGCCGCGCCTCGGCATCGAGCATCGCGGCAAGGAGGCCGGCACCGAAGCCTTCGCCCTGCCGCTCGGGCACCACCGCGACCGGACCGACCATGACCAGCGGCACGCCTGTCCCATCCGGGCTGCGCAGCGCGACCGGAAAGCACTGGATGGTGCCCACCAGGAGTTCGTCCCCGTCGAGCGCGGCGAAGCTCAGCGCGTCCAGCGCCGCCATTCCGGCGCGGATGCGATAGGCGGTGCGCGCGTGGCGATCCTCGCCGAACGCGCGGTCGAGCACCGCCTCGACCATCGCGGGATCGACCGCGGCGAGCGGTATCAGGGTGGCGGTGTCGGTCATGGCACGGAACTACGATCCCCGTCATCGCGAGAAGCGATGGGCCTTCGGCTCGCAATGACGAATGGGCTAGTTCGTCAGCTGGTAAAGCGAACCCTCGTCGGTCGCGACCCAGATGCTGCCGTCGGGGGCCTCGTCGATCGAGCGCACGCGGCCGTCGATCTCGTAACGGGCCACTTCACGCGCGTCCTCGCCGTCGATCTCGACCCGCACGATCGCCTGGGTGTTGAGGCCGGTGATCAGCGCATTGCCGCGCCAGTCCGCGAACATGTCGCCGCGATAGAAGATCATGTCGCCCGGCGCGATCACCGGGGTCCAGTATGTCGCGGGCTTGGTGAAGCCATCGTCGGCGCTGTGATCGGTGATCGGATTGCCGTTGTAATGATCGCCATAGGAGCGTGTCGGCCAGCCATAATTGGCGCCGCGGCGCACCAGGTTCAGCTCGTCGCCGCCCGCCGGCCCGTGTTCGACTTCCCAAAGCCGCCCTTGCGCATCCCAATCGATGCCGAGGATGTTGCGATGGCCGTAGGACCAGATCTGCTGGGTGACGCCGCTCGCATCGGCGAAGGGATTGCCGGGAGCGGGCGATCCGTCGAGGTTGAGCCGAACGATCGTGCCGAGCGTGTTCGAGCGATCCTGCGCGGGTTCGAGCTTCTGGCGGTCGCCGCTGGCGATATAGAGGTGGCTCTCATCGGGCGAGAAAGTGATGCGGTGCGAATAATGGCCGCGGCCGGTCACCTTTGGTGCCTGGCGCCATACCACGTCGAGCCCTTCGATGGCGCAGGCGTCGGCCGCTTCGCACATCAGCTGCCCGCGCCCGACCACCGCTCCGCGCGTGTCGCCCTCTCCGGCTTCGGCCCAGCTGAGATAGATCGTGCGGCCCGACAGCGGCGCGTTCGCCTCGCTCGGCAGGAAGGCGATGTCGCCAAAGCCGCCCTGGCCGCCGAAATCGACCTGCGGCACGCCGGTGACCGTGCCGGTGCGGCCCGAGCCGCTGGCGGCCGCGGTGTCGATGAACTTCATCGACCCTTCCTTTTCGGAGACGAAGAGGATCGAGGTGCCCGGCGCGAATTCGATCGCCCAGGGCGTGTCGAAGGAGGCACGGCGGGTGATTTCCATCGCGCCCATCTCTTCGGCTGCCATCTCGCTGGCGCCGACAGAGCTGTTGGCCGCGCTGTCCCCACTTTCCCCGTAGGCGCAGCTTGCCAGGGCGAGCGGCGCGAGGGCAGTAAGGCGGGCCGTAGGAAGACGGCCTGCTGCGGCTTTGAGCGTGGGGAGGGTAATCATGATATCGTGTGCTCCTGATATTGCCACAGGGGGGCCAAAAGTGGGGGCCAAAGGGGATTTACGCGCCGTGGGCACGCCCGGTTCCCCGCACCGCTTCGAGATCGGGGTGGACGAGGCGGGCCGCGGGCCGCTGGCGGGGCCGGTAGTCGCCGCGGCGGTGGTTCTTGGGCCGGACCTACCCGCAGGCGTGGCCGATTCCAAGACGCTTTCCGCGAAGCGGCGCGGCGCGCTCGATACCGCGCTTCGCGAATGCTGTGCCTGGGCGGTGGCGGTGGTAGAGCCGGACGAGATCGACCGGATCAACATCTTTCAGGCAACAATGGTAGCCATGACCCGCTGCGTCGCCGCGCTCGCCGGAACGCTCGACGGAGCGCCGACGCAGGTTTCGATCGATGGCAATATGACGCCGCAAGGACGCTGCGAGGAATGGCGCTGGCCGGCGCGTGCGATCGTCGGCGGCGACGGGATCGAGGCGAGTATCTCCGCGGCCTCGATCATCGCCAAGGAGTGGCGCGACCGATTGATGATCGCCGCCGCCGACACGCATCCGCATTATGGCTGGGAGCGCAACAAGGGCTATGGAACCGCGCAGCACAAAGAGGCGTTGCGTCTCCATGGTCCAACACCCCTGCACCGCCGATCCTTCGCCCCCGTTGCGCAATGCGCTCTGCTTTGAGCCACTGCCCGCCTAGTCCCTGCTGATGCTCGAAGCCATCCTTCTCAGCCTTGCGGGGCTTGTCGGCCTTGCGTTGGGCGGTGAATTATTAGTGCGCGGAGCCGTCGGCATCGCGCAAAAGCTTGGCGTCTCGACGCTGTTCACCGGGCTCGTTATCGTCGGCTTCGCCACCTCGATGCCCGAAATGGTGGCGAGCGTGCAGGCGAGCCTTGCCGGATCGCCCGAGATCGCCTGGGGCAATATCGTCGGCTCGAACCTGGCGAACACGTTGCTGATCCTCGGGATCTCGGCACTGGTCGCCCCGATCGTACTGGTCGGCATGGGTCGGCGCGATGCAGTTGTCGCGCTGGGCTGTACGCTGCTCCTTTGGGCGCTGGCGCTTGCGGGGATCGGAGCGCGCTGGGTCGGCGCGGTGCTGCTTGCGCTGATCGTGGTCTATATCGTGTGGCGCTACAAGCATCCCGGCGCTGCGGCGCTCGAAGATGGGACCGATGACGGGCCGCAAAGCGGCATTATCTCCACCCTGCTTTTTCTTGTGGGGTTGGGCATCCTCGTGGCGGGCGGCGACGCGCTGGTGACCGGCGCGATCAGTCTCGCGACGATCTTCGCCGTCCCGGAAACGGTGATCGGCCTGACGGTGGTGGCGGTGGGCACCTCGCTCCCGGAACTCGCCGCCTCGATCGCCGCCGCCCTGCGCGGTAAATCGGGTCTGGCGATCGGCAATGTGGTGGGCTCCAACATCTACAACATCCTGCTGATCGGCGGCGCGACGATGACGATCGCGCCGGTCGCATTGCCAAGCGAGCTGGCCGGCATCCAGATGGCACTGCTGACGGGAAGCGCGGTGCTGCTGCTCATGTTGCTGTGGTTCGCAAAGAGCATCGGGCGGGCGCTGGGCGCGGTGCTGTTCGTCGCCTTTCTCGGCAATGTCGTGCTGGTCTTTTCCGACACGCCCGATCCGGTGGACGAGGAAATGGGATTGGAACGACCCGCCGATACCTGAAGGCCACACCGCCCCATCTGGAGTCCGCCGATCCCGCCGACCCGCAAGATGTGGTGCATTCCCCCTTCGTTCCGCCCCGCGCATGACAGCGTTAGGCAATTGTTTACCATAAGTCCCGAGGATCAAAGCGCTTGACGAGAGTCCGGCGAGGACTCATGCCTGTGGATAAGTGGCCGGCAGGCGGCAGATCGGGGCATGAATATGGGCGTGATGGAAACGGCGAAACTGCGCAGGGCGGCGGCCGGGAAGGCCGCAACCGCTGCGCCCGCGTCCCTCCCGCTCGGCCAAATCCTGGAGGGCGATTGCATCGCCGCCATGCGCTCGCTTCCGCCCGCCTCGATCGACTGCATCTTCGCCGATCCGCCCTACAATCTGCAGCTCGGCGGCGATCTCAACCGCCCCGACGGCAGCGAGGTGGACGCGGTTACCGACGAATGGGATCGGTTCGACAGCTTCGCCGCTTACGACGCCTTTACAAAGGCTTGGCTGATGGAGGCGAGACGCGTTCTCAAGCCCGACGGCGCGCTGTGGGTGATCGGCAGCTACCACAATATCTACCGCGTCGGCGCGGCGCTGCAGGATGCGGGCTTCTGGATCCTCAACGATATCGTCTGGCGCAAGACCAATCCCATGCCCAACTTTAAGGGCACGCGCTTCACCAATGCGCATGAGACGCTGATCTGGGCGAGCATGGGCGAAAAGGCGCGCTACCATTTCAACTATCGGGCGATGAAGACGCTGAACGACGAGCTGCAGATGCGCAGCGACTGGGTGCTGCCGATCTGTTCGGGCGGCGAGCGCTTGAAAGAGGATGGCCGCAAGGCGCATCCCACGCAAAAGCCCGAAAGCCTGCTCTACCGCGTGCTGCTGGCGACGACCGAAAAGGGCGACGTCGTGCTCGATCCCTTCTTCGGCACCGGCACGACCGGCGCGGTCGCCAAGCGGCTGGGCCGGCAATGGATCGGCTGCGAGCGCGAGGCGGGTTACCGCGCGCTCGCCTACAAGCGCATCGCGGACCAGCTGCCGCTCGACGAAAGCGCGCTGACGACCATGCAATCCAAGAAATCCGCGCCCCGGGTCGCCTTCGGAGCGTTGGTGGAAACCGGACTGATCGCGCCCGGCACAAAGGTGTTCGACAAGAAACGCCGCTGGAGCGCGATCGTCCGGGCAGATGGCTCGCTCGAACTCGAAGGGTCGGGCGGCAAGCAGGCGGGCTCGATCCATGGCCTAGGCAAGGATCTGCAAGACGCGCCCAGCTGCAATGGCTGGACCTTCTGGCACTACGAGGCCGGCGGCGAAATCCACCCGATCGACGCCGCGCGCGAGCTCTACCGCTTGGCAAGCGAGGACTGAAGCCGCGGCTGACGCCGGGCGACAATCGGCGCGAAGCTACAATCCCCTCAGCGCCGGCTGCGCTAGCACGCCTCGCCATACGCTCGCGAAAAGGGGGATTTCGCATCATGCAGGAAAAGCCGTTCAATCCGTTCATCGCCGCGATCTGGACCCGGCTTGCCGAGACCATGTTCGTCGAGCCCGACAAGATGGCGATCCCTCCGCGGCAGGTGACGCAGAACCTGCAATTCATGTTCGGCAACATGACGGGCCGCACGCCGATGGAGACCGCGCTGTCGGTCTTCGCGGCGTGGGTCGTGCTGGGCGGCCCGGTCTGGCATTTCGGCCCGCGGCGGTTTCGCCAGTGGCGGATAGAGCGGCGCTTCAAGAACAGCCGGGTCGACCTCTTCCAGGACATGGCCCGGATCAGGGGCATCGTCTATGCCGGCTATTACGGCCACTGGATCGAGCCCGAGGGCGCCAGCCAATCGCAGGCGGCGCTCGAAGATGCGAACTTCGACAACCCGGTGCTCAAATCGATCGACTTCACCCTCCCGCGCCATCGCAGCCGCGCGGGCACGCCCGACGATCCGGACATCGACGATTTCACCGATAACGACCTGCCCGCATCGGTCTTCGTCGACGAGGAGGCGATTCCCGACAGCGTCGAAGTGGTCGTCATCGGCTCGGGCGCGGGCGGGGCGGTGGCCGCCTCGAACCTCGCCGACGAGGGCTACGAAGTGCTCGTGGTCGAAGCCGGACCCCACATGCCGAGCAGCCTCATCACCCCGCACGAGGCGCGCATGTCGTCGGGCATCTACAAGGACGGCGCGATCCAGACCACGCGCGACCGCGACATCGTCGTCTTTCAGGGGCGCACGGTGGGCGGATCGACCGTCATCAACAATGGCATCTGCCTGCGGCTTGAACGCCAAGACGAGACCCATCCCGAAGCCAACAAGGTTCTGGAAACCTGGCGCGAACTGGGGGCCGACATCGACGCAGGCGCTTTGGACGACGCCTATTGCCGGGTCGAGAAACGGCTCGGCGTGCACGAGATCGATCACCGGCTGGGCCTCAATAACGGCACACGGTTGCTGCAAGGCTGGAACGCCTACCGCACGGGATCGAACGATCCGATGGACGCGCAGGCGCCCGCGGGCTGGTTCCGCAAGAACTGGGGTCCGAAATCCGACGACAACCGCTGCGTTTCCTGCGGCTATTGCAACACCGGCTGTCCCTATGGCCGCAAGCGCGCCATGCCCGAAAGCTACCTCCACAACGCCGCCGTGAAGGCAAAGCGCAAGGCACGCATCCTGCCCGGCGCGGAAGTTCTCCGAATCGGCTGGGGCGAGCCGGACGGCGATGGCAGGCGGGTGGCGACATCGGTGCAGGTCCAGATCGCCGACGGACGGGCCAAGCATGTCCGCGTGACCAAGGGCATGGTGGTCGCCGCCGGCGCCGTCGCCTCGAGCAACATCCTCGCGGCCAGCGGCATCGAGGGGACGGGCACCGGCATCTCGCTCAACATCGCCTGCCCGGTCCCCGCGCTAATGCCCGATAAGGTGAACGCCTGGGATGAGGACCAGATGGCGACCTATATCGACCGCGGCGATTTTCTGATCGAGAGCCATTTCCAGCCGCCCATGAGCATGGCGACGCTGGTCCCCGGCTGGTTCGACGAGCATTTCGAGCGGATGCGCCATTACAATCGGCTGGCCTCGGCCGGCGCGCTGTTCCCCGCCGATCGGCGCGGGACTATCAAGAAGGGTAAATTGAGCTTCAAGCTCGAGGAGGAGGATCTCGCCGTCCTGCGCCGCGCGCTCGCGACGCTGACGAAGGTGCATTTCGCAGGCGGCGCGCAGGAGGTCTATCCCGCGCTGTTGCAGGGCGACACGCTAAAGGCCGGGATGAGCAACGCGGCGATCGACCGCTTTTTCGCCGAGCACATCACCGAACCCGACGACGTCGTCCTGTCCTCGAGCCACCCCCACGGCGGCAACGCGATCAACGCCGACCCGTCCAAGGGCGTGGTCGATACAGGCCAGAAGGTCCACGCCGCCGCCAACGTCCTGGTCACCGACGCCAGCGTCATGCCGAGCTGCATCCGCGTCAACGCGCAGATGACGACGATGGCGATGGCGGACCGGGTGACGCATGGTCAGCGGGTTTTTGGGTAGGGGGCGGGTTGGCCATGGGGATAGCGTCACGAGGGCGCGGTGAATGGCGGCTGTTGTGTAATTCTACGACTGTCGGCTTTCGGCATGGTAGCGTCGAACGTGAACCTTACCCTGATAACGTAGATTGGGTCTAAACCGATCTTCGGTTTTGAAGCTTAAGATTCAAAGAGCCTGCCATGATTTCCGTCCTTCATCCTACATTCGCGCTGGCTTGCCACCGCGCAGGACGAGTGTAACGCTTCAGGCATCGCTGCGATTATGGGGGTACATATGAAATCGAAGAGCTCATTTTGGTTCGCTGGACTTTTCGCAGCATTAATAATTCTATTCATCGCTCACCTTATCATTCTGGGTGCTGGTTCCAGCTTCTCGTTTATAAGCGATGTCGAACACGCCAAGGATATATCATCCGCTCTCGGACTGTTTGGCGCACTGTTTTCTGGATTTGCTGCTTTCGGGTTACTCTATACGATTGATCTTCAGCGCAACGCGCTCACCCTACAGAGTAAAGAGGTCCAACAGGGTGCGGCCATGCAAATACGTATGCTACATTTGGAACTCCTCAAGCTTTCGATCGAAGACCCAGAGTTGGAGAAAGTTTGGAGTGGATCGGAGACTCCGATAACGGGCAAACAGTCAATGTATACAAACCTCATTTTATCGCACTGGGAGACGCAATACACGAGCGGCTTATTGAGTGAGCAACAGCTCGAAAACCTGTTAAGTGAGCGGATGCATGGAATTTTTGTTCAGTTTTGGGAAAGGCACCGCGTGTCCCGTAAACTTCATGCGGAAGCCGCAGGGCAGGGTCACATGGCCTTCCACAATTTGGTGGAAGCAGCGTTCGAATCTAAGAAAGCGTCCGCTGAGCTTGTTGATTAAACCAATGGCGCCTGAAGCGCGTCTCATTGCGCTGTAAAGAGAGATTGTGGCCAATAACGAACCAAATGTCCTCTTTAGGGAAGTGCTGCGAAGTCCGCATGCGTCTGAATTCGAAGCGTTCATTTCAGTAGATCAAGTCGATCTCTAATGACTACTTTTGTCCCGACCCGACTGCGCTGATAAGTCCGTAATTGGGGTCAAAAATCGCCGTTCGACCTAAGCTGAGACGCCTTCTTAGCTCCTGTCCTACGCGCGCTTGACGCGGTATGGGGCCCTGTATGAAATTCGTCTTCCAGCCACTCAACCGCCCGCGCCCCGAGCCGTCCAAAGGTGACACTTCGCCCTTCTCCAAAGTCACACTTCCCCGCCCCCAGAGCGACGTTTCCCGCACGAACAGTGACACATTGCGCACCAGAGTGACGCTTTTGCGGCCTACGGTGACGCTTGCGCGGTTTTGCTCCAGGACCGTGTTCCACATGTTCCATTGTGTAGGGTTTGAGGGCGCGCGCGCATGAGCAAGGTCTATCTCCATCCCATCGGTCTCTCCGCTTCGCCTCAGGCCGAATCGCGCGGCGAAGGGCCGGGGGCGATCCGGCTGGGCGGGTCGATGGCTTATGCCAGCCGCTTCGCGCTGGTGGTGCGCGAGGAGGGGCGGGTGGTCGATCGCCGCCTGTTCGACCTTGCCGGGGCGGCGGAGGCGATTGCCGGGCTTGGCGAGAGCCATAGCGATGCGCTCGCCGTCGAGGCCGAGCGGCAGTGGTTGAACCTGCAGGCAGTGCATGCGCCGCTGCAGTTGGGGACGCGCACCATCCGGCTCGACCAGCCGCAGGTGATGGGCGTGCTCAACGTGACGCCCGACAGCTTCAGCGATGGCGGCGCGTTCCTCGACAAGCCGGAAGAGGGCCGCGCCCACGCCGCCGCGATGCTGGAAGCGGGCGCGGCGCTGATCGATATCGGCGGCGAGAGCACGCGGCCGGGCGCGCAGCCGACCTTCGAGGGCGACGAGATCGCCCGGGTGCTCCCGGCGGTGGAGTATTGCACGCAGATGGGCGCCGCGATCAGCATCGACAGCCGGCGCGCCGGCGTGGTCGAGGCGGCGCTGGAAGCGGGCGCGCATATGGTGAACGACGTCTCGGCGCTGCGCTACGATCCGCGGATGGCCGAACTGGTCGCCAAGGCCGGGTGCCCGGTGGTGCTGATGCATGCGCCGGGAACGGGTGAGGATCTGCATGAGGGCGGCACCTATGGCGACGTGGTGAGCGAGGTGTTCGACGACCTCGCCGCCCAGCGCGCAAAGGCGATCGCGCTCGGTATCGCGGCGGAGCGCATCTGCATCGATCCCGGCATCGGCTTCGGCAAGTCGCTGACCGACAACCTCGCATTGCTGAACGCGCTGCCGCTGTTCCATGCGCTGGGCAGTCCGATCCTGCTCGGGGTCAGTCGCAAGCGGATGATCGGCGCGCTGTCGAACGAGGAACCGGCGCATGAGCGGCTGGGCGGCAGCCTCGCGCTCGCCGTCAGGGGGATGGAGGCGGGCGTGCACCTGCTGCGCGTCCACGACGTTGCCGAAACGGTCCAGGCGCGCAATGTGTGGCGGGGTCTGCGCGATGCGGCGCTGACCGATTTCGGCAGCTTGTCCGCGTGACTTGCCTTTGCAGCATTCGCTCCGCATGGGCTTGGCGACACCCCTTTGCCGAACACGAAAGCAGGCCCCGCATGATCCGCTCAACCCTCCTCGCCGGCGCCATGTTCGCCCTCGCCGCTTGCACCGCCGCCCCGGGCGATCGCATGGCATCGACGGCGAGCGCGGCTTCCTCCTATGACGGGCCGGCCGGCACGGGCGCGCTGCCCGTCGCGCCGCCCAATGTCAGCCTCGCGCCCGACACCGCGATCACGCGTCTCGCCTTCGGCAGCTGCAATCATCAGCTGCGCCCGCAAGCCTACTGGTCGCATATTGCAGCGGCCGATCCCGACGTCTTCCTGTTCATCGGCGACAACAACTACGGCGACAATGGATGGGACGGCGATGCCGATCTCACCTCCTTGCGCGAGGCGTATGCGGTCCAGGCCGCGACGCCCGAGCTTGCCGCTTTCCGCGCCCGCGTGCCGATGATGATCACCTGGGACGATCACGATTACGGCTTCAACGACGGCGGATCGAGCTTCGCGTTTCGCGAGCGCGGCGAGGCCCTGTTCGAGGCGTTCTGGGATGTGCCGGGCGAAGTGCGGGCGCGGCCCGGCGTCTATCACAGCACGATCACCGGCCCTCCGGGACAGCGCACGCAGATCATCCTGCTCGACACGCGCTTCTTCCGCTCGGATCTCGCAACCAAGCCCTATGCGCTCGAGCGCTGGCCGCTGGGCGTCTACGAGCCGAGCCGCGATCCGGCCAAGACCATGCTGGGCGAGGCGCAATGGCGCTGGCTTCAGAGTGAGCTTGCCAAGCCCGCCGACCTCAGGATCGTCGCCTCCTCCATTCAAGTGCTGACCGAGGCGCATGACTACGAGAGCTGGAAGAACCTGCCGCTCGAGCGCGCGAAGCTGTTCGGCATGCTGGCGGCGCGCGAGGAAAGCGGGCTCGTGCTGCTGTCGGGCGATCGCCATGCCGGCGGCATCTACACCGACGCGCCGCAGGCGGCGGGCGGGGAGCGGTTGTGGGAGCTGACCAGCTCATCGCTGAACTACTCGTTCAACACGACCGAGCGCAACACCGAGCGCGAGCCCGATGCGAGGCGCGTGACCGACTTCATCTCGGAGGAGAATTTCGGCCTGGTCGAGATCGACTGGCCCGCCCGCCGCGTCACGCTGAGCCTGCGCGACGCGGGCGATGTCGAGGACGGCACCGGCGCGGGCGAGGTGCGAGCAACGCGGACGGTGGAATGGTGAGGGCGGTCAGACCGGCTTACGCCGCGTTGTCGATGCCGAGGTCGGAGAGCTTGCGGTAGAGGGTCGAGCGGCCGATGCCCAGACGCCGCGCGACCTCGGTCATGCGGCCGCGATAATGGCCGATGGCGAGGCGGATGACGTCAGCCTCGATCTCCTCGAGCGGGCGCAGATTGCCGTCCTCGGTGTAGAGCATGACGCCCACGCCCTCGTGCAGAACCGCGCCGGGACTGTCGTCGAACTCGCCGATCATCTCGCACAATTGCGGGAAGCTCTCCGCGGTCAGCGTGTCGCCCTCGCAATAGACCGCCGCGCGGAACAGCACCGACTGCAGCTGGCGCACATTGCCCGGCCAGTCATAGGCGGCCAGCAGGGCGAGCGCGCTGTCGGAGACTGTCAGATGGGTGAGGCCGGGCTGCTCGCCGATCCGCTGAAGGAAGTGGCGGGTAAGCGCCGGAATGTCGCCCGACCGCTCGCGCAGGGGCGGCAGGACGATGCGGGTGGCTCCCAGCGCGCTCGCCAGGTCGGCGTCGAACAGCCCGCCCTGGGTCAGCTGCGCAAGGGTCATGTTGCTCGCCGAGAGAATGCGGGTGTCGACCCGAAAGCCGTGCTGCGCGCCGATCGGCCGCACGATGCCGGTCGCCAGCATGTCGCGCAGCCGCTTCTGCGCCGGTACGCTGAGCCGGTCGACCTCGTCGAGCACCAGCGTGCCGCCGTCGCAATGCTGGAGCGCGCCGATCTGCCGGTCGAAGGCGCCGGGAAAGGCTCCCGGTTCGTGTCCGAACAGGACCGATTCGATCGAGCCCGACGGCACGCTGCCGATATTGATGATCCGCAGCGGCTCCTTGGCGCGCGGCGATGCGGCGTGCATCGCGCGCATCAGCATCTCCTTGCCGGTGCCGCTCTCCCCCTCGATCAGCGCCGCGCCGTGCCCGCGGGCGGTCTTGGCGGCCTGCGCAAGCGCGGTGCGGAAGGTGGGGGCGGCGCCGATCATGGCGTCGAAATCGAGGTCCGCGGCCATCTTCTCTGTCAGCGGGGCGAGCTCGTCGCGCGGCGCCTCGCGCATGGTCACTGCGCGCAGGGCGTCCATCAGCCGGTCGGGCGAGACCGGCTTGACGAGATAGTCGCTGGCGCCCGCGCGCATCGCCTCGACCGCGAGCAGCGGCGAGGCGCTGGTGGTCAGCATCAGGATGGGCAGCGCCGGCCGGCGCTTCTTGAGTTCGGCGATAAGCGAACAAGCATCGTCGCCCGGCACCCACTGGTCAAGCAGGATCGCAGAGAGCTGCATGCCCTCGCGCGTGCCGAGCATCGCAATCGCGGTCTCGGCATCGCCGGCCACCACCGTGCGCCAGCCCTCGCGCGAGGCGATGGCGGAGATGAGGCGGCTTTGCGCCGGTTCGTCGTCGATCAGCATGACGACGCGGGCTCTAGGTTCGCCGCCGCGATCCTCGCCGGTGGCGTCGCGCTCCGCCGCGGTCCCACCATCCGCCTGCGCAGAGGCGGGCGGGTCCGTCCGCTCGGTAGAGACTTCGCGCTTAGCCATTGTTATTCCTGCACCATATCCGGCTTCGGCACATCGTGTCGAAGCGATCTTGAAGGTTCGGGCATAGGCGGGCGGGGTAAAGACCAGATTAAGGCTGACCCGAGCGCGCGCCTTACGCGCGGGTCTGCCCGTGAACGCTTCATCCGGCGCCTGTGCGCGATGGTGGCTTGAGCTAGGCGCACCGCTTCGATACGGGTTCGGGAAAGCTCGCCCTGTGCAAGGGGCTGCAGCGCCGACGCGCTGCGCGATGAAACCAAGGGGAATGTTCTATGGCGACAAACGACATAAAAAAAGCGCGTTCGACCTACGATCGCTTCATGGGTTCGCTCAAATGGATTGTGCCGGTGATTTTCGTCATCGCTCTGTTCGTCGTGTCGCTGATCGCGCCCTGAAGCGCGGGCCGCACAGATGAAGATCGCAGTCCTCAAGGAACGCGCGCCCGGCGAGACCCGCGTTGCGGCGACGCCCGAAACGGTCAAGAAGTTCATCGCGCTCGGCGCCGACATGGCGGTCGAGAAGGGCGCGGGCGAGCATGCCGCCATACCCGACGATGCCTATGCGGAAGCTGGCGCGGCGCTGGGCGAGGCGAGCGAGGTCGTCTCCGGCGCTAACATCGTGCTCGGCATACAGGCCCCCGATCCTGGCCTGCTGTCGGGCGCTAAAGACGGCGCTCTGGTCGCGGCTCTGTTCGATCCTTTCCAGAAGAGCGATCTGGTCGAAGCCTATGCAAAGGCCGGCTATGAGGCGCTGTCGATGGAGTTTATGCCGCGCATCACGCGTGCGCAGTCGATGGACGTGCTCTCCAGCCAGTCGAACCTTGCAGGCTACAAGGCGGTCCTGACCGCCGCGGACACCTATGGCCGCGCCTTCCCGATGATGATGACCGCCGCGGGCACGGTACAGGCGGCGCGGGTGTTCATCATGGGCGTGGGCGTTGCGGGATTGCAGGCGATCGCGACGGCCAAGCGCCTGGGCGCGCAGGTCTCCGCGACCGACGTGCGCTCGGCAACCAAGGAGCAGATCGAGAGCCTCGGCGCCAAGGCGATCTTCGTCGAGGATGTCGAAGGCATCGAGGGCGAGGGTTCGGGCGGCTATGCGACCGAGATGAGCGATGAATACAAGGCCGCGCAGGCCAAACTCGTCTCCGAACATATCGCCAAGCAGGACATCGTCATTACCACCGCGCTGATCCCCGGACGCGCGGCACCGGTGCTGATTACCGACGAACAGATCGCGTCGATGAAGCCCGGCAGCGTGATCTACGATCTCGCGGTGGCGCAAGGGGGGAATGTCGAAGGCTCGGTGCCCGACGATCTGGTCGAGCGGCACGGCGTAAAGGTCATAGGTTATGCCAACACGCCTGCGCATCTGGCCGCCGATGCCTCGGCGCTGTTCGCGCGCAACCACTTCAATTTCCTTTCGGCCTTCTGGGATCAGGAAGCGGGCAAACCCGAACTCGATGAAGAGATCGGCGATGCGATCCGTCTTACTAAGGGCGGTGAAGTGGTCAGCGAGAGGCTGAAGGCGTGAGCCGCAGCGAAGCGAACCCGAAGCTGGGTTGGAAAAAGCTGACGGTCATCGTCGCGGCGGTCATCGCGGTCGGCTTCATCACATACCAGGCCGGTTTTGTCGTCGGCTCGGCAATGACCGATACGTCGAAGAGCGACGTGGGAGGCGAATAATGGACTTCATCTCAATCCTCTCGATCTTCGTGCTGGCGTGTTTCGTCGGCTATTACGTGGTCTGGTCGGTCACGCCTGCATTGCACACGCCGCTGATGGCGGTGACCAATGCGATCTCCTCGGTGATTATCGTTGGTGCGCTGATTGCCGCGGCCGAATCGACTGATCCGGTGGCGAAGTGGCTCGGCCTCGCAGGGGTGGTGATGGCGAGCATCAACATCTTCGGCGGCTTTGCCGTTACCGAGCGCATGCTGGCGATGTACAAGAAGAAGGAGAAGTGAGGATGACCCGCGCTTTCTCCGCCGCCGCGATCGCGGCGCTTGCCACGCTGGCCGCGACCCCCGCTTATGCTGCGACCGGCGACACGGGCACGCCCGCGTGGGCCATGCTCGCCTATCTTGCAGCGGGGGTGTTCTTCATCCTCGCGCTGCGCGGTCTTTCGCATCCTTCGACCAGCCGAGCAGGCAATCGCAACGGCATGATCGGCATGGCGATCGCGCTGGTGACGACGCTGGTCACCCACGACTTGGCGAATATCATCGAGATAGCCGTCGCCATCGTGATCGGCGGGTTGATCGGCGTCACCATCGCGCGAAAGATCGCGATGACGGCGATGCCCGAGCTGGTCGCTGGCTTCCACTCGCTGGTCGGCCTCGCCGCTGTGGTTGTGGGTCTTGCCGCTTGGCTGAATCCAGGCGCGTTCGGCATTCTCGACGAGGCCGGGCAGATCCTTACGGTCAGCCGGATCGAGCTGGGCCTAGGCATCGCCATCGGGGCGATCACGTTCTCCGGTTCGGTCATCGCCTTCCTCAAGCTGTCGGGGCGGATGAGCGGATCGCCGATCCTTCTGCCCGCGCGCCACGTCATCAACCTCGGCACGCTGGTCGCGATCCTCGGTATCATCGCCTTCTACGCAGTCTCGCCCGAGGGCGGGCCGGGAGAGGGCTGGGCCATCATCGCGATCACCGTGCTCGCCTTCGCCATCGGCTTTTTGCTGATCATCCCGATCGGCGGGGCGGACATGCCGGTCGTCGTCTCGATGCTGAACTCCTATTCCGGTTGGGCTGCGGCGGCGATGGGCTTCACCCTTGGCAACACCGCGATGATCATCACCGGGGCGCTGGTCGGCTCTTCGGGCGCGATCCTCAGCTACATCATGTGCCGCGCGATGAACCGCAGCTTCATAAGCGTGATCGCCGGCGGCTTCGGCGCGGACGATGCGGGCGCAGCGAGCGGAGAACCGCGCGAACAGCGTCCTTACAAGCAGGGCAGCGCCGACGATGCGGCCTTCATGCTCGAACAGGCGGAAAAGGTCATCATCATCCCCGGCTACGGCATGGCAGTGGCGCAGGCGCAGCACGCGCTTCGCGAAATGGCCGACTTGCTCGAAGAGAAGGGTGTAGCGGTCAAATATGCGATCCACCCGGTCGCAGGGCGCATGCCGGGGCACATGAACGTGCTGCTTGCCGAAGCCAGCGTCGATTACGATAAAGTCTTCGAGCTGGAGGACATCAACAGCGAATTTGCGACCGCCGACGTCGCCTTCATCATCGGGGCGAACGACGTGGTGAACCCGGCGGCCAAGACCGACAAGGCTTCGCCGATCTACGGCATGCCCGTTTTCGACGTCGACAAGGCGCGGCAGGTCTTCTTCATCAAGCGCTCGATGGGCGGGGTGGGCTATGCCGGCGTCGACAATGACGTGTTCTACATGGACCAGACCACCATGCTGCTTTCCGATGCGAAGAAGATGGTCGAGGAAATCGTCAAGGCGCTGGACTAGGTGCGGCTCTCCATGCGCAATATCATTATCCTCGTCGCGGTTCTCCTCATCGGCCTCGGTGCGTGGCTGTTGCTGCGCGGCGACGGCGTGGTCGAGGAAGTGACCGAAGCGCGGGTCGCCGAAGCGCTGCTCGACAATGGCGTCCCCCCGGCGATGACGCAGTGCATGGCGCCGCGCCTGGTCGACCGGCTGAGCATCGCGCAGTTGCAAAAGCTGGAACGGCTGGCACCGCGCGCGAACGAAGGCGCCGTACCCACCAATCTCGACGAAGCGCTGGATCGCATGCGCCGGGTTGGCGACGACCAGGCGGTCGAACAGTTGGTGCTGGTGTCGGGGCGCTGCGGGATAGAGGTCGGGCGGGGCCTGCTGGGTCTTTAGCGCCGGCTTGCCAACACCGCGTGCCCTGGGTCATAAGTTTGCTGCCGACCAAGGAGGCAATCGTGCGCACGTTCCCCAAAACCCTCGCCATCGCATCGCTGCTGGCGGCGACCCCCGCATTCGCATCCGATCAGGCTTCAAGCAACGATCCGGCCGGAGAGCGCGTCGGGGCCGAATATATGGTGTTCGACACTGGGATGCAGGGCGAAGCGCACGAGCAATTCCTGCGCGGTCTCGCGCTGCTGCATAACTTCGAATATGCGCGCGCTGCCGCCGCTTTTCGCGAAAGTCAGGAGGCTGATCCCGATTTCGCCATGGCTTATTGGGGCGATGCGATGACGCACAATCACCCGCTATGGGAGGAGCAGGATCGCGATGCCGCGCGCGCCATCCTCACGCGTTTAGCTCCGACGCGCGAGGCGCGGATGGCAAAGACCCGTTCGCCACGCGAAGCCGCTTGGCTCGACGCGGTGGAAACGCTTTATGGCGAGGATGGGACGAAGGAAGAGCGCGATCACCTTTACCTCGCCAAGATGCGCGCACTTCTAGCCGCAGACCCCGGCGACATTGATGCGCGCGCCTTCACTGGGCTGGCAATCCTCGGCACCTCGCATGGCGGGCGGCAGGTGCCGCTCTATATGCAGGCCGCCGGCATGCTCGAACCCGGCTTCATGACGCACGAGATGCATCCGGGCATCCTGCATTACCTCATCCATTCCTACGACGATCCGGTCCACGCCCCGCTGGGGGAACGCATGGCCGAGCGGTACGCGGTCGTCGCGCCCGATGCGGGCCATGCGCAGCACATGATCAGCCACATCTATCACGCCCTGGCGGACTGGGAGGCATCCGAGCAAGCCAACGTGCTGGCCGATGCGGTGGTCGATCGCCAACGCGCCGCGCGGGGGCAGGGGCCGAACGATTGCGGGCATTACAACGAATGGCTGGTCTATGCGCGGCTGCAGCAGGGCAAGGACGCCAGCGACATCGTGTCGCGATGCCGCATGCAGGCCGAAGCCCAGATCGCCGCGGGCGCTTCCGACCGCTTCGGCTTCGGACCCTCGTCCAGCTATGCGGTGATCGCCACCTGGCAGGGCGTCGACACCGGCAACTGGCCCGAGGCGCTGCCCGTCAGCGATGACGGCTACGTCCTTGCGCGCCTGATGCTGGCGCATGGCCGCGCGCTCGAGGCTTTCGCGGATCGCACACCCATCGCGCCAGCACTCGCCGACATGAAGGCGCTAGGCGAGGATTACGCCGTCTTGCTCCCTCAGATTGCGCCCGACGACCGCACCTCCATCCCGTGGCTGGAGCGCGCGATCGCACAGGTCGAAGCGCTCGAAGTGCTGGCGGCAGGCGACACCGAGCGCGGTCTGGCTATGCTGGAGGCCGGGGCCCAGGCCGAGGCGGCGCTTCCGGTCGCCTTCGGACCGCCGATGATCGCCAAACCGAGCTATGAACTTCTCGGCGAGCAATTGCTGGCCTTGGGCCGCCATGAAGAAGCGGCGGAAGCGTTCCGCAAGTCGCTCGCCTTCGCGCCCGGTCGCCTGCTGTCGCGCGAGGGGCTGACGCAGGCCGGTTCAGGCGGGGGATAGGTCTTGTCTTGCAACCTCTCCGGCGGCATCATGGCGCGCGGATAGGGAGACTCGTATGAAATATCTGGCTTTTGCGGCAGCTTTGCTGGCGAGCGCAGCCCCTGCCTGGGCGGAAACCCACACGATCAGCCCCGGCGAGGGCGCGCAGGAGCGGCTTCAGGAAGCCCTCATCCTGGCCGAGCCCGGCGACACGATCATGCTCGAGGCCGGTCGCTATGCACTGACCGACGGGCTCAGCCTCGATGTTGACGGCGTGACCATCAGAGGCGCCGGAATGGATGGCACCGTGCTCGATTTCACCGCTCAGGCGGGATCGGGCGAGGGGCTGCTGGTGACGAGCGATGATGTCACCTTGCGCGACTTCGCGCTCGAAAATCCCAAGGGCGACGGCGTCAAGTCGAAGGGCGCCGACAATATCGTCTATCATCGCCTGCGCGTCACCTGGACCAACGGGCCGGATCCCGACAATGGCGCCTATGGCATCTATCCGGTCGAGAGCACCAATGTCCTTGTCGACGGGGTTAAGGTGATGGGCGCTTCGGATGCCGGCATCTATGTCGGCCAGTCCAACCGCATCACCGTCCGTAATTCCATCGCCGAGGCGAATGTCGCCGGGATCGAGATCGAGAACAGCCGCAACGCGCTGGTCGAACACAATATCGCGACCCGTAACACGGGCGGCATCCTGGTCTTCGATCTGCCCGGTCTGCCGGTGATGGGCGGGGGCAATGTGGTGGTTGCAAACAATCTCGTGGTCGCCAACGATACCGCGAATTTTGCCCCTCCCGGCAATATCGTTGCCGGCGTGCGCCGCGGCACCGGGATCATGGTGATGGCGAACGAGAAGGTCCTGATCGAGGACAACATCATCGACGAGAACCCGACCGCGCCGATCATGGTCATCGCCTATACGCAAGGCTTCGACGATGCGCGCTACAACCCGCTGGCGCGCGACATCGTGATCGGGCGCAATACTTACGGGCGCGGCGGAGACGAACCGCAGCTGGACGGGGCGGAGCAGTTGCTTGCGGCCTTTGGCGGCGCGCTGCCGCCGGTGATGTGGGACGGCCTTGGCAGTCTCTACGCGGTCGAGGGCACGCAGGGATGGTCGCTCAACCTTCCGAAAGCGGGCCAGGGGCTGGGCGGCGCCAACCCCTCGCCGCTCGCCGCGCCGACGCCTGCAAGCAATTTCGACCGCAGCGGCATTGGCGCACCGGCCGAGCTCGAAGCCCGGATCTGATGCGCGGGGTCGCTCTCCTGCTGACGGCGGCGGCCCTGTTGCTCGGCTCGGCGGCAGGACAGGCGCGCCTCGCTCCAGCGGGCGTCTCGGACGCGGCCATCCTCGATGAGGGCTTTCCCAAGAGCCTGGACGAATACGGCTTCTTCGCCGATGCCCCGCGCCAGCTCCCCGCCTCCGGCGTCGTGCCTTACGAACTCAAGACCCCGCTCTTCTCAGACGGTGCGGACAAACTGCGCTTCTTGTACCTTCCGACTGGTGCCGTAGCCGAGACGCAAGGGGAGGGGCTGCTACGCTTTCCGGTCGGCTCGGCCATCGTTAAGACCTTTGCTTTCGGAATGGGGGACGAGCGTCGCCTGATTGAGACGCGCGTGCTGCTTCACCGCGCCGAGGGCTGGGTCGCGCTGCCCTATCGCTGGAACGAGGAGCAGACCGAGGCGCGACTGGCCTTGGCGGGCGCGCGGGTCGAGGTGACCACGCCCGCGGGCGAGACGATCAGCTACCGCGTGCCGAACAAGAACCAGTGCAAGGCGTGCCATTCGGTCGATGGCGAGGTCCTCCCGATCGGGCCGAAGGCACGCAACCTGTCCGAGGACTGGCTCACGGCGTTGCACAATCGGGGCATTGTTGACGCCGTTCCGGCGGGGGCGGGGACCATGCCCGATTGGGGCGAGAGCGACGATACGCCCGCACTGGCCCGCGCCTATCTGGACGTCAATTGCGCGCATTGCCACAGGCCGGGCGGGGGTGCGTCCAATTCCGGGCTCGATCTCACCTGGGAGCAGGACGATCCCTTCGCGCTCGGCGTCGCCAAGCCGCCGGTCGCGGCAGGACGCGGGGCGGGCGGACTGCTGGTTTCTATCGAGCCGGGCGAACCCGACAAGTCGATCCTGGTTCACCGCATGAATTCCGCCGAACCCGGCGTCGCAATGCCCGAACTGGGCCGCGCCACCATCGATGTCGAAGCGGTGCGCGTGATGCGCGAATGGATCGCCGGGCTGCAGGGATGAAGTGGGCGCTGCGCATCGTCGGCGCGCTCGCGGCGCTGCTGGTGGTCGCCTTCCTCCTCCTGCGCACGCCCGACACCGACCCTGCGGAGATGCGCGCCAAATATGGCGGCGCGCCTTCGCAATTCGTCGAGATCGGCGATGGCGTCACCGTACATCTGCGCGACGAGGGACCGCGCGATGCGCTCCCGATCATTCTGCTTCACGGCTCGAACGCCGACCTGCACACGTGGGAGCCCTGGGCCGAGGACCTGTCGCGCGATTACCGCGTCATCCGTTTCGACCAGGTCGGACATGGCCTCACCGGGCCCGACCCTGCGCACGACTATTCGCGCGCCAATTTCACGGCCGATATCGACGAGGTCGCCCGCGCCTTGGGCCTCGACCGCTTCGTCATCGGGGGCAATTCGATGGGCGGCAAACACGCACTTGCCTACGCCATCGCACATCCCGGCAAAGTCGCGGGGCTAGTGCTGGTCGATGCCAGTGGGCCGCCGCGCGACGCCCGGGTCACCGAGGAGGACGAGGACAGCGGCAATATCGGCTTCACCATCGCGCGCATGCCAGGGATCAACCATATCGCCGAACAGATCACCCCACGCTCGCTTATCGCGTCGAGCCTCGATCAGAGTGTGTCGGTCAAATCGGTCGCGAGCGAGGAGGCGATCGACCGTTATTGGGAACTGCTGCGCTATCCCGGCAACCGCGCCGCCACGATGGCCCGCTTCGCCAGCGAGTATCCGCCGTTCGAACGCGAGGAGGTGGCGCAGGTCCGCGCGCCCACGCTCATCCTGTGGGGCGCGGAGGATCGCCTGATCCCGGTTTCGGCGGGCGAATGGTTCGACGAGCTGCTGCCGCGATCCGAGCTGATCGTCTATGACGACATCGGACACCTGCCTCAGGAGGAAGCGCCCGCGCGCACGCTTACCGACCTGCGCGACTGGCTCGCCACGCTCGAAACATCCTGATCGGTCTGGACGATCTCTACCCGTTTGCCACTACCTGCAATTATCTGAGCGCAAACCGGGCTTTGCCGTGGACGAGGCCGAGACTTGATGGTTAGACCTCCGGGCTGCGTCATCCAGGCGTTGCTGGCGAACGAGGTATGAATTTGCGCAAACTGGGATTGATCGGCGGGATGAGCTGGGTGTCGACCGGCATCTATTACGAGCGGATCAACCGCCTCGTCCAGAAACGCGCCGCGCCCATGGCGTCCGCGCCGATGCTGATCGAGAGCCTCGATTTCTGCAAGCTTTACGGGCTGCGAGAAGAGAAGGACTGGAGACGGGCGAGCGACATATTGTGCGAAAGCGCCAAGCGGCTCGAAGGGGCGGGCGCGGGCGCGCTGATCATCGGCGCCAATTCGATGCACAAGCTTTATGACGATATTGCCGGTGCGGTCGACATTCCGATACTGCATATCGCCGATTATGTCGGACAGGCCGTGGAGGATGCGGGCTACAAGACGGCGGCGCTGCTGGGCACGCGCAACGTCATGACCGAGAGCTTCTATCGCAAGCGGCTGGTCGCGCACGGGATCGACCTGCTGCCGCCCAATATGGACAATGTCGAGACGCTCAACCGCATCATCTACGACGAGCTGATGATCGGCAAGGTATCGCGCGATGCGCAGCGCGCCATGCGCACCATCATCACCAACAAGGCGCAGGATGGCGCGGATTCGATCGTGCTCGCCTGCACCGAGCTCGATCTCGTCGTCGACGTCGATGCCAATGTGCTCCCGGTGTTCGATTCAACGCGGATCCATTGCGAGGCGGCGGCCCGGTGGATCCTCGAGGAAGAATTAGTGAATTAGGTCACGGTTAGCCGCTCGCAACGCTCGCTTTGTCGCATTCATACAAAAAGCCGGGTGCATCGCTAGAATCGGCAGCCTAGCTGCGCGAATGTAACTGCCGGTCGCGACGAAGCCGGCCGGTTGGGTCTTCGGGTCGCGCCGTAGACCCGGGAGCTTCACGCTCTTGGGGCCGCCTGCCACCCCCCCCATTGCACCCGGTGGGCGGTCCCATTTTTTGCCATCTTGAAATGCTTGTCGCTTGCTTCCGGGGCATTCTCGGCGCTTGTCCACCGCCCGGTTGCCGCGTTGCCGATCTGTTCCCGTTGAGCGGCAAGCATCCTATCAAGTAAGCAAGCCGCGTGACGAAGCGCGCGCCCTACGCTGCCGACCCGCAGGCCCATGGCGGACGCGAATTCCGGGCGCCCGGGGCCGATGCGGGCGGGGCCGTGAGAGCCGCCACAAAAGGCGAAACCCGCGGACCGCGCACCGATTTCCAGCGCGACCGCGACCGTATCATCCATTCGATGAGTTTCCGCCGGCTCAAATCCAAGACGCAGGTCTTCATTGCGCCCGACGGCGATCATTATCGCACGCGGCTGACGCACTCGCTCGAGGTCGCGCAGATCGGACGGGTGCTGGCGCGCGCGCTGGGTCTCGACGAAGACCTGACGGAAGCGCTGTGCCTGGCGCACGATCTCGGCCATCCGCCCTTCGGCCATGCCGGGGAAGCGGCGCTCGCCGACGCGATGGGGCGGTATGGCAGCTTTGGTCACAATGCGCAGGCGCTGCGTACGGTGATGCGGCTCGAAAGTCCCTATCCCGCGCATGACGGGCTGAACCTGACCTGGGACGTTCTGGAAGGGCTTGCAAAGCATAATGGCCCGGTGACCGCGCCGGGTTGGGCGGTGGCGCAGCTCGATGAGGCTTTCCCGCTCGGGCTCGGCTCGTGGCCCTCACTAGAAGCGCAGATCGCGGCGGTCGCGGACGACATCGCTTACGACAATCACGACATCGACGACGGTCTGCGCGCCGGGTTCCTAACGCTCGAGGACCTGCTCGAAGTGGATTTCCTCGCGGATCAGTGGCGGGTCGTCGAAAAACGCTTCCCCCACGGCGCCAGAGACCGCTTGCTGAGAGAATTGATCCGCGACCAGATCGGGTTAATGGTGAACGACGTGCTCAGTCATACGCGAGCCAGCGTGAAGGGCTATGGTTCGGTCGCCGAAATTCGCGCTGCAGGGCGTCAGCTGGCGGGCTTCTCGCCAGACATGGCCGCCCACGAACGGGCTCTCAAACGCTTTATGTACGATCGTCTTTATTATCATCCCGAACAGGTCGCCGCCGCGGCCCGCGCGCGCGATGTGGTCGCCCGGCTGTTCGCGGCCTATTCGCAGGATGCCGCGCTCCTGCCCGCTCCCTGGCGCGCGGACCTGCCGCCCGATGATCCTGCACGCGCGCGGGTGATCGCCGACTTTATCGCCGGGATGGGCGACCGCTTCGCCATCCGCACCTGCGAGGAAATTTATGGCGAGATGCCGCAGGGATTGGTCAATGTCTGACCCCCGGCCCGTCTCCAAGATGCCGCAGCGCATCGGCCTGGTCGGCGCAACCGGCCTGATCGGGCGCCGCCTGATCGAGATATCAAGCGCCGGCGATGAGGCGCGCATGGTCGGTATCGCCCGGCGCGAAATCGACCTGCCTGAAGGCGCGCGGGTGGAGATGTTCGTCGCCGATGCGGCGCGCTGGGGCGAAGTGCTCGCCGCGGTCCGTCCGCGCGCGCTGATCTGCGCGCTCGGCACGACTTGGAAGAAAGCGGGTCGTGACGAGGCGGCGTTTCGCGCGGTCGATTACGATCTCGTCCTCGAAACCGCAGAGGCGGCGCGCGATGCCGGTGTCCCGAACATGGTGCTGGTCAGCGCGGCGGGCGCCAATGCGCGCTCCGACGATTTCTACCTCAAGACCAAGGGCGAGACCGAACAGGCCATCTCGAAAGTCGGATTTAAGCGGCTCGACATATTGCGCCCCGGATTGCTCAAGGGGGCGCGCAAGGACGACCTCAGGCCCGTCGAATATCTCGCCCGTGTCGCCAGCCCGGTGATCGATCCGCTGTTGCCGGCGAAATGGGGGATGTTCCGCTCGGTCGATGCCGATCTCGTCTGCGAGGCGGCCCTGGGCCTGGCGCTGCGCAAGGCGGCGGGACGGTTCGTGCACAACAACGAGGCGATGAAGCGCGCCGCGCGCGACTACCGGGCGAAGGCGCAGATTCAGGTCGACAGTTGATCTGGACCACCCTTTTCAACGTCCTGAATATGGCCGCGCTGGTCGCTTGGGCGGCGTTGATCCTACTGCCGCGCTGGCCCGCGTTGTTGTCGGCGCTGCTCTATCTCGGCGTGGGCGGGCTGTGCCTGCTCTATGCTTGCGGGCTGATAGCAGTGCTGACCGGCGTGATTCCGGCAGGAGAAGGCGGCGCGGATTTCACGACAATTGTGGGCGTGCGCTCGATCTTTGCCAGCAATGCGGGCGTGGTAATCGGCTGGGCGCACTATCTCGCCTTCGACCTGTTCGTCGGCATCTGGATCGCGCGCGACGCGGACGCAAAGAGCATTTCGCGTTTCATCCAAGCGCCGATCCTGGCCGTGACCTTCCTCGCCGGCCCGCTCGGTCTCATCGTCTGGCTTATCGTGCGCGAACCGGCCGCGCGGCGCAGCGGCAGGTGGCGCTGAGCGCCGCGGCGCGTACCCTCATCACCCCGCGCTCTAAAGTGTTGGACGCGCTCGTGCCCGCATGCTTATTCTGTCGTCAGGAGCGCGAATAGGGAGAGACCTGCAAATGGTGAGCAATGACGCGGCGATGGCCGATGGCACGGCACATGGCGAGGACAAGCCTGCCGATTTCGGGTTCCTGACCTTCGACGAGTTCCTGCATCATTGGGCCCGCACGCAGGGCGAGCGCACGCTGATCGGCATGGGCGATAGGGTGACGAGCTATGGCGAGGCGGACGTCTTGACCCGCCAGATGATCGCGCTGTTTCAGGACAACGGCGTCGCCCGCGGCGACAGGATCGCCTGGCTCGGCAAGAATTCCGACCTCTATTTCCTGCTCCTGTTCGCAGCCGCGCGGATCGGCGCGGTGATGGCGCCGATCGGCTGGCGGCTGGCGAACCCAGAGATCGCCTATATCCTGCAAGATACGGGCGCGAAGATCCTGTTCGCCGAACCGGACTTCATCGAGACGGCAGGTGCGGTGACCGGCAAGATGGACAATGCGCCGCGCGTGCTCGAGGTGGAAGCCGCCTTTCGCAGCGCCCGAGAACTCGAACCCGCGAGTTACGAGCCGGCAGCGCCCGAAGACACCGTCCTGCAGCTCTATACGTCGGGGACCACGGGCAATCCCAAGGGCGTCGAACTTTCCAATCGCAACCTCTTCGCGCTGCGCCAGCCAAGCTACGACGAGGCGCTGCCCTGGCAGCAATATGAGGAAGGCGACTGCATCCTTGCCGCGATGCCGGTCGCGCATATCGGCGGCACCGGCCTGGCGATCATCGCGCTTGCGAACGGCATTCGTGCGGTCGTGCTCCCCGAATTCACCCCCGACGCCGTGGTGCGCGCCGTGCAGGACGGAGCGACCCACATGTTCCTGGTCCCCGCGGCGCTACAATTCGTGGTACAGCACCCGCTCGCCGCCGAGACCGATTTCTCCAACCTGCGCTATCTCATGTATGGCGCGGCGCCGATGCCGCTCGAACTGCTGAAACAGGCGGTCAAGACCATGCCCGATACCGGCTTCGTCCAGGTCTACGGCATGACCGAGACGACCGGCTCGGTCACCTTGCTGCCGCCGGACGACCATTCGCTGGACGGCAACGAGCGGATGCGATCGGCGGGCAAGGCGGTTCCCGGCGTCGAGATCGAGGTGCGTGGAGAGGACAATCGCGAAGTGCCGCGCGGCGAAATCGGCGAGATCTGCATCCTCTCGCCCTCCAATACGAGGGGCTACTGGAACCTGCCCGATGCGACTGCCGAGACCATCGACAATGATGGCTGGCTGCATACCGGCGATGCCGGTGTGATGGACGAGGACGGCTACGTCTACATCCAGGACCGTATAAAGGACATGATCATCTCGGGCGGCGAAAACGTCTATCCCGCCGAAGTCGAGAATGCGATCTTCGGCCATCCCGCCGTCGCCGAAGTGGCGGTGATCGGCATTCCGTCGGACATCTGGGGCGAAGAGGTGAAGGCGTGCTGCGTCGCGAAGCCCGGCATGGAGATCGAGGCCGGCGACATCATTGCCTATGCGCGCGAGCGGATCGCGCCGTTCAAGGTTCCCAAGAGCGTCGACGTCATCCCCGAAATGCCCCGCAATGCCAGCGGGAAGATCCTGCGCCGGCAGTTGCGCGCGCCCTATTGGGAGGGGCAGGAGCGGCAGGTTTCGTGAGCGGTCAGGTCCGCCGCGCCGGACGCGCAGGATGAAGCGTCACGCCCCCGCCACCCTGCGCAATCGCGAGGCGATCTGCGAAGTTCTGAATGACGAATTGCCGGCGCTTGCCACCGTGCTCGAAGTGGCGAGCGGTTCGGGCGAGCACGTGGTCTATTTCGCGCAGGAATTGCCGCACATCACCTGGCAGCCATCTGATGTGAGCGAGGAAGCGCTCGCATCCATCATGGCCTATATTGCGGAATTCGACGGGACCAATGTGCGCCTGCCACTGGTGCTCGATGCGCGCGCGCCCGATACATGGGAAATGCGCGGCGCCGATGCGATTTTATGCGTCAACATGGTGCATATCGCCCCGTGGGAAGCTGCCGAGGGGCTGTTCGAAGGCGCGGCGCGGATCTTGGACGAGGCAGGGCAGACGGTCATTCTCTACGGCCCGTTCTTCGAGGACGATATCGCTCCAGCGCAGTCGAACATCGACTTCGATCGCAGCCTACGCGAGCGCGATGCGGCGTGGGGCTTGCGCCGGGCGGAGGATGTCGACGAGCTCGCATGCAGACACGGTTTCGCCCGCGCCGGCCGGCACGAAATGCCGGCGAACAATCTCATGCTCGTCTATCGCCGCGATTGACGTCTAGGTTTCGCGATCGACCGCGTCCGCCACGGATTTCAGATCCTCGCCCGCACCGCGCACGGTGTTGCAGGCGGTAAGCGTGACAACCGTCATGCCGAGCAAAACCGCGGAAAGAATTTTTCGCATCGTCCTTTGTCTCCTATCGAAACCCGCCTATCGCTTCTGCACGCTTAACCCGGCGTTACAACCGAAAAAGGCCCGCCTAAGCGGGCCTTCCGGGTCGCTCGAAGGATTGAACGACGTGGACTACGGGTCAGATTTCCTCTTCGACCTCTTCCGAAGCCGATTGCAGGTCTTCTCCGGCTCCGCTCACCGTGTTGCAGGCGGTTGCCGAAAGGGTGAGGGCGCCAAACGCCACGGCGATCACTGTCTTCTTGATCATTCTCATTCTCCACTTCTCTTGGATTCCACGACTAAACGTCCCGCGACGAGGGCGGTTCCCGCCGCGCGGTAAGCAGTGCATGGCGCTTGGCGAGCTGCCGTTCGCGCAGGGCGCTCAGCATTCCGCCCGTCCGGCCTACCCTTCGGTCGTGATAAGGTTTTCGGTGTTTTCCGGTGTCAGATCCAGCCTCTGTATGCGGTATCCCGGCTCGCGCAAACGAATGCGAGTTCCTGTCGAGGCGGCGGCAAAATTGGAAGTGTAGGTATATCGCTCGACGTGGAAGACCCCGGGCGAGGGCTCGTCCACGTTTAGGGGCGCGTAGCGACGCGATGCTATGCTCTGAATGACAGGACCGTGCCAGTCGTCAGTGCCCTGCGCGCGCAGAAGTTCGATATCCTCGACCTCGCCATTGGGCCTGATCCAGAAACCGACATCGATAAACCGCGCATTGTTCAGCACGGGCGTGGTCCGTCGCTCGATCTCGTTCGAAAAAAGGAGGCCGAATTCGCGAATGATCGGGAAACCTCCCGGATCGAATGCCTTGAGCGGTTCATTGTAAAGCAGCACGGGTTTTTCGGTCCCGCCCATCGCGGCAAAGGTCTCGATCAGTGTATCGGTCGCGCCTTTCTCGCCTCGCTCGCGCTCTGCCCGCGCCTTCAGGACGCGCGCGACCATTATGAAATCGTCCGATTCCGGCAACGGCTCTTCGATCAGCCGGTCAAGCGCGGCTTCGTAATCGGCGAGGGCGGTCTGACTACCGGGCCGGTCGACGAGCTTCGCCTGGGCCAGCATCGCGAGCCGCAAGCGCGCGAAGCTCGCCACGCGGGTGTGACCGAGCTCCAGAGCCTCTTCTTCCACGTCGCGATAGATGCGCCGGGCATCGGCAGGGAAGCCAAGTTTCGCACGGCTATCGCCAACCTCGATATCGGCGATCAGGACGCGGCGGTCATCCTCGCCGAACGCGTCTTTGAGCACATCGCGGCTATCGAGCGCGGCAAGCCGATAATCGCGCGGTTCGCCCAGATGCTGCGCAAAACGGCTGCGGGCGCGGTGAAGGTCGGAAAGCGGCACGGGAATCGCGCTCTTGAACTTGCGCGTGCGACCGAGGGAATCGTTCAGCACCTCCTCGCCGTCCTTGTAGTCGCCTGCGATGAACAGGTTCTCGGCATGGGCGAGCGTGAGCGCTATGTCCTCTTCGGGCGCGCAACCGCGGGCGAGGCAGTCCTCGAGCGCGCTCTGCGATTCCCCGATCGGTGTACCCGACACGATTATCTGATCGTCATTCTGAGCTGCGAGGGAGCCGGCCGCGAACACAAGCGATCCGGAGGCGAGGAGTGTAGAAGCGAGAGACGTCTTCACTTGCACTTTCATCACGAACTCCTTCAATCAGGCGAGTAATGATACAATAGTACACGTGTCAGAGGCGCCAATCAATTATATTCGCCAACGCTCATTTCGTTTTATCCTTGCGCCGATCGACGTTTGAGCGCCCGTTCGCGGACGAATATGAGAACGCCCGCCCCGATAATGAGCGGCGCGCCGATCCATAGGCTGGCGGGCGGGGCACGGTCGAAGACGGTGAACCCGTACCATGTGGCCCACAGGAGCGCGGTGTAGTCCATCAGCAGGATCACGCCCGCAGAGCCGAAGCGCAGCGAAGATGTGAGCAGGATCTGCGCCAGCGCTCCGCACAGCGCCATCGCGAGGATAATGCCCCACACCTCCGGCTCGTGCGGCTCATAGACGAACGGCATAGGGAGCGCAGCCACGGGTGTCGTGAACAGGACAAACCAGAAGACGATACTCCAGGGCGCTTCGGTTGTGTTGAGGTCCTGGACCTGAAAACTGATGAGCGCGACGAGGAAGGCGGCGACAAGCCCGACCACCGCGCCAATCGGATCGATGGAGGTCCCGCCGGCAAGGCCGAAGCCGGGCTGAGTGAGCACCAGCACCCCGGCAAATCCGAAAGCCACCGCGCCCCAGCGATAGGCGCCGACCTTCTCCTTGAAGAGCAGGAAGGAGAGCACGACAGCGAAGAAAGGCGCGGTGAAACTGATGGCGGTCGCCTCGGCCAGCGGGAGCAACATCACCGCGCCGTAGACGAAGAACATGCCCGTCAGCCCGTATGCGGCGCGCCGCCCATGAGCGGGCAGACGGGTGGTGCGCACGCTCGACAATTGTCCCCACGCCGCAAGCAGTGCGACGACGCAAACAAGCGTGACCGCCTGCCGCCAGAACACCAGCTCCGGCAAACTGACACCGCGCTCGCCCGCGAGTTTGACCAACATGGACATGGTCGCCAGCACCGCGGCGGTCGCAAGGCGAAGGCCCAGCGCGAGCAGCGGGCGGGGCTGGGCGATCGATCCATCCATACAGGCCCGGGCGCATAATCCGCTTTCGCAATTCCCGCAAAAGCAACCGTGCGCTAATGCGCATATTCCCGCCATGTTCGATATTCTCACCCGCCTCGCCTTCGCCAGCGACGCCGCGATCCTCGCGCTTGCCGGGATTGCCAGCTGGATCGCCGCGCTCGTCTGCCTGGCGATGGAACGCCGCCGGGTGAAGCGCCGCAGCCTCGAGACGCTCGAACGGGTCGGCTGGGTTCCCTGGACGCCGCTGTTTCTCGCCCTCACCGTCATCGGGGGCGGGTGCCTGGCGGTCAGCCTCCCGGTCGTGCTCGGCAGTCTTTAGACGCCGGTGGCGGAGATGCGCCCCTTTGCGAAAGGGGGTGCCCACTGATAGGTGTCGATTAAAAGACATACGAGTCGCACGGTGAACTTGTCCGAGGGGGGAACAAGAACAATGCGTCGTACACTTTGGATGGGCGGGCTTGCCCTATGCGCGGCGGCGCTCGTGCCGCTCGCCTTTATCGGCGGGGAGAAACCCCTGCCGGCCGCGGATCACCTCGATCCGCCACAACGGACCAATCCCAACAGCGACGAGACGCCCGATATCGCCGCCGATATCGCCGACCTCTACGTCACGCATGACGATGAGGTGATCGTCATGACGGTCACCTTCGGGGGTCCGTCCGCGCCCGAGCTTCCCGCCTTCTACGACGAGGAGTTGCTGTTCACCATTTCGGTGTCGAACCGGGAGCCGCGCACCACGACGGATATTCCGATCCGTTTTCAATTTGGCCAGGAGACGGGGGTCGAAGACGGTCCCTGGGGCGTTAGGGTAACGAATGTGCCGGGCGTCGATGGCGATGTCGTCGGCTCGGTCGAACGCATCATCGAGCAGAATGGCGTGCGCGTCTTTGCCGGCCTCGTCGACGATCCGTTCTTTTTCGACTCGCAGGGGCTTTCCGACACCCGCGCGACCGGCGACCTCAGTTTCCGCGAGGATCGCGACTTCTTCGGCGCGCAGAACATCACCGCCTTCGCGATCGAGATCCCGCGCGACCGGATCGAAAACGGCGGCAACCTGCTGGACATCTGGACGTTCAGCGATCGGCTGGGAGGGCAGCTCGATGATGAATAACCGCAAGACATTCACGGTGGCCGCGGCGCCCGCGCTGCTCGCATTCGCGCTGGCGGGCTGCGGCAACGACGAGGTCATCCAGGCGCCAGACGAACCCCCGACGCTGGGCGATCTGACGGTGCTGAGCGTAACGCCGTGCCTCGAACAGATCGTACCGGGAACGGGGACGAGCGTGCTCGACCTGATCGTCCCCGATACGATTACCGTCGATCTGTCGCAGCCATCGGGCTTTCCCAACGGTCGCGCGCTGCCCGATCCGGTGATCGACGTGACGCTGGCGGTCGCGCTGCTCGACATGGACGTGCATGGCCCCAGCACCTTCGTGAATATCCCGCTCAATCCGGCGTCGAACGACGTGCCGTTCCGCGACGCTTTCCCCTTCCTCGGCCTGCCGCAGGGCGACCCGCCGCTCGAAGGGTCCGACACGGCGACGCAGTTCGATTTCATCGATGCGCCTCTCGGTGACTATGACCGCGTCGATCGCACCGGAATGCCGGCGATTTCGCCGGCGCTGATCGGCGTCCCGGTTCGCCCCGACTACAACGATGCCGGCCCGCCCGAAGACGAGGCGCTGGTGTTTGCCAGCGAACTTACGACGCAGCTGACGACGCTGACGCAGATCCTGCTCGACGATTTCGAAGCTGCCGGATTGACGCCATGCGCATCGGTGGGGTGAGCGCGGCGCAAGTGGCGGGGCGCGTATGAGCGGGGCGGCGCGGATGGCGAACGATTCGATGACGAGTGGGCAGGCCCTGCGCTGGATCGCGCTCCTCCTTCTCGCTCTTATCGCGGTGATGGGGGTGCAGCGGATGCTGACCGGACAGGACGGCAGCGCCGCACGGGCGGCACCTGCGGCGCCCGCCTGGGGTCCGGCGACCTATGCCGACGAGCTCGAAGCGATGGACCGCGTCGTTGCGCGCGGCAGGGCGCGGCTCGGCGCCAATATGGACAGCTGGGCCGCACATGACGCGCTGGCGAGCGCGCTGCATCTTCGCGGCCAGCTGACCGGCCGCCATGAAGACCTCGCCGCAGCGCTGGAGAGCGCCGATCGCGCCCGCACGCTCGCGCCCGAGGCCGGCGGACCGATCCTGTCGCGTTCGCTCATCGCGATGTCGCTGCACCGCGGAGATATCGCCGCGGATGAAGTTCCGCGGATCGACGGTTTCGCGGTGCCGGCCTCCGCGCCCGAACTATCCGAAGCCGAGGCGATCCGCGGCGACGTGGCCCTCTATGGCGGCGATTACACCCGCGCCTTTGCGCGTTACGAGGCCGCCGAAGACCTCGCCGCAAGCCTCGGCACCAAGGTTCGCATGGCCGATTGGCATCGCCATCACGGAAGGTTCGACAAAGCGCGGGCGATCCTTTTGGAAGGTCTCGAAACCCATAAGCCGAGCCCTTGGATCGAAGCCTCGATCCAATTGCAATTGGGCGCAATCGAATTGCAGCGCGGCGATTGGGAGGGCGCGCAGGCACATTTTGCGAAGGCCGATCGGACCTTTCCCGGCTGGTGGCTGGCCCGCGCGCATCTGGGCCAGATGGCCGCCACTCGCGGCGAGTTTGCCGCGGCCGAGCGATTCTATCTTGAAGCGATGGAGGGCACCAAGCGCCCGTCGGTGATGGACGCGCTGGTCGCGGTGTACGAAGCGCAGGGCCGGACTGAGGACGCGCGTGCGCTCAGCGAACGGGCCGGCGGGCTGTGGAAGGCGCGGGTCGCAAGCCATCCGGCGGCCTATGCCGACCATGCTTTTGAGGCTTATCTCTCGGACGGCGACAGCGCGATGGCCTGGCAGCTGGCGCGCGTGAATTATCAGGCGCGCCCTTATGGCGACGGCCGGATCGGCCTCGCCCGCGCGGCAGCCGAGCGGGGCCGCGACGCAAGTGCGCGGGCAATTCTCGAAGAGCTGGAGGCGACTGGCTGGCGATCGACCGAGCAATATCGCGTCCTTGCCGAAGTTTGCGAGCGGCTAGGCGACGAGAATTGCGCAACCGGTGCCAAGGCCAACGCGCTGGAAATCAGCCCGCTGGCTTTCGACGATCGCAACGACTTCCTGTTCTTCAGCCACCACTAGGGCGAATTACAGACACGCCTCCAAGTATGCCTGGTCGAAGCCGAATTGGCGCGCCTTCTCCAGCGTGTACGGGCGAAGGCCCGATGAGCGGAATTCGCCCATGATCTTGCCGTCTTCGCTCTCGTCGAGATATTCGAACTTGAAGAGTTCCTGCGTCACGATGACCTCGCCCTCCATCCCGATCACCTCGGTGATGTTGGTCGTCCGCCTGGAACCGTCTCGAAGACGCTTCACCTGCACGATGAGGTCAACCGATTCCGCGATCTGACGCGAGATGGCTTCCTTGGGGATTTTGATGTCGCCCATGAGGATCATGTTTTCCATACGGCCCAGACATTCGCGCGGCGAGTTGGCGTGAAGCGTACACATCGAACCATCGTGGCCGGTGTTCATGGCGGCGAGAAGGTCGAAACATTCAGCGCCGCGGATCTCACCAAGGATGATACGGTCAGGACGCATACGCAGGGCGTTCTTCACGAGGTCGCCGATCGTGATGGCGCCCTGGCCCTCAAGGTTGGGCGGACGGGTTTCGAGCGGCAGCCAGTGCGGCTGCTGCAGACGAAGTTCCGCCGCGTCCTCGATGGTCAGCACACGCTCGCCCGGGTCGATCATCTTCGACAAGGCGTTGAGCATCGTCGTTTTACCCGAACCCGTACCGCCCGAGATCACGATGTTCATCCGGCATGCACCCGCGATCTTCAATGCGGTGCACATCTTATCCGACATCGAGCCGAATTCCTTGAGCATATCCAAGGTGATCGGCTTCTCGGAAAATTTACGAATGGAGATCGCAGTGCCGCGCAGACTGAGCGGCGGCACGATGACGTTAACACGCGAGCCGTCTTTCAAACGGGCGTCGGCTAGCGGCGTGGTCTGGTCGACGCGGCGACCGACCTGGTTCACGATGCGCTGCGCAATCTGGAAAAGGTGCTGTTCATCGCGAAACCGGATCGGCGCGATGACGAGCTTGCCCTTCTTCTCGATGTAGGTCTGATCGGGGCCGTTGACCATGATATCGGACACGTCCGGATCGTTCAGCAATTCTTCGAGCGGGCCAAAGCCCAGAAGCTCGTCGATCAGCACCTTTTCGAGCGCGAATTGCTCGCGGCGGTTCAGCGTGACCTTGAGCTCGGCCAGCACTTCCATGATGATCGGGCGGAATTCTTCCGACAGCTCTTCCTTGGTGAGCGTCGCTGCGGCTTCCGGATCGACACGTTCGAGCAGGCGCGGGAGCACCTGTTCCTTGATCTTGTGAACGCTCGCCTCGAAGCCGCCGGCTTCCTCCTCGGCGGCATTGGTCGCATTCATGCGCTCGGCAAGGCGATCCATCGCATTGGCGGAATTATTACCCGCAGGTTTGGGCGGGGGCGGTGCGGCCGATTTCGCCGCCTCGCTCGAACCCGAGCCGCCCCCGGCCGGGCCACCGGGCAGCGGGGGAAACTGTTCCCCGCCCTTTGCCTCCTCGCTCTTCGCATTGCCGCCCTTCATCGGGCGCGCGACGCCAAAAGCGGGCTTAGCGCCCGGCCGCATACTGCCTGGGCCGCCCTTTTTGCCGAATGCGCTCATCTACGATAGCCCCCAAGGCCTGACCTGAAATCTAACGACGCCCCGCTCCACGTCCGGCAGTAGGCGTCCGACGAATTGTGGTGAATAATTTGGAAAGGTTGTTTTTTCCCTAAAGTTGAGGACACGAAAGGGGGGGGGACTGGTTCTTCAGCATTACGAGCCCCCATCATGCCTGGCCGGCCAGTGTATCACCGCGCGTCCATCGGGTATTGCTGCCTCCTCGCAGCGCTGCGTGTTGTCAAAAACGCGAGAGGGTAACGCGAGCCATCAACTCGTGATTTTTCGTATGGAGATATTTTTGAGCTGGTAACCGTGAGCCGGGCCAGAGAACGAATGCAAAATGGCTTGGCGTTACGTTTAGCTTCTAATTAACCATCATCCATCATTACGGAGCTGATAACGCGCGAAAATTCGCTGGCAGTAATGGAAAAAAATATGTCCCCTGCCGTTTCAGTTGCAATAACGCGGTACGCTGAAAGTGACAGATTATTGGCGCGAAGTGTCTCGGCGGCACTTGGGCAAGAAGGCGTAACGGGCGAAGTCATTTTGGTAGACCAGCGGGTCGATCGACCATTCGATTTTTCTTTAGTCACGAATGGCAACCTCGAACTGCGAATACTCCGACAGAAGTGTGAAAGTCTGTCTCATGCACGAAATCTGTGCCTGGACGAAGCTGCACACGATCTCGTTTTATTTCTTGATGCAGACGCCATCGCGCGACCTGATTGGGCTGTCGCGATCGCTGACGCATTATCAGAAAGCAGTGTCGCGATAGCGGGAAGTCGGATCCTGCCGGAATGGGAGATCGTGCCGCCCGCATTTGCCCGCGGGGCGATTGCGAAGGATCAGTATTCAATGCTGGATCTCGGTATGGGGGATGGCCCTGCGCACAAGATAGTCGGCGCCGCCTTTGGAGTGCATCGAGGAAAGCTTGCCAGAGGTATGCGGTTTGATGTGACGCTAGGCCGCCGCGACGGTCGTCTGTTCGGAGGTGAGGAAAGCGACTTCTTTCGCCGTGTCGTGAAAGCGGGATGGAAGGGGCGTTATGTCGGGCGAAGTCACGTTATGCATCTAGTGGCGCGCGAACGGTTGCGCCTCGGCTGGCTGATCGAACGTATGTTCTATGCAGGCTACGGCCGCAGCGCCCAAGGTGGAGCGCCAGCGCCTTCGCGAAAGCCGAATATCTACGACTGGCTCTTCGCGCCCGTGCTTCTTCCCGCATATATCGCTGGGTGGTCTTGGGCGAAACTGATGCGTGGTACGGTGCGAAATGTATAGGCTCCATGAGTTGCGCGGGTATATGCGGCGGACCGCGCTAAGGATCGGCGGCAGCCTCGATCAGGGCTTTCACGAACGGGAATCGATTTTTCTGCACATCCCGAAAGCTGCCGGTTCGTCAGTTTCAGAAGCGGTCTATGGACACCAGGTGGGTCATTGGCGCTTATCTGACTGCATGGCCGCTGATGCCACAGCGACACGTAACTATTTCACTTTCAGCTTCGTTCGCGATCCGCTTGATCGCTTTGTATCCGCATTTCATTTTCTTGCCGCGGGAGGAATGAACAAGAAAGATGTCGAATTTGCTTCTCGACACATCAAAGGATGCTCCCTCGACGAGTTTGCCGAACGGGTGTATAATATACCAGACTTACTCAATAAGGTACATCTTCAGACACAAGCTAGCTTTCTTATTTCTTCAGAAAGCTCGCGCACAATCGCTGTCGATTTTGTTGGGCGTTTCGAGAACATGGCGCAGGATTTCGCTGAAGTTGCAAATCGTCTCGGGATCGAACCTGAACTGCCGGTCCGCAACACTGGTCCAAAACGAAATTGCGTCCAGGCATCAAAGGCGACCCGGACGATCGTACGCCAAGTCTACGCTGAAGATTATGCGCTTTTTGGCTATTGAGCTCGACCTAGGACAAAAAATTGAGCCGGCCCAAGGCCGCAGTATTTTTGGCAGGCAATTATATGGAACGTCGCGCGAAGAGACATAGCTGCGGCCACAGCCCAAACAGCTCCGCCAAGTCCAAATCTGGGTATCAGGATCGTCAACAGCGCAAGTTCGACGGCAAGGGCGACCGCTGTTCCTGCGAACGCTTTTCCGGCATAACCGCTCGCGGTCAGCAATTGCGCGGCGGGACCGGAAAGGGCGTAAACGAAAGCGCCTCCCACCAATACCCATAGGAATGATGCCCACTCGCTGAACGCGGGCCCGAACAGGCTCAATAATGGGACGGCAAAGACGCCGATCAATCCTCCGCCAACCATGACTGCGCTTAAGTTGAGAAACGAAAAACGCTGCGAGATGCGCAACAATTCGGACAGATCATCAGTCACTGTCAGTCGTGATGCATCTGGCTGATACTGGAGACCGAGGACATAGGCTGGCAAGGCCAGGAGAAAAGCGCATTTGGCCAAAGGGTAGTAAAGTCCGGCAGCTTCTGGGCTAGCCAAGATCCCGAGTAAAACAGTTCCAGCTTCCAGCTGCGCCATATTGACCAACATCGTTCCATAGAAGGGCATAGCGAAAAGCATCCATCTCTTCGCTCTTTCGAGTCCAATTTCCATGTCGCGCTGTTGACGCGGCAACGCTCGCCACCCGACGAATGCGGCTATCCATGCGGTGACCGTAAAGGCGGCAAAAAACTCGGTAATTCCGAACTTGAATGTGAGGAGTCCTGCCAAGGCGACGGCAAGGATGGCCATTAGCAGTAGCGGTCGCAACAATTCGCCAGGCAATTGTGCCATGACCAGCTGAGAGTTAGCGAGAGAATGGCCACGATGAAGCTGGATGAATGCCATCGCAGGAATGGCGAAGAGAGCAAAGAGTGACGCGGCACGCTCCGCGTCAGTAAGCGTGCCGGGCAGGAAGGTTACCGATAGGATGATCAGAAACGCACTACTTGCAAGGACCGTCATTCGAGAGAAATGCAGTAGCCCCCTAGCCTCGCCAAACTTTCCTTCCTCGATTTGTCGGGGAACCTCGACAATGGCGTAAGGTCCCAATCCCATCAGCGTGAGCGCGGAAAGTATTTGCACTCCGGAAAGGAGCATTGCGGCGAAACCGTAATTCTCCACGTTGAATAATCGAGCCAGAAGAACCGCTTGTCCGAAGATCAAACCAAGGCCAGATACTCGAATTACAAGCGAGGAGAACGTTCGCAAACCGAATTGCTCTGGATTGCGCGTTCGGAAGGCCTTTGCAGCGGAAGCGCTCATGTCATATCTTCGAATGTAGGGTCCAGCGACTCAACCTCACCCAACTCGTAGGCAGCGTAGGTCTGAAGCGCGACCCGGCTCCAGCTGTAATAATCGCGCGCGCGGTGTTGGGAGGTGGCTTTGAAGTCGGCGCGTTTTGCTTCGCTCCAGCTGGTGACCTCGCTAATCTTTTCGGCCCACGCCTTTGCGTCTCCGCTCGGCAGCAGAAATCCGGTTTGGCCATCGATAACCGCATCTATGAGGCCTCCGTGGTTCGATGCGAGCACCACGCCTCCGGCGTTGGCCGCTTCGGGAGCAACTAAACCAAAACCTTCATACTCGCCGCTCTCGACTTCGATGTTGGGGACGACGACAGTGCCAGCCTCTGCATAGAGGCGTGCGAGTTCTGCTTGCGATTGGGGCCCGAGAAACTCGACGCGCGGGTGTTCGAGCGCCGCATTCTCGCCGGGGTCCCAGCGGGTGCCGGCAATCAATAGCCGGTGATCAGGACATAGCGGCAACACTTCGCGCACGAACCAGGAGCAACCCTTGCGCTTTATCAGCCGGCCCGCGAAGAGGATCGTGTGGCGGCGGACCTGTGTCGACGGCAGGGGGATTTGATCAGCCGCCAGGGGGACGACTGCGACCCGGCGCCAGCCTGCTGCCTTCACCCGACTACGCGTAGCGCGCGAATTGGCGATGACGGTTGCGTGGGAAAGCATTCGCGCGCCGGCCTTGAGATAGGCGCTGTAGAGATTGCCACGCATCCCGCCTCGCGCTCCATAGGAAACGTCGGTGCCATGCGCCGACAGGACGATGCGGGCGCGCGGAAAGCGAGCGAGCGTCATCAGCGCGAGCGGCCAGATTGCCATATCACCCAGATGCACGAATTGCGGTGCATCCTTCAGCGCGAGCAGGCGCCGCAGCACGGTGAACGGGAAGAGCAAAAGGGCAATCACACTCGGCGGTTGTCCGTCGCTCCGCCCCGGCAGCGCGACGACCTCGACCGGCTGGAGTTTGAACAACTCCTGTGTCAAACGCTCGCAATAGGTCTCCATCCCGCCCACCGCCGGCCCCCATTTTCGGGTGATGAAAAGGATGCGCTCGCCGGATGCGGCGCGCGAACTCCTTTGAGCGAGGCGGGCGGGCGCGTTCATCTAAAACCCGCCCCAATAGTCGCTCGGCGGCGGCGAGGTGGGCGCTTCGAGGGCGCGGCCCCAGGTCAGGCTGGCCGGCTTTGACGAGGGATTGGACAGCGCGACCGGTCCGCGCAGCAGGTCGACGATCGCGCCTTCGCGGTATTCCTTGCCCGCTACGCTTACCCGTCCGGAAACCGTGTAGGGGCCGGGGACGAGGACGTCCCACTCGCCGTCATAGCCGGAGGGAAGCTCGCGTCCTGCAATGTAGAGGTCGCCCCAGAACGGGCGGTAGGTCTGCGTCAGCGCGGCGCGGTCATCGGGGTGCAGACGCGCAGGTGCGCCGCCTTCGAAGATCGGACGGAAATATTGCTCGTTGTCGAGGAGCAGCGGCACGGGCTGTTTTTCCATGGCGGCGCGGTATTTCGCGCGGCCCGAGCGCTGGTAGCTCTCCAGTCCCCATGGCGTCATGAAACCGTTGGCTTTGCGAAAACTGCCGATCATGCCGCAGCAATCGAAATAGGCGACGGGTTCGGGCACAGCTTGGTGCACGGCGAGGAGCAATTCCTGCTGCCGATGCTTGACCGAGCGTTCGCCTCCCACCCAGACGAGCAGCGAAAACAGACCGATGAGCGCTGCGACGGTTGCCGCGCCATAGCGTTTCGCGACCCACTCGAAGCCGAGCGACGAAGCGACGACCACCGGCGGCAGAATGAACACATAAAAATAAGGCGCGCTGTTGTGGTAGAACAGCGGGGTCAGCGCGGGCGTCCAGAGCAGCAGCAGGGCGAGGCGCCTTGTTCGGCTGCCGACGCCTGTAACGATCAGATAGGGCGCGGCGATCGCAGCGACGGCGAGGGGCAGGCCGAAGATCGCCGCATGGCGCATCATGTAAAGATAGGGCGAATGCAACAGCCCGAACATCTTGCTCGCCGAACCGCTCGCGTAATTGGCCGGGTCCATCGCCCTCTGCGCTTCGGGAGCGGGGACGGAATGCAGCGCGTAAAGCACGGCGAACACCGCCGCCGCGACTGCTCCTGCTGCAAACCAGCGCAGCGGATAGGTCCGCTCGAAGCGCTCCTGTTCCCAGCGATAGAGCGCGACTCCTGCAAAGGCCGGCGCCCACAGCACGAACTTGATCGTCACCATCGCCGAGAGCGCGATGAGAATGCCGAGCGCCGCGATTGCAACAGGCGTCAGACGCACACGCAAAGCCAGGGCTAGGGCACTCGAAAGCGTTGCCGCGGCAATCGGATCGATGCGGAACGACGTGCCGTGATTAAGGACGAAGCCCGAGCCGAGATAGGCGGCGATTGCAAGGATGGCGGCGGGGCGCTCTACGAGCGCGCGCGCCGCGAGATAGGTCGCGAAGGCGGCCACCGCGAGACAGGCGGCCATGAAGAACCGGGCGATGACGATATGCTCCACCTCGGTTCCGCCCAGGCCGGGCAGCCACCAGTAGAACGCGCGGGTGTGGATCGTCTGCAGGGGCTGGAGGTAATCCCCACGCGCCAGTGTCTCGACCTGCGAGTAAAACCAGAACTCGTCCCAGTTGATGACTCGGAAATAGGCGTTGGCGAGGTGCAGCGCGGCGAGGGTCGCGAGCGATAGCATCAGCGCGATGTCGGATACGCGCTCGCTCGACGCGCGAGGCGCCGGAGCGGCGGGCAAGCGGGTGGCTGCGGCCAGGTTCATGCGCGGCGTCTCTGCACTTCGGAGGCGGCTTCGTCGCTGGCCGCGGCTCTTCCTTCCGGCAACCGCTCTTCGATCCGGCGCAGCTTGAGCATTGCCGCCTCGAGCAGCTTGCGGTTTGTGGCGATGAGGTCCGCGAGGATGCCGAGCGTCGTCACCAACACGCCCACGGTCAGCAAGGCCCCGCCGATGACCAGCGACTGGATGTGACCTGCGCCGTCGCCCTGCATCACGAACCACAGAAACCGCCCGATGGGTAAGAGGCCGACCAGCGTTGCGAGCATGCCCAGTCCAACGAAGACGCGCAGCGAATTGAACGTCGTATAGGCGCGCAGGATCGTCACCCCGGTCTGCTGGATGAAGCGCGGGATCGAGGTGAACAGGCGCGAGGGCCGGGTCGCGGCATGGGTGCGGATCGGCACGCTGGCGATCGCCAGGCGCTTGCGCCCCGCCTGGATCAGCATGTCGGTGGTGTAGCTGAAATCGGTGGTGATGTTGATGCGCTGCGCGGCGTCCCGGCTGAAGGCGCGAAAACCGCTGACGGCGTCAGTGATATCAGTCGCCGAAAGCGCGCGTACGGTCGCCGAGCCGAGACGCTGGAGCAGCCGCTTACCGGGGCCGAAATGCGCATTCTTGGCAACCGAGCGGTCGCCGATGCAGATATCGGCCTCGCCATTGGCCACCGGGGCGACGATCCGGGCGATATCGGCGCCTTCGTACTGGCCATCGGCATCGGTGTTGACGATGATGTCGGCGCCCTCGGCAAGACAGCGGTCGATCCCGCTGCGAAAAGCTTCGGCAAGGCCGCGATTGCGGGCGTGGCGCACGATGTGGTGCACGCCCCAGCGCCGCGCGACCCCGCCGGTGTCATCGCTGCTGCCATCGTCGATTACGCAATATTCTATTCGGTCGATCCCGGGCAGGCTGCGCGGCAAGGCGGCAAGGGTTTTCGGCAGCACCTCGGCCTCGTTCAGGCAGGGTATCTGAATGATAAGCTTGGTCATTGCAGTATTGCGGGCCCCCGTGCGCGGCGCACGCGCTGGAAGCGCGCGGGCGTCGTGCGTTGTGAAACCGGGTGCTACCGCGACGTGTTTAAGCAATCGTAAACCATGCGACGGGCGTGCGCCGCCATGCGTTTCGCAGGTAAGATGCGCCTACCCCGGGCTCTTGCTTTCGAGCGCGGCTTGGCGCACCGCGCCTCTCGATGTCTGCAACCCACCATCCCGCGTTATGACCCCCGAAGAGCGATCGGGCCTCGCCTATGCGGTGACCGGTTTTGCCGTGCTTTCGGCGGGCGATGCCGTGATCAAGAGCATGGCAGGCGACTGGCCGGCGCATGCGGTGGCGGCGCTGCGCTTTTCGCTGGGAGCCGCGGGATTGTCGGTGCTGCTCTGGCGGGCCGAGGGACCGCGCGCTTTCGTGCCAGCGAACTGGGCGCTTCAGGGTGCGCGCGGGGCATGCCTCGCGATCGCATCGCTCAGCTTCTTTTCCGCGATCTATATCATGCCGCTCGCCGAGGCGATGGCGATCGCTTTCCTCGCTCCGGTCCTGACGCAGGTGCTTGCCGGCTTGCTCCTGGGCGAGGAAGTGCGAGCGCGCGTCTATCTCGTGTCGCTGGTCGCGCTTGCCGGGGTCGCGATCATCCTGCGGCCCAATTTAGCGGCCCTGGGATGGGGCGCGGTGCTGCCGTTGATTTCCGCGACCTTCTTCGCGCTCTTAATGATTACCAACCGGCTGAGCGCTGGGCAGGGGAGCGCCCTGTCGATGCAGGTGTTCGTCGCTGGCATCTGCGCGCCGATCCTTGTTGTGGCGGCCTTCGCGATGAAGGCGTCCGGGGTGGCGGCGCTCGATTTCGGCTGGCCGAGCTGGGACGTGGTCGTGCGCTGCGCCGTGGTTGCGGTCACGGCGAGCACGGCGCACTGGCTCGCCTTTATCGGCACCGAACGCGCGGGTGCGGCCAAGGTCGCGCCTGCGATCTATGTGCAGATGATCGTCGCGGTGACGCTCGGCTGGCTGTTCTTCGACGAGCGGCCCGATAATCTGACGCTAGTGGGTGCGGCGCTTATCATCGCCGCCGGGCTCGTTCTATGGCGAGATGGCGCGCAGCGTCGGCCGGGTCCGGCGCGGGGGATGGCGCGCGGCGCGTGACTCCCCGTCATTAGAACAAGCGCGCCAAGCACGACAGGAACTATAAGGCCGGGCATCACGTTCGAACCGGCGAAAAAAAGAAAGCGGGTGTGATCTATGTGCGGGATTATCGGCATCGTCAGCGATGAACCGGTCGCGGACCGTCTGGTCGATGGGCTGAAACGGATGGAATATCGCGGCTATGACAGCGCGGGCCTGTGCACCCTGCACGAGGGCGAGATGATCCGTCGGCGCGCGGAAGGCAAGCTCGCCAACCTCGTCGATGTGCTGAAGGCCGATCCCGCACTCGGCACCACCGGCATCGCGCATACGCGCTGGGCCACCCACGGCGCCCCCACCGCCGCCAACGCGCATCCCCATGCGACCGGCGAGGTCGCGATCGTCCACAACGGGATCATCGAGAACTACAAGGAACTGCGCAAACGCATGGTTGACGCCGGGCGCGCTTTCGAAAGCGAGACCGACAGCGAGGTCATCGCCCATCTCGTCTCGCACCAGATCGAACAGGGTCTCGATCCCGTGGACGCGGTGCGCGAAGTGTTGCCGCAATTGCGCGGCGCTTTCGCGCTCGCCATCACCTTTCGTCGCTACCCCGATTTGCTGGTGGGCGCGCGGCTCGGCTCGCCGCTGGTCGTCGGCTATGGCGAGGAGGAAATGTTTCTGGGCTCCGATGCCCTCGCGCTCGCGCCCCTGACCCAGCGCATCACCTATCTCGAGGAAGGCGATTTCGTCGTCGTCGGGCGCACGGACGCACAAGTTTTCGATAGCGAGGGCAAGCCGGTTGAGCGTCCAATCCAGTCCTCGGGCGCTTCTGCCGCGGCGACAGAGAAGGGCAATTATCGCCATTTCATGCAGAAGGAGATCTTCGAGCAGCCGACCGTCGTCGCGCAGACGCTCGGCTCCTATCTGCGGCGCGAGGACGTGGCGGTGGCGCTGCCGCAATTCGATTTCGATCTGTCCTCGGTCTCGCGGCTGACCATCGTCGCCTGCGGAACCTCCTATTATGCCGGTCTCGTCGCGAAATACTGGTTCGAGCAGTTCGCCCGCGTCCCCGTCGATATCGATGTCGCGTCCGAATTCCGCTATCGCCAGCCGGTGCTCGAGGAGGGGGGCCTAGCCCTTTTCATCTCGCAGAGCGGCGAGACCGCCGACACGCTCGCCGCGCTGCGCCATTGTAAGGAGGAGGGGCAGACCATCGCGGTCGTCGTCAACGTGCCGACCAGCACGATGGCGCGCGAGGCGGACCTGCTGCTTCCGACCCATGCCGGCCCGGAAATCGGCGTCGCCTCGACCAAGGCGTTTACTTGCCAGCTCGCCGTGCTCGCGGCGCTGGCGGCGCATATGGCGGTGAAGAAGGGGCTGATGAGCCGCGAGGAGGAGCGCGACATCGTCAAACGGCTGCTCCAGGCGCCGGCCAAGCTCAACGCCGCGCTCGATCACGACGACAACATCGCGGCGATGGCGCATCTGATCGCTCCGGCGCGCGACGTGCTTTATCTGGGGCGCGGACAGGACTATCCGCTGGCGCTGGAAGGCGCGCTTAAGCTCAAGGAAATCAGCTACATACATGCCGAAGGCTATGCCAGCGGAGAGATGAAGCATGGGCCGATTGCGCTGATTGACGACGATGTGCCGGTGGTCGTCATCGCGCCTTCGGGGCCGCTATTCGACAAGACCGTCTCGAACATGGAAGAAGTGCGCGCGCGCGGCGGGAGCGTGGTGCTGATTTCCGATGCGAAAGGGATCGAAGAGGCGGGCGAAGGATGCCTCGCAACGATCGAGATGCCGCCGGTTCATCCGCTGATCGCGCCGCTGGTTTACGCGATACCGGTGCAGCTGCTGGCCTATCACGTTGCGGTGGTCAAAGGGACCGACGTCGATCAGCCGCGCAACCTCGCCAAATCGGTGACGGTCGAGTAGCGACGGCGCCGCGCTGCCCTGCTCGGTGGAACCCGCCCGGTCGGACCGGCACCGGCGGGTTAATTTACCCCACTGCAAAGATCGCGCTTAGCTTTACGCGGCCATAACCTTTCGCGGTTAATCGCGGGTCATCGTGAGCGACGCTACACCCCCACCCCTCTCCACCAGCGAGCAAAATCTGCCCGTCTCGGCCATTCTCGGCCTGTCCGACAAGGGACAGGTGGACTGGGCGCGGCTGCGCGGATTGCAGGCGCACAAGCTGTTCCGCCTCGCCTTTCACCGGGCCTATGCCAATGCGCTGCTCGCCCTGTTCGTCGCGCAAATATTCATCGGGATCGTCGCGTTTCACTGGCTCGCGCTATGGTTCGTCGCGCTGGCGGGCGTGCAGCTGGCCGGCCTGCGCGCTGATCGCCTCGCGCTGCCGGCAAAGAATGAGCCGGCGACCCGCGCGCAATATCGCCGCCATGGTCACACCGCGCTGGTATCGGCCGGAATCTGGACCATTCCGCTCTTCCTGTTCGCGCCGGCCGGGCCGCCAGAACACGCCATCACGCTGCTCATCATCACCGGCATCCTGCTCGCCGGGCGGGTCTATTTCTACACCACTTCGCCGCTCAACATCGTTCTTGCGACCCTTATCCAGGGCGCAGGCGCGCTGCTGCCCTTCGTCCTGCTCGGCCATTGGTACGTGGTCGCGGCGATCGCGATGTTCGCGGTCTGCACCGCGCTGGGAGCGATCGAGGTCGGCCGCGCTCATCTGACCGCCCGCATCGCCGAAAGCGCGATTACCGAAAAGGAAGAGGTGGTCTCGCTCTTGCTGCGGGAATTTGAAGAGAACGAAGCCGACTGGCTGTGGGAGATCGACACGCGCCGCCGCATCCGTTCGGTCAGCCCGCGTTTCGCCTTCGCGCTGCACGCCTCGGACCGCGAGGTCGAGGGCGAACCGCTGCTACAGCTGATCGCCGGCGACACCTGGGAAAGCGGCGATTTCCCGCCGAGCCTTCACGAACTGGCCGAAAAACTGCGCAACCGGGAGAATTTCTCCAACCTTATCGTCCAGGTCGCGATCAAGGGCGAGGAACGCTGGTGGGAGCTTTCGGGCACTCCGATCCGCGACGAGCGCGGCCGCTTCACCGGCTTTCGCGGGGTCGGTTCCGACGTCACCGAACAGCGCGCATCGTCGGAAAAGATCGCCTATCTCGCGCGCTACGACACACTCACCTCGCTACCCAACCGCCTGATGCTCACCGAAGCGCTGGGCGAAGCGCTCGACTATGCGGCGCGCTGGCGCACGCGCTGCGCGCTGATGATGGTCGATCTCGATCGGTTCAAGGCGGTCAACGATTCGCTCGGCCACATCACCGGCGACAAGCTGCTGGCGCAGGTCTCCTCGCGGCTTCAAGGGCTGATGGGCGACAACGCCTTCGTCGGAAGGCTGGGCGGTGATGAATTCGCAATCGTCATCCGTGATGCGAGCGATGCGACCTTCATGAGCAACCTTGCGCTGAACGTCATCAACACGCTGTCCGAACCCTATCAGGTCGAAAACCATACGCTCTATGTCGGCGCCAGCGTCGGCTCCGCGATCGGTCCGCGCGACGGCAAGACTGTCGAAGAATTGATGCGCAATGCCGACCTTGCGCTCTACCGCTCGAAGGATGTGGGCGGTGGCGAACATTGCCGGTTCGAGCCGGTCCTTCATGCCTCGGCCGAGGAGCGGCGCCAGCTCGAAGTATCGCTGCGCAAGGCATTGGGGCTCGACGAATTCGTTCTGCATTATCAGCCGGTCGTCGATGCGCGCAGCGAGAACATCGTCAGTTTCGAGGCGCTGGTGCGCTGGAACAGCTCGGAACACGGCTTCGTCAGTCCGGGCAAGTTCATCCCGCTCGCCGAAGATACCAGGCTAATCGTCCCGATCGGAAAATGGGTTCTGCGCCAGGCCTGTTTTGAGGCGCGTAATTGGCCCGATCACGTCAAGGTCAATGTCAACGTCTCGCCCGAACAGCTGCTCGAACCCAGCTTCCACAGGGATGTAATCGACGCGCTTGCCGCCAGCGGCCTGAGGCCCGAGCGGCTCGAGATCGAGGTGACCGAAAGCATCTTCCTGCGCGATGCCAGCGTGGCGCGCAACGCGCTCGAACAGGCGATGGCGCTGGGCTGCTCGATCGCGCTCGACGATTTCGGGACGGGCTATTCGTCGCTCGGTTACCTGCGCAAGCTGCGTTTCTCGACGATCAAGGTCGATCGGACATTCGTGCAAGGCGCCTCGCAGGGCGCGAATGAGAGCCTTGCGATCATCAACGCGGTGGTCGCGATGGCCAAGAGCCTCGATATGACAACGACTGCGGAAGGGGTGGAAAGCGCCGAGGAAGCCGAGCTGATCCGCAATCTGGGCTGCGATAAGATCCAGGGATTCTATTTCGGGCGCCCGATGTCGGCAGAGGAAGCGCTGCGCCTGTTCCATGCCAACGAAAAGAAGGGCGCGCGGCGCATCCGGGCCTGACGGCGCACGGTTGGTGACGCGGAGCCTTGGCAGGTTGGTTTAAGCCGGTCTGGTCAGGCGGGGGCGAGGTTCTCGATCAGGTTGCGGAAGAGCTTGCGCCCGTCTTCGCCGCCCAGCGATGGATGTGCCGCCGGCGCGATGGCGCGTTCGGGATGGGGCATCATGCCCAGCACCCGGCCGTTGTCGCTAAGCACCCCGGCGATCGCGCGGCGAGATCCGTTGATGTTGTCAACGTAGCGAAAGGCGACGCGGTCTTCTCCCTCCAGGCGATCCAGCGTCGCCTCGTCGGCGAAGTAATTGCCATCGTGATGCGCGACCGGGATGCGCAGGGTCTCCCCCCTTTCGAGCCCGCGCGTGTAGGGCGAGGTCGTGTTCGCGACTTCAAGATCGGCGGTGCGGCAGATGAAACGTTGTCCCGCATTGCGCATCAGCGCGCCGGGCAGCAATCCACTTTCGGTCAGCACCTGGAATCCGTTGCATACGCCCAGCACCGGGACGCCGCGTCCGGCGGCATCGACCACGGCGCGCAGAATTGGGCTCTTCGCCGCCATCGCGCCCGATCGCAGATAGTCGCCGTAGGAAAAGCCGCCGGGCAGGGCGATGAAATCGAGCCGTTCGGGCAAGGCCGCATCGCCGTGCCACACCCGCGTCGGCGCGTGGCCCGTCACCGCTTCGAGCGCGACGGCCATGTCGCGGTCGCAATTGGAGCCGGGAAAAGTGATGACCGCGGCGCGGAAACCGTGGGCCATCAGGCCGCCTCCCGCTCGATTGTCTCGATGGCGAAATCCTCGATCACCATATTGGCGAGTAGCTTTTCGCACATCGCGCGAAGGGTCTCGTCGCTGGTCGTGTCGGCGACCTCCATTTCGATCAGGCGACCGATCCGCACGTCCTCGACCCCTTCGAAACCGAGGGCGCCAAGCGAATTGTGCACCGCACGGCCCTGCGGATCGAGCACGCCGGGCTTGAGGCGGACGAGGATGCGAACTTTCATGGGAGGTGAGCCTTTGCGTGTTGGTGGCGGGGGCCACCGGTCGATCATGCGAGCATATACTCCGCCTGGCGCGACAGGCAATCGCGAGGGCGCGCGTTATCGGGCGGAAGCGGGGGCGGGCGCCTCTTCCGGCAGAACCAGAAATTCGACCGCCTCGCCAGGGCACAGATATTGCCTCGCGGACATGCTCAATTCCTCCGCGGTGATCCCCCGCAACAAATCCGGGCCGGCAAACCAGCGTTCGAGCCGATCGGCCTGGCTCTGCGCGCGATCGGCAAGCTGCATCCAGCCGCCAAGCGATTTGAGCGCATTGTCGTAGGCTTCGAGCATCGGCTGGCGGGCGCGCGCGACGAGGTCTTCGTCGATAGGCCCTGATTGCAGCTCGGATAGCACCTGCGCGATGGCCATGCGGGTCGCCGCGACCTGTGCGACATCGACCGATGCGCTGATCGTGAAGGTGCCGTAATCGGGATAGATGCTGCTCATCGAGCTTTCGGCGGTGGGTGCATAGGTGTTGCCGAGCTCTTCGCGCAAGGTTTCGGTCAGCCGGATCCGTATCACCCGGGCGAGTAGGCCGAGGCGTAGTTCCTCGGCGAAGTCGCTGTCGTCTTTGGTCGGCCAGACCAGTCGGACCAGCGCCTGGTCGCTCTCGCCCTCATGCCGCAGAATTACCGGGCCGCGCTCGGTGGTAAACTGGCGCTGCCGAGCCGCTTCGCGCGGGCGGAAGTCGATCTCGCGCGGGGGCAGCGCGCCGAGCGTCGCCGCCACCGCCGCGATCGCCGCCTCCTCGTCGATATCTCCGACCAGCGCGAGCTCGATCGCGCCCTCCTCGAGCCGGTCCGAGATCACGGCCTCAAGCCCCTTATAATCCAGCGCAAAAAAGGCGTCGCGCGGTTGCAGGGTGAAACGCGGATCGCCATTCGAAAGCACTGCGCCTGCGGCATTGCCATAGGCGCGCAGCGGGGTGGCGCGCAGGGTCTTGAAGAAATTGTCGATCCCGCGCCGGAACTGTTCGAGCCCCTCGGGGCGGTAGCCCGGATCGCTCAGCGCCGCGGCGAGCACCTGCATCTGCAAGGTCAGATCGCGCGGCGTCGTTATCCCGGCGAAGCTGAACGCATCGCTTGCCGCCGCGACGCTCAACCCGACGCTGCGCCCCGCAAGCACGCTTTGCAATTCGTCGCGGCTGTGCCGGCCGAGCCCGCCATTTGCGAGCGATCCGACGAGATAGGTGCGCAGGGGTTCCTCGGCGGTGTTCATGAGTGTTCCGCCGTCGAGCGACATGCGATAGGCGATGCGGTCCTCGCGGATGTCGGTGTCTTTTATCGTCAGGCGCACGCCATTGGCGAAGGTGATGAGGCGAAAGCCCAGGCGCTCGTCGCGCTCGTCGGAAATGATCGCGCCCGGCTCGCCGAAATCGTCGTAGGCGAAGCGCGCGGGGCCCGCATCCTGCGGCGCGGCGATCGCCAGCGCCATCGCTTCGGCAAAGGCGCGGGTCAGCGCCTCTTCCCCGCCGTCGGGCGCGCGCCGCCCCTGGAAACGGATCAACGGCTTCTCGAGCGCGAGCGCGTCCTCGATCAGCGCCGCATGCACCGTCTCGGCATCCAGCGTGGGGACGACCTCCTCGAACAAAGCGAGTTGAAAGGCAGGCTCGGTCGGCACGACCTCGTTCGCGACAAGGTTCAGCGCGGCGGCGACATAGAAGCTGTTCGCCCGTGTGGCGGCGCCCGCCGCGCGGTTTTCGAGGGATGTGCGGATATTGGCGATCTGCTCGCGCATTTCGGCATCGGTAAAGCCATGGGTCAGCGCCTGATTCACCTCGCGAATGGCGGCAAGCATTCCGGCGCGCCATTTGCCGTCCTCGGTCGTGACGGTCAGCGTGTTGCTGCGCGCGTCTTCGAAGATCGTGCCGCGTGCAAAGCGGGCTGCGCGAAAGGGGGCGTCGCTGCTGCGGGCGAGACGCGACAGGCGCCGCGCGATGATACCGTAGCCGATCGAACGGGTGATGGCCGCCCGCCGCCGGGCGCGCGTATCCGCCTCGTCCACCCACGGGCCGAGCAGCGTCACCGTCACCCGCTCGGACAGCGCGGGATGGAGATGGATGTGCGCCAGCCCGCCGCGGGTCACATCCACAGGGCCGGTTTCGGGCTCGACGGGGGCCGTGCCTCCCTCCCAGTTGGCGAAACGCGCGTGGATTGCGGCCTCCATGACATCGACCGGAAAGTCGCCGACCACCACCAGCAGCGTGTTGGGCGCCGTGTAGGTCCGTTCGTACAAAGCCCGCAGATCTGCCGCATCGGCGCTTTCGAGGATGTCCAGCGTCCCGATCGGCAGGCGATCGATATAGCGCGCGCCCGGCGCCACGAACCGCATCGCATCCTCGCGCGCTTCCTGCGCGAAGTTGCGGCGGTCGCGGCGCTCGGCGAGGATCACCCCGCGCTCGCGCTCGACCGCGTCTTCGGCGATGGTCAGCTCGCTTGCCGTCTCGCGCATCAGCATCAGCGCGGTGTCGAGCAGCGCCTCATCGTTGCGAGGCAGGTTGAGCTTGTAGGTGATCGTCTCGAAGCCGGTCGAGGCATTGGTGTCCGCGCCGAAGGCCAGCCCCTCGCGCTCGAGCAGCGCGATCATTTCGCCTTCGGGAATGCCGGTCGATCCGTTGAAGGCCATATGTTCGAGATAATGCGAAAGGCCGCGTTCGCTCTCGGTCTCGTCGAGCGAACCCGACCCGATCCGCATCCGCACCAGCGCGGTACCCTCCGGCGTCGCATTCTCGCGCAATATGTAGCGCAAACCGTTGTCGAGCTCGCCGAAGCGGTAGGCGGGGTCGACGGGCAGATCGCTTGCCTCGAATGGCCATGTGGGTACGTCAGCTTCGGCTTTAGGAAGCGTGGTAGGGGCGTCCTGCGCTGTCGCGGGGGCCGCGCTCGCAAGGCATAGGCTTGCGGCCATGATCATAACGCGCAGCAGATGGTTTGGCAGGGATGAAAAACGCGCCTTCCTCCCTTGCCGGAGGAAGCCCGACCCGTCTTTCGCACTGGCGCCGGTGATCCGCCTCACTTCTTGGGGGGCGGTCCGCCGCGAAGACGCGAACGGTGGCTCGACATGTCGAGCACTTCGCCCGGGCCGTTGTCTTCCTGCTGCAACAGGCCGAGGCGGCGGGCGACCTCGCGGTAGGCCTCTTCCTCACCGCCGAGGTCACGGCGGAAGCGGTCCTTGTCGAGCTTTTCGCCGCTCGCCATGTCCCACAGCCGGCAGCCATCCGGACTGATCTCGTCGGCCAGGATCACACGCGCGTAATCGCCGTCATAGAGCCGCCCGAATTCGAGCTTGAAATCGACGAGGCGTATATCGACCGCGGCGAACATGCCGCACAGGAAATCGTTGATCCGGATCGCCATCGAAGAAATATCGTGCATCTCCTCGTGGCTCGCCCAGTTGAAGCAGGCGATATGCTCCTCCGCGATCAGCGGATCGCCCAGCGCATCGTCCTTGAAGTAATATTCGATCAGCGTGTGCGGCAGCGGTTCGCCTTCCTCGATGCCGAGACGCTTGGAGATCGAGCCCGCGGCGACATTGCGCACCACGACCTCGATCGGGATGATTTCGACCTGGCGGACCAGTTGCTCGCGCATGTTGAGGCGGCGGATGAAATGGGTGGGGATGCCGATATGGGCGAGGCGGGTGAATACGTGCTCGCTGATGCGATTGTTGATCACGCCCTTGCCGTTGATCGTGCCCTTCTTCTCCGCGTTGAAGGCGGTCGCATCGTCCTTGAAATACTGGATGATCGTGCCCGGTTCGGGACCCTCGTAGAGGATCTTGGCCTTGCCTTCGTAGATCTTGGAGCGGCGGGACATGCTTACACGGTTCCCCTGTTGCACGGCAGGTGGTGCCCGGGGGCGGAATCGAACCACCGACACGCGGATTTTCAATCCGCTGCTCTACCCCTGAGCTACCCGGGCATTCGCTGCGGCGGCGCGGGGTACGGCGCGGATGAAGCGCGGCCCGCGGCGAGCAAATGAGAGCGGCGCTATGGCGAAGGGATCGGCGCTTGGCAAGGGGGAAATGGCGGCGGCCCCGGGCCGCGCTTCAGCGGTCGAATTCGTCCCGGGCGATGTCCTCGGGGTTTGCCGGAGGGCCGGGGACGGAATAGCCGTCGCCGAACCATTGCGCGAGATCGCGGTCCTTGCAGCGCTGCGAGCAGAACGGCGCGTAATCCTCGGCGCGCGGCTTCTTGCAGATCGGGCAGGGGCGTCGTTTGGTCATGGGCTCGTTATCATTCGCGGTGAAATCACCCGCTCGCGGCACAACATCAAAGACCCACAACCTGTGCACTGGGTGCCCCGAGCGCAAGGCTGGGGTCGGTTTCGATCCGCACCTCGCGGCCCGTGCGGCGGCGCAGTTCCTCCAGCCGGTCGGGCTTCAACTTGGCTTTGACAGCCGGGTGGACGGTCAGAAGCGTGATGCCCGCCCCCTCGGCGCGTTCTGCCATGCGTATGGCATATCGTGCGCACATGCCGGTGCGCGCGGTGGCGAAGCGGTGAAGCAGCGACGGCCCTTCGAGCCGCGCCACGATCTGGACGAAGCCGAAACCGTTCAACGCGGTGCGTTCGTGCGGCCAGTCGGCAAGGGCTTTTTCGAGTGCCTCATCGACCGCGCGGCGATCGGTTTTCGCATCGAGAGTGGGAAAGTCGATGCCGATATTGCCGCCGATATCGAACCAGCGCAGCGCTTTGGCGATGGCGGGGATCGCGACAAGGGCGAGTTCGCGCGGGGGGAGATCGCCGTCGATATCGATGACAGTCATCGCCGGGGTGACACTGCACAGGATTTCGCCCCCGGCAAAGGTGATCGCGCCGGAAGAGGCAGCGTGCCATACCTCTTCCCAGAGGCCGGGCTCGAACTGGCGGACCGTTTCACCGAGGGTGGGAGAAGGGTCTGCCAACGCCTCTTCGGTCCACCGCCCCTGCGCACGTTTCAGCCGACCGCGCTCCGCTATCGCGGCGCGGGTGATGCGAACATGTCCGCTCGCGCCCTCGCTGATGTGTGACGGGAGATGATCGACCAGAACCTCTCTGCCGTTTTCGAGCGTCGCCGTTCCGCGCTTTTCGCCCGCGCGCTTCGCGCTGAGCCGTGCGGTGGCCGTCTCGCCGACAACCAGTTCGCCGGGCCAGCGCAATTTCGCCGCCACGATCTCGCCGCGTTCGATGCGCAGAGCCCGCATCTCCCCGATCCCGTGTTCGATGAGCCACTCAGGCAATGTCGAACCCCGCCGCCTTCAACAGCGCGCGCGTTTCGTAAAGCGGCAGACCCATGATGCCCGAATGGCTGCCCCTGATCCACTGGACGAGCCCCTCCGCGGACCCTTGGATAGCATAGCCGCCCGCCTTGCCGTGCCACTCGCCGCCGGCGAGATAGGTGTCGATCTCCTCGCGCGAGAGGTTCTTGAACCGGACGATATTGGCCGCGAGCCGCTCGCGCATCGAGCCGTCGGGTGCGCGCAGTACGACGCTCGAAAACACGTCGTGGCGCCGCCCGGACAGCAATTCGAGACAACGACGCGCCTCGGCTTCGTCCTCGGTCTTGGGAAGGATGCGGCGGCCTGCGGCGACCACCGTGTCTCCGGCAAGCACGAAGCCTTCCGCCTCGATGGCGAGCGCCTTTTCGCGTCCCATGCGCAGCGCGTAATCGCGGGGAAGCTCGCCCTTGAATGGTGTCTCGTCGATATCGGCAGGCGTCACCGCGTCGGGCTCTATTCCGAGGCGCGCCAACAGGTCACGCCGTCGCGGGGAGGCCGATGCAAGGGCAAGATGGGGGGTGCTTCGAGACACTCGGATTACGTCCTCGCTCCTCGGCATGAGCGGTATGGGAGTGTAATCCTATCAACTCGCCCCCCGCTCATCCTGAGGAGGCCGAAGCCGAAGGCAGAGGCCATCTCGAAGGGCCCGGCCAGCGAAAACCGCCTATTGCGGCCCCGGACCGCCGCGGCCCGGCATAAAGCGGTAGGTGATGCGCGCCTTGGTCAGATCGTAGGGCGTCAGCTCGCACAGCACTTCGTCCCCGGTTAGCACGCGGATGCGGTTCTTGCGCATCTTGCCCGCCGTGTGACCCAGCACTTCATGGCCGTTTTCAAGCTCTACCCGGAACATCGCATTGGGCAGCAGCTCGACGACGCGCCCGCGCATTTCGAGAAGTTCTTCCTTGGCCATGTACGTCCTTCATTCGTGTTTGTGCGCCCAACATATGTCGTTGGTCGCTTTGCGCGGGGCATTTAGCGATGGTGAAGGCAAAAGGGAAGAGTTGCGCGTTAAGGCCGCCGACACACGGCGCCGTGCAGGCGGCGCGGGCAGCGTGCATCCGAAGCGCAGGGACTTACGCAACTCATGATGCAGACCAGTAGAGTAATAGCGCCGGTCGCGTATGCGGCCGGGCGCGAAGGGGCGCTCGATGAACTTTCCTAGCCTTGTGCGCTCGATATTGCTGGCGGGCACCGCCGTGCTCTTGCTCGACGCGCCGGCCGCTTCGGCGCAGCAGCAGGACACGACGCTGCCCGACCCCGCTACGCAGGATCGTGCAGAGGGCGCGGATGATGGAGGGGTCGCACCGGCGCAGATCATCGTCGAGGGGCAGCGCCAGCGCGGCCGGCTCGATGTCGAACAGGCGCCGCTGCTCGAGCTCGGTGAAGAGGACATCGCCGCCGAGGGTGTCGCTTCGATCGCCGACCTGGTGACCCAGATCACCGCGCGAACCGGCTCGTCGCGCGGACGCGGCGGGGGCGGGCGGCCGGTCATCCTCGTCAACGGCATCCGCCCCGGCTCGTTTCGCGAACTGTTCCAGTACCCGCCCGAAGCGCTCGAACGCGTCGAGGTGTTTCCCGAGGAAGTCGCCCTGCGCTTCGGCTTTCCGCCCGATCGCCGTGTCATCAACCTCATCCTCAAGGACAATTATCGCAACGCCGAGGTCGAGTTCGAATTCGAAGGCCCCGCACGCGGCGGCTATCACCAGCGCGAGCAGGAACTGGGCTATCTCCAGATCTCGGACGGCGCGCGGATCAATTTCAATCTCGAGGCGAACGACACCTCGCTCCTGACCGAGGACGAACGCGGCATCGTCCAGACGCCCGGCTCCGTCTCGGACATTGCCGGCGATCCCGATCAGGCCGCGTTCCGCAGCCTCGTTGCCGATAGCCGCGGGATCGAGGCGAATGTCAGCTATGCCAAGGCGTTCCTGGAAAGCGGTACGTCGATTTCGGCCAATGCGAACTACGACCGATCCGACCGGCGCTCCTTGCAGGGGCTTAACACCGTCTTCTTGACCGACGATCCGCTTGATCCCGCGACGGGCGTGCTGCGCACCTTCGGCGCGGAGACGCCGCTCGAGCTGCGGATCGCGTCGGACACATATGCCGGATCCGGCTCGCTCAGCACGCGGGTGAACGCGTTCCAGTTCGAAGCGACTGTGGACGGCAATCTCAACGAAACCGAAACCGAGATCGATCGTCCCTTCGACACGACCGCCCTCGTCGAGGCGGCGCTGGCTGGCGACCTCGCGCTCGACGGCGCTTTGCCGAGCAATGCCGATGCGGGTTTCGACATCGCCAATCGCCGCACCATCGCCACCACCTCGCTCGCCACCCTTCGCGGACCGATCGCCTATCTTCCGGGCGGCGAGCTCACGGCGACCTTCGATGCGGGGCTCGACTGGCAGCGCATCGAGAGCACCGATACGCGCACCGCTTTCGACACGCAGCTGACCCGCCGCAGGGCCGCGACGGGGGCGAATTTCGTAATCCCCATCACCAGCCGCCGCAACGGTTTCGCCGATGCGCTGGGCAGCTTTACGCTGAACCTGCAGGCGGGGCTCGAAGACCTGTCGGATTTCGGGCTGCTTGGCGATTACACCGTCGGCCTCGTCTGGGCTCCGTTCGACAATCTGGACCTCACCGCGACCTATATCGAGCGCGAGGTCGCGCCGTCGCTCGGCGCCCTGGGCGATCCGCAGATCGTCAATCTCAACACGCCGGTGTTCGACTTCACCACCGGGGAAACGGTGCTGGCGACTGTGACAACGGGCGGCAATCCCGATCTCCTCGCCGAGACGCAGCGGGACTGGAAATTCGCCGCGAACTGGGAACTGCCGTTCTGGGACGATGCCCGCTTCCAGGTCGAATATGTCCGCAACCGGTCGGACGACGTGGTCAGCGCCTTTCCGCAGGTCACGCCCGAGATCGAGGCGGCATTTCCCGACCGGATCACGCGCGATGCGGGCGGGCGGCTGATCGCCCTCGATCGGCGTCAGGTCACCTTTGCCGAAGCCCGCGCCGACCGGCTGAATTTCAGTCTAAACGTCAACGGTTCGATCGGTGGCGGCGAGGATCGACGCGAAGGGGGTGGCGGGGGCGGGCCGCCACAGGAGACGCGGCAAAGCGCCTCCCCGCCGCCTGCCCAACAGAGCACGGACGGGCGGGGCGGCTTCATGGCCTTTCGCGAGCGCCTGTGCGCCGAGGACGGGCTTGCCATGCTCACCCGCCTCGCAAACGCGATCGCCAATGGGGAGGACGTCTCGGACATCGTCCCGGGCTTCGATCCGCAGCGCCTGGCAGGGATGCTAGGCCGGGTGCGCGGGCCGGATGGCGAGATCGATCCTGCACGCCTTGCCGCGGTTCGTGAGCGGATTTGCGCTATGGGTCCGCCCGAGGCCGCGGAGGCCAGCGGCGCGCCCGCGGCCCCCGGTGGACCGCCTACAGGACCCATGGGCGAGAGCTTCGCCGCCATCCGCGCTATCGCCTGCGCGGAGAATGGCGCCGAGCGCCTGCGCGCCTTGATCACGCGGATCGATGCGGGCGAGGACGTGTCGGACGCCATCCCCGGCTTCGATCCCAATATGGCAGGCTTCCTGATCGACAGGCTGCGCGGGGAGGACGGAGAGATCGACCCAGCACGCATCGAGGCGCTGCAGGAGCGCATCTGTTCGGGCGAGGGTGGTCCGCCGGCGGGCGCGCGGGGCGGCGAAGGTGGCGGCGGCCCGCCTGGCGGGTTCAATCCCTTGGCAAGCGGCAACCGCCCCGGTTTCCGCTATTTCGTCAGCCTCAACCACACGATCGAGCTGGAAAACCAGATCCTGATCGCACCCGGCCTCGATCCGCTCGACCAGCTGGACGGCGAAGCGACCGGCGCCTTCGGTTTCCCGCGCAACACCACCCGGCTCGAAGCGGGTATTTTCGGGCAGGGTCTCGGTCTCAGGCTGTCTGGTCGCTACACCGGCCCGACCCGCCTCGAAGTCTCGGCCCTGGCCGGCAGCTCTGGTGACCTGTTCTTCTCCGACCTTGCCACCTTCGATCTGCGCATCTTCGCCAATATCGACGAGCTGACCGGTAGCGATGCCGAGTGGCTAGAGAATGTGCGGATCAGCCTGCGCGCCGACAATGTCTTCGATGGACGCATTAGGGTGGTCGATGCGACCGGCGAGACGCCGCTCAATTACCAGCCCTTCCTGGTCGACCCGGTCGGACGGTTTATCGGCATCGATATCCGGAAATTATTCTAGCTTGCTCGTCATCCCCGCGAAGGGGGGACCCATTTAGGCTGGGCGCTCAGGGTCGCGCTAGGTTCCCGCGTTCGCGGGAATGACAGCTAGCAGGATAAGCTCTCAGCCGCCGCGACCCCGCTCGCCCAAGCCCATTGGAAATTGTAACCGCCCAACCACCCGGTGACGTCGACCGCCTCGCCGATAGCAAAGAGGCCGGGGACTTTCTTCGCTTCCATCGTCTTGCTCGACAGCTCCGCGGTCGAAATGCCGCCGATCGTCACCTCGGCCTTGGCGAAGCCCTCGGTTCCGGTCGGGCGGAAACGCCAGTCGGCGAGCTTCTGCCCCGCCGCGCGCAGGTCCCTGTCGGGCACGTTACCCAGTTCCCGCTCGATGCCGAGCCGCGCGGCGAGCGCCTCGGCCAGTCGATCGGGCAGGTGATCGCGCAGGGCGCTGCGGATGGTCGCGCGCGGACGGTCGCGCTTCATCTCGATCAACCAGTCCTCGTCCGCTTGCGGCAGAAACGCGATCCCGACCTCCTCGCCGCCGCGCCAGTAGGAGGAGATCTGCAGGATGGCGGGGCCGGACAGACCCTTATGCGTGAACAGCGCCGCTTCCTCGAACCGCGTCTTGCCCGCGCTTGCGCTCACCGGCGCGGAGACGCCGGACAATTCACGAAACAGCACGTCCTCCCCGCCCAGGGTCAGCGGAACGAGGGCCGGGCGCGGTTCGACCACCTTCAGGCCGAATTGCCGTGCTAGATCGTAGGCGAACCCGCTCGCACCCATCTTCGGGATCGAGGGACCGCCGGTAGCGATGACGAGATTAGGCGCGCGGTAGGTGCGGCCCGAGGCGCTGACTACGAACGCCTCGTCCTCCTGCGCGACTGCACCGACATCCGCGTCGCAGATCACGTCGACGCTATCGGGACATTCGTCGATCAGCATCTGCACGATCTGCTTCGCCGATCCGTCGCAGAACAGCTGGCCCAGCGTCTTTTCATGCCAAGCGATGCCATGCTTCTCGACCAGCGCGACGAAATCCGCCGGCGTGTATCGAGCGAGCGCGGAGCGCGCGAAATGCGGATTGGCGGAGAGATAATTGTCCGGGCCGGCCTCGCGATTGGTGAAATTGCATCGGCCGCCGCCAGAGATCAGGATTTTCTTGCCGGGCTTCTCGGCCCGTTCGAGCAGCGCGACGCGCAATCCCCGCTGCCCCGCGCGTGCGGCGCACATCAGGCCCGCCGCGCCGGCGCCCAGGATGATCGCGTCGTAGGAAGGGTGCTCGCCCGGGGTCATGCCGGCGGCGATAGAGCCTGCGCCGGGTCGCGGCCATCCCCCTTGCCGAGAAGGCCGTCATCAGGAGCGCAAAATGCCATGGCGGAGCAGGAGCCGGGGCGATTAGGTGGTCCTGCCCCGCCAGTGCCAGCAGCGGGGTTCGCGCTGGACTTACGGCATTGCCGGCGCGGTGAAGAGACCACACCGCGCCGGGATCGGCATGCCCAGGTTCAGGGCAGAGCGGGCTGCGCGACGGTCACGAGCTTGCCGAGCGTGTTCCACTCTTCGCGCGGGGCCCAGTTGCGGTTGGCGCCGAGATAGGAATGATCGTCGAGTTCGAGCAGGCCGATGATGACTTCGGCAACGATCGTCGCGCCGACCGGGCCCAGCCCTTCGCCTTCCTTGTCGCTGCCATTGCTCTCGGCACGGCCGACGACTTCGGCTTCGGCGAGGAGATAGAGCCATAGCGGAATGCCTTCGCGGCCGAGCCCTGCATGCAGGCTCTCGACCTTGTCGAGCACACGCTCGATCTGCGCCTCCTCGCAGCCGGTTGCCGCCGCGATCTTCTCGCCGCCGGGCAGCAGGAAGGCGTTGCCGCGCAGCAGATTGCGGGTGGCGAGCGACTTTTCCGCGGCGCTCCCGGTGACGAAGGGCAGGTTCAGGAGATCGCCCGCCAGCCGCGTGTCGAGCTGCTGCGCGCGTTCGACCTGACGGTTTTCCGGAGTGAACAGCAATTCGTGCCAGTCGACCACCGCCTTGGCATCGCCGACCGCATCGAAACCGCTGCCGAGCGTCGCGCCGAACAGCTCGAGCGGCGCGCCGCCCTTGCGCACCTGGACCTTCATCGGGATCATCGAATGGCCGAAACGATAGGCAGCGACCGAAAACTCGACCGGGATGAAGGGCACGTTGCCGCAATAATGCTGGCGCCCGCAGCCGAGGATTTTCTTCACCACCGGCGCGCCGCAGATCGCAGTCAGGAAATCGTTCACCAGCGCCCATTGATAGTGCCAGGTCGTCTGTTCGCGCGCCGCTTCGTAGAGATCGTGTCCGACCAGGCCCTCTTCCGAATTCAGGGTCTCGGCGACGTGATTGTGAAAGCGCGTGATCGCGAGCTGGATCTGGCTGATCACCCGGTTCTCGTCGTTGCGCGGATCGCCGATGATCGCGCGGCCATTCGGCGCGCGCAGGAGATCGTGCTCGGCAAGGCCCGCCTGGCCGGGATTGTCCGCCCCGGTCAGCAGCCGCACCCCGCCGAAATCCCCGCCCTGTTCGAAGAGGTAGGGCTGCGCCTCCGGCCCGAGGCCGTAGATGCAATCGAGATCGAGCGTCGGTGTACGCACATTGGCAATCTCGCCGGGATTGTCGATTACGCTGTCGAACGTGGTCGAGGCGTCGAGCGTGATGTCGTGATCGACGAACTGGCCGAAAAAGATCATGCCGACCGGCACGTCGTCGGTCCTGTCGTCGGAATTGCCCCCGTCCATCGGGCCGCCGACCGCGCCGACTTCCGTCAACACTTCGGGAGAGACATAGGCCGGCCGCAATTCGCCGAACATGCGTCCGAACCGGTCTTCGCGCAGCCCCCCGAAATCTTCCTCGCCGTAAAGGCTCATGCTGCAATAGGGATTCAGCCCTTCGAGCGGCTTCATTCCATGATGTTCTGTATTCGACATAACTTGCCTTTCCGTTAGCTTACGATTAGGCAACCCACCTGTTATGTTTCGGATCGATTACTCGAGATCACCGCGACCTGAATTGTAAAAGCGCGACTTGTTGTATTTTTCTTTTTTCAGGTGTGACATCGCCCGAGCGCACCGGCACATTACGCAAAGCCGTTAGCCGACCGTCCGCGCGGGCTTTTCGCGCACGGCCACTCGCCCTATCTTGCGCAATATGACGAGAACCAAGGCCGGCAGTCCGCACGATCCGCGCGGGGCGGCGCGTTTCAACGAGGGACGCGCCGCCTCCACCATCGCGCGCGCCACACCCGATCTCGATGCCGGGGTCGCGGCGATCCGCGAGGTTGTGCGGACGCTCAAACCCGTGCCCGGCGTCTACCGGATGCTCGATGCGCGCGGCGACGTGCTCTATGTCGGCAAGGCGCGCTCCTTGCGGGCGCGGGTGGCGAATTACACGCAGATCAAGCAGCTTTCGAGCCGGCTCCAGCGCATGGTCAGCCAATGCCGCGCGATGGAGATCGTCACCACCAATTCCGAGGCCGAGGCGCTCCTTTTGGAAGCGCAGCTGATCAAGCGTTATCGCCCGCCCTTCAACGTGCTGCTGCGCGATGACAAGAGCTTCCCATTCATCCTGCTGCGCGGCGACCACGCCTTCCCGCGCATCCACAAACATCGCGGTGCGCGGCGGGCGGCGGGGAATTATTACGGCCCCTTCGCGAGCGCCGGCAGCGTGAACACCACATTGAACGCCTTGCAGAAACTGTTCCTGCTGCGCTCGTGCACCGACAGCTTCTTCAACAATCGCGACCGGCCCTGCCTGCTCTACCAGATCAAGCGGTGCAGCGCCCCATGCGTCGGGCGGATCGACGAGGCGGGCTATGACGAGCTCGTTTCGCAGGCCAAGGACTTCCTCGCGGGCAAATCGGGCCGGGTGCAGGCCGATCTGGAAAAACAGATGGCGAAGGCGGCCGAGGAGCTCGATTTCGAAACCGCGGCGATCCTACGCGATCGGCTGCGCGCGGCGACTTTCATCCAGGGCTCGCAGGCGATCAACGCCAAGGCGATGGGCGACGCCGATGTCTTCGCCCTGGCGGAGAAGGGCGGACAGACCTGCGTCCAGGCCTTCTTCATCCGCGGCGGACAGAACTGGGGCCACCGCGCCTTCTTCCCGCGCCATCCCGCCGATATCGACGCCGCCGAAGTGCTCGCCGACGTAATGCTGCAATTCTACGAAGAGGTGCCGCCGCCGCCGACCATATTGGTCGATCGCGACGTGCCCGAACGCGAGCTGATCGAAGCCGCCTTGTGCGAACTCGCGGACCGCAAAGTTGGCATTTCGATCCCCCAGCGCGGCGATCGGCGCAAGCTGATGGAACAGGCGCGGCGCAATGCGGTCGAAGCGCTCGAACGCCGGCTGGCGGAGACCGGCACCAAGGCCAAGGTCAACCGCGAACTCGCCGAATTCCTCGAATTGGAAGAGCCGCCGCAGCGTATCGAAATTTACGACAACAGCCATATTCAGGGCGCCAAAGCGGTGGGCGCGATGGTGGTGGCCAGCGCGGAAGGCTTCGAAAAGTCGCAATATCGCAAATTCAACATTCGCGAGGCGCAGACCAACGACGATTTCGCCATGATGCGCGAGGTCATGCGGCGGCGGTTTCGCAGCTTTGCCGGCGGGTCCTTCGAGACGGCTCTGACTACGTCCTCGCCTCCTCAGGATGAGCGGAATGATTCAGCAACCGCTCATCCTGAGGAGAAGTCGAAGCCGAAGGCTGAGGCTTCGTCTCGAAGGACCAAGGGCCACGAAGCGATCCTCCCCGACCTCGTCCTGATAGACGGCGGCAAGGGCCAGCTGTCGTCGGTTATGGAAGTGCTCGAAGAACTGGGCATCGCCGACGAAGTGCCGGTGATCGGCATCGCCAAGGGTCCGCATCATGGGCGCGAGGGGAGGGAGGTGTTCCACTTCCCGGACGGCCGCGAAAAGACGTTGCCGACCAATTCGCCGGTCCTGTTCTACGCGCAGCGCCTGCGCGACGAGGTCCACCGCTACGTCATCGGTGCGCACCGGGCCAAGCGCTCCAAGGCGATTACCGCCTCACCGCTCGACGAGATCCCCGGCATCGGCCCGGCACGAAAGCGCGCGCTGCTGCTGCATTTCGGCACCGCGAGCAAAGTCCGCGCCGCCGCCCTCGAAGACCTGCAGCGCGCCCCCGGTGTCAGCGACACGGTCGCGCGCAAGATCTACGATTTCTACCACGCGGGCGGGTAATCATTCCCCCCGTGCGGCTACCATATCGTCCTGCAACGTCCGCCCGGCGAGCAGATAGTGCAGCGCGGCCCAGCCATAGCCGCAGATGAAGATCACGATCGACCATTGCAGACCGCGCGCATCGGCGGCGGCACAGGCGGCGAGGTTGCCCGCCTCGGTGCCCGATAGCTGCGCCTGCAATTCGGGCGCGAGCGCGATCAGCGGCTGGCAGTCCTCCAGCGTGAGGCCCAGGCCGTAGCCTTCGAGGAACACTGTTTTCAGAAAAGTCGACAGAATGCCGATCAGCGGCGGGCCGAGGCCGTAGCCCAGCAGATTGACGACGAAGAGCGTGATCGCAACCGAGGTCGCCCGCATCCGGCTGTCCACCACGCCGCCCGACACAGCATACATCGGCCCAAGATAGAAATAGTGGATCATCGCCGCGACCATCAGCGCGGGCATGGCGAGCCACAGGCTGTCGACGAGAAAGCCGAACGCATAGAGCGGGACCGAGGCGCCCATGCCCACCGCCGGCAACCAGGACAGCGCGCGCGGGTAGCTCTGCGACAGGCGATCGGCGAGCCAGCCCGAGGAAAACACCCCGATCGCCGCCATCACACCGAGGATGATCCCGAACAGCAGCGAGGCTTCCTGGATCGTCAGCCCATGGGTGCGGATGAGGAAGCTGGTGGTGAATTGCCCGACGCCATAGCCGACGAAGGAGGCGAGCATCGCGCCGAATACGACGTGGCGATAGGCGGGCTTCCTCATCAGCACGCCGAGCGCTGCGCCAAAGCTCGCTTTCTCCAGACCCTGCAGCGAGGCCGGATCGGTGTAGCCGCGCGGCGGCTCGGTAATCGAACGCCACACGATAAGGCCGAGCAGGACGCCGGGCAGGCCGACCACGACGAAGGCGATGCGCCAGCCCTCGACCGTGCTCCAGTCGAGATCGCCGAACAGGGCGCCCAGCCCGATCGAACCGACGAATTCCCCGAACTCGGCCCCGTCGATCCCCGCCAGCATTCCGCCAAAGACCGCCGCCAACATGCCGCCCAAAGGCACGCCGAGCGCATAGACCGACACCGCTGTGGCGCGGCTCGAAGGCTTGAAATAGTCCGCGATCAGCGATTGCGCGGGCGGCGTGCAGCCCGCTTCGCCGATGCTGACGCCGACTCGAAAGAGGAACAGCATCATGAAGCTCGCCGCAAAGCCGCACAAAGCGGTGAACAGGCTCCAGATCACCACCGCGCCCGCGATGATGAAAACCCGGTTATAGCGCTCCGCCGCGCGCGCGATCGGGATGCCGAGGAAGGTGTAGAGCACCGCGAAGGCCGGCCCGCCGAGCAGGCCCATCTGCCAGTCCTCCAGCCCGAAGGAGAGCTTGATCGGCTCGGTCAGGATGTTGACGATCGTGCGGTCGATGAAATTGAAAATGTAGACCATCAACAGCGCGCCCAGCACATAGGAGCGGTAGCCCGGCGTGCCAAAGCCGGTGCTGGGTGAACCGGCGGGCGATGCGGCAATGCCGGCCGGCTGCGCGGCTAACCGTGTGTCGATGATCTCTCTCCCACGCCGCGCCCATTTATGGGTCGCGGCTTTCTCTGGCGTGCAGCTTCGACCAAATTGCGGGCGAGGTAAAGTGGGTGGTGGTCACCCGATCAATAGCCTGGCTGCTTCGTACTAGTATCTCGATAGTCCCTCTCCGTTCGAGCGGACGACCGAAACTCTTGCCTTTGGTCCGGCAACTGGATTGCCAGCATGTGCCGATCGGTAACCTAGCGTTCGCTTGCGTGGCCGGTGAACGCTTCCGACAGCGATGCGATGAGATCACTTTCTGCGGCCGGTTTCCTAACCACCAAGTGGTCCCGATACCTGCCCAACAATTCGTTGTTCTCGCTGTATCCTGTGGTGAATACGAACGGCACCCCGTTGCTTTTTAGCCGCTCCGCCACCGCGCCGCTATTGCCTTCACCCAAATTGATATCAAGGATTGCGAGATCCGGCCCATCCGATTTCTTGTCGAGCGCGGACAATGCATCGGCGCAATTGGAGAACGAACCGAACACAATCGCGCCTGCCTGTTCCAGAGCGGCTTCATGGCTCATCGCGATAAGGGGCTCGTCTTCCAGCACCAGCACACGCTTGCCTATCAGCTTTGTTGCGTTCTCTTCGTCGTTCAAACCGGCGGGCGTGGGTTTTTCAGGGGCAACCGAAGGAGTGGATACGGGTATTTCTATCCTGCATTGCACACCTTCCTGATCGTAGTCGACAATTACGCTGCCCTTGCCACCGAATGCTCTGTCAAGCAGGGTTGAACCAAATCCAGAGGCTTTAGGGCGCACAACTCTCGGTCCGCCCCTTTCTCGCCAATGCAGCACAGCGCAGTTCGACCGGCTTTCGATCTCTATTTCCACCCGTCCGGTTTCGTTCGATAGCGCGCCATATTTGAGCGCATTGGTCATAAGTTCGTGCAGGACGAGAGCGAGCCTCTCCGCAGTTTCCTGTCTTAAAACGAGTTTGTCAGCCCCCGTGACCGAAAGCCTGTTGCCAAGGCAAACAAAGGCTTCTGTTTCGTTCAGGATGACTTTTCGCAACGCGATCGTGTCGCTGCCGTGATTGGCGAGCAGATCGTGCGCACGGCCAAGCGCTGCGACACGACCCTCTACCGCCCTTGCAAAGGAGGGAACGTCTTGTGCGGTTTTAGCGGAGAGGCCGATCATGGCTTTCATTACGGCGAGCATATTACGCACGCGGTGATTGAGTTCGTTGGTAACGAGCCGAAGATGTTCCTCGTTCCGCTTGGTGTGGGTGATGTCGATCACGTGCCCTATCAAGGTGCTGACCGATCCTCCCGCATCGCGTATTGGTTTTCCATTGGCGTTAATCCATCGCTGGACACCGTCAGCCCGAATGATGCGGCATTCAAATGACCAATCGCGTTCCTCGCGCAGAGCTTCGCCGTATTTTTCGTTAACGGCTGCGCGGTCTTCAGGGAGAACGTGTTCGAGAAATTGTTCATATGTCCAGGATTCGAGCGGCGTGGCATAACCGAAGATTTCATCGTGACGCGCATTGCGCCATGCCGCCTTCGAATTCGTATCCAACTCCCAGATGCCGATGTCGCCAACGGCGAGCACCAAGGCCAGGTGGTCTTTCCCCGTCCCCGTGAGATCATGACTGTCGGTCAATGCATCCCTCCCTGGCCGAGCCGCCTACGGGAACTGGCCAGTCATGTGATCAGCCGTCGGCTCTCAAAGGATATGGCGCAGTAATTCAACGCCAAACGGCCAGCAAGATTTATATCGTGATGGCCGATTGGGTGGTTGGAAACGCAGGCTTATTCCATTCGTACGTTCTCTTTCGGGGGTCCGTTTCGACCATTTGCCCGATTTGATGACAGCAGCCGCTTTCCATCTCTTGTGGGTTATCAGGAGTTTCCGGCGAAGGCTTCCGATACCGGATCGCACTGCTTCCCTCCGTTACGAAAAGCCCGGCCCGCATGGGTGCGGACCGGGCCTTCGAATGCGTTCGAAGCGCGTTGCTTACTTCGGATAAGTCCAGGTGGTGCCGCGGGCGAGGTTGTCGCTGGCGAATTTCCAGTTGAGCTTGTCGCCGGTCACCCCTTCCAAGTATTTCGGCCGCGCATTCTGGTGATCGAGGTAATAGGCGTGTTCCCACACGTCGATCGTCAGCAGCGGGTTGAAGTCGCTGTCGGCGAGGGTATCGCCGTCATGCGTTTCCTCGACCGAGAGCTTGCCGCCCTTTTCCGCGAGCCAGACCCAGCCGCTGGCGAAATGGCCGGCACCGCGGGATTTGAGCTCTTCCTTGAGCTTGTCGACCGAACCGAAGGCCTCTTCGATCATCGCCTTGAGTTCGTCGGAAGGCTGCGTTTCATTACCGGTCATCGAATGCCAGTAGAAGCCGTGGTTCCAGCTCTGGGCGGAGTTGTTGAACAGGCCCTGATTGCTGCCGCGTGCGGCGGCGATGATGTCTTCGAGCGGCTTGTCGGCATGGGCCGTGCCGTCGATCGCATCGTTCGTCTTGTCGACATAGGCCTGGTGGTGCTTGCCGTGATGATAGGACAAGGTTTCCGAGGACACGGCGGGATCGAGCGCGGTGTCGGCATAGGGCAGGTCGATAAGTCTGAAAGCCATGATCGGGGGTCTCCTGTGGGTTGCGGGGGAAGGGGCTCTCCCGCGGGAAGGGTTCAATTATGCAATGCGCCGACGCGATAAAGGGTCCAAGATCGCGCCGATCCGGGGCGAACACGGTCGGGAGCGGTTCAGGCGGCGCTGCGCCGCGCGTGAAAGCGGGCGTCGGCCGCGAGCTGCGCGTGGGTGACGAAGGTGGCGTGCACGCCGCTTGAAATCTTGTGCGGCAGGGCGGCGCGGGCGATCGGGCCGGCGGCGATGTCGCTCGCATCGAGGATGGCAAGTTGCGAGCTTTGCGTGTTCTCGTCGATCAGGAAGGTGACGAGATAGCCGTCGTCCTCCGCCGATGCGTTCTTTCGCGGCACCATCGGGCTTTCGCTGGCATAGACTCCGTCGGGCAATCGATAGACCTGCTCCTCGCCCGTCTTCGTATCGTGGCGGACATAGCCGTCGAACAGGAACCAGCCGGGCCGCGTGGTGGTCGACCAGACATAACGGTTTGCGCGCATCAGATAGTCGGGATTGATGGTCCCGAATTCGCAGATCCGGTCCGACAGCCGTTCCTCGCGGGTCTCGCCGGTGGCGAGATCGAAGCGCCAGCGGTGCAGCCGGCTCTGGAAGCTGTGTTCGTCGACATAGGCCATCATGTGGCTGTATTCGCCCGCTTCCTCGAGCGGGTCGGGCATCGGCTTGTCCTGGAAATATCCTTCGAGCACCACCTCTTCACCGTCCTCATAGGCATTGGTCCAGTGGAGCACGTAGGTCGGCGCGGCTTCGAACCAGCGGATGTCGTCGGCGCGCCCGCGGCGCGGGATCAGCGCGAAACGCGTGGGCACGCCTTCGTGCAGGCGCGCCGCGTGGATGTCGCGCTGCAGCAGATCGGCATCCCAGAACAGCGGCATGTCGTTGAGGATCGAGAAGTTTTTCGTGATCGCCATGTCGTGCGGCAGGCGCGGGCCGGGCAGCGGGATGGGCGTGTAGTGGACGAGTTTGCCCGCCCGGTCGACCACGCCGTAATGCATATAGGGCGCATGCTTGGAATAGTTGAAGAACATGAGCTCGCCGGTCGCCTCGTCGACCTTTGGGTGGGCCGATACGCCGTCGAGCGGCCCCCACGGCGCCTTGCCCAGCGGCTCCAGCGTGACCGGATCGAGCTGCCAGGCTTCGCCGCATTGATAGAAGGTGGCGAGCGCCCGGCCGGCATGAACGACAATGTCGGTGCTGCCCGTATCCTTCAGGCCTCCATGCGCGCCGAAGCCGGGACGTTCGCCGGTGCCGGGCGGGTCCATCAGCCCGCCCCATAGCGCGCGGCCGGCAATCTGCTCCGCCTCGAAGCAGTGGGTGCGCACGAAGCGGTTGCGATAGCTCGCCTTGCTGCCCGAGATGCTGACCTGGTGGATCATCGCATCGCCGTCGAAAGGATGATGCCGGCCGAGCGGCTGGTGCACCGGGTTTTCCGTATTGCGCAGGTAGATGCCGTCGATATCCTCGGGGATAGCGCCTTCGATCACTTCCAGCTCGTCCACCGTGACCTCTTCGTGGACCGGGCTCCACGGTCCGCTCAGATAGGGATGGTCCGAGGGTTTCAGACTGGTCCGCAGCGGGGCTTCGCGCGTTATCGTCATGGCATTCCCCTCCCTTCCTCGCCGATCATAGCCCGCCACGCATATTCGGCGCAAATTTGATATTGCTCAATGCGCTTCTGCGCCGTCTTTGCGAAAATCCGTATCCAACAACGGGAGAAATGCCATGAAATCGATCCTCCTCCACGTCGACTCCGACAGCTGTTTCGAAGCCCGCATGCAGGCCGCGCTCGATCTTGCGCGCGCGCATGACGGGCATATCACCTGCCTCCAGGCGGTCAGTTACGAAGTGTTCGCACCGGGCGATTTCTACGGCTCGGCGCTGGCCGCGGCGATGCCGCAGATCAAACAGAACGCGGAAGAGCTTCGCGCGCGGATCGAGACCGATCTCGCCAACGAGGATGCAAGCTGGGAGTGGCGCTTTCTCTACGGCATGGCCGAAACCCGGCTGCTCGATCAGTCGCCGCTCCACGACGTGATCCTGATCGGCCCGCACGATGTCGGCGAAGAGGGCCGGCGCGGGCCTTCGGCGATGGCCGGCTCGCTCGCGGTCAAGGCGCCGTGCCCGGTCATCGTGGTCCCGGGCGAAACCAAGAGCCTCGACGCCAGCGCGCCCGTGCTCGTCGCCTGGAACGGCTCGGCCGAGGCATGCAATGCGCTGCGCGCCGCGATGCCGATGCTGGTGAAGGCGGACAAGGTGTTCCTTCTCAGCGTGGCGGAGGAGAAAACCAAGGAGCGCGCCGAATTCCCGGCGAGCGAGGCGGCGCGCTATTGCAGCCGGCACGGCGTCGAGGCCGAACTGGTGGAGGTGCCGCGCGGCGATGCGAAGATCTCCGACACGCTGTTCTCCGCCGCGCAAAGGCGTGAATGCGGATTGCTGGTGATGGGCGCCTACGGCCATTCGCGGCTTGCCGAGATGCTGATGGGCGGGGTGACGCGGCGCGCCTTGAGCGATCCGGAGATGCCGATCTTCCTTGCGCATTGAGGGAGCACATCGAAGGCGGCGCGCGGGGGTCGGCGCCGCCTTCAAACTGCAAGACTGCCTTGTAGGTGACACGCGCATGTCCTTAACCTGACACCGGGCGCATCTAGCAGGCGGGCAGTTCTCCCACAGCTGAAAGCCTCCCCGCCCATGACCCGTTCGCTTATTCGCGCCGCGCTCTTCGCCGGCGTTGCCACTCTCGCCGTGCCTGCCGTGGCGCAGGACGTCGCCACCGACGAGGAGCGCGGCGAGGATATCGGCGCGAGCGGCAACACCATCATCGTCACCGCGCAAAAGGTCGAACAGCGCGCGCTCGATGTGCCGATCACGATCTCGGCGGTGACGGGGGACCGGATCGAAGAGCTCGGCGTCACCGATCTCGACGAGCTGTCGAACTACGTGCCCGGCCTCCTGATCCAGGAGCAAAGCGCCAACAATCCCGGCATCGTCATCCGCGGCATCACCTCCGACAGCGGCTCCGCGCAGCAGGGCCCGCGCGTCACGCTCTATTACAACGGCGTCGACATTTCGCGCTCGCGCGGATCGTATCAGGCGATCTACGATCTCGAGCGGGTCGAGGTGATCAAGGGGCCGCAGGCGACCTTGTTCGGGACGGCAAGCGCGGTGGGGGCGATCAGCCTCGTCTCCGCCCGCCCGCGCGAAAGCTTTTCGGGCGAGATCACCGGTGGATACGGCAATTTCGATCAGACGCTGCTCGGCGGGTTCCTTAATGCCGGATCGGACGTGCTGGCGGGCCGGATCGCCTTCGAATGGCGCACGCGCGACGGCTATGTCGAAAACCTGTCGCCCAACCAAGAAGAAGATCTCTACGCGCAGGACCAGCTGGGTGTGCGCGCCTCGCTGCGCTTTGCGCCGACGCCCGATTTCACGCTCGACCTGATCGGCACCTACGATCAGCAAAGGAATGGCGGCACGCCCTTCATCTCGGGCACCTTCCCCGCCTTTGCCGGAGCGCCGGGCGGGCCGGACAACGCCTTCGAGGATGCCAATTTCGGTGGCTTTCCCGAAGGCGCGGCAGCGCTGGGCGACGATCAGCTGGGGCTGAACCGCGAGGTCTACGATGTCAGCCTCACCGCCGAATACCAGTTCGCCGACGAATGGACCTTCACCACCGTCAACGGCTACCGCGAATTCGACAGTCGCGAAGTGTTCGACGCCGATGGCAGCGCGGCGCCCTTCCTCGAATTCGCCGAGAACGCCGATGGGTGGCAGGCGAGTCACGAAGGCCGCTTCACTTACGACGGAGCGAGCCTGCGGGCGAGCGCGGGCTGGAACGTCTTTATCGAGGACGGCGCGCAGAACGTCCCCTTCGCCACCGAGGAGGGACTGTTCCTCCAATGCCTCACCGGGCTTTTCGGTGCGCCGCTGATCCCCGGCATCCCCTGCGTTGCGCCCGACGGTAGCGTTCCCGCCAGCGCGGTCACCGGCCTTGCGACGATGGGCGCAGCTGACTTCATCCCCTATGCCGCCGTCTTCGAAAATCGGGGCCGCAACGAAGCCTATTCGGTGTTCGCCGACGTCACATGGCTGCCGACCGACGATCTCGAACTGACCGCCGGCGTGCGCTTTCTCGACGAATACAGGCAGGCCGGTTTCATCTCGAATTCGCCCGACAGCGTGCTGAGCGGCGCGCCGCTGATCCCCGGTTTCCTTGACACCAATGGGCAGACCTTCACCGCCGATGACAGTTTCCAGGCCGTGCTGCCGCGCTTCAACGCGCTCTATCGTGTGAGCAGCGACGTCAACGTTTTCGCCACCATCTCCAAGGGCCGCCGTTCGCCGGTGGTCGATCTCGGCGCCCAGGTCGATGCAGGCGGCAGCGTGGTGCCCGATCTCGATCTAGTTTCCGAAGAAATCGTCTGGAACTACGAGGCCGGCATCAAATTCGCAGGGCCGACCATTTCCGGCTCGCTCGGCGTCTATTATCAGGACTATTCCAACTTCCAGGTCTCGATCGAGGATCCGGACGGTCCGCTCGGCACTTTCGTCACCGCAAGCGCGGGGTCGGCGACCAATCTCGGCGTCGAAGCCGAATTGCTGGTGACGCTCGCCGACTGGCTGCAGGTGTTCGGCAATGTCGGCTATATCGACGGCGGGATCGACGAGGACGGCGCCTTCTCACCCGCCTTTTCCGGCGCGCGTTTCCGCCTGCAACCCGAGGTTCAGGCGTCGGGCGGCTTCACCATCGATTACCCTTTCGGCGACGGCATGCGCTTTTTCGCCACCCCCAGCGTCACACATCGCAGCCGCATCTTTTTCGAGGTGCCCAACAGCGACCTCATCAGTCAGGAGCCGGTGACCCTCGTCAATGCGCGTGCCGGCGTGAGCTTTGCCGACGATCGTTTCGAGATAGCCGGCTTCATCCGCAACGCTTTTGACGAGGACTATCTGCTCGATGCGGGCAATACGGGCGGCGCTTTCGGCGTGCCGACCTTCATCCCCGCCGAACCGCGCTTTTACGGCGTGCAACTGACGGCGCGTTTCGGTCAGTGAGCGGGCGGCGCGTCACCCCTTGCGCCGACGCTTTCTCATCATGCCTTCCTGGGCGACGCTGGCGACGAGCTCGCCTGCGCGGTTGTAGATCCGACCGCGGTTGAAGCCGCGTCCGCTGCCCGACCAGGGCGAATCGGTGGCGTAGAGGAGCCACTCGTCCGCTCTCGCTTCCCTGTGAAACCAGATCGCGTGATCGAGGCTCGCGCCAACGAGCTCGCCGCGCATCCAGGACAGGCCGTGCGGCAGCGCGCTGGTGCCGAGCAGCGTGTAGTCGCTGGCATAGGCGATGATGGCGCGGTGGAGCGCGGGGGTGTCGGCATCGGATGGCAGGGGTGCGGCGGTCCGGAACCAGCTATGCACGCGCGGCGGCTTCTTGTCCGAATTCATCCAGTGGAGCTTGTCGGTCGTGCGCATCTCGATCGGGCGTGGGCGCAGCATCAGGCGGCGCTGCGCATCGGAGAGCTTGTCGCCCATCTTGTCCGCCATCGCCCGCCGCATCTCCATATCGGGCATGAGCTCTTCGGGCGGAGCGACGTCGGGCATCGGCGCATCGTCGTGTTCCAGCCCGTCTTCGCGCGTCTGGAAACTCGCGGTGAGGTTTAGGATCGGGGTCGCCGCGCCGTCCTCGTTCTCCTGAGAGGCGACGACCCGGCGATTGGAGAAGCTGCGCCCGTCGAAATCGCGCTCGATCCGGTATTCGGTCTCCAGCCCCTCGCGTCCGCCGCGCAGGAAATAGGCGTGCAGCGAATGCGCCGCCTTGCCGTCCTCGACGCTGGCCTGCGCCGCCTGCAACGCCTGCGCGACGACCTGCCCGCCAAACACCCGGCCCACGCCGCCTTTCTGCGGATGGCCGGCATAGATGTCGGGGCTGCGCTCTTCGACAGTCAGCAGATCGACAAGGGCGGCGACGGTTTTCGCGGGATCGTGGGGTTCGCTCATATGCCACGCGCCATGCGCAGCCCGCCCGCGCCGGTCAAGCGCGCAGGAAGCGGCTGGCGATACAAAAAGGGCGCGCGGGCAGCGGAATGAAGTCCTGGCTACCGGCGCGCCCTATGTTGCGCGGTTACACTTGAAAGCGAGCTCAGTTCATCGCGACGACCGCAGGCGCCTCGTCGCCGTCCGCGGGAACGTAGGCCGGGTTGTGCTTCTCGATCCAGGCATGTGCCTCCTCGATCCACTGCATATGGACGTCGTCATAGGGCAAATTGTGGGTGCCCTGTTCCTGGACGATGTACTTGAAGTCCGTGCCTTCGCTCTTGCCCGCACGGCGCAGCGCGCCGACGAGCGCCTCGGCCTGTTCCATCGGAATACGCGCATCGCGCTTGGCCGCAACGATCAGGATCGGCGCCCATTCGCCTTCGGGATGAAGCGCGGGCGAGATGGCTTGCGGATTGTCCGAAGTCGCCTGGAAGCCTTCGCTGAAGCGACCAAGATTCTTGCGATCCCACTCGTTCATCAGCGGCATGTCGTAGACCCCTGCGCCAGCGACCGCGCAGCGCCAGACATCGGGATCGCGCTGCGCCCCGCGGGCCGCGGCATAGCCGCCATAGGACCAGCCCATGATACATGCGCGGTCGGCATCGATCAGACCCTTGGCGGCAAAGGCGGTGACCGCATCGTTGAGGTCGTCCTGCATCCGCATGCCGTAGCCGCCCGGTTCGCGGCCCATCTTCTCGAATTCCTTGCCGTAGCCGCCCGAACCGCGATAGTTCGGCTGGATCACGACATAGCCCTGTTCGGCCAGCGCCTGGTGCCAGGAGGCAAAGCCGAAATTGATCGTGTCCTTGACGCCGAACGGGCCGCCATGCGGCATGACCACGACCGGCAGGCCCGTCTGCCCTTCGCGGTGGCGCGGCATGGTGATGATGGCCTCGATCTCGGTCCCGTCGCTCGCGGTGTAGGTTTCCGCCCGCATCGGGTTGATCGGCGCGTCCTTGAGGCTGGCGGACTGCCAGGCGAGCAGACCCAGCTGGCCGGTCTGCGTGTCGTACAGGTAATAGGCGCCGACCCGGTTCAGCCCGCCGCCGAAGACGACGATCTTGCTGAAATCGTCCGACCAGTCGACGATCTGCGCCTCGTTCTCGCCGAACACTTCCTCGAGCATCGTCTGAAGCTGCTTCATCATCTCGTCGGTGTAGACGGCCTCGCGCTGACCATTCTCGTAGGAGACATAGCCCAGCACGCGGTTCCCATCGGGGCTGGAGATGACGCCGTCGACATCGTGGCCCGCCACCTCGAACACCGGCTCGCCCAGCTGCATGGTCTGCATGTTCATGCGGTAGACCTTGGTGTAGCCGTCCTCGCGGCTGGTGACGTAGGCGTCGTCCGTGCCGGGAACGAAGACCTCGGGTGCTGGCAGGCTCTCGGTAAAGGTGGCGTCGGCCTCGTTGTAGACGGTCTTGAAGTTGGACTCGTCTTCCGAGCGATACAGAATGCGTTGTTTGCCTGTGTCGCTATCGTAATTACCGCCGACGCGCACGGTGCCATTGCCGTCGGCCTGCCATCCCGTAACCACCGGGTTGGTGCGCTGCACGTAGCTGTATTTGCCGTCGTTCACATCGACCTCGACGACTTCGGGATAGCCCCAGCGTTCGGTGTTTTCGCTGATTGCATCGCGCTGCAGCAGGTATTTGCCGGTGTCGTGATCGATATGCAGGATGACGCCCGCATCGCCGCCGGCATTGCGCCAGGCCTGCTGAACGAGTTCACCGTCGGTCACGTCATAGGCAACCAGGCGGCGGAAATCGCCGAGCTGGCCGTTAATATTCTCGCGGCTGATGACGGTCATCACCACGTGCTCGTTGCCGATCCAGCGGAAGCCCGCGAGCGAGCGCTGACCAGATTCGCGCGCTTCCTCGGCTTCGAGGATGAGCTTTGGCCCGGCTTCGATGTTGTTGAGGTCGAGCGTGACGAGCACCTGCCGCCCGCTATTGTTGGCGAGATAGGCCAGCCGGTTGCCGTCCGGCGAGATGCGCACGGAGCGCATGTTGGCCTGCTTGACGAACTCGCCCGCCGGAATGCGTTTTTCGAGCATTTCGGGAACCTGCGGCGCGCTCGAGGCGTCCTGCGCGGCAGCTGGCGCAGCGGTTGCGGCCAGGCTGGCGCCGAGGCCCAGCGAGGCGGCGGCAAGCGCGCGAAGCGCCGTGTTACGGAAAAGCGTGTGTCTGATCATGTCCCTCGTCACCCCTTGAAACCGGGCTCCCCCACGCCCGGAAGCGCGAGCGGAGCACGGCATGAATTCACGGGACGAGGACTCGGCACGAATGCGAGCGACCCGGCGATAGTTTGATAATGTCGGCAGGAAATGCGCGCACGGCGCTGCGTCCAGCCCTCAGTCCCGGGGCGGAATTTAGGCATAAAGACGTGAACCGCAAGTGAAAACCCCGCCCGCACCGCGCTGCCCATCGAAAGCAGCACGGCGCGGGCGGGGTCCGATAGCATGGTCCGGCGTCGCACGCCCGACCCCTATTGCGCGTCTACTGCGCGCCGGCGAGCGCTGCGAGCAGCAGCAGGGCGACGATGTTGGTGATCTTGATCATCGGGTTCACCGCCGGGCCGGCGGTGTCCTTATAGGGATCGCCCACGGTGTCGCCGGTCACCGCGGCCTTGTGCGCCTCGGAGCCCTTGCCGCCGTGATTGCCGTCCTCGATATATTTCTTCGCATTGTCCCATGCGCCGCCGCCGGCGGTCATGGAAAGCGCAACGAACAGCCCGCCGACGATCACGCCAAGCAGCAGAGCGCCGAGCGCGGCGAAGGCGTTTTCCTGGCCGGCGATAAACAGGATGACGAAATAGGTGACGATCGGCGCCAGCACCGGCAGCAGCGAGGGGACGATCATCTCCTTGATCGCCGCCTTGGTGACGAGATCGACCGTGCGAGCATAATCGGGGCGGCTGGTGCCGGCCATGATGCCCTTGTCGGCGGCGAATTGCTCGCGCACATCCACGACGACGTCTCCAGCCGCGCGGCCCACCGCGGTCATCCCCATCGCGCCGAACAGATAGGGCAGCAGCGCGCCCAGCAGCAGTCCGACGATGACATAGGGGTTCTCGAGGCTGAAATCGACATCGGCCTCGGGGAAGAATAGCCGCAGATCGGCCGTGTAGGCGGCGAACAGCACCAGCGCGGCAAGCCCCGCCGATCCGATGGCATAGCCCTTGGTCACAGCCTTTGTGGTGTTGCCGACCGCATCGAGCAGATCGGTCTTCTCGCGCACGCTCTCGTCCAGCCCCGCCATCTCGGCGATGCCGCCGGCATTGTCGGTCACCGGGCCATAGGCGTCCAGCGCCACGACCATGCCGGCGAGCGCCAGCATCGCGGTCGCGCCATAGGCGAGGCCGATGAGCCCGGCGAGCTGATAGGCGCCGATGATCGCCGCGATGATGACGATGGTCGGCAGCGCGGTCGATTCAAGGCTGATGGCGAGGCCCTGAATCACGTTGGTGCCATGACCCGTTTCCGAAGCCTTGGCGATCGAGCGCACCGGGCGATAATTGGTGCCGGTGTAATATTCGGTGATCCAGATGATGATCCCGGTCAGCGCCAGGCCGATCAGCGAACACCAGAACAGGTCCAGCCCGGTGAAATCCATCACCTGCGTGCTGGTGCCTTCCTCGGCGATCGGCGCGCCCGGATCGACGTTGACCGTATTGGCCCCGAAGTCGGTACCGATGCCGACCGCCAGCTCGATCGCAACATAGATCAAGGGGATGGCGAGCAGGGCGGTAACGATAAAGCCCTTGTACATCGCGCCCATCACGTTGGTGCCGCTGCCCAGCCGGACGAAATAGGTGCCGATGATGGAGGTGACGATGCACGCCCCGCCGATCAGCAGAGGCAAGCTCATCATCGGCAGCAGCAGGTCGCCGAGCTGCTCGGAAAACAGCAGCGCGGTCAGCACCATGGTCGCGCCGACGGTGACGACATAGGTTTCGAACAGGTCGGCGGCCATGCCGGCGCAATCGCCGACATTGTCGCCGACGTTGTCCGCGATGGTGGCGGGGTTGCGCGGATCGTCCTCGGGGATCGAGGCTTCGACCTTGCCGACGAGATCGGCGCCGACATCGGCGGCCTTGGTGAAGATACCGCCGCCCAGACGCGCGAAGATCGAGATCAGCGAGGCGCCGAAGGCGAGGCCGACGAGGCCGTCGATCACGATGCGGCTGTTGGCGGCGAGACCCATCGGGGTGACCAGCACCCAGAAGAACACCGCGATGGCGAGAAGCGCGAGACCCGCGACCAGCATGCCGGTGATCGCGCCGGCGCGAAAGGCGATGGTGAGGCCCTGCTGCAGGCCCTTTTCTGCCGCCGCCGCGGTACGCACGTTGGAGCGTACCGAGATGTTCATCCCGATATATCCGGCCACGCCCGAGAGGACCGCGCCGATCACGAAGCCTACCGCGGGGATGACCCCGAGGAACAGTCCGACGATCACCGCGGCAACCACGCCGACAATGCCGATCGTCGTATATTGCCGGTTGAGATAGGCCTGCGCGCCTTCCTGGATCGCGCCGGCGATCTCCTGCATCTTGGCATTGCCGGCATTCGCGCTCAGCACCTGCCGGCTGGTGAAGGCGCCGTAGATTACGGCGAGCACGCCCAGCGCGATCGAAATCAGTATCAGGTCCACGAAGTATCCCCTCTCTCGTGACGCGGAATGTGTGGAAAATTGCGCCGGCTTTCAGGTCCCGCTCATTTTGTTCGCGGCGCAAGGCGCTCAGTCATACGAACTTGCCACCGGCTGACAAGTCCGAAGAGCGCGGCGGCAGGCGCATTTCACCAGTTTTGAGATCGGGCCTGTTTCGAGATCGAGCGCGGCCTAGCCGTGGCTGTAGCCAAGCCCGGCGGAATTCAGCACCGGCTCGCCATCGAGCACCAGCGGGGCGAAGCCGCGCGGTTCCACCTGGCCGATGCGGGTTGCCGCAACGGGGAGCCGAACGTCGCGCGCCGCGGTGAAGAGCAATTCGTAATCGTCGCCCCAGCGCATGCATTCGTCGGCGCGGGCCGGATCGGCGACGGGGATTAGCGTGCTGTCCAGCGCCAGCGATACGTTGCTCGCATTGGCAAGGCGAAACGCATCGAGCAGCAGCCCGTCCGAGACGTCCATCATCGCCCCGACCAGCGGTGCGAGCGCGCGCCCTTCCGTCAGGCGCGGGCGCGGCCGATTGAAATTGGCGAGATGTTCGGGATGCCCCTCGAAGCCCAGCATCGCGCGCCCGACCGGGCCAGTCACGAACACACCCTGCCCGATTTCGGCGCTCGTGCGTGAGGGGACCGGGCGCGATGTCGCGCGTCCAACCGCGGTGACCGCATAGGTGCTCGCTCCCGTCGCAGCGACGGTGTCCCCGCCCATCAGGGGCACGCTGAATTCCGCCGTCACCTCGCGTAGCCCTTCGATGAAGCGCCCGTCATTGCCGCCCAGCGAATGGCCGAGCAGGATGCCGACCGGTTCGGCTCCTTTCGAAGCGAGATCGGACAGATTGATGGCGACCAGCTTGTACGCGACATCGGCAAGATCGGCGTTCGGTCGGAAATGCACATCTTCCGTCATCGTGTCGTGATTGAAGATCAGCGTTTCTCCGCCGATCTCGATCAGCGCGCAATCGTCGCGCAGCTGCCGCGCGCCGGGATGGAGGGGCAGGGTCCGAAGCGCGGAGAGGAATTCGGTTTCGTCCATCATGTGCGCTGCCCGTATCCATGACCGCTTACGGTCCGGTACGCACCTCTTTCGCCACCGCGTCGAGTATGCCGTTGGCGAACTTCGCCTCGCGATCGTCGAAGAACGCCTTGGCGACATCGACATATTCGCTGATCGCGCTCGCCTTGGGCACGTCGGCCCGCGCCATCAACTCGTAAGTGCCAGCGCGCAGGATCTGCAGCATGGTCTTGTCCAGCCGGGCCAGCGTCCATCCTTGCGCCAGTCGGGCGGCGAGCAGTGCATCGATCTCTTCCAGACGCGCATCGACGCCGCGCACGAGATCGTCGAAGAATTCGATCTCGGCGTCGGCGAAGACCTCACCTGCATGGTCCTCGTCGTCGACCTCGCGCCCAATCCGGTGCTGGTGAAACTCGTCGAGCAGCCTGGCGAGCGGGGTTTTCTCCATCTGGCGCTGGTAAAGCGCCTGGACGGCGGCGAGCCGCGCGGCGGAGCGCGACTGGGCGCGCGGGTTCGAGCCGGGGTTCGAGCGCGTGGAAGAGAGGGGGGGCTGGTTCATGTCGGGGCGAGGAGCCTGGTTCAAATCGTTGCTGTCTGTTTTCCTACAGGGTGAGGCGAGGGGTACACCTGCCGCCATGGTTCGAAATGTCCATCGCGATCCCGCCGAATTGTGCGACCCGGTAAGCGCTGCGGTAGGTGACACCGCGCGCGCTCCACGTCCACACTTTCATCGCCGTAGGGTGACAGGCCTGGTTTCGCAGGATGACACTTTTCGCGTTTTGGTGACGATTCGGACGCCGACAGTGTCACTCTCGCGACCGAGAGTGACACAATCGCGGTTTTTGCGCCTGGACCGTGTTCCACCTGTTCCACTCTGTAGGGTTTGCCGCCCGCCGCACGGGCAACCACGTGTTCGCTCACTTGAGGCGCAGCTCGACCGCCTTCGCATGGGCCGGAAGACCCTCGGCATGGGCAAGCGTCGCCGCCGCGGGACCGATTGCGCGGAAGGCGTCTTCGTCGAGGCTAAGGAAGCTCATGCGCTTCATGAAGTCGAGCACCGACAGCCCGCTCGAAAAGCGCGCGCGGCGCCCGGTGGGCAGGACGTGATTGGGCCCGGCGACGTAATCGCCGACCGCCTCGGGCGTCATCCGGCCCAGGAACACGCTGCCGGCATGGCGGATGCTCTCGAACACCGCTTCCGGCTCGTCGATCGCCAGTTCGACATGCTCGGCGGCGAGACGGTTGATGAGCGCGGGCGCCTCCTTGGCGATGCTGCCCACCAGGATGACGACGCCGTTCTCGTCCCAGCTCTCCTTGGCGGCCCTGGCCGTGTCGAGATCGAGCAGCATGATGTCGATGCAATCGGTCACCTGGCGCACGAACCCCTCGTCGTCGCAAATCAGGATCGACTGCGAACTGGGATCGTGCTCCGCCTGGCTGAGGAGATCGGCAGCGATGTGATCGGGATCATTGCGGCCATCGGCGACGACCAGGATCTCGCTCGGCCCTGCCACCATGTCGATGCCAACGACGCCGTAGAGCTGGCGCTTGGCCTCGGCGACATAGGCGTTGCCCGGGCCGACCACGACGTCGACCGGAGCGATGCGATCGGTACCATAGGCGAGCGCGCCGATCGCCTGCGCACCGCCGACGCGCCAGATCTCGTCGATCCCGGCGATATGAGCAGCGGCAAGGACCAGCGGATTCGAATTGCCCTTGGGCGTCGGCGTCACCACCACCACCCGCTCGACCCCTGCGACCCGGGCGGGGATCGCGTTCATCAGCAGCGAGGAGGGATAGGCCGCCCGCCCCCCCGGCACGTAGAGACCCGCAGCATCGACCGCGTTCCACTTTGCACCCAGCCGCGCGCCGACATCGTCGACATAGTCGCGGTTCCTCGGCAGCTGCGCCTCGTGATAGGAGCGGATGCGCGACGCCGCGAGTTCGAGCGCATCGCGCTGTTCGGCTTCGATCTCGTCATAGGCCTGTTCGCAGCGATCGCGCGTGATCGACCAGTCAGCGTCCTCGGTCAGCGAATAGCCGTCGAAGCGCTGGGTGTACTGGACGAGCGCATTGTCGCCGCCGGTCTGCACGTTGCGCAGGATGTCGCGCACCGCGCTCGCCACGTCGCCGTCGGTTTCGCGCCGGGCATTGACGATGCGCGCGAAGTGGCGCTCGAAATCGGGGTCGCTGGTCGAAAGCTGCTGCATCAGGCGGCGTCCCGTGTCTTGCCGCTCGCACGCGCTTCGGCGTCCTTGCGGAAAGCGGAGACGAGCGCGGCGATCCGCGGGTCGGTCTTGAAGGCGGCGCGGTTGACTATGAGGCGCGCGGTGATGCCCAGAATGCGCTCCTTCTCGACCAACCCGTTCATCTTGAGCGTCGTCCCGGTCGAGACGAGGTCGACGATCTGGCTGGCGAGGCCGAGCTGGGGCGCGAGCTCCATCGCGCCGTTCAGCTTGACGCATTCGGCCTGGATGCCGCGGCCGCGGAAATGCCGCGCGGTGAGGCTGGGATACTTGGTCGCGACGCGCACATGACTTGCGCTGGGATCATGCGGCGGGGCGTCCGCCATGCGCGCCACCGACAGGCGGCAATGGCCGATGTCGAGGTCCACGGGGGCGTAGAGATCGGCATAATCGAACTCCTCGATCACGTCCGAGCCGACGATCCCCAGCTGCGCCGCACCATGCGCAACGAAGGTCGCGACGTCGAAGGCACGCACCCGGATCAGCCGCATGTCGGCGCGCGTCGTGTCGAAGGAGAGCGAGCGGTTAGCCTTGTCGTGAAACCCCTCCTCGGGCACCACGCCGGCCCGCGCCATCACCGGCAGCGCCTCTTCGAGGATGCGCCCTTTGGGCACGGCGAATGTCAGTCGGGGAGGGGCCGCGGGCTTCATACCGCGGGCGGGCTTACGCGGCGGTGTTGGAAAGGGCAACAACTTGCGAAGGGTGAGGGGAAGGGCGGGTCATGACGAGTGAAACCGGGGCGGAGGGAGCTGGCGGGCAGGGCGAGGTCATGCAGATCGCCGATCTCGACGCGGCGTTTGACTGGCAGGCCGATCACGCCGCGCAGAACGGGGCCCCCGGCACCGCGCGCGTGGTCCTGGCGATGAAGCAGGTGGCGCGGGGAGATACGGCCACCGGTCGGCGGATGGCGAGCTGGCCGGGGCTGACCCTGAAGGACGCCGTCCCGCTGCGGCTTGCGGGCGGGCTGCATCATTTGCTGCTGACCGGCGAGGACGCGCGCCTCGCGCTCGTCTATAGCGGCGATATCACCGATCAGGACGAAGTCGACCGACGCGTCGCCGCGCTGGTCGAGGCGCATGACCAGCGCCTGCTCGGCTGGCTGGCCGGACCGCCGCAGACCAACGAGGCGGGCCGCGCGGCGAGCATTATGGCGGGGCTGCTCTGGCTGGCGCGCCGGGTACACCCGCGCTTCGAACTGTTCGAGCTGGGGGTGAGCGCGGGTGTGCTGACGATGATCGAGCGATATCGGTTCGCGCTTGGCAATGTCGCGGTCGGACCGGAGGATTCGCCGATGCGGATTGCGCCCGAATGGCGCGGGGAGTCTGGTCCGCCGCCGCCGCCGCGCGACTTCGCGATCCTCGAAGTTACAGGCTGCGACGTCGCTCCGATCGACCTTACCGACGATGCCTCCGCGCTAAGGCTCAAATCCTATGTCTGGCCCGATGCCCCCGGCCGGATGGAGCGTATCGAGGCAGCAATCGCCCTTGCGCGCACCGAGCCGCCCGACCTTCGCCGGCAGGACGCCGCCGACTTTGCCAGTGAACGCCTCGCTCGGCCGCAGGCGCAGGGCACAACGCGGGCGATGTTCCACTCGATCATGTGGCAATACATGCCTGCCAGCTCACAGAACGCGATCACCGCGGCGTTCGAGGCGGCGGGGGAGCGGGCGACGCCTCAAAGGCCGCTCGCCTGGATCGCGCTGGAGACCGATCCCGCCACCTTCCGCCACGAATTGAAGGTGCGCTACTGGAACGGCAGCGCGCAGGACGGCGGGACGCATCTGCTCTCGCATGCGCATCCGCATGGCGCATGGGTCGAATGGGCGGGCGATGCGCCGCAATAAGCTCAGTCTTCGCGCCAGCGGAACTGGAACTCGAGCTCGTGCATGGGGCCTTCGCGTTCGTGCTCGATCGAGAACTCGCTGCCCGCGGGCACGGTCAGGCGTTCATTGTCGACCTGGATCTCGAAATCCTGGCCATCGCGGAGCGCCTCGATCAGCCGCTCCAGCTTCGCGATGTTCTGGTTCGTCGAGTAGGTCTTGGTGACATCGCGGTCTTGCATATCGCTCATGGCGCTCTCTCCTCTTCTCGGGAGAGATCGGGTAGGCGATCAAGATTGCAGAAATTGGTCCATCGCCGCATTGACCTCGTCCGGCGCCTCCCACGGCACGAAATGGCCGCAATCGGGAATGTGCACCAGGGTCAGGGGATCGATCAGCCGGTCCAGCCCTTCGAGATTTTCGGGCGGCAATGCGAGATCGTCGAGCGCCCAGATCACCAGCGTAGGGATGGTCAGCCGCGGCAGGTCGGGCGGAGTATAGTCGGCAGGCACTTCGAAGGGCGCGTCCATATCGGGCACGTCCATGTTGGTCGCGCGGTACCAGTTCAGCATTGCGAAGGCGGCCTCGCGATCCTGCCAATCGGCGTCGAGGATCGCGCGCTCCGCTGCGTCCATCGCATCGGGCCGGTCCCATTTGACATCGCGTTCGAGGATACCGCGCAGGCCCTGCTCCTCGATCAGCGGATCGTTCGCGCGGTTGCGAAAGGCACGGATATATTGCGAGGCCTCGCGCTGGACCCGGTTGGTATAGAGCAGCCGCTGAAAGATCGCCGGATGCGGGGCGTTGGCGATAATCGCGCGGGTCACGCGCGCATGCTGGCCGCCCAGCGCCACGCCCCAGGCGATCGCGCCGCCCCAATCGTGCCCGACAATGGTGAAAGTCTCAGCACCGAGCGCATCGGCCAACAGGAAGACGTCGGCGATTAGCTTGTCGGGCGCGTAATCCTCGACCGCATCCGGTTTCGAAGACCCGCGATAGCCGCGCTGATCGGGAGCGATGCAGCGATAGCGGTCCTTGAGATGGTCAATCTGGTGGCGCCAGGTACGGTGATTTTCGGGAAAGCCGTGAAGGAAGATCAGCGCCGGCGCATCGCGCGGGCCCTCGTCGACCACGTCGAGTTCGATCCCGTTGGCGAGCGTAACGCGGCGCTGTTCGAGCGCGATCATTCGCCTTCCTCCATACGCTCCATATATCCGCCCGCAACCATGGCCGCGACCTGGTCGAACAGGGCATCGGGGGTTCGGCGCGCTTCGCCCATCTGTTCTTCCATGCCCCGCGCGACGATGATTTCGCGTTCGCCCTTCGCGATCGCGTTGAGCATGATGCCGGCCGCCTCGGGCGCGGGGATGCCCTCGTCGATGACCTTGTCCGAGACCCCGCGCGCGCTGCCATCGCTGGTCAGCGCGTTGCGCGAGACATCGGTGGCGACCGAGCCGGGATAGATCATATGGACGCTGACCCCGCTCTGCGACAATTCGGCGCGCAGCGCATCGCCATAGCCGGCGAGCCCGAATTTGACCGCACAATAGCCGGTGCGCATCGGCACGCCGACCTTGCCTGCGATAGAGGAGATGAAGGCGAGCGCGCCGCTGCCGCGCTCCACCATGGGTCCGATGAGCCCCTGCGCGAACGCGATCTGAGCCGTGAGGTCGATAGCGATGATGTCACGATAGACCTGCATGTCGGTCTTGAGCGCGCGGCTGCGTTGGGACACGCCGGCATTGGCGACGGCAAGGTCGATCCCGTCCTTCCAGTCGAGCGCGCGGCGCGTGGCTTCGGCCAGGGCCTCGTCGTCACGCACGTCGAAGGGGAGCACCAGCGTCTCGTCGCAATCGCCCGCGACGTCGGCAAGACGCGCCTTGTCGCGCCCGGATAATATGACATGCGCCCCGCGCCCCGCCGCATCGCGTGCGAGTGCCGCGCCGATCCCCGACGAGGCGCCCGTGATCCAGACCGTCTTGCCCGTATAGTCCACTTGCTCTCCCTAGCCGCAGCGTTCAGGGATAGCTGACCGTTTTGGGCCGATCGGGCAAGGGTATGAATTCTTCCGCGTCCCCGGGCACCGTGCCGAAGCGACCTGCGCGCCAATCGTCCTTCGCCTGTTCGATGCGGGCCGGATCGGAGCTGACGAAGTTCCACCACACATGCCGCTCGCTGGCAAAGGCCTCGCCCCCCAGCAGCATGACGCGCCCGCCCTCGCGGCTCGTCAGCGTCATGGCCTGACCCGGCGCGAGCACGGCGAGTTCGTGAAGCTCGAGGCTCACGCCGTCGATCTGCGCCTCGCCGCCGACCAGCATCACGGCCCGCTCCTCGGCTCCGGCCTCGAGCGGTACCGCGCCGCCGGGTTTCAGTGCGATCTCTGCGTAGATCGTCTCGGCATGCGTCGTCTTCGCCGCTCGTTCGCCCCAGAGCGCGCCCATGATGACGCAAGCCCGAGCACCGCTATCCTCGACGATCGGCAGGTCGCGGACCGCATCGAAAGCCGGGTCGATCTCCTCGCGGCCATCGGGCAGCGCAAGCCAGGTCTGCATGCCGTAGAGCGACGGCCCCGCCGCGCGCTCGGCCTCGGGCGAGCGTTCGGAATGGGCGATGCCGCGCCCCGCGGTCATCAGGTTCACCGTGCCGGGCCGGATCGTCGAAAAGGTGCCGAGCGTGTCGCGGTGGTCGATCGCGCCTTCGAACAGCCAAGTGACCGTCGCGAGGTTGATATGCGGATGCGGGCGCACATCCATGCCGTTGCCAATATCGAGCTGGCCCGGACCGAACTGGTCGACGAAGATGAACGGTCCGACCATTTGCCGCGCCTTGCCCGGCAGCACGCGGCGGACCTCGAACTGACCGAGATCGTGGGTGACGGGGGTAATGGTCTGGACGATATTGGCAGTCATTGCGGGAGCCCTTTCGCTACGGTGGCGGCGGCGACCATGGCGGCGAGGCTTTCGGGATATACCGCCTCGTTCCAGCTGACGAGGTCCTTGTGGCCGAACCAGCGATGCCGGGTCATGACCTTGCGTTCGAGCGGGGTATGCGCCTCGGTCGAGATGTGCCGATCGGCCACGCGCAGGAGAAAATAGCGCTCATCCGCCTGGACCGGTTCTCCCTCGGGCGTGACGAAACGCGGCGTTGTCCGCGCGATCTGAGCGCCGCAATCGGCTTCGATCCCGGTTTCCTCGGCAAGTTCGCGCCGCGCCGCTTCCTCGAATGTCTCTCCCGACTCGCATTCGCCGCCCGGTGTTACCCAGAAGGGCGGGCGGCCGGGGATGGCGAAGCGGAACAGCAGCACATCGCCCGCGGGACAGAGCACGATGATCCGGGCCGAGCGGCGCAGACGCAGCCCGTTCATTGCGCCGGCGCGCTGGCCTTGATCGCCACGGCATGCACCCGCTCGCCCACGATGTCGCCCAGAGCCGCGATCACCGCGCGTTGCCGCGCGAGGCGGCTCATCTCAGCGAATCGTGCCGCCACGATATGGATCGTGAAATGCGATTCGCCCGAGCCATCGTCGCCCGCATGCCCCGCATGATGCGCGCTGTCGTTGACAATCTCGAGCCTCGTTGGCGCAAAGGCTTCCTCGAGCCGTTCGCGTATCTCGTCTTCCATTATGTCGGGCATACTCATCCTCGTTGTCATAGGGCGAATTGGCGGGTTGGAATCTGGCGCCTGAATTGCCATTCTCAAGGGTTCATGGCGCAAACAAGGTTCCACGGGCGGCACGAGGACAGCCACAGGGTGTGCGAACACCCGACTTGCGCCGAGCCGGGGGAATTTCGCGCGCCGGGCTATCGCGCCAACGGCTTCGACGGGCCTGGCGAATGGCGCTGGTTCTGCCTCGATCATGTGCGCGAGTTCAATGCCGGCTACGACTGGTTCGAGGGTATGAGCGCGGAAGAAATCCTCGCCGCTCAATCCCCGGTCAATGGCTGGCGTCGCGAAAGTCCCGGCTTTCGCCCTACGGTCGGGGTGGACGGAATGCCGCGCTGGGCGGATTTCGACGATCCACTCGAAGCGATCTCCGCGCGGGCGGGCGGGATCCGCAGCCGCGCCCAGCGCGAGGCGCAGATGGCGATGTCGGGACGGTTCTCCAAAGACGAGGCCGAAGCGCTGGAGACGATGGGCCTCGGTTCCGACACTGACAGGAGGCGGCTGCGGCGACGATATTCCGAGCTCGTCCGCCGCTACCACCCCGATCGCAATGGCGGCGACCGACGGCACGAAGGCCGGTTGACCAAGGTGGTCGACGCCTATCAGACGCTGAGAAAGAGCAAGGCGATCGGTTAGCTTGCCGCTGCCTCCTCGATCAGTTTCGCGTCGATGGCATTGGCCTCGGCATAGGCGGGACGCTGGGTGACGCGTTCGACATAGGCCTTGAAAGCGGGCGTTTCCGGGATCGAGTCGAAGCGCAGGCCCCACACGAACTGGCTCCCGACATAAGTGTCCGCCATGGTGAATCGATCGCCGGCCACGAAGTCGTGCTGCGACAGCCAGCCTTCCATGGCCGACAATGCCATTTCCAGACTGCCGAACCCAGCCATGCCGATCCGCTCTTCTGGCACTTCCCAGCCCATGGCCGTCGCCGTCACCGCCTGTTCGAGCGGTCCCGCGCCGAAGAACAACCAGCGGAAGTAAGCGGCCTTTTCGTGGGCGTCGGGAAGCAGGCCTTTGTCAGGGTGCGTTTCGGCGAGGTAGTGATTGATCGCCGCCGCTTCGGTGACGACATGATCGTGGTCGCCGGTGGACGAGAGCGGGCACCTTGTTCATCGGATTGATATCAGTGAAATTGTGAGGCCGCGTCGCCCAGTCGAACACAACGTGCTCGTAATCTGCGCCCGCCTCGTGCAGCGCCCAGCGTGAAATCTGCCCACGGCTCATGGCGACGGTGTAGAAGGTGAAATCTGCCATAGTCTCGTTCCTATCGCCGGCCTTTCCCGCCTGGAAGAATAGCTCAATTCTGTCTGAAAGCCCAGCGCAAGGTCCGGCCCACGCCCCAGGTAGCGGCGCGTGCGGGAAGGGCGGTGAGGACCGGGCGTTGCAGGTTCAGCATCGAGCGCGCGAAGGGCGGGAGCATCGCGATGGCTTCCGCGCCGATCATCGTCTGTAGCGCCGCCGGCGTGCCCTCGGGCCGCTGCGAAAGGACCAGTTGCGCCACTTCGCGTGCCTCGCGCGAGGCGCGCAGATCGTAACGCAGTTCGCGGAACAGCGCCTCCGCCTCGCTTTTACTTTCCGGCACCGGATCGGCGCCCAGCGCGCGCGCGATGACCGCGAATTGGCGATAATATTCGTCTTGCTCGCGCATCGGCATGTCAGGCCGAACGTGTCGCAGATAGCCTGCAAGGAAGCTCTGAGTCTCGGTCACATGGACCCAGGCGAGGGTGCGCGGATTGGTCGCGGAATAGGGCGAGCCGTCCGGTAGCGTCCCGCCGACCTTGGCATGGATGCGATTGACGCGGTCGATCGCCTTCATCGCCTCGTCGCGGTGTCCGAAAGTGGTGACGGCAATGAACCGCGCGGTGCGTTGCAGCCGGCCGTGCATGTCCTCGCGAAAGTTCGAATGGTCGAGCACGCCCTGCAGCGCGTGGGGATGGAGCATCTGCAACAGCAGCGCGCGCACCCCGCCGGTCATCATCCCGACGAGATCGGCGTGAACCATACGGATCGGCGTATCCTTCGCGAACAGCGCCTCGTCGGAGGGCGGCACCGGCTTCTGCCGGCTCGCAGAATCGTTGAACGTCCGACGCACTTGCTCGACCAGCGTCTGGCGAAATCGTTCGATCGGCATGTCGAGCGGTGAGGGCATGAGGGGAAGGTAGTCTTTCGGATCGTCGATTTGAACGGGCGCCGCGGCGGAATGGCGAGTTGCGGGGCTCTGTCGTCGATCAGATACAGGCGCAGCGCCGCCTTTGGATGCAGTCGTTCGAAGGGGGCTTGGGGGCGCGGCGCGAATTGCATATCGAAACCCACTCTTGCCCGCCGCGCCATCGCGCTTTAACGCTGGCGCCGAAATGAACTCCCCTTCTACCGAAAAATTCACCGCCGGCTCCGATACCTCTGGCTCGATGCCCGACGCGCCCGATACCAAGGTCGACGTGCGCGACACGTTCGGCATCGATGTCGACTGGCAGGTTCCCGCCTTCAGCGCCAATGACGAGCACGTCCCGGAGCTGGACGACAGCTACGTCTTCGATCCCGACACGACGCTCGCGATCCTAGCGGGCTTTGCGCACAACCGGCGCGTGATGATCCAGGGCTATCACGGCACCGGCAAGTCGACCCATATCGAACAGGTCGCCGCGCGCCTCAACTGGCCGAGCATCCGCGTAAATCTCGATGCGCATATCAGCCGCATCGACCTCGTTGGCCGCGATGCGATCGTGCTCAAGGACGGGTTGCAGGTGACCGAGTTCAAGGAAGGGATTCTGCCGTATGCGCTGCAGCATCCGGTCGCGCTGACCTTCGACGAATACGATGCGGGCCGTCCGGACGTGATGTTCGTGATCCAGCGCGTGCTCGAATTCGATGGCCGGCTTACGCTGCTGGATCAGAACCGGGTCATCACGCCAAACCCCTGGTTCCGCCTGTTTGCGACGACCAACACGGTCGGCCTCGGCGATACGAGCGGGCTCTATCACGGCACGCAGGCGATCAATCAGGCCCAGATGGACCGCTGGAACATCGTCACCGCGCTCAATTACCTGTCCGCCGAGACCGAGGAGCAGATCGTCAAGTCCAAGACGCCCGAAGTGGACGACAAGCGGATTGCCGACATGGTGAAGGTCGCCGAACTGACGCGTCAGGGTTTCATGAGCGGCGACATCTCGACGGTCATGAGCCCGCGCACGGTCATCACCTGGGCTCAGAATGCCGAGATCTTCGGCTCGGTCGGTTTCGCCTTCCGCCTCTCCTTCCTCAACAAATGCGATGAAGCCGAACGCGCGCTGGTGAGCGAATATTACCAGCGCGTCTTCGACGAAGACCTTCCCGAGAGCGCGGCAAAGGGAGCGTAGAGGCGAGCCCTCAGCCGTGAGTGGTGCCGGGAGCACCGCGCTCTTGCATCGCGCCGTATTGCGCTGCTAACACACCACTACGATGGCGTTCCTCGAACGATTCTTCAGACGGTCCGACGATGGTGGCCCGCCCGGCGGCGAGGGCGGATATTATCCGCTTTACGAGACGCAGCGCCCGCTTGATCCGGACGAGACAAGCGACACTTACAGGCCCGCGGGCTCGACCGATTTTTCGCGCTGGGATGCGAAACTGTCGAGCCTCGATGGGGAGGTGGAAGCCGAGGAGCGGCGGCGCCTGCCGATCTGGAAACCCGACTATTGGCGCGGGCGGCAAAAGCGTTGGTGGGCGGCGCGCATTGTCGCAGGTGTGCTGGCAGTGCTCATGGCGATGGTGGCCTGGCTCGCGATCACCGCGCCGCTGTCCAAAAGCCTTGAGCCGATCGCCGCGCCGCAGGTGACGTTGCTTGCCAGCGACGGGACGCCGATCGCGCGCTCCGGCGCGAACGTCGCCGATCCGGTCGAGGTCGCCAAGCTGCCGCCACATGTGGTCCAGGCGTTTCTGGCGATCGAGGACCGCACCTTCTATTCGCATGTCGGGGTGAGCGCCAAAGGCATCGCCCGCGCCGCATTGACCGGGCGGGGCGGCGGCAGCACGATCACCCAGCAGCTGGCGAAATTCACTTGGCTTACCCCTGAGCGCAGCCTGACGCGCAAGGCGCAGGAGGCGATGATCGCTCTGTGGATCGAGGCGTGGTTGACTAAGGACGAAATCCTCGAACGCTACCTCTCCAACGCCTATTTCGGCGACAACCAATACGGGCTTCGCGCCGCCAGCCTGCACTATTTCTACCGCCATCCCGAAAACTTGAAACCCGAACAGGCGGCGATGTTGGCGGGTCTGTTGCAAGCGCCGTCGCGCTACGCGCCGACGCATCATTACGACCGGGCGAAGAAGCGCATGGACCTAGTGGTGGCGGCGATGGTGGAGGAGGGCTATCTGACGCGGGCGCAGGCCGCTGCGCTACCCGCCCCCGCGCTCGACGTGCGCACGCGCGAGGAGCTTCCGACCGGCACCTATTTCGCCGACTGGGCGCTGCCGCTGGCGCGCGAGGGGATCGAGGCGGGCTACGAGAAGCAGGTTGTCGAGACGACGCTCGATGCAAGGCTCCAGACGCTGGCCGGGCGCGTGGTAAGCCGGGCGGCTCTGGGAGAGGCGCAGGTGGCGCTGGTCGCGATGCGGCCGACGGGCGAAGTCGTGGCGATGGTCGGCGGGAAGGATTACGCCGCGAGCGCCTTCAACCGCGCGACGCAGGCGCGGCGGCAGCCTGGATCGACCTTCAAGCTGTTCGTCTATCTCGCCGCGCTGGAAGCGGGCTGGGATCCCGAGGATCGCATCTCGAACCTGCCGATCGAACAGGGCAGCTACCGGCCGAAGAATGCACGCGAGCGTTATTCCGATGCGATCACGCTCGAGGAGGCGTTCGCCCGGTCGAGCAATGTCGCGGCGGTCCGCCTGCTGGGCGAGGTCGGCAGCGAGGAAGTCATTGCCACCGCCCGCTCGCTCGGCGTGCGCACGCCTATGCCGCAAGGGGATCCAAGCCTTGCCCTTGGCACATCGAGTATGATGCTGCTCGAGCTCACCGCCGCCTATGCGGGCGTGGCGGCCAATCGCTTCCCGGTGCAGGCGCGGGCCTTTCCGCGCGAAGAGGAAAGCTGGTGGGGGCGGATCACCTCGCGCGAGGACAGCATGGGCGAGCGGGTCCACCGCGATATCGAGCAGCTGCTGCGCGCGGCGATCAATCGCGGCACGGGCGAGGCGGCGGAACTGCCGATCGCGAATTACGGCAAGACCGGGACGACGCAGGATTATCGCGACGCGCTGTTCGTCGGCTATGCCGGGGATCTCGTGGTCGGCGTATGGGTTGGCAATGACGACAACACGCCGATGAGTCGGGTAACGGGCGGCGGCTTGCCGGCGCGGATCTGGAAGGACTTCATGCGCGGCGCGCTCGACCTGCCCGCGGTCCGGCCGGACAATGCGCCCGACCCGCAGGGACCGGTTCAGCCGCTCGATATCGACGAGGGCGAGGAAATCCTGCTGGGCGAGGAAGGGACGGCGCTGCGGATCGGCGAGGACGGACTGATCCTCTCCCAGGACGGCGTGCCGCTAGATCTCAGGATCGACCGCGACGGAGTGCGTCTGTCACCCAATGGGCGGGACGACGCGCGGCTGCGGCGCGAACGGGATCGGATCGAGCGCGAGATCGAGCGCGAAATGGAACGGATCGAAGCGGAAATGGAGCGGCTGGAGAATGGGCCGTAAACGCGCCCGCTGCAGATTCATCCCATCAGGATGTTAAGGATGGCGGTGGCGATGGGCCGGTCGCGGTCGTCCTGCCATGCTTCGACCGCGACATTGGCATTGCGTCGCCCCAGGCGAGTTACACGTCCTTGCGCGAAGCTCGGCTTTGCTTTGCCCGCGGAGAGATATTGCACCGTGATATTGACCGGTTTGAGCCTGGCCTTGCGTCCTTCGGCGGTAAGCCGCGCGCGCAGGGCGGCATAGGCGGCGTTCTCCAGCAGGCCCGCGGTCGCCCCGCCATGATAATGGCCGGGACGCCCCTCGACACCTGGTCCGAAATCCACGGTCAGCATCGGCGCTTCGTCGCTCGCATCATCAACCCGCACGCCGAGCGCGCTGGCATAGGCGGGCAGCGTAGCGCTATCCTCGGTCCCTCGCTCAGGCATCGCCGGTCCCCGCTGCATTGATCTGCGCCCGGCCCGAGGCGAGCTGTGCGCTTCGCGGATCGCCGCCAAGCGTCATGAAAACGCCGGCGATCGTCGCGACGGGATCGTCCCGGTCGCCGTCATGCGCCACCCCGCGCACGAAGGCGGCGGAGCGAGTGATGCGGTAGCATTGCGCGCGCCCGAACACGGCGGCTTTCTCCGCCGATGCGCGCTGGTAATCGACCCTGAGATCGAGCGTCGCGACGGGGACGAAATTGCCGCTCGTCTGCCACACCGCCATGCCGCTCGCCATGTCCATCAGGCTGATGATCGGGCCCGAGGCGAGGACTGGTCGGTCTGGCTCGCCAAGCAGATCTTCGCGCCAGGGCAGTTCGAGCTCGACCCAATCCTCGCCCTGATCGCTAAACCTGAGGCCGAGCCAGCCGGGATGGCCATGGCGGAAGAAGAACGGCGCGGCGGTGCGGGCATCGAAGCGCGCGGGCGCGGAAGAAGACCCCTGGTTCATCGCCAAAGCCTTGGCGCGGGCCGGGCGGCGGCACAAGGGGCGTTAAAGCACGCCGCCCGCCAGCCGGTCGATCGCGCCTTGGAGGATGATGGCGGCGGCATGGCTGTCGATCCGCTCTGCGCGGCGGGCGCGGCTCATATCCTGCCCGATCATCGCCGCCTCGGCGCTTTGGGTGGACCAGCGTTCGTCCCACAGCAGCACGGGCAGGGCGAACGCGCTTTCCGCATTGCGGGCAAAGGCGCGGCTCGCCTGGGCGCGCGGCCCTTCGCTGCCGTCCATATTGCGCGGCAGGCCGATGACCAGCCCGGCAACCGCGCGCGCGGCGATCAACTCTTGCAGCGCGGTCCGGTCCTTCCCCCATTTGCCGCGCGGCAGCGTCTTGCCATTCGTCGCAAAGCGCCAGCCGGCATCGCAGAAGGCGGTGCCGATCGTCTTGGTACCGAGATCGAGCGACATCAGCACGCCGCCGTCGGGCAGGGCCTCGGCAAAATCGCTGGCGCTGTCGGTGATCAGCGCGCGTCGTCCGTCCGGGCGAAGGCTCGCACACGGCGCACGACATCGGCTTTGGTGTTAGCCCAGAACAGCGGGATGTCGTAGACGTGATAATTGTTGCCCGGCAGGACGTAGGAACCCATGCGCGGCGGGTCGCCGATCAGCAGCAATCCGCGCTCGTCGCAAGTGGCTGGCACGGCGGCAGGCACGAGCTCCCCGTTCGACATCGTGTCGTCGGGCACCAGCGTGCCGAGATTGGCGCTCGCCGGGGCGGAGCCACCGAAACTGCCGGTCAGCGGATTGGTGCACAGGATCTGGCTGTCGCTACGAGGACTGCCATCGAAGCCGGTCGAGGCGGAATAGGTCCGCATCAGCGGGGCAGGATCGGCAGGCTCGGCAAAGCTCGACCAGGAAATGAGGCAGCCGGTTTGGTTGGGCGTCGCACAGGCGGGCAGACCGAGCGTCGGAAGATCGCGTTCGACCGAGACCGGCCAGCCGATCGCATAAGCCGCCACGAGGCGATCCGCGACGCCCAGGCTGCGGACTTCCTCGCGCAGGAGACGCAGCAGGTGGAGCGAACCCTGGCTGTGCCCCGCCACTACGATCGGCATGTCGTCGTCGATGGTGTCGACGAAGAAGCGGAAGGCTTCGCGAATGTCCGCATAGGCGGCATCGATCGCCTGGTCGCCTTCGGGCGCGTCGGTGAGGAACGCGCCCATCGTCGCCTGGCGATAGCGCGGCGCCCAGATTTCGGACGCCGCATTGAACGGGCTTGCCATGCCGCGCAGATAGATGCGCGCGACGCGTTCGGCTTCCTCGTCGCCGATCGGCGCGTTCCAATTCTCGCGGCTGAGATAGCTGGTCGGATGGATGAAGAAGACCGCAAAGTCGGGCGCATCGTAGAAGCGCTCCCCGGGTCTCCCTGCGGAACGGGCCGGATTTGCGTCGGTTACGGCGGCGTCCGGGTCATTCCCTTCACGCGGTCTGGACTGTGCATCGCCGTTCTCCTCGGGCGAGGCGAAAGCGGGCTGCCAGCGGGCGGGATCGTTCACGCCGATACCTGGGCGCGAATACCAAAGACCCGGGTCCTGATAGGCGTTTGCTTCGAGCGGCTCGGTCGGTGTGAACTCACCCGAAGGGACAAGCGCGATCGCCGCAATCTCGTCCTGGAACATTTCGTAGGCGATCCGACCGCCTACGAAGAGGACGACGATGATCGCGATGAGATAGAGGAATTTGCGGGCCATGGCGGTGCGTTGGGCTTGAATCGCTTCGTGGCGGTGCGGCAGGGCGCTACTGCGCCGGTGCCGTCGCTTCGCTCTGCGGCGCCCTCTCCCCGCGGTCGGGATACATCTCGTCGGTCACCATCGGGCGCAGCGTCGTCCAGGCGCGTTCGCCGCGCAGGGCGGAGAACCAGGAGAGCGGGTTCCAGCTCGCCGACCCGTCGAGCGAGAAGGTGATGAACTCCGCCCGCCCGCCGATATTTTCGAGCGGAACCGCGCCGCCCAATCCCCGCGCTTCAGCAGGCGCGCGACTGTCCGCGCTCTCGTCGCGATTGTCGCCCATGACGAAGGCATGGCCCGCGGGCACCTCGTAGGGGCCGAAATTGTCGAGCGTCTGGCGGCGATGGTCTATGACGAGATAGCTTGCCCCGTTGGGGAGCGTCTCACGGTAGGTTGGCGGCTCGAAATATTGCTGTCCGTCTTCTCCGCGCACCCGGTAGGCCTCGAAATTCAGGAGACAAGGCGCGCCGTTGCACAACAGTTCGGGCTCGAACGGAATACGCACCGGAGGCATGACTTCTCGGGTTATCTGTTCGCCATTGAGGATAATGCGCCCGTCGCGCACCTCGATCGTATCGTCGGGCAGGGCGACGACGCGCTTGATATAATCCTCGTCGCGGATCGGATGCACGGGAATGACGATGTCGCCATATTCGGGCGTCGATCCCAGAACCCGCCAATCGCCCCGCGGCAGCAAGTGGAAACTCGCCGAAGCCCAGGACCAGCCATAGGGATATTTGCTGACGATCAACCGGTCGCCGACATAGAGTGCTGGCATCATCGAGGTCGAGGGGATGTAGAATGGCTTGGCGACAAGGCTGTGAAAGGCCAGCACCGCGAGCAGCATCAGCGCGAGGCCGCGAAACTCCGCGAACCAGTCGACGCGGGATTCGCTCTCGCCCTCTTCCGCGCCTTTCGCTTGTAAAGGCTGCGCACCATCATTCGAATGCGGCTCGTTGAGGTTCTGGCGGGTGGCGGGCGTTTGCAAATTGCTCACATTCGGTCTTTTCGTGGCGGTCTTTTCGTGGATCGGGCGCGTCAGGTCCGGGGATGGGCTTCGATGATGACGAAAGCCTGCGCCCATGGATGGTCGTCCGTGAGGGTCAGATGAATGTGCGCTTCATGGCCTTGCGGCGTCAATTCTTCAAGCCGCTTCGCCGCGCCACCGGTCAACGCGAGCGTCGGCGCACCAGATCGGGCGTTAACGACGCCGATATCTTTCATGAAGACCCCGCGCCTGAAGCCCGTGCCGACCGCCTTGCTGAAAGCCTCCTTGGCGGCGAAACGCTTGGCGTATGTGCCGGCGATTGTGAAGGGCCGGCGGCGGGCCTTGGTCCGCTCGATTTCGGTGAAGACACGGGTTTCGAACCGCTCGCCGAAGCGATCGAGCGAATTGGCGATACGCTCGATATTGCACAAATCGGATCCGAGCCCGATGATCATGCGCTGCGCCTTGGTTGGTCGGTTGAGGGTAGTCTCGTTCCCGGCCTCATAACGCTCTCGCCAAGACTAGCATCGCCAGCAGCAGCGCAATCACGTGCAGCATGACCTGCGACTTGAACAGGGGATGGGCAAAGTCCCCGCGCGCGAATTTGAGCGCGCCGACGAAGCCGAAAATCTGTAGCGCCACCCAGCCGATCGCGAAGGGTCGCAAGATGCCGGTATTGAGCGCAAAGCCGAGAAAGCCGACCGCAACGAGGAACAGCAGCGCGGCGGCGAGCGCCCAGCGTTTCTGCGCAGGGGCGAGGGGCGGCAGGTCTTGCTGCGTCATCAGCTCGGCGCCCCGCTCATCGCGCGTCGTCCATTAGTTCGCGCATCCTGCGGATCGCGGGTTCGAGCCCGCTGAAGATCGCCTCGCCGATGAGGTAGTGCCCGATATTCAGCTCCGCGAGTTGCGGGATTGCGGCGATCGGCTGCACATTGTCGAAAGTAAGGCCGTGGCCCGCGTGGGGCTCGATCCCGTTCTTGGCGGCGAGCGCTGCCATGTCGGCGATGCGGCGCAGTTCCGCCTCGGTGCGGGCGCGATCGTCGTCGAGGATTGCGTGGGCGTATTCGCCGGTGTGGAACTCGACCACGGGGACATTGAGCCGCGCGGCGGCGTCGAGCTGGCGCTCGTTCGCCTCTATGAAAAGGGACACGCGAATGCCTGCCTCGCGCAAGCGATCGACGATCGGGACAAGCGTGTTGTGCAACCCCGCCGCGTCAAGCCCGCCTTCGGTGGTGCGCTCTTCGCGCTTTTCAGGGACGATGCAGGCCGCATGCGGGGTATGTCTTAGAGCGATGGCGAGCATTTCCTCGGTCGCCGCCATTTCGAGGTTCAGGGGGAGGTCGGTCGCGTGCTGGATGCGCGCAAGGTCCTCGTCGCGGATGTGGCGGCGGTCTTCACGCAGGTGGGCCGTGATGCCATCACCGCCGACTGCGGCAACGATCTCGGCGGCACGAACCGGATCGGGATGGTCTCCGCCGCGCGCATTGCGGATGGTCGCGACGTGATCGATATTGACGCCGAGGCGCAGCCGGTGCGCGCTTGTATCGGTCCTGTCCATCATGCGCTTCTAACCTGCCAAATCCCGGCTGCCGGGTTTTTCCGCAGGTATCTCGGCAAGCTCCGGCGGCAGCGCGTCGGGCGCATAATCGGGCACGTCCATCGCGACCAGCGAAACCAGCTCGGCGCCGATATCCGCGCGTCCGCCCGACCTATCGATTAGGCAGGCGGCGCCAAGAAATTCGCCCGGATGCTCGCGGATCGCCGCGATGCATTCGCGCGAGGACAGACCGGTGGTGACGATATCCTCGACCATGACCACGCGCGTGCCTTCGGGAATGCGAAAGCCGCGGCGCAGGGCGAAGGCACCATCCTCGCGCTCGACGAACACCGCGCGGCAGCCGAGCGCGCGCGCGGTTTCGTAGCCTGGAATGATGCCGCCCATCGCCGGCGAGACGATCATGTCGACCGCCCCGAAACGCTCGCGAATCCGATCCGCCAGCGCGCGGCAGATGCGTTCTGTCCGATCGGGATATTGGAACACCCGCATCTTCTGGAGAAAGATCGGCGAGTGGCGACCCGAGGAGAGGATGAAATGACCTTCGAGAAGCGCATCGCTGGCGCGGAATTCGTCGAGCACGTCCTGCTGCGTCATCGGGGTCGGGGTCTCTTCGTCGCGGCGCGGCCGTAAAGATGGCTTGCCAAGTGAACATGGTGCAATGGAGTTTGCGCAAAATTCTACTAGAAGCGCTTGAGGCCCCGGGCAAGCACAGCTAAGGGACAGCGCAAGGTGTGGCTTGCGTGCCACTGCCGTGCTGGATGCACGCAAGGCGAAAGTGTTCGCGCATGCGTCCGGCTCAAGATGACATCTGGACTAGATCCTCGAACCGAACAGGCATGATTATGGGTCAGGCTTTTGCCCGCATGAAATTTGGAATGTTCGCGCTGATTGCCGCGATGCTGGCGCTGCTCATGCCGCAAATGACGATTGCGCAGGACGAAGCTCCCAGCGACAGCGACCTGGAAATGGTGCAGCGCGGAGTTCTGGGCGAAGCGCCGCCGACCGCGATGCCGCGCGAGGTAATCGCCGGCGAAACCGAACCCCCGGCGCCGAGCGGTGCCTACACGCCGATGGAGCCGACGCCCGGCAAGGGCATGCCGACTTCGTTCGAAGAAGATGCCGCCAAGAGCATGACTTTTCAGGATCAATATTCGGTCGATGGCGAATACGCGCTGTGGATGCACGATACGATCCTGTTGCCGATCATTACCGCGATCAGCCTGCTCGTGCTCGGCCTGCTGCTTTATGCGGTTGTCCGGTTCAACCGCCGCTCGAACCCGGTGCCTTCGAAAACGACCCACAACACGCTGATCGAGGTCATCTGGACGATCGTTCCGGTGATTATCCTGGTCGTTATCGCCGTGCCTTCGATCACGCTGCTGGCGCGGCAATATGAAAACCCGCCTGAGGATGCAATCACGGTCAAGGCTGTGGGCTATCAGTGGTATTGGGGCTATGAATATCCCGATCACGACGTCGAGGTAATCTCCAACATGCTGTCCGATGCCGACGCCATCGCCAATGGCGAACCGGCGCAGCTGGCGGTCGACAATCGCATGGTCGTGCCGGCTGGCGTTCCGATCCGCCTGCAGACGACCGCGGCAGACGTGATCCATTCCTTCGCCGTGCCGTCGCTATGGTTCAAGCAGGATGCGGTCCCAGGCCGCCTCAACGAACGAATGCTCGTGATCGAAGAGCCGGGCGTCTATTATGGCCAGTGTTCGGAACTGTGCGGATCGCGCCATGCCTACATGCCGATCGCGGTCGAGGCGCTGCCGATGGACGCTTTCAACGAATGGGTCCGTTCGCAGGGTGGAACCGTACCTGGTGAAGAGGAATTGGAAGATAACGAGATCGTACCAGCGGCCGAAGCGCGTCCCGACGATCTTGACGCTGAAGAGACGGTCGCGGGCGAGCCGGCGACCTGACGCCGCGACCCTACACGACGACGAATTAAAACCGCGAAAGACCAGACAGATATGGCCACCACCGCAGACAATTTCGCCCCCAGCGCCGGAGCCGGCACGACCACGGGCGGGCATCACGACGACCATCATGGGGCCGATCACAAGCCCGGTTTCTTCGCGCGCTGGTTCATGTCCACGAACCACAAGGATATTGGCTCGCTCTACCTGATCTTCGCGATCTTTGCCGGGATCATCGGCGGTGCGATCTCGGGCATCATGCGGCTTGAGTTGGCACAGCCGGGCATCCAGTATCTGCAGTTCTGGGCGCAGTTCATGGGCGGCGCGAACGACATCAACACCGCGCTCCACATGTGGAACGTCTTCATCACCGCGCACGGCCTGATCATGGTCTTCTTCATGGTCATGCCCGCGATGATCGGGGGCTTCGGCAACTGGTTTGTCCCGCTGATGATCGGTGCCCCCGACATGGCGTTTCCGCGGATGAACAACATCTCCTTCTGGCTGACCGTCGTCGGCTTTCTAAGCCTTATGTTCTCGCTGTTCGTGCCCGGCGGCACCGGGCCGGGTGCAGGCGTGGGCTGGACCGTCTATGCCCCGCTGTCGACTTCCGGTTCGCAAGGTCCCGCGGTCGATTTCGCGATCTTCTCCCTGCACCTTGCGGGTGCCGGCTCGATCCTGGGCGCGACCAATTTCATTACCACCATCTTCAACATGCGTGCGCCTGGCATGACGCTGCACAAGATGCCGCTGTTCGTGTGGTCGGTCCTTGTCACCGCCTTCCTGCTGCTGCTCGCGCTGCCAGTGCTGGCCGCGGCGATCACCATGCTGCTGACCGATCGTAACTTCGGCACGACCTTCTTCGATCCGGCCGGTGGCGGCGATCCGGTGCTCTACCAGCACCTGTTCTGGTTCTTCGGTCACCCTGAGGTTTACATCATGATCCTGCCGGGCTTCGGCATGATCTCGCAGATCGTTGCGACCTTCAGCCGCAAGCCCGTCTTCGGCTATCTCGGCATGGCCTACGCCATGGTCGCGATCGGCGTCGTCGGCTTCATCGTGTGGGCGCACCACATGTATACGGTCGGCCTAGATGTGAACACGAAGATGTATTTCACCGCCGCAACGATGGTGATCGCCGTCCCGACCGGCGTGAAGATCTTCAGCTGGATCGCGACGATGTGGGGCGGCAGCCTCGAATTCAAGTCGCCGATGGTCTGGTCGCTGGGCTTCATCTTCCTGTTCACCGTTGGCGGTGTGACCGGTGTCGTACTCGCCAATGGCGGCATCGACGACAACCTGCATGATACGTATTATGTGGTGGCGCACTTCCACTACGTACTGTCGATGGGCGCGGTTTTCTCGATGTTCGCCGGTTTCTACTACTGGTTCCCGAAGATGAGCGGACGGATGCATTCCGAGATGCTGAGCCACCTGCATTTCTGGGTGTTCTTCGTGGGCGTGAACATCATTTTCTTTCCGCAGCATTTCCTCGGAATGCAGGGTATGCCGCGGCGCTATCCCGACTATCCCGAAGCCTTCACCTTCTGGAACGAGGTCAGCTCGTTCGGCTACATGATTATGGCCGCCTCGATGCTGATTTTCTTCGCCAATCTGGTCTATGCCTTCGTCGCAGGGCGCAAGGCGGAGGCCAATCCGTGGGGCGAAGGGGCAACGACGCTCGAATGGACGCTGCCGAGCCCGCCGCCCTACCACCAGTTCGAAACGCTGCCGGTGATCGAGGATCATCACGACTACCACGATCACCGTCCGGCGGACGCCAAGCCGGCAACCGCTTGATCGTGCCCGTTGCCGCGGCCTCGGCCGTGGCGCGGATTTGAGGAACCGATAGGAGGGGCGCGCTCGAGCTGGGCGCGCTTCTTCGCAAAAGACCGACCCGAACCGAACCGCTCATGACGCTTCTCACACCCCAATCCCAGCTTCCGGCCAGCGCCGCCGCGCTGCCGACCGAGTGGCGCGATTTCCTCGCGCTGACTAAGCCGCGTGTGATGACGCTGGTGATCTTCACCGCGATCTGCGGCCTGTTGGCGGCGCCCGGTTCGATCCACCCGGTGCTCGGCTTCACCGCGGTGCTGGGGATCGCGATGGGGGCCGGCGGATCCGCGGCGCTCAACCATTGGTGGGAAGCCGATCTCGACGCAGGCATGAAGCGCACCGCAAACCGTCCGCTCCCCGGTGGCCGGATGCGGCGCGAGGATGCGCGCGATTTCGGTCTGTTCCTGTCGGCCACCTCGGTGTTCTTGATGGGTGTGGCGATCGGGTGGCTCGCGGCGATCATGCTGGCGGCGGCAATCGTATATTACGCGGTCATCTACACAATGTGGCTCAAGCCGCGCACGCCGCAGAACATCGTCATCGGCGGCGGCGCTGGTGCATTTCCGCCGCTGATCGGCTGGATCGCGGTCACCGGCGAGATAACGGCGATGCCGCTTCTCCTCTTCGCGATCATCTTTATGTGGACCCCGCCGCATTTCTGGGCGCTCGCACTGTTCGTGAAGACCGACTACGCCAATGTCGGCATTCCAATGATGCCGGTGGTGCGCGGCGAGCGTTCGACCCGTCACCAGATCCTCGCCTACACCGTCCTCCTCGCGCCCGTTGCGCTCGCACCGTGGCTGATCGGGGGGACGAGCTGGGTCTATGGCTCGGTTGCGCTCGTGCTCTCGGCCCTTTTCCTCGCGCTCGCTGTTCCGGTGGGGATGCGCGAACGGGGCGAAGACGAAGGATCGCAGCCTGAAATCCGCCTGTTCAAGTTCTCGATCTATTACCTATTCGTCCTCTTCGCCGCGCTGGTTGCCGACCGGCTGTTGGCCGCGAACGGATGGGTCGGGGGAGGGCTCTTCGCATGAGCATGACGCCCGACGAGGAAACCGAGTTCAAGCGGCGGCAAAAGGCGCGCAACTACGTGGTCGGCGGGGTGCTCTTATTCTTCGCCGTCTTGTTCTACGCGATCACCGTCGTGAGGATCGGGGACTAGGCGTGGCGACGACAACCTTCGATTCCGACACGGCGCGCCGCAATGCCCGGACCGGTATGCTCGCCATCCTGGGCGCGCTCGCCATGCTCGGCCTCGGCTATGCCGCGGTTCCGCTTTACGACCTGTTCTGCCGCGTGACCGGCTTTGGCGGGACGACGCAGATTGCCACCGACGCGCAGGCCAATGCCGCCGCCTCGGCAGGCATTACGCGCGACATTTCGATCCGCTTTGACGCGTCGACTGCACGCAATGTGCCTTGGCAGTTCGCCCCGTCGCAATCCACCGACACCGTGCGCATCGGTCAGCGCGATCTTGCCACCTATGTCGCGAAGAACGACAGCAGCTTACCGATCACCGGCACGGCGACCTTCAATGTCGAGCCTTCGCAGGCGGGCAAATATTTTCACAAGATCCAGTGTTTCTGCTTCACCGAGCAAACGCTTGCGCCCGGGCAGGAAGTGACCATGCCCGTGCTCTATTACGTCGATCCTGCGATCCTCGAGGACGACGTGATCGGCGATATCGAGCAGATTACCCTCAGTTACACTTTTCACCGCGCAAAAGAGCCCGTAACGAGTGCTCTCGACCGCTCGCAATAAGCCTCCTTCGCAGGGACAGGACACGCATCATGGCCGGTAATGTAAACCACGATTATCACATTCTCGATCCCGATCCCTGGCCGCTGATCGGCGCGTTTTCGGCGTTGACCTTCACCAGCGGGATGGTCTTGTCCTTCTACCCCGACCTGTTCGGCGCGGTGGCCGATGTCGTGCTTTATCTCGGGCTGGCGGGCCTGATCGCGACCTTCTTCTTCTGGTTCCGCAACGTCGTCATCGAGGCGCAGCGCGGCGACCACACCCCGGTCGTCCAGCTGCATATGCGCTACGGCATGATCCTGTTCATCGCGTCGGAAGTCATGTTCTTCGTCGGCTGGTTCTGGAGCTTTTTCGACTTCGCGCTGTTCCCCGAGCCGCTGGTCTACAACGCCGATAGCGACACGACCACGAACCTGTTCCTCGGTGACAACACGCTGGGTCTCGGCACCTTCGTCCCCGAAGGCATGGAAGTGCTCGATCCGTTCAGCCTGCCGCTTCTCAACACGCTGATCCTGTTGTGCTCGGGCACCACCGTCACTTGGGCGCACCACGCGCTGGTCCATGGCGATCGCGAGGGGCTGAAGCAGGGTCTGTGGGCGACCATTGGCCTGGGCCTCCTGTTCAGCGCGATCCAGGCCTACGAATATGCAGTCGCGCCCTTCGGTTTCGGCGGCAACACCTATAGCTCGGCTTTCTACATGGCGACCGGCTTTCACGGCTTCCACGTTGTGGTCGGCACTATCTTCCTCGCCGTATGCCTCTACCGCGCCTATCTGGGCCATTTCACCCCGCGCCAGCATTTCGGCTTCGAAGCCGCGGCCTGGTATTGGCATTTCGTTGACGTGGTGTGGCTGTTCCTGTTCATCGCGGTCTATATCTGGGGCGGCTGGGGCGCCGAATTCCACTGATCGATGCGCATTCGCGGGTGACTGAAAAACGCGCGTCGGACATCAAAGGGCAGCCCGGGCTTCTCCGGGCTGCCCTTTTGGGTTTGTGCCCGCGCTGCGGCTCCCCGACCCTGTTCGAAGCGTCGGCAAGGGTCGCACTGCGCTGTTCCTCTTGTGGGCTCGATCTGGGTGCGCTGGAGCGGGGGGGCCGGTTAGCGGGCATGCTGACCGCTCTGGTGGCAATCGTCCTTATCCTTATCGCCTACGCGGTGGAAACGAAGCTGCGCCCGCCGCTGTGGCTGCAGGCGGCGTTCTGGGCTCCGGTCACCGTCGGGGTCGTGATCTACGCGCTGCGGCTGTTCAAGACGACGCTGCTCTACGCTTCCTTTGAGCGGCGTGAAGGCGATGAACCATGATCCGCCGCCTCCCCCTCCTGCCGACGATCGTGGTCGTCGCGGCGGCGGCGATCATGGTCGCGCTCGGCTTCTGGCAGCTGGGCAAGGTAGAGGCGAAAGCCGCGCTTATCGCCAGCTACGAAGAGGCGGGCGGCGAGGCGGCGCCGGTGCCTTTCCCGCAAGACGGCGAGGGTGAGGCGGTCTGGTTCCGGCGCAGTACACTCGACTGCACCGATCCGGGCGCGGCGGAGCCGGTGGCCGGAACGGCGGCGAATGGCGCCAAGGGCTGGACGGTGCGGGTCGAATGCAGTTCGGGGAGCAGGCCGGACGCGCTGGTCGATCTCGGCTTCAGCCAGGACCTCGACCTGCCGGTATGGGAGGGCGGACGTGTCGAAGGCATCGTCGCTCCGGGGCCGCGCCTGGTCGCCGATCCCCCGGTGGCAGGGTTGCAGCCGCTTGCGAAGCCCGATCCGCGCGAATTGCCGAACAATCACCTGTCCTACGCCATCCAGTGGTTCGGCTTTGCGCTGACAGCCTTGGTGATTTTCTTTCTGGCAGTACGGGCGCGGATAGGTCGGCGTTAGCCCTTCTCCCGCCCGCAGAAACACCGCAACTTGCTCCTGCACACGGCCATCGCTATTCGCACCCCCCACAATGCACTATGTCTCCACCCGCGGCTCTGCACCCAAGCTCGATTTCGAGGGCGCGACCCTTGCCGGCCTTGCCAGCGATGGCGGGCTCTATGTGCCCGAGCGCTGGCCGCAAATGTCGCCGGACGAAATCCGCGACCTGCGTGGCCTGCCCTATGCCAGCCTCGCCGCGCGGATCATGGAGCCCTTCGTCGAACCCTCGCTGACACGCGAGGAGATCGAGCGCCTGTGCGAGGCTGTCTATCGTGATTTCGGCCACGCCGCCGTCGCTCCTCTGGTTCAGCTGGATCAGCAGCATTGGGTGCTCGAACTGTTCCATGGGCCGACGCTCGCCTTCAAGGACGTGGCGCTGCAGATGCTGGGTCATCTGTTCGAGACCTTTCTCGAGCGGCGCGGCGAGCGCCTGACCATCGTGGGCGCAACTAGCGGCGACACCGGTTCGGCGGCGATCAATGCGGTGGCGGGGCGTGATCGAACCGAGATTTTCATGCTTCACCCGAAGGGAAGGGTGAGCGAAGTCCAGCGCCGGCAAATGACGACCGTGCGCGCGCCCAATGTTCACAATCTCGCGATCGAGGGCAGTTTCGACGACGCGCAGCGCCACGTGAAGCGCATGTTCGGCGACGAAGCGGTGACGGGGCAGCTCAATCTGGGCGCGGTCAATTCGATCAACTGGGCGCGGTTGATGGCGCAGGTGGTTTATTATTTCTACGCGGCGCTGCAACTTGGCGCACCCGATCGCCGCGTCGCCTTCAGCGTGCCGACGGGCAATTTCGGCGACGTGTTCGCCGGCTATGTCGCGCATGCGATGGGGCTGCCGATCGAGCGGCTGATCGTCGCGACCAATGTCAACGATATCCTCCACCGTGCGCTAGGCGAAGGCGACTATTCCGCCGCCAGCGTCACGGCGACCATCACACCCTCGATGGACATCCAGGTTAGCAGCAATTTCGAGCGGCTGCTCTTCGATTGCGGCGGGCGCGACGGGGCGGCTTTGTGCGAGCAGATGCGCGGCTTCGACGAGACGAGCGCGATGCGGCTGACCGACGGCCAGCGCGAGGGGATGGCGAAACTGTTTTCGAGCGCACGGGCGGATCAGGACGAGACGGCGCGCGCGCTGCAATGGGCGTGGCGCCATGCCGGGCAGGTGATTGACCCGCATACCGGCGTTGGGCTCCACGCGAGCCTTTCCGCCGACATCGCGCCCGGCGTGCCGATCGTGACTTTGGCCACCGCGCATCCGGCGAAGTTCAACGATGCGGTCGAGCGCGCAATCGGCGTTCGCCCCGCACTGCCGCCGCGAGTGGGCGACCTGTTCGGGCGCGAGGAACATTTCTGCGAGCTGGGCGGCGATTACGAGGCGTCGCGCGACTTCGTGCTCGAGAACGCGACCCGCTCCGCCTGATGGCACGGCTCGCCGAGCAACCCATCGTGATGGAATGCGCGGGCTGGGACGACTATCGCCTGCTCGACAGCGGAGCGGGGCGCAAGTTCGAGGCATTCGGCCCACACGCCTTCATCCGTCCCGAACCCCAGGCCCTGTGCCAACCGCGGCTTGGTGAGTGGCCCGCAGCGGGCGAATTCATTCCCGGGTCGGACGAGGATGGCGGCGGGCGCTGGAACCTCTCGCCCGAAGTCCCTGACGGGTGGGAGCTCACCTGGAACCAGCTGCGCTTCACTGCGCAGCCGACGCCCTTTCGCCATCTGCAGTTCTTCCCCGACATGGCGCCGGTTTGGGATTGGATGCGCGACCAGCTTAGGGAGCGCGACGATGCCGAGACGCTCAACCTGTTCGGCTATACCGGACTCGGATCCCTCGCGCTGTCGCAGCATGGCCGGGTCACTCATGTCGACGCTTCGAAGAAATCGGTGGCACAGGCGCGCGCGAATGCGGCGCTGTCGGGAATGGATGAGCGGCCGATCCGCTGGCTGGTCGACGATGCCGCCAAGTTCACCGCGCGCGAAGTGCGCCGGGGGCGGCGTTATGACGGCATCATCCTCGATCCGCCAAAATTCGGGCGCGGCCCGAAGAACGAAACCTGGCGGCTGGAGGAAGGGCTGCCCGGCCTCGTCGCCGATTGCGCTGCGCTGCTCGATCCGGGCAGCCGCTTTCTCTTCCTCACCGTCTATGCCGTGCGCATGAGCAGCCTCGCGATCGCCGGCTTGCTCGAAGAGGCGCTGCGCAACCTCCCCGGCCATATCGAGCACGGCGATATCGCAGTGCGCGAGGAGCCAGTGGGGGACGGGCGCCCGCGCAGGCTCTTGCCAACCGCGATCTTCGCGCGCTGGAGCAATCCGGGCTAGGGCGGGCTTGGAATGAACACGAACGATTCGCTGATCCTCGAAGTCGCCGACCTCGAAGTGGATGTCCTGACCGGCATCTATTCGGAGGAAACCGGCAAGAAACAGCCGCTGCGCATCACGGTGCAGGCGCGCTACGAGGTCGCGCCGCATTACGACGTCGACACGCCGCTCGATGCGAGCAAAAACTACATGGATCTGAAATTTGCCATGTCGGACGGCCTGCCGGATGGGGTGCACTTCAAATTGATCGAGGCCGTGGCCGATCATATCTGCCAAACGCTGTTCGTGCAGGACAAACGGATCGAGGCGGTGACGGTTAAGATCGTCAAGCTCGCCATTGCACAGGCTGGCGAGCAGATCGGCATCACGCTGCACCGAGAGCGCCCGGATGGCGGGGGCTGAACGGCGATGGCGCAGCGCATCTACGAAGTGCCCGAATTGCCCGGCGAAAGCCTGGCCGCGGCGAGCGCCTTTCACGAACGGCACCTGGCCGAAGTACGCGATGCCATCGAACCGCGCGAAGGCGAGAGCCTGGTCGTGACGCTGCCGGCCGCCGGGCCGGACCATGCCGATTGGCGCTCGGCAATCGCCCGCGATCTCGCCCGCGCCATGACGCCAGCGCGCGTCAATCTCGCTGCCGGGGCCGATCCGTCGAAACTTGCCGCGCTGATAGTATATCTCGCTGGCGCGCCGGGCGTGACCGGCCATTATCTCGAGACCCATGACTGAGCCAGCCGCCCGCCTGCGCGACCGGATCGAGATCGGTGCCGCCTCCACCCCGGCGTCTGCGCTGATTGATGCGTTCGGGCGGCGCATTTCCTATCTGCGCCTGTCGGTGACCGATCGCTGCGACCTCAGATGCAGCTATTGTATGCCCGAGCGCATGACGTTCCTTCCGAAGCGCGAGGTGCTGACGCTCGAAGAGCTTTACGATCTGGCCCGCGGCTTCATCGCACGCGGCGTTACGAAGATCCGCATTACCGGCGGCGAACCGCTGGTGCGGCGCGATATCGGCGATCTATTCGCCAGCCTCGGGCGGTACCTGGGGAAGGGCTTGGACGAGCTTACGCTGACCACCAACGGCACCCGGCTCGCAGATCATGCCGCCGCTTTGCGCAGCGCTGGGGTGCGGCGGGTGAATGTCTCGCTCGACACGCTTGAGCCCGCTCTGTTCGAACAGCTTTCGCGGCGCGATGCGCTGGCGCAGGTGCTGGACGGGATCGCCGCTGCGAAGGCGGCGGGGCTGCGCGTCAAGATCAATGCGGTCGCGCTAAGGGGCGCAAACGAGGACGAGTTGCCGCGCCTGATCGAATGGGCGCATGGTGAGGGGCACGAGGTCACGCTGATCGAAGTCATGCCGCTGGGCGATGTCGAGGGCGAGCGGCTCGACCACTATCTGCCGCTCGACCTCGTGCGTGCGCGTCTGGCGGAGCGTTGGACACTGCGGGAGAGCGACGCGACTACCGGGGGTCCGGCACGTTATGTAGATGTGGCCGAGACCGGCGGGCGGCTGGGCTTCATCACCCCGCACACGCACAATTTCTGCGACGGCTGCAACCGAATTCGGGTGACGGCTACCGGGCAGCTTTATCCATGCCTCGGCGGGGCGGAGCGGGTCGATCTGCGCGCGGCGCTTCGGTCCGACGCCCCGCGCGAAAACCTCGCCGCCGCGCTCGACCGGGCGATGGCGATTAAGCCCGAGCGCCACGATTTTCGCATGGACCGCCGCGGCGCCGCGCCTGCTCTCGCACGGCATATGTCGATGACGGGCGGATGAGGGCTGTGGGCGTCACCATCCTATTCCTCGGCCCCTTGCGCGATGTGGCGGGACGGCAGAGCCTCGAGACGAATGCTCCGCTCGATTGGAGCGGTCTGCTCGAAGCGGTCGGTCCCGATGTCGCCGCTCAGCTAGCCGAAGAGCGGGTCAACGTCGCCTGCCGCGGGAAGGTGCTTGCGGACAAGACCGCTCTCGAAGCGCGCGAAGGCGACGAGGTTGCTCTGCTTCCGCCCGTTTCGGGAGGCTGAGCGATGCGCGACATTCGCGTGCTCGCCGAGCCCTTCGCGCCCGCCGACGCGATTGCGGCCCTCGCGGCCGCCACGCCCCAGGCCGGCGGCATCGCCAGCTTCACTGGCCAGGTGCGCGCCGGGGACGATGTCGAAGCGCTCGAACTGTCGCATTACGCGCCGCTCACCCTGCCCGGAATGCAGGAGCTGGGCGAGCAGGCCGGAAAGCGGTTCGACCTACTCGGGACCACGCTGTTGCACCGGATCGGAACGCTGCGTCCGGGGGATCCGATCGTCTGCGTCGCCGCCGCGGCGTGTCATCGTCGCAGCGCCTTTGACGCGGTCGATTTCTGCATGGACCATCTGAAAGGCGCCGCGTGGTTCTGGAAGCGTGAACGGCGCGATGGCGAGTGGCGCTGGATCGAACCGCGCGCCGAAGATCATGCCGATCTCGCTCGCTGGCGCTGATATTTTCGCACCTCTTTGATCTGCATCAAAGTCGCCGCGCTCCGCCGGCTCTAATCCTCCTTGCGGACAAGGAGAACGGTCATGAGCAAGCAAATTCAGGAACAGATCGCCAGCGGCAAGGCCCGCCTCGTCGCCGCACCCGGCCCGGACGGCGTGCCGGCTCCCGAGCTACGCCTGCCGAACGCGCCGCGCCCCCAGGTCGAAAGCGATCGCAATTTCGAGATCCCCACCGCCTTCTACGGCGCGACCGCGGCGCTTTATCTCGCCTTCCTCGCCGTGATGTTCGCTGGGCTGGCAACTCCCGGTCTCGTTATCCCGATGGCGATCTTCACGATCTTCGTAATCGCCATGTTTGGCGTACCGGCGATCTGGACGCGGCTGCGGGATAATGAGAGCGCACCGATGACCGTGGGCGCGTTCCGCAATGCCGGAATCATGACCCATACCGGGCGGCTGAGCGCGCGCGATGCCGGGGTGCAGATGCTGATCCTGCCGGTCCTGATCGTCGGCTGGGGTATGGCGGCGGTGACCATCGCCGCCATCGTGTCCTGAACTCAGGTTCGGCCATGGGGATGGGGCGACGTTCCCGGCCGGATCGGGGCGCCTAGAGGGGATCTGGGCGCCCCGCTATCTGCGCGAGGAGCGCGGCATCGCACAGCGCGATGCCACGCTTTCCTTCGCGTGCAATGGCGCCCGCTTCCTCGAGCTCGCCGAGCTTGCGGCTGACCGTCTCTATCGTCAGGCCGAGCATCCCGGCGATCTCGCCGCGGGTCAGCGGCAATTCGAAGCGATCGGCGAGGTGGCAGGACGTGTCGCTCGCCGCGACCGCGAAGTCATGAAGCAGCGCCGCCAGCCGCTTGTCGGCGCTCGCATGCGCGGTCAGTTCGAGCAGGCCGCGCGCGGCGAGCAGGTCCTCCTGGCTGCGCCGCAACAATGCGCGGGCGAGCGCGGGATAGGTGTCGATCGCGCGCTCGATATCGGATTTGGCGAAGGTGCACAGCCGGCTTTGCGTGAGCGCGACGACGTCGTGGCGGGCGAAGGGGGCGAACATCTCGCCGATGAAGCCGGCGGGGTGAACGAGGCTGAGGATACGCTCGTTGCCGTCTTCGTCCACCGCCGAGACCTTGAGTGCGCCGCTCACCAGGGTGGCGCAGGCGGCATCATCGTCGCCGGCGGCGAACAGCATCTCGCCGCGCTCGAGCACGCGGCTGCGTCCAGCGGCGGCCAGGGCGGCGCGTTCTTTTTCGTTCAGCACCGCGCAGGCGGCGCTGCTGCGCACCGGACAAGTCTCGCAAGCCTGGGCTGCCGCTATGTTCATGCCAGCCGCACCCCCCGCTATAATCCAAGCGCCAGGGCGGCTGCGTCGAGACTTTCATCCTGCACTTCGACCAGTCGCGCGACTTCGCCTTGTGCCTCCTCGATGGCTTCCAGAGCGCTCAGCTGCGTTGCGGTTTCCGCCTCGAGCCGGTCGAGATCGGCCAGCGCCAGCGCCGTGTCGGCGCGGATCGTGGTGAGATTGGCGAGCGCGACGAGCGCGCGGGAGCGGCGATCGCTGTCGTTCGAGAGCCCGCTTGCCGCGCGTGCCAGATCGAGCGTTGCAGGACGCTGGTCGAGGAAACGCGCATGCGCCTCGCGCGCGCGTTCGAGCGGCGCTGCGATCAGCGCCGGGTCCACTTGAACCACGGGAGCGGGGGCGGCCGCCGGCGGCGCGGCGTTCCCCGCCAGAATTGCGCGTTCCGCATCGCGGATGGCGAGCGAGGGATAGCGCGTATCGCTGCCCGCGCATCCTGCCAGCGATGGGACACCAATGGCGACAAGTAAGGGCCAAAGCGGGGCGGGGCGAAGCGTCATGATGGCGCTGTCTATCACGGTGCCAACGCGCTTTCAAAGCCGGACGCAGCGCCTCCTGACGCATTTCGACAGCGCGCCGCGACGGTCCGCAGTGCCCAAGCGAAAGGGCGCCGAATTTCCCGCGCGAGGCGTTGACTTCACTCAGGTCTTCCCTTAACGGCACCCATCTTTCCCAGCGCTGCAACGTCGCGGCGCTGTTTATCCGTTCGACCAGGCGGCTGCCCAGCGGCGCTCGCAAGGGTCGGACAGTCAGAATTGATGAGAGTGACAAGCCATGTTCGCGATAGTGCGCACGGGCGGCAAGCAATATCGGGTTGCCGCCGGAGACAAGATAGCCGTCGAAAAGCTTAGCGGCGAAGCCGGCGACACGATCACCCTGGGCGACGTCCTGCTCGCCGGTGAGGGCGACACGATGGCCGATGCCGCCAAGGTGACCGTTTCGGCAGAGATCATCGCGCAGGCGAAGTCGGAAAAGGTCGTCGTCTTCAAGAAGCGCCGCCGCCACAATTATCGCCGCAAGAATGGCCATCGTCAGCAAATGACGCTGCTGCGCATCACCGATGTCGGCGAAGGCAAGCCCGCGGCGAAGAAGGCGCCCGCCAAAAAGGCGGCCCCCGCAAAGCAGGAGGCCGAAGCCGAGGCTAAGGCGCCAGCGAGCGAGGCTGCGCCCAAGAAGGCTCCGGCGAAGAAGGCGGATGCAGCGGCGGACAAGAAGCCCGCGGCAAAGAAGACTCCGGCCAAAAAGGCGCCGGCCAAGAAGGCCGAGCCCAAAACCGAAGACAAGAAGTAAGGATCGCAGACAATGGCACATAAGAAAGCAGGCGGTTCATCGCGTAACGGTCGCGATTCGGCCGGTCGTCGCCTCGGCGTGAAGAAGTTCGGCAGCGAGCAGGTCGTTGCCGGCAACATCATCGTGCGCCAGCGCGGCACCAAGTTCTATCCGGGCACCAATGTCGGCATGGGCAAGGATCACACCCTCTTCGCGCTCGAAGACGGCGTGGTGCGATTCCACTCCGGCAAGCAGGCTCGCAAATACGTGTCGGTCGACATGATTGCGCAAGCAGCCGAGTAAGCGGACGATTCGATAACGGGATCGTCCAACCAGGACGGTCCCAGCCGAGCGATCGGCACAGACATGAGGGAGATGGGACTTTCCTGGTTTCCAGGGGAGGTCCATCTCCCTCTCGTCGTTTCTCCCTCGCATCTCATCGGAAATGAACGTTCCGGTGCACGCAATCTGTCACGCATGGTCCATAAGGGGCGATGCGGGGCGAGGAGGAGAGAACCTGTGTTCCATCGCAGCGCGCGATTGTTGTTGAGACCGATCTGGCCTGAGGACTGGCGCGGCGTACATCGCGGCATCGCTGACGAAGGCGTCGTGCGCAATCTCGCCCGCGCGCCTTGGCCCTATAGCGAAGAAGACGCCCGCCGGTTCGCCGAGCGCGAGGAAAACCCCAAATATCCGCGCTTCCTGGTGACGCGCGCTGCCGATGCGCAGATACTGGGCTGCGTCGGCTTCAATGAAGCCTCGCCGACAGACCATGCGGAAGCGAGCGGCGGCCGCGACGCGCCGGCGGTCGAGCTCGGCTACTGGATCGCGCGCCTGTTCTGGGGTCAGGGCTTTGCGACCGAAGCGGGCGCGGCGGCGCTCGCAGTCGCGCGCGCGCTCGGACATCGCCATGCGGTCGCCTCGCATTTCCTCGACAATCCGGCTTCGGGCCGGGTGCTGGCAAAGCTCGGTTTCGAGCCGACCGGACGCATCGTCATGCACGCCTCGTGCGGGCGCGGCGAGGAGGCGCCGGCAGCGCTCTATCGGATGGATCTGGCGAAGATGGCAAGCCCGGTCCGCGCTGGGCCTGAAATAGCGAAACGGTCCGCGAGTCGCCACGTCCGGCGCCTTGAGCGCGGGCGCCGCTTCGCCTAGACACCGGCGCGATGGCAACCCGCAAACGACTGACCCCCGAGGAATCGCGCAATTCCGCGCTCGAAGCGGCGCGCGCGCTACTCATCGAAACGGGGCCGCAATCCGTTACGCTCAAGGCGGTAGCGGCGCGGATCGGGCGCACCCATGCCAATTTGCTGCACCATTTTGGATCGGCTTCGGGTCTTCAAAAGGCGCTGGCCGAACATCTCGCGCGCACCGTCTGCTCGACCATTCGCGACGCTGTCCATGCGCGGCGTGCAGGGCTCGGATCGGTGCGCGAAGTGGTCGACCTGGCCTTCGATGCGTTCGACCGCGAGGGGGCCGGCGCTCTCACCAGCTGGATGCTGCTGACGGGTAACGAAGACGCGCTCGATCCGATCATCACCACGATCCACGAGCTGGTCGACGAGATCGCGCCGATGGAGGCGGAGCATTGCGACGATCCGCTGCATGTCCACAAGGATACCCTCGGACTGGTCCTGCTGGCGCTCGGCGATGCTCTGATCGGCGCGGCGCTCGCCAAATCGCTCGGCCTGCCTCGCGACACCGCCCGGATGCGCGCGGCGGCCAATCTCGAGGCCTCGATGGCCGAGCATCACGAGGCCTAGTTTTTAGGGCCTAATCCGCCGTCGCGATCCCCGCCGCCTGCCAATCCGGAAGCGTCGCCGTATCGAGATCCGCAACGCGCAGGTGATCTACCGCCACGCCAAGCTCGGGATAGGCGGCCTTGCGCCGCTTTTCCTGCGATCGATCGAGCGGCACCACCACCAGCCGACGACTGACCTTCTGCCGCCAGTTCATGCGCGCGGTATTCTCCTGCCCGATATAGCAGCCTTTTTCGAAGCTTACCCCGTTCAGCTCGACCGCGTTGGTTTCCAGCCAGAGGATATCGCCCAGCTCAGCTTGCCCTTCCGGCACGCCCAGATCGAGGCGATGCGCGCGGTAAGCCTCATCGCCCGCGTCGCATTTCTCCGCTTCTGCGACCCGGCGAAATCCGAGCTCGGGCATTCGGGGATCGAGCACGGCGCCCATGAAGTGGTCCTCGCTCCACAGCGAGGCCAGCTCCGGTTCGCGTTCGATCGCGATCTTTCGGCGCAGGCGATAGAGCGAGAGGCGTTTGACCAGGTCGTCCACAACCGCCTCCTCGCAATCGAGGAGGAGCGCGTCGTCCTCGCCATCCCACACAAGAAAATCGAACATCGCCTTGCCTTGAGCGGAGAGCAGCGCGGCATAGACGGGCAGAGCGCTGCCGACATCATTCGTCACCAGCCCCTGCAGGAACCCGCGCACATCCTCGCCCGGCTCGGTCGGCGAAAGCCGGACGATCGCGCGGGATTTCAGCATTTTGGCACTCATATCTGAAGCCTCTTCGCAAGTGCTTGAGCGAGGTGCGAGCCCAATTGCGGGCCCTGTTCGGGGTATAGATAGGGTTCGATCAGCTCCGCTTCCATCAGCAGCAGCGCGCCATCGTCGGCGCGAACCATGTCGATGCGGGCATAGAGGGGAGCGGGCGCGGGCAGGGCGGCGAGCACGGCGCGGGCTGTGGAAACCTCTTCTGGCGAAGGCGCGTGCGCCTCCTCGGTCCCGCCATAGAGCGACTGGATACGGTAATCGCCGCGCGCCGGTCGTTTGCGCAGAGCATGGCTGAGCGCGCCGTCGATGAAGACGAAGCTAAGCTCGCCTTCATCGGCGATTGCGGGAAGGTAGGGCTGCACCATCGCGGCATGGCCGAAACGCCATCCTCCGCCGGGTAGTTCGCCGTGCCGAACCAGTATCTGCCCAAGCGCACCCGCGCCCACCTGTCGCTTGATGACGAGCGCTTCGGCGTCCCACTGCGCCATCGCCGCCGCAATGTCGTCCGAATCGACATCCTTCAGCCAACGCGTTGGAACGGTCCGCACGTCGCGTTCGGCCAGTTCGCGCAGATAGGTCTTGCTGAGGTTCCAGCGGACGAGATCGGGTGGATTGAACACATGTATCCCGCGCGCCGCCAGTTCCTCAAGCCGCGCGACAAAAGCGGACGGTGCATCCTGATAATTCCAGGCCGTGCCCAGCAGCACGCCCGCACAGCCATCGAACCGTTCGATCGGCGATTCCCAGTCGATTACCTCCAGCGCCAGCCTGGCTGCTGCGAAGGGCGGCGCGAGCGCGGCAATCGTCAGATCGTGCTCGTGCGCATCGCCGCGGCGCTCGCCCGCTCCGGGCAGGGTCGTCATGCAGGCGAGGAAAGCGATCCTGGTCATGTCCGGCTCGCTCTAGGCAGCATGAACGGGGGTGGAAAGCCCGGGCGCACCGGCGTAAGCGGGCGGCACGATGACCGACCGCTTGACGATCCGCCGCCCCGATGACTGGCACCTTCATTTCCGCGACGATGAGGTGATGCGCGGCGTCGTCCCCTACACCGCATGGCAATTCGCGCGCGCGATCGTCATGCCCAATCTCGCGCCCCCGGTCACTCACGCGGCGATGGCCGCGCAATATCGCGAGCGTATCCTTGCAGCCGTGCCCAAAGGTGTGCGCTTTACCCCGTTGATGACCTGCTATCTGACCGACGACACCGATGCCGACGATCTGGCACGCGGCGCGGCCGAGGGAATTTTCACCGCAGCCAAGCTCTACCCCGCCAATGCTACCACCAATTCCGCGCATGGGGTCTCGGACGTGGCGCGAGTTTATCCGGTGCTCGAACGGATGGAGGCCGAGGACATCGTCCTGTGCGTCCATGGGGAAGTGACCGAGGACGAGATCGACGTCTTCGACCGCGAGGCGGCTTTCATCGAACGGCATCTGCGCGGCATCGTCCGGGATTTCCCGCGCCTGCGCGTCGTGTTCGAACATATAACCACCAGCGACGCCGTCCGCTTCGTGCGCGAATGCGGGGATGGGGTGGCGGCGACCATCACGCCGCAGCACCTCCATATCAACCGCAACGCCATGCTGGTGGGCGGCATCCGCCCGCACAATTACTGCCTGCCCGTCGCCAAGCGCGAGGAACATCGCCTCGCGCTACGCGAAGCGGCGGTGAGCGGTTCGCCCAAGTTTTTCCTCGGCACCGATTCGGCCCCGCACCTTCGCAGCGCCAAGGAAACCGCCTGTGGCTGCGCAGGCATCTTCAACGCGCCCTTTGCGCTCGAAAGCTATCTTGCGGTGTTCGACGAGGAAAAAGCCCTCGACCGATTCGAGAGCTTTGCCTCGATCCATGGGCCAGCTTTCTATGGTCTCCCTGTGAACGAGGAGACGATCACCCTCGAACGCGCGGCGCTCGAAGTGCCGGGCGAATTGACGCTTGCCGGCGAAAGTATCGTGCCGTTCCACGCCGGCGAGACGCTGGGCTGGCGCCTCGCGGGTTGATCAGGCTGTCACCGCGGCGGGGCGACGCGTGCGCAGCCACAGATCGCCGACGAAGATCGCCACCGCCCCCCAGATCAGGACGAAGCTGCCGAGCTGGACCAGCTGCAATTCCTGGCGAAAGACGGTGAGCCCGAGGACGAAGACGATGGTCGGCGCGAGATACTGGATGAAGCCGAGCGTCGAATAGTTCATCCGCCGCGCGGCGATCGCGAAGAGGAGGAGCGGGACGGCGGTGACCACCCCGGAAAAAGCGATAGCTGCGCTGAGTGCCGGATCGACGGTGAAAGCAGAGCCCGCGGGCGAGGCCGCGTAATACCATACAATCAGGCAGGCGGGCGGCAGCAGGATCGCGGTCTCGATCGTCAGACCCGGGAGCGCGCCGACCGAAACCGTTTTGCGAACAATGCCATAGAGGCCGAAGCTCAAAGCGAGTGTGAGGCTGATCCACAAGCTCGTCAGCGCCCCCGCGGCGAGCACCGCCACCGCGCAGGCGGCGATCGCAACCGCGAGCCATTGCAGGCGCGACAGCCTTTCCTTGAGCAGCATCGTGCCCAGCAGGACGTTGAGCAGCGGGTTGAGATAATAGCCGAGACTGGTCGCAAAGACCTCGCCCGCGAGGATTGCCCAGACATAGACGAACCAGTTGAGCGCGATAAGGGCGGCGCTTGCAAAAAGGGCGACGAGGGCGCGCGGCTGCGCGATGGCCTGGCGCAGCGCCGCGAATTGTCCGCGCGCGGCGACGATCGCGAGGCAGAAGGGCAGCGTCCAGATGATGCGCCAGCCCACGAATTCGAACGGCGGGACGCTGAGGACCAGCAACAGGTAGAGCGGCAGGAACCCCCAGATCACATAGGCGCCGACCGCGGCGAAAAGACCGGAGCGCTGCGGCGCTTCGAATGGCGGGTTCGTCATGCGGCCAGCGGGTAGGGTCTGCCCCTCGGGGGCGCAAGCGCGTCGATTGCGGGCAATCGCGTTACTTAAGGAAACTCATCCGAAAGCTGAACGAACGCCAAACCGGGTGATGCGCACGTGTTCATTTTCACCGATGTAAATATGAACACATCGAGCGAGGGGCGATTCGCAAGCCGGAGTGCTCTCCTCGCGTGCAACCAGACAACGACTTGGGCCAATTCCACCAATGGCCCGGGCGCGGCTCCCACCAGTCGCGGGAAAGCGCCCCCAGGCCCTTCGGGGTCCGGGGGCGTTTTTTGTTTGTGGGTTCGAGGGCTTCGATGGGGAGCGCCGATTTGCGAGAGTGTTAACCATGGTTGCCCCATAGGGCGATCATGTATCGGTGCGTCCAAGCCTTCCTGACCAGTCTCATTGTCCTCGCGCTTGGCGCATGCGCCGACGACAGCGTTGCGCCGGGCGATGGAGACAACGATCCGCTATCGCAGGACCCGATCCTCGCCCGCGCGCTGTTCGATCCGCTGATGACCGACCCCGATCTCGCCACCCGCAACGAAGCGAATGCGGCGATTACCTGGCGCGACGCGCATCCGCTGCCACCGATGATCCACCATGAAGATGCCGCCGCGCGCGCGAGCGAGGCGGCGCAGATCGAATTGCTGCGCGCCGGCCCGATCCCCGCATTGCCAGGAGCGTTATCCGGCGCGGGGTCGGCGCTGGGAGAGCTTACCTCCGCTGCACAAATGCTTGGAGCCGTAGGTGCGTCCAGCGATTGCGCAGCGCAGGTTACAGGCGAGCTTGGCTGGGCGGCGCGAATGCCGGACGTCGCCGCGATCATGCCGCACGGAATGATCCACCAGGCAGCGGGCGCTGAAGAGGGCGACTGCGCGGTCCACATCGCGCGCTATCAAACTCCGGTCGATGCACTAGAGGCGCTCGAATATCATCTCGCCGTAGCCATCCGCGCCGGCTTCACCATCGAGCGCTACAACGCGCCCGAATTGCAGTTTCACGGGCGAGGCAAGCGCGAACACATCGCCGTCCATGCGCGCGAGGGGCCGGGCGGGTTGGCCGAAATCGACATCATCTACTGGCGCGGTTGACGCGCCGCACGCACGCTATTCTTCGTCTTTCAATCCCACGCCGATATTGGCTCGCGGCTGGTCCATCTCGGTGCTGGCGACCGGGTAGGCGCAATAATCGGCGGCGTAGTATGCGGCGGGGCGGTGATTGCCCGATAGACCGATCCCGCCGAAGGGGGCTTTCGAAGAGGCGCCGTTGGTCGGTTGGTTCCAGTTGATGATGCCAGCGCGGATATTGGCCCAGAAACGCCCGTAATCCTCGGGGCTTCCGCCGATCAGAGACGCCGACAGGCCGAAACGGGTGTTGTTCGCCTCCGCGATACCGGCATCGAGATCGGGCACGCGGATGACCTGGAGGATCGGGCCGAACAGCTCGATGTCGGGTCGGTCGTCGAGCGCTGTGGTGTCGACGATGCCGGGGGTGACAAAGGGCAGGTCGGGATCGGTCCGGCGCATGTGCAAAATCGGTTTGCCACCCGCGGTCATCAGCGCGAGGAAGCTCTCGGTAAGGCCGTCGGCGGTGTCGTTGTCGATCACCGGCCCCATGAAGGGCTGCGGCTCGGCGAATGGGTCGCCGATGCGCAGCTTGCGAGTGAGCGTGACCAGTTCGGGCACGAGCTTGTCATACACTGCATCGATCACGATCAAACGACGCGCGGCGGTGCAGCGCTGGCCCGCGGTGGTGAAGGCGCTTTGAACGATCAGCGCGGCGGCATCGGCGATCTTGGGTGTGTCCAGCACCACCATGGGATTGTTCCCGCCCATTTCGAGCGCGACGATCTTGCCCGGATTGGCTGCCAGCTTGCGATTGATGGCGATGCCGGCCTGCGCGGAGCCGGTGAAGAGCACGCCGTCGACGCCCGAATGCGCGACCAGCGCCTTGCCTTCATCGGGTCCGCCGGCGACTAGCTGCACGACGGCTTCGGGTATCCCGCTGCGTTTCCAGCAGTTCACCAGCGCGGCGCCGACCGCGGGCGTCTTTTCCGACGGTTTGAAGATCACCGCATTGCCCGCGATCAGCGCCGGGACCATATGGCCGTTCGGCAGATGTGCGGGAAAATTGTAGGGGCCGAGCACCGCCATCACTCCGTGCGGCTTGTGGCGCACCGCAGCGGTTCCCTGGAGCGCGCTGTCGAATTTCTTGCGACCCGTGCGCTCGGCATAGGCCTGGACCGAGATCTCGACCTTGGCGATCACCGCGTCGACTTCGGTGCGCGCTTCCCACAGCGGCTTGCCAGCCTCGCGCGCGATCAGCTCGGCGAGGGTTTCCGCGTCGGCGCGCACCTCGTTGGCAAAGCGCCGCGCGACTTCGATCCTGTGTGTCTGTGCCTGCGCGGCCCATCCCGACCATGCCGCCCGCGCTCTGGCGACCGCCGCATCGACATCGTCGACCTCGCCTTCCCAGACCACTTCTCCGGTCGCCGGCGCGCGCGAAACGATCCGCGTGTCGCTCATGCGAGGTTCTCTATCGTGGCGGTGTCCGGCAAAAAGCTCCCCCAAATTCGCGAGCGTTCTGGCGACGCTCTTTGGCATGACGGCATTAATCGGGAGCCGCTCGATTATCTAGGAAAATCCTGAAGGTAGAGCGAGCCCCCGGGGGCAGGGCGCATTACCGGAGATGGCCGGCGGGGGCGGGCGGTGGTCCGAGCGCTTCCCCCATGCGGCGGATCGCGTCGATCTTGGCCATGAGCGGCCGCCAGTCGTCGCGCTCGTCGATATGCGACCACAGCGCCTCGACCTCCTCGATCAGCAGCGATTGGGGTACGGCGTCCTCCCAATAGAGATGCCGATCTTCAACCGGTTCGTATGCGGCCAGCGCCTCCGCCAGTTCTCCTCCCGGTTCCCCCGCCATGTCGCGCCCGCCGCGATGGGCGAAGAAAAACGCATCGGGGCCGATCCCTGTCTCGCGCATGGCTTTCTCGCACGCTGCCACCAGCTGCGCATCCTCCTCGCTGCCGCGCGGATGCACGCCCAGACGCCAGCACCACCGCCGCCCCACAGCCGCCATGTAGAGCGGCCCGAAACGTTCGAGCGCGGCGATCAGCGGCGCGCTTTCGGCCATTAGCCGCAAGGCGACCGCGAATTGCCCGCAATTCCAGTGCAGCGCCTCCGGCTGGCGGCCGAAGGCGTAGAGTCCGCCATGATCGAAATAGGCGGCGGTAAAGGCGGGGTCCCAGCGCGGCAGCCAACGCCACGGCCCGTAATCGAAGCTCTCGCCGGTGATGTTCATATTGTCGGTGTTGAGCACGCCATGGACGAAACCTGCGACCATGTAGGAGGCGGCGAGATCGGCCATGCGCTCGGTCACCTGATGCATCAGCTGCACCGCGGGCTCGTCGCGGCCGGGCGCGTCTTCGGGCGGCGGCGGGCCGGGGAAGTGATCGAGACAATATTGCACCAACTGCGCCATGCGATCCGCTTCCTCATGCGCCATCAGCCGCTGGAACGTGCCGATGCGGATATGCGAGTTTGAGAGGCGGGTGAGGACGGCTGAACGGGTCGGCGAGGGTTCGTCGCCGCGTTCGAGCTGCTCGCCGGTTTCGACGACGCTGAAGGTCCGCGAGGTGTAGACGCCCTGCGCTTCGAGCATTTCGGTCGCCAGGATCTCGCGCACCGCGCCCTTCAGGGTCAGCCGCCCGTCGCCCTGGCGCGAATAGGGCGTGGTGCCCGATCCCTTGGTGCCGAAGTCGAGCAGGCGTCCGCTCCGGTCCCTCAGCTGCGCGAAGAGAAAACCGCGCCCGTCGCCGATTTCGGGATTATAGGTGCGAAACTGGTGGCCGTGATATTTGAGCGCCAGCGGGCGGGGAAGGTTGTCGGTGAGCGGCTCGAACCTTGCGAAATGGCGGATCCATTCCGTATCGCCAAGCGATGCCAGGCCCACTTCTTCGGCGGCGCGATCATTGCGAAAGCGCAGGCGGGTCTCGGGAAAATCGGCCGCCTCGACCGGCGAGGCCAGCCAGTCGGCGAGCGCGAGGATTGCGGGATCGGGGCGATAGCTTGCTTGCGGTTCCTCGCTCATCCCGCGATAGTGGAGCCTCGCCATCCGGCGCGCAACCACACCTCACCATACGATATGCGAAGAGACGCCCCGATGGCTGATGCCTACACCGAGAGAAGCTGGACCAGCGAGGACGGATTGACGCTCGCTTTTCGCGATTATGCGGGGCCGGAAGGGGATGACGGCGTGCCCGTCCTGTGTCTTCATGGGCTCACCCGCAATGCCCGCGATTTCCACGATCTCGCGCTGCATCTGGCGGAAAAGCGCCGCGTGCTCATCCCGGAAATGCGCGGTCGCGGGAACAGCGCCTATGCCAGCGACACGGCAAGCTACAAGCCCAAGCAATATGTCGCCGATGTCGAACATCTGCTGCGCGAGGAGGGCATCGCCCGTTTCATCGCGATCGGCACCTCGATGGGCGGGCTGATGACGATGATGCTGGCCGCCGCCGATCGGACACGGATCGAGGCCGCGGTACTCAACGATATCGGGCCCGAGATCGATCCGGCGGGCGTGGCGCGGATCGGCGATTATGTCGGACAGGCGCGCTCCTATCCCACCTGGGTTCACGCCGCGCGCTCCCTTGCCGACATCCACGGCGCCGCCTTCCCGCGCTACGATCTCGACGACTGGCTGAAGATGGCCAAGCGCACGATGACGCTCGGGCAGAACGGGCGGATCAGCTACGATTACGACATGGCGATCGCCGAACCGTTCCGGCAGGGCGGGGAATCGCCCGAGGGGAACCTCTGGCCGCTGTTCGACGCATTGCACGACGTGCCGACATTGCTGGTGCGCGGGGCATTGTCCGACCTGCTGACGCCGCGCACGGTGGAGGCGATGGCTGCGCGGCATTCCGATTTGCAGACGGTCACGATCCCCGAGGTCGGTCATGCCCCGACGCTCGACGAACCCGAAGCGCGCGCGGCGATCGACGCGCTGCTCGCGAGGCTCTGACGAACTCACGCCATGCCTGCCCGCAGCGACGTGCCGCATATCCTGCACTGCCATTCCACCTTCGCGCCCGGAGGCAAGGAATTGCGCGCCGTCCAGCTGATGAATGCGTTCGGCAAGGATGCGCAACATACGATCGTCTCGGGGGTGGAGGGCGAGCGCGGCGCTGCGGATCATATCGATCCGGGCACTGCCTATCGGATCGCGACCGACTTTCCCCCGCTCACCGGCTGGCCAACGCCTGGGCGGCTGGTCGCCATCGCGCAGGCGATGAAGCCGTTCGACCTCGTTCTCAGCTACAATTGGGGAGCGATCGACGCGGCGATGGCGCATACGGTCTTTGCCGAGGCGCTAGGATTGCCGCCGCTGATCCACCACGAGGACGGGTTCAACGAGGACGAGACGGACGGCCTCAAACCGCGCCGCAACTGGTATCGCCGCGCGGCAATGGGCCGCGTCCATGCGCTGGTCGTGCCCAGTCGCGGGCTGGAAGCGATAGCCGCGCGCGAATGGAAGTGCCCGCCCGTACAAGTGGTCCGCATCCCCAACGGCATCGACACGCGCGCCTTCGGTAAAAAGCCCGACCCTTCGAAGCTGCGGCTGATGAAGCGCCCCGGCGAGCGCTGGGTCGGCACGCTTGCAGGCTTGAGGCCGGTTAAACAGCTGCCCCTGCTGGTCGAGGCTTGTGCAAAGCTCGATGCCGACTGGCACCTCGTGATCCTGGGCGAAGGGCCCGAACGCGAGGCCATCCAGGCGCGCGCCGATGCGCTGGAAGTCAGCCATCGGGTGCACCTGCCCGGCGCACTCACCGATCCGGCGAGCGTCATCGGCCTGTTCGACATCTTCGCGCTTGCCTCGCGCAGCGAACAATTCCCACTCTCGGTGGTCGAGGCGATGGCGGCAGGTCTGCCAGTCGCCGCGCCGCAGGTGGGCGATATCGCCTCAATGGTGTCGGAGGCGAACCGCCCTTACATCGCGCCGGCAGGCGACGAAGGCGCACTCGCGCAGAAGCTCGGCGAACTTGCCGCCGACGCGCGCCTGCGCCGCAAGATCGGCAAGGCGAACCGGGAACGCGCCCGCGAGCGTTTCGATGCGCGCGACATGATCGCGGCCTATCGCGAGCTCTATTGGGTAGCGATGGAAAGCGCCTAAGGCTGAGGTCGCACCGTCGTGCGCGCTTCATTCGGGGTTCAACTTGTGCGCGGCACTCATGCCACCGCGAAGGCGCCGTTGCCGCGGCTGTGAGCGCGGCCGGCGTGCGGCATTGCGGAAGGGCCCGCCCCTCCCTAAAGAGCCGCGCATCGCCCGTACATTGACGAGACAGGAAGACATCGCCCCGTGGCGCGTATCCCGACCAACACGACCCCGCCCGCACGGCCAGTCCAGACCCCGAAACCCGCCGCGCCCGGCGGCCCTTCGCGCGAGGACGAGATCCTCATGCGCGAGATTGACGAGGCCGTGCGTCAGGACGACACCGCCGCCTTCTTTCAGCGCTATGGCCTACCGCTTGGCATAGCGATCGCGCTCGTGCTGCTGGGCATGCTCGCCTATTGGTGGTGGGATTCGAGCCGGGAGGCCGAGCTCGAGGCGCAGTCCGAGGCGATCGTGAGCGCGCTCGATTCGGTCGATGCGGGCGATTATGCCGGGGCCGAGGCCAAGGTCGATCCGCTGATAGACGAGGGTTCGGTCGGCGCGCGTAGCATGGCCCGGCTTCTCCAGGCCGCCGCCGCGCTCGAACAGGGCGAAGAGGCGCGTGCGGTGGAGCTTTACGCCGCCGTCGCTGCCGATGAAGCGGCACCCGGGCCGCTGCGCGATCTGGCGCGGCTGCGCGAAGTGGCGACCAATTTCGACGATCGCGCGCCCGAGGATGTCATCGCCCGGCTCGGCGACCTCGCCGTGCCGGGGAATGCCTTTTTCGGCAGCGCGGGCGAGCTCGTCGCAATCGCCCATCTCGAAGCGGGCAACCGCGAGCGCGCGGGCACCCTATTCGGCGAAATCGCGCAGGACGAGGCGCAGCCCGAAACCCTGCGCAACCGCGCGCGCCAGATGGCGGGGTTGCTGGGCGTCGATGCGATCGAGGATGTCGAACAATTGCTCGAACGCGAGCGCGAACGCGAACAGGCTCTGTCGCCCGCTACCGGTGTGATCGGCGCGGGCCGTGCCGCAGCCGTGCCGCCGCAGTGACGATCAGGAAAGTTGACGAAACCATGTCTATGACCAACCGCCATCCCGTGAAATTCGCAATTCTGTCGGGAGCGCTCGCAATGGTGCTGACCGGTTGTGGCGGGCGCGAGAAGACGACGCCGACGATCGGCGAGCGCACCCCGATCCTGTCGCGCATCGAAAGCGGTGCGGCGGTCGATCCGACCTTGGCCAATGTCTCGGTCGTCCTGCCGCCGGCGCAGGTCAATGCGGAATGGGCGCAGGTCGGGGGCGCGGCGGACAAGTCCTATGGCCATCTCGCTCTGAGCGAAAACCCCACCAAGGTCTGGACCGCGCAGATCGCCGGTTCGAACGATCGTGAAAAGCTGGCCGCATCTCCCGTAATCGGGAGCAGCAGGCTTTACGTCGAAGATACCGAGGGCGCGATCTGGGCCTTCGACAAGGACACGGGCGATGTCGTCTGGAGCCGCGACGAAAACGAAATTCCGGACGAAAACCGCGCGGCGGCCTTCGGCGGCGGCGTCAGTTACGACAATGGCGTGATCTACGCGACCAATGGTGTCGGCGAGGTCAAGGCCAAGAACGCGGCAACGGGGGAGCGCATCTGGAAAGTAAAACCAGCGGGGCCGCTCCGCGGTTCGCCCACGGTCGCCTTCGGCCAGGTCTATGTGATGACGCAGGACAACCAGATCATCGCGCTCAACGCCGCCAACGGCGAACTGCTGTGGAACGAATCGGGTTCGAGCACGCAATCGGGCGTGTTTGGTGTCGCCGCTCCAGCTGCGGGGCAGGGGACGGTGATTGCGGGCTATTCCTCGGGCGAATTGTCGGCATATCGCTACGAGAACGGACGCACGCTGTGGGCCGACGCGCTGGCGCGGACCAACATCTCGACCAAGGTCAGCACCGTTACCGACATTGACGCCGATCCGATCATCGATTCGGGCCGCGTCTACGCCCTTGGGCAGGGCGGGCGCATGGCGGCCTACGAACTCGTCACCGGACAGCGCATCTGGGAATTGAACCTTGCCGGAATTTCGACCCCGTCCATCGCGGGCGAGTGGATTTTCACCCTTACCGACGATGCGCGCCTGCTCGCGATCGCGCGTTCGACGGGCCGCGTGCGCTGGATCACGCAGCTGCAACAATATCGCGATGAAAAGGACCGCAAGGGCCCGATCTTCTGGACCGGCCCGGTGCTGGCGGGCGGGCATCTGTGGGTCGCAAGCTCGCGCGGCGAAATCTGGAAGGTCAGCGCGGGCGAAGGCTCGGCGCAGCTGTTCGACGACGTCGGACAACCAGTCAGCCTCGCTCCGGTGGTGGCGGACAATATGCTCTACATTCTGGACGATTCGGGCACCATCCACGCCTATCGCTGATTCTCGCGCCGCGAGGCGCGGCGTTAACCCTTCGAACGGGCGCGTCTTGTCGCGGGACGGGCCGAAACGGGTGGGCGGAGAATTAACCCCTCGGCGCTAAGCGCCTTGGGGCAATGACCGCCACCTCGCCCTCCATCCCGGCAAGGCCACAGCCAGCGTTCGGCGGGCAGCTTCCGCCGAGTGACGTCTCCTCGGGCGTCGGGCTCGCGGGACTGCTCGGGCTGCTGGTCTGGATACTTTTCTGCCGCACCTTTCCGGCGTTGGCGCCGGTCTTCGGCCTGCCGCCGGAATATGGCGTTCTCTCCGGCCCTTATGCTGCGCTTACGGCAATGGTCTTCACCGCCGGACCGATGGCGATCTGGTCGCTGCTGGTCGACAAGGTCCATCTGCGCCCCTCGACCGGGCTCGACTGGAACCTGGCACGGCGGATCGAAGATGTCCTGCCCGATGCGAGCATAAAACTCGTCGGATTGTGGGCGACCTGGGCGATCCTCGCCGCGCTTTACGCGCTATGCCGCTGGTATTGGGATGGGCAATATCTCTTCGTCATGCACCTGCTCGGCTACGCGCTGCTGCCGCTCGTGGTGCTATCGGTCCCCTATGTCGTCTGGCTCGACCGCTTCATGGTGAACCCGCGCGATGCAACCTGGCATTTCGGCGCCGCCCTGCTCGGGCGAGGGATCGGCGATGGCGAGGCGATCAAGCGGCATTGGCGTGCCTGGATCATCAAGGCGTTTTTCGGCGCTTTCATGATTTCCATCCTGCCCGCCGGATTTGCCATCATCGTCGAGGCGGACCCGGCCGCGATGTTCGGCCATCCGGTGGAGATCGCGATGTTCTTCATCACCCTGTTGTTCGTCGTCGACGTGCAGATCGGGACGGTCGGCTACCTCTTCACCCTGCGCCCGCTCGATGCCCATATCCGCTCGGGCAATCCGTTTCTCGGCGGCTGGCTCGCGGCGCTGATCTGCTATCCACCCTTCGTCTGGGGGGTCATCGGCGCGGACGGTCAGATCCTGTCCTATGAAAGCAATGTCGCCGACTGGGGTCATTGGCTGGCCGGGCAGCCGGCGCTGCTGTGGGGCTGGGCGGGGCTGCTGGTCTTTCTCACCGCGATCTATGCCTGGGCGACCGTGATTTTCGGCATCCGCTTCTCCAACCTCACCTATCGCGGTGTGCTGACCAACGGGCCCTACCGTTTCACGCGCCATCCGGCCTATCTGTCGAAGAACCTGTTCTGGTGGTGCTCGGTCATGCCTTTTCTCGTCACCAGCGGATCGGCGAGCGACGCATTGCGCAACACCATGTTCTTGCTGGTGGTCAACGCGATCTATTACTGGCGGGCGCGCACCGAGGAAGCGCATCTGCTGGCCGAGGATGCGAAATATGGCGTGTATCACGCCTGGATGGAGCAGCGCGGGCTGATCACCGCACCGCTTGCGCGGTTGCAGCGGGCGGTGTGGTCGCGGATATCGTCGGCGAAGGATGAGCGTGCGGCCCCCGGCCTGGATCGCCCGCGCGAGCCTGCCGAATGATGTCGACGGGCCCGGCCGCGCGTCAGATATAGAAACCCTCATCCACCTCATAGGCGATGAGCTCGCGCTCGGTCATGGCGAGGGCGGAAACCTGCGCGCGCCATTCGGCGATATGGGCGGTGCGAAAATGCGCTTCGAGCGCGGCACGGTCGCGCCATTTCTCGCTCACCCGAACCAGGCCCTCGTCGAGTACGTCGAGCGCATAGGCATATTCGATGCACCCTTCTTCCGCGCGGCTCGCGGCAATCATTGGCTCCATCGCCGACTCCACCATGTCGACCATAGAGGGCGGCACGCGGAACGAGCCGATAACGACGATCATCGCCATGGTGCGCCGCCCAGCGGCTGGTTTATCCGCAGCCCGATGATCTCGACGTCGAACCCGGCTATCGCCTTGCGCCCATTATCGAATGCGCCCGGCCCCCGCCGAGCTTCGGCCGATACGATCGGCATAGTCGTCCCCCCTCGCGCGCTGAAATCTGCGCGGCTAATTTCGGGCTTACTTCAGCCGCAGCGGGCTTAGCAACCTAATGGCGCGGGGCGCCGATCATTCAGAACGAATATGCGTAGACCTGCGAAACGTCTTCGTCCCAGCGACCGTGATAGGCATCGAGCAGGCGCTGAGCGGGGACCTTGCCGCTCGAGACGATTTCGTCGAGCGTTTCGAGATAGCCGGTCTCGTTGTCGCCGCTCGCATTGATCCGCGCGCGCGCGGCGAGGCCCTTATGCGCGATGGCGAGCGCTTCGCGGCCCAGATCCTGCATCGTGCCGCCTCCGGGGATTGGCGTGTCGAGGCCGAGTTTAGGAGCGTCACTGCGCAACCGCTCGCGCTCTTCCATGCCCCAGTCCTTGACCAGATCCCAGGCGGCATCGAGCGCCTGACTGTCATAAAGCAGTCCGACCCAGAACGCCGGCAGCGCGCAGATCCGGCTCCACGGTCCGCCATCCGCGCCGCGCATTTCGAGAAAGCTCTTGAGGCGGACCTCCGGAAAGGCGGTGGAAAGATGGTCCCACCAGTCGCTCGCTGTCGGGCGCTCGCCGGGAAGAACGGAGAGCTTGCCAGCGAGGAAATCGCGAAAGGAAAGGCCGGCAGCGTCGATGTAGCGCCCCTCGCGGAACACGAAATACATCGGCACGTCGAGCATATATTCGGCCCAGCGTTCGTAGCCGAAGCCGTCCTCGAACACGAAGGGCAGCATTCCGGTGCGGTGCGGATCGGTGTCGCTCCAGATGTGGCTGCGATAGGAGAGGTAGCCGTTGGGTTGCCCTTCCGTGAAGGGCGAGTTGGCAAACAGCGCGGTGGCTAGCGGCTGGAGTGCCAAGCCAACGCGAAACTTCTTCACCATATCCGCCTCGCTCGAATAGTCGAGATTGACCTGGATGGTGCAAGTGCGCAGCATCATGTCGAGGCCCAGATTGCCGACGCGGGGCATATGGTCCATCATGATCTTGTAGCGGCCTTTCGGCATAACGGAGAGGTCGTCGCGCCGCTTGTCGGGCCACATGCCGAGCCCCAGAAAGCCGACGCCCAGACGCTCGCCGATCTCCTTCACCTGCGCGAGGTGCCGCCCCGTCTCGGCGCAGGTTTCGTGCAGGTTTTCGAGCGGCGCGCCCGACAATTCAAGTTGTCCGGCAGGTTCGAGGCTGACCGTCCCGTCCGCGCCCCGCATCGCGATGACATTGTTGGTGCCATCGGGCGCCAGTTCCTCGATCGGCTCCCAGCCGAACTTGGTAAGGCTCATCAGCAGGTCGCGAATTCCTCCCTCTTCGCCATAGGACGGGGCGCGCCGGTCGGCGACGCGGTAGACGAACTTTTCGTGTTCGGTGCCGATACGCCAGTCAGCTTTCGGCTTTTCCCCGTGGCGCATGGGCGCGGTGAGGTCGTCCAGCGTCTCGATGATCGGCTCGTCGCTCGAAGAGGTCTCGCGGGTGCTCATGCGGGGCGGCTCTATTGAAGGCGCTTCGCGGTGAAAAGCGCATTCTGGCTTTGTCGGCGGCAAATCATCCTTGCGTGTTGCCTGGATCTCTCGCCCAATCCCCGGCTCCGGCCATCCACACCGAGAGCGCGGCGATGGCGGCGGTTTCGCCGCGCAGGATGCGCGGGCCGAGCGAGATCGCGCACGCTTGGGGCAGGGCACGGATACTTGCGCGTTCGGCATCCTCGAAGCCGCCTTCGGGACCGATCAGGATGGCGGCGGCCGAACTTCCTGCCGCAAAGGCGCGTTCGGCGGGATCGCCGCCCTCTTCGTCGGCAAAGAAAAGGGTGCGGTCCGAAGGCCAGTCTCGCAGCAGCGCGTCGAGCTTTTGCGGCTCGTCCAGCCGAGGCAGCGCGGTGCGCGCGCATTGTTCCGCGGCTTCGATCGTGATGGCGCGCGCGCGGTCCATGTTGAGCTTGTCGGCGACGCAGCGGCGCGTAAGCACCGGCTGGATGCGCGCGGCGCCCAGCTCGGTCGCCTTTTCGAGCACGAGGTCGAAGCGGTCTTTTTTCAGCAATGCCGGGCAGAGCCACAGATCGGGGACTTCTTCGCGCGGGCGAAGCCGCCCCGTGACGGTGAGCCGAACGCGCCGTTTCTCCACCTCGTCCACCCGCGCCGCCCATTCGCCCGTGATGTCGTCGCAGAGGATGACGGTGTCCTCCACGCCTACGCGCATCACTTTGCCGAGATAGTGAGCCGCATTGCCGTCCAGCGTAAGGGTATGACCTTCGCCAAGCTCCTCCTTGACGAACAGGCGCGGCACGCTCTTGGGAGGCCAGGCGGGGGTGGCGGGCATGGCGCTCCTTATCCTGATCATCCCTTACCGTCATCCCCGCCCCCATCCGTCATCCCCGCCCCCCTCCGTCATTCCCGCCCCCCTCCGTCATCCCCGCGAAGGCGGGGATCCCGTTTTCCTGTGCGCCGCGGGAAAGCCCTGGGTCCCCGCTTTCGCGGGCATGACAAGGTGGTATAGAGGACACCGCACCATGACCGCGCGCTTTGCCCGAACCGCCATTACCTCGACCTGCCTGGCATCGACCTCGCCAGCAATGCGACAGAACCCGTTGAGATGACCGACCAAGTCGTCCCGGACAGCGAGCATCGCTCCTTGATCGCGCGCCTGCCGCAGCTCCCGCGCGATCTGGCGCAATTGGCGCGGTTCGATCGGCCGATCGGGTGGTGGCTGTTGTTCTGGCCCTGCGTCTTCGGCGTCTGGCTGGCGGGGGCTGGGCCGCAATTCGCGCTGCTCGGCTGGTTGCTGCTGGGTGCGATCGCGATGCGCGGGGCGGGCTGCGTCTACAACGATATCGTCGATGCGAAGCTCGACCGCCAAGTTGCGCGCACCGCCACGCGGCCGGTCGCCAGCAGGCGGGTGTCGAAGAAGCTCGCTTGGGCCTGGCTTATTGCGCTGTGCCTCGCGGGGCTGACTGTCCTCTTGCAGCTGAGACCGATCGCGCAGATCGTCGCGCTCGCCAGCCTCGTGCTGGTCGCCGCCTATCCTTTCATGAAACGGATCACCTGGTGGCCGCAGGCCTGGCTCGGGATGGTTTTCAACTGGGGTCTGCTCGTCGGGTGGAGCGAGCTGCGCGCCGACAATTGGGACGCGCTCGCCGCGCTTTATGCCGGGTGCATCGCCTGGGTCATCGGTTACGACACGATCTACGCGCTTCAGGACCGCGAGGACGACGCCCTGGTCGGCATCCGTTCTAGCGCATTGCGCATGGGGTCGCGGGTGCAGGGCGGGATCGCCGGTTTCTACGCCGCGGCGGTGGCGCTGTGGGCGCTCGGCTTCTGGCTTTACCGCCCCGATCTCGCCGCGGTGCTGACGTTGGTGCCGGTCGCGCTGCAACTTACCTGGCAGGTGTCGACGCTCGATATGGGCGATCCCGACAACCCGCTCGCCCGATTCCGCTCGAATCGCTGGGCCGGCGCGCTGATGGCAGCGGCGTGCTTCATCGTCGGCAATGCGGGGGCCTGAGGCGGAATGTGCAACCTTTACCGAATGACCAAGAATGTCGACGAGGTCGCGCGCTGGTTCGACGCAATTAACGAGGCGGGCGGTGCCAATATCGCGAGCGAGGTCTATCCAGGATATCCCGGACTGGTGGTGGCGGAGGGGAATGTTCGCTCGATGAGTTGGGGCTTCCCGCTCGAACGAAAGGGAAAAAGCGGACAGCCGCTCAAACCCAGACCGGTCAACAATGCGCGTACCGACAAGCTGGACAGCTATTTTTGGCGGTATTCGTTCACCGAGAGACGCTGCCTCATCCCGCTTACCGCCTGGGCCGAGGCCGAGGGGCCGAAAGGCGCCAAGACCCGGACCTGGATGTCGCCTGCGGGCGATGGGACGCTGTTCGCTTGTGCGGGGCTATGGCGAGAGAGCGACGCCTTTGGGCAGGCTTATGCCATGGTGATGACCGATGCTGCCAGCTCGCCCGCCGCCGAAGTCCACGCACGCATGCCGGTGCTGCTGGCGCGCGAGGATCATGGCCGTTGGCTTTCCGGATCGCCGGAAGAGGCGAAGAGCCTGTGCAAGGCCTGGAGAGGCGAGCTGACGATCGAGCGTAGCGACCAGCCGTGGAGCGGCGCCTCCGCGCCGGCGGCCCAGGCGCAGAAGGGGCTGTTTTGATCGTCGTCGGAGTCGTCGTTGGGGCGCGGAGCGAAGAGCGGCTCGATGATGATCGGCTCGTTCATGCCGCCTTACCCTGCTCGGTCTGCGTATAGGAGACGACCTCGAATTCGATACCGTCCCAGTCGAAGAAGTAGAACCGCCGGCCCGGTTCGTAATCGTCGTGCCCGAAGGGCTTCAGCCCGGCTTCGGTCACCGCCGATTGTGCAGCGTCGAGATCGTCGACGACCAGTCCGATATGATTGAGCGGCTGGCCCTTCGCGAAGGATCCCGCCACCGCATCGCTCGTGTAAAGCGCGATATAGCCTGCGCCATTGCCGGGCGCGCCAATATGGATCGTGTCGCCGCCATTTTGCGATTTGCCGCGCCAGCGTATCTTCCAGCCTAGCAACTGCTCGAACAAGTCGACGCTGCGCGCAGGCTGGGTGACGGAAAGATTGGCATGTTCGAGGCGTCCCATTAGCTTTGCTCCAGATCAGGCGCGGGTGGGGAGACGGCCTCCCATTGCCCCCACGCGAATCATGTTGAGCGCTCATCATGCAATCTCAAGCTCACTTGAGATCAAGCCTTGATTGCGATATCGCTTCTGCTGGCATGACCGGAAAACTTTCCGCACGGGACCTGCTGACGATCGGCGATGTCGCGCGCCGCACCGGGGCGGCGGTTTCTGCGATCCGTTTCTACGAGGAGAAGGGGCTGATCGAACCTGTCCGCACTCGCGGGAATCAGCGTCGCTTCCTGCGCTCGGACATCAGGCGGCTGAGCTTCATCCTCATTGCGCAGCGTCTCGGCCTCAGTCTCGAGGAGATCGCGCTCATCATGAAGGGCCTGCCCCACGGCCGCACGCCAACCGCGCGCGACTGGCGGCGGATCAGCACCACAATACGCGCCCGCGTGGAAGATCAGATTGCGGAGTTGGAACGCACGCGCGATCGTCTGGACGGGTGCATCGGTTGCGGTTGTCTCAGCCTCGACAAATGCGCGATCTACAATCCGGACGACAGGCTGGGCGAGAGCGGACCGGGTCCGCGCCAGATCGTCGCGCCCAAGGCCTAACCTTCCGGACCCAGTTCGGGATCGAAATCGCGCGGCCGAGCGAAATGGACGAGTTTGGCGCAGCGCGGCTTCAGCTGGTCCCAGCTCTCGATATCGCATTCGAGCACGGCAAAGGCGCCGGTCGGAAACTTGACCACCGCTTCGCGGAACAGGTCGTTTTCACGCGCCGGCGCGACCAGTTCGAGAATGGTTTCGAGCAAGCCCGGATTGTGGCCCGAAACGAGCACACTGCGTACCTCGCCATCCCCTTCGCCTGCATGCGCTTCGATCACTTCCATGATCGTGTCGGCGCTGGCGAGATAGAGCTTTTGATCGTAGCTGACATCGAGTTCGGGGAGCCCTTCCTGAAGGGTGGCGCACACGCGGGTGGCGGGGCTGGCGACCACGCGGTCCCACGCGATACCGTGATCGCGGACATGCTCGCCCATCACCTTCGCACCGCGGCATCCGCGCTCGTTGAGCCGGCGATCGAAATCGCGCACCGCGCCTTCGCCCCAATCGGACTTTGCATGGCGCCAAAGCCCCACGATCTTCATTGCTGCGCCTCGCTTCCTCGAAGGTTTGATCCCGACGGTGCTGCTAACGAGAGGCGGCGTGCGGTGCAAAGACTAACTGCGCGCAACCTCTCACGACGAACTTTCTGGAAGCGTGCCGTCGGTCTGTGTCTCTCGCACCGCGCCGTCGCCCGGCGAAGCTGCGCCGATCATGCCGCCGCGCACCCGTTCGAGCGCTTCGCCCAGCGTTACTCGATGTACACTCGTACCTTCGGGAAAGGCGCTGAGCAGGCGGGAGGGGAAGGCGGGTGAGAGGACGATGAAATGCCCCTGATCCTCGCGCCCGCGAATGAGCCGCCCGAACGCCTGGGCTAGCCGGGCGCGGATCAGGCGATCGTCATAGGCGCTGCCCGTGCTCTTGCCGTCGCCGTTCGCGCTCTTCGCCGCCGCGCGCCGCGCCTTATGCAGGATATCGGGCCGCGGCCAGGGCACCGCTTCCATGATGACGCAGCGCAGGCTCCGCCCCGGCACGTCGACCCCGTCGCGCAGCGCATCGGTGCCGAGCAGGCTCGCGCGCGGATCGTCGCGAAAGATATCGACCAGCGTGCCGGTATCGATCGGATCGACATGCTGGGCGTATAACGGCAGCCCGCCGCGCGCGAGGCGATCGGCGATCCGCCCGTGCACCGCGCGGAGCCGTCGGATCGCGGTGAACAACCCCAATACGCCGCCATCCGAGGCTTCGATCAACCGCGCATATGCGCCGGCCAGCCCGGGCAAATCGCCCTTCTTCACATCGGTGACGATCAGCACCTCGGCGCGAGCGGCGTAGTCGAACGGGCTCTGCGCATCGGAGAGCAGCGGCGCGCCTTCCACGTGCGCCGCGCCAGAGCGCTGGATCGCGCTCTCCCACGGATCGCCTTCGCCCGCACCAATCCGGTCGGTCAGCGTGGCGCTGGTCAGCATGACGCCGTGCGCCGGTTCGAGCACGACCTTGGCGAAGGGTTTCATCGGGTCGAGCCAGCGGCGGTGCACGGCGACGTCGAATTCGCGCGCGTCCGAGCGATCGACCGCGAGCCAGTCGACGAATTCGGGGTCGGCAGGGCCGCCGAGCCGCTCTAGCAGCGCAGTCCAGGCGGCGAGCAGTTCTATTCGCCATGCGAGGCTGAACCGCGCGCCTTCGATCCGCGCGCGTCCGCCGCGATTGTCCGGCCCTTCGAGCCAGTCGGGCGGATCGGCGAGGACCGCTTCGAGCCGCATGGCCAGTCGCATCAACGGGGCGCGGATCGCCGAAAGCGCCGCGCTTGCCCGGCCCGCGGCCTCGATCAATTCGCCCGGGAGACCGCTTGCCTCGGTCTCGATGCCGTAGCCCAGCTCCTGCCCGCTCTCGTCGCGCGCATAGGTCAGCGTGCGGACCTCGGCGAGGAGTGCTTCGAGCGACCCTGCCGGTTCGCCATCGGCGAGCCGCCCAAGCCAGCCATCGCCGGGCAGCGCCTTCGCCTGTTCGAGCGCCGCCTCGATCGCCGCGCCGCCCTCCTCGTCATAGCTCGCGACATCGGCGAGCCGCGCGGCGAGCCCCCGGCGGCGGCCGCGGGTAGCGCGTTCGGGTCCGACGATCCAGCGCCTGAGTTCGATCGCTTCCTGCCCGCTGAGGCTGGCTGCGAAGGTCGAATCGGCCGCTTCGAAGACGTGATGGCCTTCATCGAAGACGATTCGCGTCGGTCTCGACGAGTATTGCGGTACATTTTGCCCGCCGCCATCGCCCGAAGAGGCGGGGCCGGCGCGCGCGGCGTTAACCATGACCAATGCGTGATTGGCGATCACCAGATCGGCCTGCGCGCTGTCCCTCACCGCGCGTTCGATGAAGCATTTGCGATAATGCGGACAACCGGCATAGATGCACTCGCCGCGCCGATCGGTCAGCGCCGCGATGCCGCGCTTGCGAAACAGCGTGCCGAGCCAGCCGGGCAGGTCGCCGCCGATCATGTCGCCGTCGCGCGTATAGGCCGCCCAGCGCGCGACCAGATGTGCGAGGATCGCGGGGCGCCCGGTAAAACCTCCCTGCAGCGCGTCTTCGAGATTCAGCAGGCACAGATAGTTCTCGCGACCCTTGCGCACCACGACCGGCGGGGTGCCGTCGGCGCGCTTCAACGGCCAGGCGCGGCGGCTTTCGGCGCGCAGCTGACGCTGGAGGTTCTTGGTATAGGTAGACACCCAGACCGTCCCGCCCGAGGCATTCGCCCACAGCGAAGCGGAGGCGAGATAGCCCAGCGTCTTGCCGATGCCGGTCCCCGCCTGGGCGAGCGCAAGATGCGGGGCGCCGTCCTCCTCCCGCGGGGCGAATATGCGCGCGGCATCCATCGCATAGGCGCGCTGACCGTCGCGCTTTTCCGCTTTGTCGCCCGTGAGTTCCTCTAATTGCTGGGCGATGTCGCTTTCGGGCAGCGCGATCTGCCGAGGCTGCGCGCGTTCGCCCGCCTCTTCCCATTCGTGGAGCGTCGCGAACAGCCAGCGCTCGGCCTTTTCGGGCCGCGCAATATGACCCTTGAGCACCTGTGCCCAGGGCCAGCGCAGCCGCTCGAGCGAATGCAGCGCGCTCCACGCGCCGCTGCGTTCGAACCATTCGGGATCTTCGCAGGCCGCCACCAGCACCGCGGCGGCGCGTTGGAGAAAGCCGGGCACGTCCTCGCCTTCTGCGGGGGCCTCCAGCGACAGCGCCTGCGCCAGGCCGCGCGGCGTCGGCACGCAGAAGCGCGCCGGGTGGACGAAAGCGAACAGTTCGAGGAGGTCGAGCCCGGAGAGATCGGGATAGCCCAGTCGGTTTGCGACAAGCGGGGCGTTAAGCATCAGCACCGGCGTATCGGCAGCGACCAGGATCGCATCGCCCTTCGACACCGCTTCGCATGGCGCCTCGCCGCGCTTCAGCCAATTGCCGCCATGGCTGGCATGAAGCGCGGGCAGGGCGAGCGGCGCCGGGTCCGGCACAAGCTGCATCGGCCCTCGTTCGGGCGGCGGGGAAGGGGGTGAATTCGGAGGCACGGCATTAACCACGATGGGAAAACGTCAACCAATTGTAAACGTCCGGCCAGGATAGTTTTCGTGCGGGAACCGATAGGAGACTGCCATGCCGCTGCCCGAAGTAAATGCCAAACTCGCGTGCGTTCTTGCCGCCGGCTGCGCGGCTTTTGCCATGCCCGCTAGTCTTGGCGCCCAATCCGCGACCGAGGCGAGCGCAGTCAGCGCGCCTGCCAGCGAGCAGGAGCGCATCGCGGTGGTGCAGCAGCATATCGAGGCCTATCGTTCGGGCGATATCGATCGTTTCGTCGCAACCTTTGCGCCCGATGCGATCGTGCGCGCCGACGGCTTCGTCGCCATGGGGCGCGACCAGATCAAGCGGCTCTACGAACTCAATTTCGAACCCGGCGCGCCCCAGCTCAAGGTTCACCGCAAGGGCGTCGACGGCGACCTGGTGACCGTATCGCACGGCTATGTCCTGGCCGATGGTCAGGAGCTGTGCTGCACGGTTTCGGAATATCGCATCGTCGATGGCAAAGTGAGCTTGGTCGAAACCCGCGGCTGACGCGAAAGAGGGACGACGCAGTGGAGCCGTTTGCACGGCGCCATCCACATCGCCCCTCTCCTGCGACCCTGAAGGCGGAAGAGCAATCCACCCCGGGGTGACCCGGAAAAGCGTTAGCGCCCTGTTTCGGCTGCTTGCCGCTTCGCACAGGCACGCGTCGGCCGTATTCCCGCATGTTCGTGCGAAAGGGGCATCTGAACGGCTCGCGCCGTATCGCTGTCGGACTTGGCGGACCCGATCGCTCGTCGAAAATTCGCAAGCGACTCCGTCCACGCCCGCTATCTACAAGGGCGGCCATGAACCGTAGGTGAAATCTTCATTGGGAAACCCGTCAGTCCCGAACTTCGTAGAAGGCCGTCGCCGGACCGGGCTGGCCGGCGTTTTTCGCTCTTGCAACATGCGGCGGCGGGAATAGAGGTTCACGCCATGAACGACACCTCCCCTCAGGCGGCGCTGGCCGAGGCTGCTCGCATTTCCAAGGCATGGCCCTTTCAGGAAGCTCAGCGGCTCGCCAAACGCCTGAAGGGTGGAAAGCCGGATGGCGAGCCGGTGCTGTTCGAGACCGGCTATGGCCCTTCGGGCCTGCCGCATATCGGCACCTTTCAGGAGGTCTTGCGCACGACGCTGGTGCGGCGCGCCTACGAAGCGATGACCGGCGAACCCACCCGGCTTGTCGCTTTCAGCGATGACATGGACGGTCTGCGCAAGGTCCCCGACAACGTGCCGAACAAGGCGCTGCTCGAAGCGAACCTGCACAGGCCGCTCTCGCGCATCCCCAATCCGTTCGACACCGATCACGAAAGCTTTGCAGCACACAACAACGCCAAGCTGCGCGAATTTCTCGATCGCTTCGGGTTCGAATACGAATTCGTCAGTTCCTCGGACCGTTACAATTCGGGCGCGTTCGACGACGCCCTGCGCGGGGTGCTCGCGAATTTCGACGCGATCATGGACGTGATGCTGCCGACCCTGCGCGAGGAGCGACGCCAAACCTATTCGCCGATCATGCCGATCTCGCCGACAACGGGCGCGGTACTGCAGGTGCCGATCGAAGTCGTGGATCCGCAAACCGGCATGGTCCGTTTCACCGATGAGGACGGCACCGTGGTCGAGCAATCGGCGCTGGGCGGTATGGCCAAATGCCAGTGGAAGGTCGACTGGGCGATGCGCTGGGTGGCGCTGGGCGTCGATTATGAAATGTACGGCAAGGACCTGACCGATAGCGGCGTGCAGTCGGGCAAGATCGCCCGCATTCTTGGCGGCAACAAGCCCGAGGGGTTGATCTACGAGATGTTCCTCGACGCGCAGGGCGAAAAGATCTCAAAGTCCAAGGGCAACGGTCTTTCGATCGAGGAATGGCTCACCTATGGCAGCGAGGAGAGCCTCGGCTTCTATATCTTCGCCAATCCCAAGAGCGCAAAGCAGCTGCATCCGGGCGTCATCCCCAAGGCGGTGGACGATTACTGGCAGTTTCGCGAGCGTCTCGCGCAGCAGCCGCTCGACAAGCAGCTCGGCAATCCGGTCTGGCATCTCGCTCGCGCCAATGATGCGCCCGATGGCGCCGAGGCGCCGGGGGCGGGGGACAGCCTGTCGGTGCCTTACAGCCTGCTTTTGAACCTTGTCAGCGTGCTTGGGCTCGAAGCGACGCCGGCGAACCTTGCCGAATATGTCGCGGCCTATACCGGGCAGCCGGTCGAGGATCCCGCGCTACTGCGGCTGATCGAGTGCGCCGTGAACTACAATCGCGATTTCGTCGCGCCGACGCTGGAAAAGCGCGCGCCGGAAGGCGGGGAGGTTCTGGCACTGACCGAGCTCGACGCGCAGCTTGCCGCCGCACCCGGGGACGCCGATGCCGAGGCGCTGCAAACGCTGGTCTACGAGATCGGCAAGCGCGAGGAGTTCGGCTTCAACAATTTGCGCGACTGGTTCCGCGCGCTCTACGAGACGCTGTTGGGCAGCGAGCAAGGCCCGCGCATAGGCAGTTTCATTAAGCTTTACGGCATCGAACCGACGAGGAAACTGATTTCCGAGGCTCTGGCACGCGCGTGATCAAGGCGGGTGCCCCCGCGCAGACCGGGACGTCTTCGAGGTTGGAGGCGCGTCATCAACAGGTCCTCTCCTTTGCGGGGCCTCGCAGTACGGAACCCTCCCTACTTCCACTTGCGCGTGCGATACCATTTGGTGATGATGTATTTCGTTCCCCTGATGACCGGCACTCCCGCATGGATCGTGTCGTGATTGGGCGAGCCATCGGGCAGGGCGTTGTTCCAGATCAGCAGCACGCCGGGCTTGGGTTCGATCTTGATGCCGATATTGGTGAAGTGGGTCTCGCCCCCCTCCTCGACCTCGTTGAGGAACGCCATCGTCGTCCAGCTGCGCTGACCGCCGCGCTTCTGTTCGTCCTGCCAGTATTTCTCGGTCGTGTAGAACCAGTCATTGTGCGGCTTGAACTGCTGTCCCGGTAGGTAACGCTGTCCTTGGATCGCCTCGCCGACTTCGCTCGGCACACCGAGCAGATCGTCGATCCGCCGCCCGATGCCGCGCACGAAGCTGTCCTGCGGATCGAGATCGCCCGAATAGGACGTGCGAAAACCGCTGTCATAACCGATTTCGTGCAGGGACGAGGGGCGGGCGGTCGCATCGACCATCAGGCACAGGCGCTCACATTCCGCAGGCGTGAGGAAATCGCCGACCGCGAACAGTTCGGCGAGATCGGTTTCGACTGTGTAGACCTGCGGATCGGCGGCCAGCCGTTCGCGCACCTGACGGCCCATGCGCTTGAGCGCGTCCTGATCGGGAATGCTCTGTGTCGTCGTCATGCTGGCCGCGAAATTAACGACCCTGCCCGCGCGCGCAAGATGGCAGGGGGCTTAATCATGTGGCGGCTACCGCACGGGTAAAGCCCCCGCCGGATCGCTGCGGCGGGGGCTTTGGCTCCGGACAGGGGGGAGGATGCCCCTACCAGAAGAAGTCGTGGATCACGTCGACCACTTCGCCGGTATAAATGTCGACTAAGACAACATCGTCGTAATATCTCACCCAGCGATAGGGCCCGTAGACCGGCGGCAGGCGGAACGCCCACGGATCGTTGATCCAGTAACGCTGTCCGAAGAACAAATTGTCGAGGAAGAAACCAGTCCGCAGGCGGCTGTAGCGATGGCCGCGCCAGGGGGCGTAATAGCGACCCAGTCGGAAGGCGCCGCGATTGAACCGGCGATGGTCGCGCCAGCCGAAGCGGCGATCGCCGCGCCAGCGTTGGCGGTCCCAGCGGCGGAAATCGCGCCGACCGTCGCGGAAACCGCGGCCATAGGCCCAGCGGCGATCCCCGCGCCAGCCGCGGTCGTCGCGCCAGAAGCCGCGATTGTTGCGACGCTCGAACCGGCGGCCGTCGCGAAAGCCGCGGCGTTCGGCACGGTCTATCCGGCGGCTGTCGCGGCGATCGAAGCGGCGGTCGGCCCGGCGATCCGCGCGTCTGTCGAAACGGCGATCGGCCCGGCGATCCGCGCGCCTTTCAAATCGCCGATCGTTCCGGCGTTCCGCCCGCCTGTCAAAGCGGCGGTTGTCCCCGCGGCGGATGCGATCCGCTCGCCGATCTCCGCGGCGCTCGATCCGATCGGCCCGGCGATCGCCTCGCCGCTCCACCCGGTCGGCGCGGACATCGCCGCGCCGCTCGATCCGGTCTGCGCGGCGTTCGCTGCGCCGGTCGATCTGGCGCGCTCGCCGCTCGCTGCGACGATCGACCTGATCGGCGCTGCGTTCGAACCGGCGTTCGGTGGTGCGCGCCCGCTGACGGCGCTGCGTTCTCTCGCTGCGGGCGCGGCGTTCGCTCCTGTTGGCACGTTGTTCGCTGCGCGCCCGTCGCTCGCTGCGGTTGGCGGCCCGGCGCTCGCTGCGATTCGCCCGGCGGGCCTCGCGCATATTGCGTCGCTCGCCGCGATTGGCGCGGCGATCCCGGCGGTCGGGCTGCGCTTCGCTGCTGCTTGCGCTCGTTTCAGCGGTGAGGTTGGCCGCTTCCGCCTGCTCAGGCGGGGCGACGAATGCCAGCGCAAGGGCGAGGGCGGAAATCGCGCTTCCCCTCAGGAACTGGGTGATGTCCATGATCTGCCTTTCGATGTCGCCGCCCACCACCTACGGCATGTTGAATACGCTCGTTCTTCAGCGTCGCGAATGTTGCTACGGAGGTCACACTGAGTCTGACCTTAACCGGGCCTGTAGGCTTTCGTTCATACAAGCCGCCACCTTCGTGAACGACTTGACCGCGCCTGGCAATCCCCCGATCAGCCGCAGCGATGATCGAAACGCTCGAGGAAGTTAGGCAGGATGTGGCGCGCCGGATGGCGCGGGCGGCGAAGGATCGGCGCTCGCCGATGCATGTACCGGTGGTGGTGACGGGGGACATCGATGCGCGGGTGATGGTGCTGCGCGCTTTCGACTCAGATCCCGACAGCAGCGCGTGGTACTTGCGCTTCCACACCGATACCCGTGCACCCAAGGTCGCGGCCATCGCCGCCGATCCGCGCATGGCGGTGCTGTTCTACGACAAGGGGGCTAAAATCCAGATCAGGATGCGCGGCACCGGGGAAATCCTGCGCGAGGATCCGGCGGTCGAGGCCGCCTGGAACAACGGCTCCAATTTCGCGCGGCGATGCTATCTCGGGGACGGCCCTGGCACCCGGAGCGACGCGCCGACATCGGGGCTCCCCGCCGAGTTCGAGGGCACCGAGCCGAGCGATGCCGAGCTCGAAACGGCGCGCGCAAATTTCGCATTGCTGCGGATCGAAGTGACGTCGTTCGACTGGCTCTACCTCGCCCATACCGGTCATTGGCGCGCGCAATTCGAACGCGGCGAGGATGCGACGTGGCAAGGTCACTGGGCGACGCCCTGAACCCAACATCCGGCCATGCGATGCGGGAGCCGGACGCAGGCCCCATGCATTATCCGAATACGACAACAACAGGAGCAGCACCTTGGCATCGACCCATCCCTATATTCCGCGCATCTCCCTGGTCTTTGATTTCGACAAGACCCTCGCCAGCGATACGATCGACGCCATGTGCGCGGCCTGGGGGATGTCGCGCGAAGAATGGGAGGAGCAATATCATGCGCCCCTGGGCGATAACTGGGACGGCATTCTAAAGCGTTCTCACGCGCTGATCGCCTGCGGCCGCGACCGCGACGATCCGCTGACCGAGAATTTCTTCGACCGCGCAGCTGAACATATCGAGCTTTATGATGGCGTCCTCGACCTGAAAAAGCACCTGTCCGAGGTCGGCAAGCAGATCGTGCCCGATATCGAGGTCGAGCTGGTGGTGCTGTCCTCTGGTTACATCGACATCGTCGAACGCACGCGGGTAAACGACGTGTTCGATCGGAGCTGGGCGGGCGAATTCCACTTTGCTGACGGCAAGGCGGTCTGCCTCAAGCGCATGATCGCCCACCCGACCAAGGCGCGCTATCTCGAGGCGCATGCCAAGGGGCTCGACATCGGCGCCGCCAATTCGCCCAGGGTCGACGATCCCGATTTCGACGAGATGGACATGCACGTACCCCTCGACCAGATGGTCTATATCGGCGACGGTCTCAGCGATCTCGAAGCCTTCGGTTTTCTGACCAACAATGGCGGACAGGCAATCGCGATCGACGAAAGCGCACGGTTCGATCACGCCGATCAGCAGACCGCCGACGAGCGCGTCGATAACCTCGCATCACCCACTTACGCCGAAGGATCGGAACTGCTGGAAAGCCTGCGCCACGCCGCGCGCTCGGCAGCCAGCAGAGCGGCACTGCGCAAGCAATCGCAAGGAAAATAACGGTGGACGGGGCGCACGCGGGTCTGCCGGCTGCTATCGGCGATTGAATTCGGCCAGCCCCTGCTCCGCGACCTCGCGCGGCTCGATCAGCGTAGGCGCGGCGCGGGGAGGTCCATCACGCATCGCCGCAATCATGCGCTCGATTGCGTGGCGCTCACCCTCCAGATGCGCCTCGACCGTGCCATCGGCAAGATTGCGCACCCATCCCGCCAGGCCGAGGCAGCGCGCGGTTGCGACCGTCCAGTCGCGGTAGAACACGCCCTGAACCTTGCCGTGAATGATGAGGTGGGTGGCGGTCATACTCAGCGCTTATCACAGATCGTCACCCCGGGCTTGACCCGAAGTCCCGCTTTCTTTCAACCAACTTAGATGGATCGCGAAACGCAAGGCGGCTGGGTCTACATCATGTCTGATCGCCATCGCGGCACGATGTATGTTGGCGTGACAGCTGATCTGGCAGCGCGCGTGACACACCATCGCCAAGGAACGGGATCGGACTTCTATGCGCGGTATGGTTTGAAGCAACTGGTCTTGGCCGAACGGTTCGACACTATCGAAAATGCGATTACCTTCGAAAAACGCCTCAAGCGCTGGCGGCGCGAATGGAAATTCGAGTTGGTGGAGGAGGCCAATCCGAACTGGGACGACCTGCTCAAGCATCTGATCTGAGCCCCTTGCGTCATCCCGGCCCCCGAGCCGGGATCCCGCTTACTTCTTACGTCGCGCTACGCTTCAAGAAGCGGGACCCCGGATCAAGTCCGGGGTGACGCAAAAACGATTACCTTCGCTCTTCTAGTTCGCCATCAAGTGAAGGTCACAAATTTGCTTTCGCCTCGGTCGCAGTTTGAGGCTCTGCGCTCTCGGCAATCGCTACGTACGCTTGCACGATGGCAGCCAGCGCTACGATCGTGGCAGCAAATGCAGACCAAAAAGCTGCCCTATTCGCTGCCCTTTGCGAAGTATCACTGGCTGCTCGTTGTTCTGCCAGGAACTTGTGCTGTTCCTCCTGCTGTTTCGCGAGAAAGCGTTTGAGATGTACCAAGTTGCCGCCCAATTGATCGCCATGCGATCCGATGGATTCCGTCAACCGTCTAAGCTGCTCGTCATTCACAGGCGCGTCGCCCCAATCTACCTAGTCAGCTTCTTATAAGCCAACCGCGTAGGCCGATCCGCCGCGTCTCCCAGCCTCCGGCGCTTGTCTTCCTCATACGCCTCGAAATTCCCCTCGAACCACTCCACGTGCGAATTCCCTTCAAACGCCAAAATATGTGTCGCCAGACGATCCAAGAAGAAGCGGTCGTGCGAGATGACCACGGCGCAGCCGGCGAAGTTCTCGATCGCGTCTTCGAGCGCGCCCAGCGTCTCGACGTCGAGGTCGTTGGTCGGCTCGTCCAGCAGCAGGACGTTGCCGCCCTCTTTCAGCATCTTCGCCATGTGCACGCGGTTGCGTTCGCCGCCCGATAGCTTGCCGACATTCTTCTGCTGGTCGGGGCCCTTGAAGTTGAACGCGCCGACATAGGCGCGGGTCGACATGTCGTGGCCGTTGACCTGCATGTAATCGAGCCCGTCGGAGATTTCCTCCCAGACATTGTTGGTGGGTGTCAGGTCGTCGCGCGACTGGTCGACATAACCGAGGCGCACGGTGTCGCCGATCTCGATCGTGCCGCTGTCGGGTGTCTCCTGTCCGGTGATGATCTTGAACAAGGTCGATTTACCCGCACCGTTGGGGCCGATCACGCCGACGATGCCGCCCGGCGGCAGCTTGAAGGAGAGGTTTTCGAACAGCAGCTTGTCGCCATAGGCTTTGGTGATGTTGTTCGCCTCGATCACCTTGCCGCCGAGGCGCTCGGGAACCTGGATGACGATCTGCGCCTTGCCGGGCTTGCGGTCGCTTTGCGCATCCTGCAGCTGTTCGAACTTGCGGATACGCGCCTTGGACTTGGTCTGACGCGCGGCGGGCGTCTGCCTGATCCATTCGAGCTCGCGGGAGAGCGCCTTCTGGCGACCCGATTCCTCGCGGCTTTCCTGTTCGAGGCGCTTGGCCTTCTTCTCGAGATAGGTCGAGTAATTGCCTTCATACGGGTAGTAGGAGCCGCGATCGAGCTCGAGGATCCATTCCACCACGTTGTCGAGGAAGTAGCGATCATGGGTGATCATCAGCACCGCCCCCGCATATTCCTTCAGGTGGTTTTCGAGCCATTCGACGCTTTCGGCATCGAGGTGGTTGGTCGGTTCGTCCAATAGCAGGATCGAGGGCTTCTGGATCAGCAGCCGGGTGAGCGCGACGCGGCGCTTCTCACCGCCCGAAAGGTTCTCGACCGAGGCATCGGAAGGCGGGCAGCGCAGCGCCTCCATCGCGATTTCGAGCTGATTATCGAGCGTCCAGCCATCGACCGCGTCGATCTTGGTCTGGAGGTCGGCCATTTCCTCGCCGAGCTTTTCGTAATGGGCATCGGGCTCGGCCATTTCGGCGGCCACCGCATTGTAGCGATCGACGAGGTCGGCGGTGTCGCGCGCACCGTCCTTCACGTTTTCAAGCACTGTCTTGCTCGGATCGAGCTCGGGCTCCTGCGGCAGGTAGCCGACGGTGATGTTCTCGCCCGCCCAGGCCTCGCCCTGAAAGTCGGTGTCGATGCCGGCCATGATCTTCATCAGCGTCGACTTGCCCGCGCCGTTCGGACCCACGATGCCGATCTTGGCGCCCTGGTAGAATTGCAGGTTGATGTTCGAGAGCACCGGCTTTCGCGCGCCGGGGAAGCTCTTGGTCATGCCCTTCATCACGAAGGCGTATTGCGCGGCCATGGGGCTTTGGTCCTTGGGTTTGGCCCGCGGCGCCGGATCGTGCGGGCGAAGCGTCGGGCGGTGTTTGGGGCGAATATCCGGGCGGCAGATAGTCACGCTTGGCCATGGGGGCAAGCGGTGAGCCGATGCCGGGCCCGCGGCCGCCGCCACGTGCCTATACCTAATCGCTCCTGCCAAGCCAATTCGCGCGCAGCTGCAATATGTGGCTCTTGGCGAGCAAAAGCCGGGCCCATGCAAGAACAAATCCTCGTTTCCATTATTCCGGTCATGACCGTGCTTCTTGGGGCGGGGTTCGTCGGGCTGTGGTGGAAGGATCGCTCGCAGCTTCACGTGCTTGCCTTTTCCCTGTGGTTCGCATCCGTGTCGCTGTGGACCGCGATACAATCTTGGTTTTTAAGCGAGCTCGGGCCGGCGGAAATGCTCGCTTTCACGGTCCTTTCTGGTTTCAGCCTGATCGCGCTTGCCTGGGGCGTCGCCCGGCGTGACGGCAAGTCCATACCGCTTGTTGCGATGGTCGCGGTCACCACGGGCACCGGCTTGATAGCCTGGCACGCAACCGTTATCGGGAACAGCGCCGTTCTGCTGATGGCGCAGAACTTCAATGCCGCGCTGCTCTGCGCGCTCGCCGCCTACAGTAAATGGGAGAGCGGCAATCGCACATTGGCCGATCGCTGCCTGCTCGCCATTCTAACCCTGCTTGCCGCCTATGGCATGTTCCGCCCGTCGGTAACTGTGCTGATGCGCAGCCAGATGAGCCTTGCCGAATATACCGCATCCCCGCTGTTTAGCTTCAACCAGGTCGTGACCGCCCTTCTTACGCTGGTAACGGCGGCAAGCCTGCTTGCCTGCGTGCTCACGGACCGTTTGGCGAAGGAGCGCGAGGCGGCGAAGATCGATTCGCTTTCCGGCCTGCCGCAGCGAGGCGCCTTCGAACCTCTGGCGCAGGATATGCTCGCGCGCGGCGCGGCGGAGCGGCGCGCGGTCAGCCTGATCGTTGCAAATCTCGATCACTTCAAGGCCATCAACGACACTTTGGGCCATGCCATGGGCGACCGGGTGATCGCAGGGTTTGCGCAGCACATCGCCGAGAAGATACGGTTTTCCGATATCGCCGGGCGCATCGGAGGCGAAGAGTTTTGCATCGCGGTCTGGAACTGCAAGGCAGCTCCCGCAGCGCGGCTCGCCGAACGCATTCGCACGACGATAGGCGACCTGGGTAGGTCGACCACGCTGGATCGGCGCCGGAATGACGAAGAAATGGACGACTTGGACGGCATGTCGCGCATATCCGCGAGTTTCGGCGTAGCCGAGGCGAGGCCGGGCGAAATCTATGCCGCCTTGTTCAAGCGGGCGGACGAAGCGCTCTACCGTTCCAAGAACGAGGGCCGGAACCGGGTGACCATTGCCTCGACGCGGCGGGACGAGGCGCATGGCGGGTCGGGAAGCATCGTCAGCGATAGAGGCGATGACGCGGGCGGCAATGAGCGCGACCGGGAACGGCGCGGGGTCGGTGAGATCGTGCCGTTTTCGCGCACGGCGTCGCTCTGACGGGCGCTATCTTCACCGCACCCCATGTGGACAGAGGGCACACCCAAGGTTAGCGCGCGGGACATGAAGAAGTCTTTCCTCACGCTCACCGCTCTCGTCACGGCTTGCGCCGTCGGGAGCTCACCTCTGGCGGCTCAGGCCTCGACCGCCAGCGACGCGGCAACCGCGCTGAAAAGCGTCGCCGATCGCGCGCTTGCGAACGACATGCTGGCCTGGGATTTCGTCGAGGGGATCACCACCGAGGTCGGCCCGCGCCAGGCGGGGACCGAGGCGGAGCGGCGCGGACGCGACTGGGCTATGGCGTGGCTGCGCGCGCACGGCTTTGTCAATGTCGCGGACGAGCCTTTCGAGATGGAGACCTGGGTGCCCGGCGACATTCACCGTGCCGAAATCGTCAGCCCCTTTCCGCAGCCGCTGGTGGTCCAGCCGCTGGGCGGCAGCGCCTCGACCGGGCTCGAGGGGATCACTGCCGAAGTCGTATCGTTCGACAATGTCGCCGCGCTGCAGGCTGCGCCCGAGGGCAGCCTTGCAGGCAAGATCGCCTATATCAGCCATGCGATGACGCCGACCCAGGACGGCTCGCAATATGGCTTTGCCGGCCCGGCGCGCTGGATCGGGGCGCAACTTGCCAAGGACAAGGGCGCACTGGCCACCGTCATCAAGTCGGTCGGCACCGATTACCACCGCAACCCGCATACCGGCGGCACCACCTTTCGCACCCCCGAGGGCGGTTCGGATGTCGGACGCCCGGTGCCCACGCCTGCGGGCGCATTGACGCTGCCCGATGCGGCCAACCTCGAACGCATGTTCGCCCGCGCCGACGGTCGGCCCATCGTGATGAAACTCACGCTGACGCCCGAAAATCTCGGTACCACGACGAGTGGCAACGTCGTCGGCGAGATCGCCGGACGTAATCCGGCGCTACCGCCGGTGCTGCTGGCCTGCCATATCGACAGTTGGTGGAACGCGCCGGGCGCGATCGATGACGGCGCCGGTTGCGGCATCGTCGCCGCTGCTGCGCTGAATGTTGCCGAAAGCGGAAAGCCACTGCGCACGATCCGCGTATTGATGGCGGGGGCAGAGGAAGTCGGCCTACTGGGCTCCAGCGCCTATTCCGAAGCGCATATCGACGAAAAGATCGGGGTCGGCCTAGAAAGCGATTTCGGAGCGGACCGGATCTGGCGCTTCGAGAGCAATTTTCGCGAGACCAACGAGCACTTGCATAACCGGCTCGCCGCGTCGGTCGCGCGATTCGGGGTGGCGAACTCGGACATCGTCGCGCGCGGCGGGGCGGATCTCAATATTTCACGCGATCAGGGCGGGGCGATCATTGACTTGCAGCAGGACGGGACCCGCTATTTCGACCTGCACCACACGCCCGACGACACGCTCGACAAGATCGACATCGTGCAATTGCGCCAGAACGTCGCGGTGTGGACGCAGGTGGTCGGCATTCTCGCCAACGAACCGCGCGCCATCCAAACCGGGGCGCCGATCCCGGTCGGACTGCCGACAATGGGCGGATCGTAAGGGAGCCAGTCTTTCTGTCGGACTGACCGGGCCAATCGGACGAAATGGTCGGGGAGACTGGATTCGAACCAGCGACCCCCTGTACCCAAAACAGGTGCGCTACCAGGCTGCGCCACTCCCCGCTCATTTCATCCACCCGCCACGCGGTGCATCCCTGAATGGGGAAAAGCGCGCGTCGGGAATGGGTCTGGCCGCCCGGTTGGTGGGCCCGGCAGGATTCGAACCCGCGACCTAGCCGTTATGAGCGGCCAGCTCTAACCGCTGAGCTACAGGCCCTTGTTCGCAACCGATCGCCAAACTGGCGCCGCCTCTAGCCGCCCATGGGGGGCATGACAAGCGCACATGGGCAAGGGCGATGGGCGGGGGCATTGGGCGGGGGCAAGGCTCAGCCAAGATCCACGGCGCGCAGCACGTCGCGCATGCGCGCCGAACGCACACCGCGCGCGGCAAGACGCGCATAGATCCGGCGCATCCAGTCATGCAGCTCGGCGACGTCCTGCGGCGATTTCACGTAGGGCGTGTGACCGGGGGCGAGCGACGGCGAATGCAGCGACAGCACGATCAGCGGCAGGCCCGCATCGAGCGCGGCATCGAGGCCGCGCAAGGCTTCCTCGGCGTTCACCCCCTCAGGCGTCAGCGCGATCCTTTCGAGCAGGCCCGAATGCGAAAAGGCGGCAAAGAAATGGGGGATATGGCGCTGCGCCCGGTGAAGCTGCGGACCGAGCGTGCGCAGCGGCCCGGTATAGACGCTGGTGAGCGGCAGTTCGAGCAAAGCGCGCTCTTCGTCGATCCAGTAGGGCGCGGCTGGATGGCGGGAGAAGTCGGGGCCGCCCTGGTGGCTGTAATCGAACAGCGAACGCACCGAGCTGTCGATCCGGATGTCGTTCGCCTTGAGCAGCCCGGCCGTGTTCGGTCCGACGCCGTAGCGACCGGCGCGGTAGATGATCGGCGCCTGTCCGAACGCCGCCTCGATCCGGTCTCGCAGCCGCGCCAGTTTCTCCGCTTCGAGCGCGTGCGGCAGATTGCCAGCGAAGGAATTGCGGGGGCAGAGCGCTTCTTCGAAAGGCGGATTGACCCAGGGGTGAAGCTGCATGCCGATCTCGGCCGTGCCGCGGCGCACCGCGTCGCCGATGATCTCGACGGCCTGCGCATCACCAGCGATCGGCCAGTCGACGAGATATACGGGATGGGCGCCGATCTCCTCGCACAAGGCCTGGAAGCGGGGGATGGCGGCGACGTGTTCGAGCCCGTGTTGCTCGCGCGTAAAGGGCGCGTTCCAGTCGAACTCCTCTTCGGTGTCGATCGTCAGCAGCACGCGCTGTCTGAAGCTCTCGCCGAACCGGGCCATGCGGGCGGGCGCGGGCGGTCCGGGAAGCGCGCTCCCTGTGGCCTCTGTGCCGGAAACGCTGCCTCGCGGCACCCTCAAAGCCTCGTGATCCATCGCGCTCATAGCGCGGTGACTTAGCGCGCAAGGCTTGAATTTGCCTTACCGGAGCCGGGCGCCCGCGCTGGCCGGCTTCGTCAGGGCGCGCTCAAGTCGCGGGTGTTCCGCAACCCATCCACACCCGCTGCCGGAAGGGTCAGCTTCATCGCATCGCCCGCCTTTCCGCCCATCTTTACGCGAACCAGTTCGCCGCCCACCGCGCGCGCTTCCGCGCGGGCGAGGCGCAGGGCGAAGCCGGCCCCGAACAGGCCGGGATTGATTGCGGTGCCGACCGGCCTCGCCTCGGCGGCGAAGACGTCCTCCTCGCCCAGCAATTGCGCCGGCAACTCGCAGATCAGCGCCAGCATGCCGCGTTCGCGCTCGATCCGCGCCGCCAGCATTTCGCCCGCAGCGCACCCCCCGCCAAGCGTCGCCAGCAAACGCCAGAGCAATCCCTGCGCAGCATCGTCGTCGATTGCGGCGAGCGCGTGCGGGTCCGCCTCGCCCTCTTCACCATCCGGCAAATCGAGCTCGATCCCCGCCAACCGGGGGCCGAGCACCTGCGCCAATTGCTGGACAGTGCGCCGCGTCAGCGCGGCCAGATCGGTCTCGCCCGCCCCGATGCCCATCACACCGGTTTCCAGCCGCGCCAGCCGGTCGAGCTCCTCGAAGCCCGAAAGGATGCGCGCGGCGTCCGAGGCGATTGCCGCCGCCAGCGCGCGATATTCGTGCGGGGCGGAACCGAACATCTGTTGCTGGATGACTTCGGAATAGCCCTGGATCGCGGTGATCGGCGTGCGCAATTCGTGAAGCAGCTGGCGAATGCGGTCGGCCTCGCGCTGGGCGGGGCCGGGGCGGCCTGCGGCGTCCGCGGGAGGGCGGCGGAAGCGACCGACATAACCAGCGAAATGGCCGTCCTCGGTAAAGCGCGGCTGCGCATCGAGCACCCATTCGCCGGCAATGCGCGGCGCGCCCGACAGCGTCATGCGCGCCGCCCGGATTGGTTGGCGCCGGCGAAAAGCGCGGGCGATGGCGGTGTCGCCTCCCTCGGCGCCGAGCCGGGCGGGGGGCACCAGCCGCGCGCCTGTGACCATCGCGGCGACCGGCGCTTCGGCCCATTCGATACGGCCCGCGGCATCGGCGGCAAAGCCGAAGGCGCGCCTTTCGTGCCCCGCCGCGCCCGTCCTGTCGCCGAGCGGCAGGCGGGGCATGACGCTGTCGTCCTCGCGCTCCGACCCCGTGGCGACCCGGCCGGCGGCATCGCCGCGCGAGCGGCGGAATTGCGCGATGCGTTCGACCAGAGCGGAGATTTCGCTGCGCCCCCGCGCCTGTGGATCCTCACCGGCTTCGGACACGTTGCGGGCGGGCGGAACGTCGCCTTGCAAGGCTTCGGTGAGGTCGAAAGGTTCGTTTTCCTTCGCGCCGGCTGCCGCGTCCTCGTTCGGCTCGACCTCCACCTCGACTGGCACCTCTTCTGACGCCGCGGGTGCGGGGCCGGGCAGGCCGCGATCATGTACGCCCAGACGTTCGAGCAGCGCCTCGACATCGACCGGAAGATCGCGCCGCAAGCGCAGGAAGCCGCGCGCGCGCACCGGCAGGCGCGGGATGAGCGCGCGCCAGTCCTCGCTGCCAAGCTGCGCTCGCGACAGCGCCGCGGCGGCTACTTCGGCCTCGTGCGCGGCGAGATGGGCGACGAGTTCGGGGTTCTTCAGCCGCCAGCCCGGCTCGCGGATCATGCGCGCGCGATCGGCGGCGGGGATATGTTCGGCAAGCCAGTCGAGACGCAGCCAGGCGGCCGCCACCAGGCTCGCATCGCGCGCACCGCCCGGCGCGCCCATCAGATCGAGCAGCTGGCGAAACTGCGTGCGGCGCGTCGCCTCGCTCTGGGCGCGCTGTCGCAGTACGGTTGTCAGGCGGTCGTCAAAGAACATCGTGGCTTTCAAAAATGGTCCTGCGGACATGGCCCCGCATTCGGGTCCAGGCCCCTTATTCCTCGCATTGGATGCCCCCTGAAGGGGCGGGGCCGCGCCCGTGAAACCCGCCGATGCAAAAATGGTTGCCAAATCCCTACCACCAGGGCGGCAGGCCAACACGCCCCCCTTCCAAGCGCGTTGCAAAGCGGGACAATTGCTGTCACACCTAATAAAATTAGTCTGACATAGGCAAATTGGGACGCTTCCTTGCAAACAAATATCAGTGAATAAGCTGACATCGCCGCGAAGCGGACCCGGATATGCGAGATGGCAGCGCTGTATCGGCTGCTGCCCGGTGAGAGGAGAAACGCATTCATGGCCAATCTCGACGAGATCGACCGCCGCCTCCTGAGCGAATTGCAGGCCGAGGGGCGGGTCACCAATGTCGAACTCGCCCACCGCGTCGGGCTGACCGCGCCGCCCTGCTTGCGCCGCGTTCGCGGGCTGGAAGAAGAAGGGGTCATCCGCGGCTATCACGCCGATCTCGACCCTTCGAAGCTGGGCTTCGCCATCACGGTCTTCGCCATGGTCAGCCTGAAGAGCCAGGCTGAAAGCGACCTGCGCGAATTCGAGGAGCACATGGCCGACCTGCCCGAAGTGCGCGAATGTCATATGCTCAACGGCGAGATCGACTTCATCCTGAAAATCGTGAGCCGCGACCTGCAGAGCTTCCAGGAATTCCTGACCAGCAAGCTGACCCCCGCGCCCAATGTGGCCAGCGTGAAAACCTCGCTGACCATCCGCACGGCCAAGCACGAGCCGGGCGTGCCGCTGTGAGCGAAGTCGGCCGCATCTCACAGCCGCTCGAGGGCACGTGTCTGTGCGGCGCCGTGACGATCGCGCTTCACGCCGCGCATCGCGAGGTAGATGTGTGCCATTGCTCGATGTGCGCGACCTGGGGCGGGTCGATGTATGCCGGGATCGAGGCGGAGACTGCCGAGATCGTGGGCGAAGACCATATCGCCGCCTACGCCTCAAGCAACTGGGCCGAGCGCGCCTTTTGCCGGACCTGCGGAACCCATCTGTGGTATGAGTTCAAGCCGACCGGCGGACGCACCTATCTGGCCGGACTGTTCGACCTGCCCGCCGGCCTGCCGATCAAGCACCAGATATTCATCGACGAGAAGCAGGACTGGTACGACCTCGCGCAGGACAGCCCGAAGAAGACCGGCGCCGAGATCATCGCCGAAGCCGAAGGGGCAGGCTTCACCTTCGAATAATTATCGGGCGCAAGACGGAAGTGGGTAATGCGCTTTCTCAATGCAATTTGAGCCGGGGGCGCACGATGCGATTGACCCGGCCGATCACCATCAGGCCCAGCCCCTTCACCCAGCCGTGAATGCCGATTAGGTGCATGCGATAAAGCGAGATGTAGATGAAGCGGGCGATGCGCCCCTCCACCGCCATCGCGCCGCCGACCAGATTGCCCATGAGGCTGCCCACGGTCGAAAAGCGGCTGAGCGAGATCAGCGAACCATTGTCCTGATATTCGAAGCGTTTGAGCGGCTTGCCCTGCTGGCGCCGCACGATATTGGCGAAGACGATGTCGGCCATTTGATGGGCCGCCTGCGCCCGCGGGGGGATCGGCGCGCCGCCATCTTCGGGCGTGTAGGAGGCGCAATCGCCGAGCGCGAAAATGTCCGGATCGCTCACCGAACGGAGCGTTTCGTCAACCACGATCTGGTTGCGCAGTGTCGTCTCCAGCCCGAGCCGAGAGAGGAAGTCCGGCCCCTTGACCCCGGCGGCCCAGACCATGAGATCGGCCTCGACCCGCTGCCCGTCGCCTGTAATCAGGGCGCCGCGTTCGGCTTCGATCACCTGCACGTCTTCGCGCACTTCGACGCCAAGCGCGGTCAACTCGCGGCGCGCGGAGGCGGAAAGACGTTTGGGCAAAGCGGGGAGGATCCGCTCGCCCGCCTCAAGGATCGTCACCTGCAGGCGGCTCTCGTCGAAAACTTCGAGCCCGTAATGGCGCAGGGCCCCGGCGGCGTTGTAGAGCTCGGCGGCGAGTTCCACCCCGGTCGCGCCTGCGCCGACGATGGCGACCCGGACCCGCGCATCGGCATCGGGGTCGGCGATCATCGCGCGGCTGACGCGCAGGCAATGGTTCAAGAGGATGGTGCGGAAGCGGTCGGCCTGATGGCGGCTGTCGAGATAGAGGCAGTGCTCCTTCACCCCGGGTACGCCGAAATCGTTGGAGACCGAGCCGATTGCCAGCACCAGCATGTCGTAGCGGATCGTGTGTTCGCCGATCACTTCGCGCCCGTCATCGCCCAGCACCGGGGCGAGGCGGATCGTCTTCGCCTCGCGGTCGATCGCCTCGAGCCGGCCCTGGAAGAAGCGGTAGCCCCAGCGCGCGCAATGCCCGCGATAGCCGACCTCGTCGAGATTGGCGTCGAGCGAGCCGGCAGCGACCTCGTGCAGCAGCGGCTTCCAGATATGCGACAGGTTCTGATCAACGAGGATGATGTCGTGCCGCTTGCGCCCGTATTTCGCGCCCAGTCGCCGCACCAGTTCGAGCCCGCCGGCGCCTCCGCCCACAACGACGATCTGCGTCTTGCGATCACCGCGAGGCCGGGTGAAGGGCGCGCGCTCCGCGACGTTGGCGCTCGGCACGGCAATCTCTTCATGTTTCACGATGGGTCCAACGTCATTGCGGGGCAGCCCCGTCCAGCTAAAGCGCAGATACGGCCCTCGATCCCCCGGGCCGCACCAAGTGGCTATCTATACGCGTAGGCGCCCCGATATGTCCCGTAAAGGCGGGCCTTCTCATTCTTCCAGTTCGAACAGGTCGGCAAGGATCGTCGCCTTTTCCGCGTCCAGCCGGTCTTCGTTGGGGCTGTCATAGAGGACCAGCAGGCGCCGTTGGCCGTCCTCGCCGGTCCAGTATTCAATGCCCTCCGGGTGATCGGCTTCGAGCTTTACGGGCAGGTCGAACAGCCGCTCGGGCCGGTGCAGGCGCACCTCTTCCTCGTTTTCAGGCGGTTCGTTGGCCCAATCCTTCCAGCGATAGATCGCGCAGCGGCCGTCGAGATCCTGCGTCGGCCCGGCCAGGATCAGCAGATCGTCATTCTCCTCGCAGGCGAGCAGATCGCGAATGCCGAGGCCGCCGAGGTCGCACAGCCGGATCATCGGTTTGTCGGGCAGGTGCAGCTTGCCCTTCTGCTTGCCCTTCTTGACCGGCTTGATCTGAGGCTCGATGAGCACCGCATAGGTCTGGATCACCGGCCCGCGAAGGCCGAGCGCGACGCGCTTATCCTTGACCGCAATGCCTTCGATATCGAGCCCGCCTTCCTTCGCCGCGAGCGCGCAAGAGGGGCCAAGCAGCGGGTTTTTCCTAAGGAATTTCTTGAGCTTGTTGCCGTGATCCTCGCGCTGGCGCACGATCCCGGCGCGGCGCTTGCCCGCCTTTTTGACCGGTATGGCATAACCATCATCGTCGTAAAGCAGCGGAATGCGCGCGAGTACGCAGCGCCCCTTGTTCTCCTTCAGATCGGCGAGTTTGGAAAGCTCGATATGATCGGGCTCGTGTCCATCGTCGCGCGGATCGTGGCGGGTGTGCGAATGGCTGCCGGTGACCCAGAGCCAGTCGTCATGCACCGCGATCCCCTCGATATCGATCTCCTCTTCGGGCTCCTCGAGTTCGACGAATTCGTGGATCGGAAAGGTGCGATGCTCGGCGAGCCAGCCATGCCGCGAGGGCACCAGCCGCTCGACCGCGTGCGCCTCATCGCCCGCAACGAAGAGTGTGTGTCCCGCGCGCCCACAGGCCGAGATGTCCCACAAAGGGTGATCCTCATTGTCGTCCGGCGCGCCATCGAAGGCGAGGCGGATATGCCCCACAGCCACACGAGGCGAGAAGAGATCGTCGGATTTGGTAAAAGGGCGAGGCTTGAGCGGGCGCGTTGACATCAAAGCGTAACGCGCGAGGCCGGGGGTGGTTCAAAGGCGCGGAGATCAAAGAACGAATTCCGCGGGGCATAGGCGCGACTGAAGCGGACGTTCGTCATCAGCTTTTTCGATATTGGACGCCCCCTGGTTCGATGTACGCCCGGTAGTCCTCATAAAGCGCGCTCATAAGCTGTTCGCGTTCATTTCCGCGACTGATCTCGACATCAAGATCAGACTTAAAGCCATTACCCATGAGATAAATCATTTGGAAAACAGCAGCGTCGAGCACGTCTCTGATAAGCATTTCTACCACCTCGTCATCCAAGGTCGCTAAGGCGTCTCTTAGCCGCATCTGGGTCTCGCTTGGCTTGCGTCCGGGGGGATGCCGGTAACTATTCAGCAGGCCTGCGGAAAGCGTTTCGGTCTCAATAATCACTGCTCTCAGCATCTCATCGGTAAGCGAGCTCATACGCGCCTCCCATGGGCTGGGTTCTCGGATAATTTGACAACCAGCCGCTACCCCTCCCGCTCCTTCAACCACTCTTCCAGCCACTTGATCGAATAGTCCCCGCTCAGCACGTCGTTCTGCTGGAGCAATTCCTGGTGCAGCGGGATGTTGGTCTTCACGCCTTCGACCACCATTTCCTCGAGCGCGCGGCGTAGGCGCATGATGCAGCCGTCGCGGTTGCGGCCGTAGACGATCAGCTTGGCGATCATGGAATCGTAATAGGGCGGGATCGAATATCCGGCGTAGAGCCCTGAATCGACGCGGACATGCATGCCGCCTGCGGGGTGGTAGTGGGTGACCTTGCCGGGCGAGGGGGCGAAGGTGAAGGGATCCTCGGCGTTGATCCGGCACTCGATCGCGTGGCCCTTGAACTCGATTGCTTCCTGCTCGACCGAGAGCGGCTTGCCCGCCGCGATGCGGATCTGTTCGCGCACCAGGTCGACGCCGGTGATCGCCTCGGTCACGGGGTGTTCGACCTGGAGCCGCGTGTTCATCTCGATGAAGTAGAACTCGCCATCTTCCCACAGGAATTCGATCGTGCCCGCGCCGCGGTAGGCCATGTCGCGCATCGCCTGTGTGCAGACCTCTCCCATACGATCGCGTTCGGCGGGGTCGATGACGGGGGAGGGGGCCTCTTCGAGCACTTTCTGGTGGCGGCGTTGCAGCGAGCAGTCGCGCTCGCCCAGGTGGATCGCCTTGCCCTTGCCGTCGCCGAAGACCTGAAATTCAATATGGCGCGGATTGCCGAGATATTTCTCGATATAGACGGTCGCATCGCCGAACGCGGCCTTCGCCTCGCTGCCGGCCTGTTTCATCAGGCTTTCGAGTTGGTCTTCGCTTTCGCAGACTTTCATGCCGCGCCCGCCGCCGCCGCTGGCCGCCTTGATGATGACGGGATAGCCGATTTCGCCTGCGATCGCCTTGGCTTCCTCGGGCGTTTTCACCGCGCCATCGGAGCCGGGGACGAGCGGCAGGCCCAGCGCGCCCGCGGTTTTCTTCGCCTCGACCTTGTCGCCCATCGTGCGGATATGTTCGGGCTTTGGCCCGATCCAGGCGATGTCGTGCGCCTCGACGATCTCGGCGAATTTGGCGTTCTCGCTCAGAAAACCGTAGCCCGGATGGATCGCATCGCAGCCGGCGACTTCGGCAGCGGAGATGATCGCGGCGTGGTTGAGGTAGCTGTCGGCGGCAGGGGGCGGACCGATGCACACGGCATGGTTGGCGAGCCGCACATGCATCGCGTCGGCATCGGCGGTGGAATGCACCGCGACCGTCTCGATCCCCATTTCATGGGCGGCGCGGTGAATGCGCAGGGCAATCTCGCCGCGATTGGCGATCAGGATGCGGGTGATGGACATCGCCGAAACCCCTTCGTCAGGCAATGACGAGGAGCGGCTGGTCGTATTCGACCGGCTGGGCGTTCTCGACGAGGATCGATGTGATCTTGCCCGACTTGTCCGCGGCGATCGTATTCATCACCTTCATTGCCTCGACGATCAGCAGCGTGTCGCCCTCCGAAACGCTATCGCCGACCTTGACGAAATTCGCAGCACCCGGCTCGGGCGCGAGATAGACGGTGCCGACCATCGGCGACTTGAGCGCGTCTTCGGGCGCCGCGCCGCTATCCTGGCCGGAAGGTGCTGAGGCAGGCGCCGATGGTGACGGCTCGGGCGGCGGGGCCGGTGCGCTCGAAGGGTGCTGCGGCGCCATGACCGTCCAGCCGGCATCCTGCGACGCGGTGCGCGCGACGCGGATCTTGCGGTGCCCGTCCTCGACCTCGATCTCGGTCAGCCCGGTCTCGCCGAGCAGCTCGGCCAATTCGCGCACGAAGGAAGGGTCGATATTCAAACCGGAATCCGCCGCGGCGCCGGGTTTTTCGTCAGCCATGCAATCCCCTGGAATGGCCCCTGGATATGTCCGCCACGCTGACTATTGACGCCAATTGCGGCTGGCAAGTGGCAAGCGTCTTAAAACCGACTTAAAAATCCCCGTGCATCGCCGCGTCAAGCGCGAGAAGGTAGGACTTCGCCCCGTGCCCCTGAAAGCACGCGGCGGCGGCCATGCCGATATAGGAGAGGTGGCGGAAGGGTTCGCGCGTCTTGGGATCGGAAAGGTGCACCTCGAACACGGGCGTCTGGATGGCGCGGGCGGCGTCGAGCAGCGCGATCGAGGTGTGGGTGTAGGCGCCGGCATTTATCAGCACCGCGCGCGCGCCATGTGCCTGCGCCTCGTGCAGCCAGTCGACCAGCATTCCTTCGTGATTGGTCTGGCGCATGTCGATCGCGCACCCCAGATCGCGCGCGCGGTCCTCGAGCATGGTTGCGATTTCGTCGAGCGTGACGTCGCCGTAGATTTCGGGTTCGCGCAGGCCCAGCAGATTGAGATTGGGGCCATTGAGGACATAGATCGTCGGAAGCTTGGCGTCGGGCATGCTCGGGTGGTAGCGGCCCGCACGCCGCGACGAAAGCGCGCGTTCACCCGTCCAGGCGCATTCAGTCCTGTAGTGCCGCGAGAAACCGCGTCGCCGCGCTGCGAATGGGCGGCGGCGCCATTTCCAGTTCCGGGGCGATCTCGCGCAGCGGGCCCGGGACTTCCTGGGTGCAAAGCCGCTTCATCCGCCAGGCGGGAAAGGCGCGTTCGTCGATCTCGCGCCGGCTGATGATGGTGATCGCGCTGTGCCGCGGGTCGCGCTCGACCCGGCGCATGACATCGTCGATCGGCGGCTTCTCGCCCTCCAGCACCTGGAAGAAACGCCCGTTCTGGTAGATGAGGAAGCCCGTCAGACCGGCCTTGCCATTGTTGCGCGCGGATTGCTGGATGATGCGAAAGACATCGCCCGGGCCGATCTGCGACGCCGCCTTACTGCTGTAGATCACCTGCAACATGACGGGGTTTGTAAATGCCAATCTCTCAAGAATGGTTAGCGGTCATATTGCTACAAGGTCTTAACGGCGCCTGCTGGCCGCCTACCGATCGACGCCCTTGATCTTACCCCATTGGCGCGCGGCGGTGTAGCCGAGATAGCCGGTGCCGAAGAGCGCGTAGAGCGGTTCGGGCAGGCCGCCGAGATAGGCGTTCATGCCGCCCGCAATATCGCGCGCGGTCTGTGGGCTGAAGGCGGAAAGGAGGCCCATGGGCAGTGCAGTCAGGATCAGGATATACATGACGTAAAGGAAGCTGGGCCGCGCGCGGGCCGTCCAGGGATCCGCCGAACCCGCCTCGGCGACGATCGCGGAAAGCCGCGCTTCGATCAGCTGCATCTCCTGCGTCCCCTCGAGCCGCAGCAATTCGAGCTGTGCACGGGCGCGCGCTTCCTTGTCGGGGATGAGCTTGTCGAGCAGCGAGGTGATCGGTCCGATGAGGGTTTCGATAATGGCCATTGCGATGCGGTATCCTTCGATTGCGAAGGGCGTGAATAACCGCATGGGTTAATGTAGGAAAGCCACTTAACCGCGCCTCACGCCTCGCCGCTCTCCGCCAGCAATCGCTCGGCCAGCGCCAGGTGCGGGCGATCGAGCATCGCGCCTTCCATTTGCACCGCGCCCGCGCCGGGCTGGTCAGCGAACGCCTCAATCACCGCGCGGGCATGTGCGATTTCCTCGGGGCTGGGAGTGAAGGCGGCGTTGATCGGCGTGATTTGCGCCGGATGGATCGCCAGCATTCCGCGAAAGCCCTGCGCGCGCATTCGGGCGGCGCGCGCCTGCAGCGCTTCGAGGTCGCGAAATTCGGGCTGCACCGTCTCGATCGGCGCCACGCCGGCCTTGACCGCGCCGAGCAGGCACAGGCTGCGCGCCAGCTCGAAGACCGGCAGATATTCGCCGTCCTCCCCGCGCTGTTCGCGCGCGCCCAGCTCGCTCGATAGATCCTCCGCGCCCCAGCTCATCGCCACGAGGCGCGGCGCGGCGGCATAGCTGCCGGTGGTGAACATCGCAGCGGCGGTCTCGGTCACCAGCGCGGCGACCTTGATCGAGCCAGGCGCGATCCCCGCCGCCTCCTCGCGCTCGGCAATCATCGCATCGAGCCGCGCGACATCCTCGCCGCCCTCGGCTTTGGGCAGGAACAGTCCGCCCGGCCCCGCCGCCACCACCGCATCTAGATCGGCTGCGGTCCAGTCGCCGGACAGCGGATTGACCCGCACCCACACCCGCGCCCGATCCGGCGCCGAACGGATCGCATCGGCGACCATCCGCCGCGCCTCGGGTTTGCGCTCGGGCACCACCGAATCTTCCAGGTCCAGCAGTGCGATATCGGCGTCGCTGGCGATCGCCTTGCCCATCTTCTTCTCGCTGTCGCCTGGTGCGAACAGCCAGCTGCGCATCTTGATCATGACATCGTCTCTCCTCGCGGCGGCGGGGTAGGAGGCCTAGAACGATCCTTCAATGTCGAGCGTAAAGATCGTGCCGAAATTGCGGAAGCGCTCTTCACGGAAATCGACCAGACCCAGTCGGCGATCGATAAAGACGGTGCGCTCGAACCGGTCGTCGCGCCCCGCGATATTGGCGATGTTGGCGCGCAGGGTCAGCCCGGCGACATCCTTGTTCTCGACGAAGGCGGAGACGAAACCGGGAAAGCTGAACGTGCGCAGCGCGACCTCGTCGAGCCGCGTGTTGGGCGCATTGTCATCCCAGTTGGCGCTGCCGCCCACCGCCCAATCGGTGCCCTGGAGATCGTGCCTCAGATCGAGGCCGACGCGCACCGTGTCGTTGCCGGACAATTGCCGCGTGGTCCCGAGCAAGGGATCGCGGATCGAGCTGCCGGTAAAGAAAAACTCCGCATCCAGCCGCGTGCCGCGCCAGCCCAGCCCCTCGGACAGCAGGGTCAGCGTGCCGTCGACGCCGTAGAATTGCGCCGATGGCAGATTGCCCGGCGCTTGCCCGCCGCCCTCGATCGGGATCTGATCGACGATATCGGTGATATCCTCGTAGAACGGCCGAATGTTGAACGATCCCAGCGCGCCGAGCCCCAAGGTTGCCTCGAGCTCGAGCACCCAGCTTTGCTGCGGCACGAGTTCGGCATTGGTGACGTCCGTCCGATCCTGGTCGAGATCGACCGACGCGATGAAATCGAAGAAGTTGAGCTGGCCCACCACCCGCTCGATCCGGCCCGAGAGGTTGATCCGCGGGCTCGCCCGCCAATCGAGCGCGACGAAGCCCTTGGGACGGTAGAAGCTCCGCGTCAGGCCCGCCTCGCCGGTCTGGCTGAGCTTCGAATATTCCGCGCCCGCCGATCCCTGGAACTGGAGGCCGGGTGCGAGCTGGCGGCTATAAGTGGCGCCAAGCTCCGCGCGATCCTCGTCGACCCGCGCGCTCGCCCCTTCGAACAACACCGGCTCGAGCACGCCGGTTTCGTCCGTGACTTCGAGCGAACTGTCGATTGCGAGGAAGTTGCGCACGCCCTCCGCTGACAGCAGCAGGTCGCCGCCGAAGACGCCGATCGAGTATTCGGTCCGCGCGATCGTCTCGCCCTCGTCTGCATCGCGCAGGAACACGGTGCCTTCCTCCGGCGCGTCATCGGCAAAGGCGGTAAAGACGCGGTCGAAAGTCGGCGAATCCTCGTAGCGGTGATAGCCGATCAGCTTGAGGCGGCCGTCACCCACCGCGAACTGGTAATCCGCGCCGATTTCGAAATTGAACTCGTCCTCACCGTCATTGAAGACCCGCGTGCGATCGACCGGGGAGAGGGAGCCGCTGCGCAGCGAGACTTCCTCGCTGCGGCGGAAAAAGCCGTTCACTTCGCCGGTCAGATTGAGGACGTTGGCATTGTCCGCAGTGCGGGTATAACCGCCCGAAAGCGTGAGCGTCTGAAACTTCGAGCGCTGCGTTTCGATCCGCTCGTCGATCAATGTGCCGTCCGATGCGAATACGAGTTCGGGCCCGGTATTGCCCTGGCGACTTTCATCGCTGCGAAAGGCAGCGTTCCATTCCGACTTGGCCCCGCTGCTTGCGACGCTGATTTCGCCGTCGAGCAGGCGGGCGGGCGTCAGCCGGGTGCGGAACTGCGGGGAGTAGCGAAACTGTCCCGACAACCCGCCCGAGGTGCGGGTGATGACGTTCAGCACTTGCCCGGTCAGCCCGCCGATATCGAGGCTGGCGCCATCAACGAGTTCGAGCCGCAGCACCTCCTCGGTCGGAATGCGCTGCAAGGCGGCGACCGGCCCGTTCGACTTTCCCGAAATGCGGCGTCCGTTGATGAGCACATTGGTATCCGCCGCGCCAAGCCCCCGCGCGCCGTCGCCCTCGCGGATCGAGAAGCCGGGGATCTGCCGCGCGATGTCGAGCGCGTTGCGCGGCGCGAAATTGGCAAAGTCCGCCGGCGTGAAGGTCGCCCGCGTGTTCGCAGCCGAAGCATCGGCGTCTTCGAGAGGCGTCGGCACGCCATCGGTCACCTTGGGGGCGGGCGGGGGCTCTTCGATATCGTCCGTCGCCGGCGCGGTTTCCTGTGCCCCGACCGGCATGGCGCAAAGGGCAGGCGGGGCGGCGGTCAGCAGCCATCTGGCCAAACGATGGGATGAAAGGGGCGGAACACTCATGAAATGGCCTTGCGCCGATAATTACGGGGAAACAGCGCGAAAAGACCGGACGGCCGCGAGGCTTCGATCAAGGCTCCACTGGTCGGGAAGACAGGATTCGAACCTGCGACCCCCACACCCCCAGTGTGATGCGCTACCAGGCTGCGCTACTTCCCGTATCCAGTGGAGGCGCGTGCCTATAGGGGCGAGGACGGGCGCTGGCAAGGTGCCAATGGCCCGATGCTTTTTACGGGTGAGTTCGAAGCGGAAGCCTGCCGCGGGTCTATTGCGCTGAGGCGTGCCGCACGCACCGAATTGCTCCGCGCGATCTTTGCTGCTACGCGCGCCCGTCAATCGGCTGCATGTCCGTTTCCCGCGCTCCTCACCAGGCGCGCCGGAAACGCCGCGCAGCGGGCCGGCTGCCAGAGCTTGCACGTCCGGTCTCACCAGAACCTAACGAACAACCGGGATCAGTATAATGTTCGAAATTCTCGTCGCAGCCGCCGCTGGCGCGGGCGAAGCGCCGCCGGCATGGATCAACTGGCTGCCGATCATCGGCATGGTGGTGATCTTCTGGTTCCTCATCATCCGCCCGCAGATGAAGCGGCAGAAGGAGCATCAGGCGAAAGTCGCCGGACTGAAGAAGGGCGATCAGGTGGTGACCCAGGGCGGGCTCGTGGGCAAGGTGATGAAGGTCGACGATACCTACGCCGAGCTGGAGCTTGCGAAGGACGTGCGCGTCAAGGCGGTCAAGCATACGATCGCCGATCTGATCGAGCCGGGCAGCAAGCCGGCGAACGACTGATCCAACCAGCTCGGCGGGCGGGGCGCATCGACATGCTCCTCGTATCCCCGCATCGCCGGCATCCATCTGCGATACATCCGACAAGGTTCATCTAAGCGAACGTTATGCTCGACACCCCCCTCTGGAAAAAACTGGCCCTGTGGGCGGTCACCCTCGCGCTGGCCGCTGCGGCGCTGCCGTCGCTGCTCGCCTCGGCGGGAGTCGATTTCGGCGAGGACGCGCCGCGCGTCAATCTCGGCCTCGACCTTGCCGGCGGCTCGCACCTGCTGCTCGAGGCCGATCCCGAGGACGTGGCGAGCCAGCGACTGGAAAACATGGAAGAGGCGGTCGAGGCCGCGCTCCGCAATGCCAGCCCCCCAATCGAGTTCGGCGACACGTCGCGTTCCGACGGCGCGTTTTCCTTCATGCTCGATCGGGCGGCCGATATCGACCGGGCGCGCGGCGTGCTCGAACCGATCATGATGGGCGAGGGACTGCGCCGCGAATGGGACCTGGCGGTGGTCGACGGGCAGCGCATCGTCCTCACCCCGACCGATGCGGGCGTCTCCACCGCGCTCAATTCCGCGATGGAGGGCGCGGTCGAGGTGGTGCGTCGCCGGATCGACCTGCTCGGCACGCGCGAGCCGACCATCATCCGCCAGGGCGACACCCGCATCGTCGTCCAGGTGCCGGGCCTCGCTGATCCGCAGGCTTTGAAGGAACAGCTCGGCCAGACCGCGCAGCTCGAATTCAAGCTGGTCGACCAGCAGGCGCTGCCGAGCAACACCGAGGCGGGCGTCGCCAATCCGGGCAGCCAGATCTATCCCTATGCCGCCAATTCCAACTTCGCGGGGCAAAGCGAGGCGGTGAAGCGGCTGGGTGGCATTCGCGGGGATAGCCTCATCAATGCACGCGCCGGCGTCAATCCGCAGACCAACGAGAACGTGGTCAATATCCAGTTCGATCAGCAGGGCGGACAGCGCTTCGCCCAGCTTTCGACCCAGAATGTCGGCGAGCGTTTCGCCATCATTCTCGACGGAGAGGTCATTTCCGCGCCCTTCTTCAACGAACCGATCCTGGGCGGCAGCGCGCAGATCTCGGGCAATTTCACCGCCGAAAGCGCCAACCAGCTGGCGATCTCGCTCCAATCTGGGGCGCTGCCGGTGCCGCTGACCGTGATCGAGGAGCGCACCGTTTCGGCCGAACTGGGCGAACAGTCGATCCGCAGTGGCCTGATCGCGATGATGATCGGTTCGATCGCGGTGATCGCGCTGATGATCGCGACCTATGGTCGTTTCGGGGTCTATGCGACCATCGCGCTGGTCATCAACGTGCTGATCCTGCTCGGCCTGATGGCGATCGGCAATTTCACGCTGACCCTGCCGGGCATCGCCGGCTTCGTCCTGACCATAGGCGCGGCGGTCGATGCGAACGTTCTTATCAACGAGCGCATCCGCGAGGAGCGCAAGCGCGGGCGCCGGGTCATCACCGCGGTCGAGAACGGCTACAAGGAGGCGAGCCGCGCGATCTACGATGCCAACATCACCAATTTCATCGCCGGCGCGCTGCTGTTCTGGTTCGGCTCCGGGCCTATCCGGGGCTTTGCGGTGGTGCTGGTGATCGGGCTCATCACGTCGGTCTTCACCGCGCTGACGCTGACCCGGATGTGGGTGGCGGGCTATGTCGGGTCGCGGCGGCCCAAGGACATCACGATCTAAGGCGGGCGGACAACATATGAAACTTCTCAAACTCGTCCCCCAGGACACCAATATCCGCTTCCTTAAGCTGCGGGTCCCGTTCTTCATCCTCAGCCTGGTGCTGATTGCGGGCAGTTGGATGGCGGTTGCCGTCAACGGTCTCAATCTCGGCATCGATTTCGCCGGTGGCCAGGAAGTGCGCCTGACCTTTGAGGAGAACGATGCCGCGCCCGTGGGCGAGCTGCGCGAACGCGTCGCGGCATTGGGCTACGGCACCCCGGTGGTGCAGGAATTCGGCGCGCCCAATGTCGTCTCGATCCGCGTGCCGCTGCCCGAAGGGGCCGAGGACACGCCGGGCGTCGCGACCGAGATCGGCAACCAGGTGATCGCCACGGTCGAGGAGAATTATCCCGGCGTGCGCACGGACGGCAACGAGACCGTTTCGGGCAAGGTCGCAGAGGAATTCAGCCGCGATGCTGCCCTGGCGCTGCTTGCGGCGATGGCGATGGTGGCGCTCTATATCTGGGTGCGCTTCGAATGGCAGTTCGGGGTCGGCGCGCTATTCGCGCTGTTCCACGACGTTTCGGTGACGCTCGGCCTGTTCGCGCTGTTCCAGCTCGAATTCGGGCTGCAGATCATCGCCGCGATTCTCGCGATCATTGGCTATTCGCTGAACGATACGATCGTGGTCTACGATCGCATCCGCGAGAATCTCAAGAAATATCGCAAGATGCCGCTTCCCGAGCTGCTCGACCTGTCGGTCAACGAGACGCTGGCGCGCACGGTGATGACCTCGCTGACGCTGCTGGTCGCGCTGTTGCCGCTGCTGCTGTTCGGCCCGGCGAGCCTGTTCGGCCTCGTCGCCGCGATCACTGCGGGTCTGTTTATCGGCACCTATTCGAGCGTCTATCTGGCCGCCCCGCTGCTGGTCTGGATGGGTGTCACCTCGGACAGCTTCGTGCCGAAGGAAACCGACGCCGATCGCCAGGAGAAGAAGGTGCTGGGGCAGGTTTGATCGCGAGCGCGCTGTCGCTCACAAATCAAAATAAACCGTCATAATGCGCCGCCAGTTCGGCGGCGTTGGTTTGCCAGCTGAAACGCTCCACCATTGCCGCGACCCCCTCGCGCGGGGGCGGGTTGTTCAGCACGCTGCGGACCCCGGCGGCCACCGCTTCGGGTGTGCGCACCACCAGCCTGCCAGCGGTGCTGTTCGTGATCAGCTCGCCCGCGCCACCCACATCGCAGGTCACCAACGGTGTTCCGCAGGCGAGCGCCTCGACCCAGGCATTGGCGAGCCCTTCATTGGCGGTGGGCAGAACCATCGCGTCGCTGGCGGAAAGGACCAGCGGCAAGAGGTCGTGATCGAGCGAGCCGGCGAAATGCACGCGTTCGGCGAGGCCAAGGTCGCTCACCAGTTGCTCAAGGTGATCCCGGTCCTCTCCCTTGCCGACCAGGATAAGCCGCGCGCCTTCCAGCTGCGCCAGCGCGGCGATCGCGATGTCCTGACCCTTGCGCTCGATCAGCGCGCCGACGCAGGTCAGCAGCGGCGCGTTGTCCGGCAGACGAAAGCCGAGCACGCCGCGCAGCTGCGCTCGCAATTGCGTATGGTCGAGCGGGCGAAAACGATCGCGGTCGAGCCCGGTGTAATGGACGCGAATCTTGCCGCGCTCCATGCCCAGCGCCGTCATCTCGCCCGCCAGCGCGGCGCTGACCGCGAGCAGACCATCGGCTTGCTCGGCGGCTTCCAGCATCTGCTCGCGCGCGAAGTCGTGGCCGCCCCAATAGGTGATGTCGCTGCCGCGCGCCTTGATCGAGAGCGGCAGTGCCATCTCACGCGCGATCCATGCGGCGGCGGGGCCATCGGGGAAGAAGAATTGCGCATCGAGCACGTCGATCGGCGTCTCGGCATGGATGGCCTCGACCACGGGAAGCACCGCATTCGCGATGGCCGATGCGTTGCGCCGCGCCCCGATCTTCGGCAGCAGCGTGAAGCGCGGGCGATGGACCGCGACGCCGCCTTCCTCGCCATATTCGTCTAGCTGAGCGAGCGGACGATAGCGCCCGACGGCAATCGGCGGCAGGCCGATCGGATTGACCACGCTCACCCGCCAGGCATCGTGCCCCCTGTCCTCGCGCGCCAGTGCCTCTAGCGAGCGCGCGACGAAGGTCCCGAAGCGCGGATTGGCCGGGTTCGGGTAGAGCGTGCTGAGCGAGCAGACGTGCTTCATCGCCAGCGTCGACGCCTGCGATAAGTGGCGTGATAGGGCGCAAGCATGCTCACAGGGGGCGCACCAGCATGGTCGCGAGCGCGATCCAGGGCGGGTTGTCGATCACTTGCTGTTTCTGACCCGCCTGCGCCGGCAGAATGCCGACCAGCGTGCCCTTGCGGTCGATCAACCGGCCGAAGGCGAACCGTCCCCCGGCGCGCGGCACCAAGCAGTCGCGATTCATCGCGCCTGCCATGTCGCCGTCATCGCCATCCGCCTCGATCCGGCGCAGCCAGAGCATGTCGCCCGGACGATATTCGCCCACTGCGGCGGTGATCTCGAGCACCAGCATCGGCGCCTCGCCTTCGCGCGCGGCGATTTCGGTCGGCAGGATCGCCTCGCGCGGGGTCGCGAGCGGTTCGGGTTCGCCGCTGCCCAGTTCGGCGACGACCTGCGCGCGCCGTTCGTCCTCCGGGCGGACCAGCACCTGCGGATCGACTTCGAGCGCCGCGCCGATCCGTTCCATCCACTTGGTCGACAGGCTGCGCATGCCGGTTTCGAGTCGACCGATCGTCTGCGCGGTGGTCGGCGGATCGCACGCCGCGCCAAGTTCGGCGAGGGTCAGCGAACGGGCTTTACGGATTTCGCGGATGCGATTGATCATTGGTGCGTTCCTCCCGGTGAAAGGACTTTCCTACAGCTATGGCGAGGATGCAACCCCTCTATCACCAAATCGGTGAATAAGGAGCACGGGCAATGCGCAAACTGGTCGAACGCGAACTGACATCCGAAGGGCCGCGTCATGCGGGAAGCGCGCGGGGCAAGCGGCGCACGGTAACGGTCAATATTGGCGAATCGCCGATCGCCTGGCTGCATGCGCGCGGGCATCTTTCGGACAGGCTGTTCGATGCCGGCGAGGCGCTGCGCTCCGATTACGAGCGCGCGCAGCTATCGGCGGGCGTGACGATGCGCTGGGACCCGGTGCGCTCGAAAAGCACGGGCGATCCCGGCCTCTCGCATGGCGAAAAGCAGATCGCTGCCAAGGCGCGCTTCGATGCGGCTCTGGCCGAGGCAGGCAAGGGCCTGAAGGACGTGTTGTGGCGCGTCGTCTGCGCGGGCGAGGCGCTGCCGCAGGCGGAAAAGGCGCTGGGCTGGCCCGCTCGCAGCGGCAAGCTGGTGCTCAAGCTCGCGCTCGAACGCGTGGCGGATTACTACCGGATCCGGTGATGCAGGCCGTCAGGTGTGCTCGCCATGACCGTAAAAGAAGCGTTCCTCGACGATCCTTCCGTCCTTGACCGTGTAGAGGCCGACTTCCTCGGCCTGGCTGCGCTCTCCATCCATGGTGACGTCCATCGTATAGCGTACGGCGAACTGGTCGCCGAAGACATAGGGGCCTTGCATCGAGGTGTCGTGCACCTCGGTGTTGGCTTCCCACCAGGCGTGTTTCTCTTTCAAAGCCTCGCGTCCTTCGACGCGCGCCATCGGCCCCTCCTGTTCGGCCTCGAGGCTGACGATGTCGTCGGACCAATAGGCCTGGTAGCCCTCTTCGTCCTCCTCGATCATGAGCTGCATGAATTGCTGCGCGAGTTCTGCGGTCGTCATATGTTCCTCCTCCAAACTAGGAGCGTCTTACCGCAAGGGCATGACGGAACAAAGTCGGGCAGGTGCCCGCGAAACGGCCTGCGCTACGGCGACAGGGGAGGGGGCCGGACAGTTACGGTTTGCCGCGCGCAGGGTGACGCTTCGTTCTCTGTAGAGTTGCGCTTTGCCCGCCAGAGTGACGCCTTGAGCGCGAAAGTGACACTTTCAGCCCCGCAGAGTTACGGTTCGGCAGGTTTAGCCCAGAACCGTGTTCCACATGTTCCATCCTGTTGGATGGGTTCACAAGATCCCGGCGACCGCGCGACGCAGGCGGGGGAGGGTCTCGGCCTCGAACCAGGGGTGCCTGCGCATCCACAGCCGCACTCGCCAGGCGGGGTGGGGGAGAGGGATGAAGTCGCCGAAACCCTCGTCGCCGCTCGTCCAGCGCCGCACGCGCTCGGTCATGGTGAGCTTGCGGGTCTCGGGGAGGTAGCGGCCCTGCGCATAGGCGCCGACGAGCAGGGTCAGACGCTTGGCAGGCAGGAGGTCGAGGACCCGGCCATGCCATTGCGGCGCGCACTCCTTGCGCGGCGGGGCGTCGCCACCCTTGGCTTTGCCCGGATAGCAGAAGCCCATCGGCATGAGCGCAACGCGCTCCGGGTCGTAGAAGGCGTCCTTGTCCATTCCGAGCCAGCCACGCAGCCGGTTTCCGCTGTCATCGTCCCACGGCACGCCGCTCGCATGGACCTTGGTCCCGGGAGCCTGTCCGATGATGAGAATGCGGCTGGTGGGCGAGAACTGGACGACGGGGCGGGGACCGAGCGGCAAGTGCTCGGCGCACAGGCTGCAGGCGGCGATGTCGCGGTGGAGCGCGGCGGCCCGCTGTTCGCTCAACCCTCCACCTGTTCGGCGAGGTCGAGCCAGCGCTCTTCGGCCGCGTCCTTCTCGGCCCGCGCGTTCGCGACGCCCTTGGAGATGGTGGCGAAACGCTGGGGGTCGGACTGGAACAGGTCGGGATCGGCGAGGATCGCCTCGCCCTTGGCGATGGCGGCGTCGAGCTCCTCGATCCGCTGCGGGAGGAGCTCGTAATCGCGCTGGTCCTTGTAGGAGAGCTTGTCGGACTTGGGCGGCGACGGCGCTGGGGCCGGCGTCGGAGCGGGGGTCGACGAACTCGCCTTCGCGACGATGGGTTCGCGCCGCTTCGCCGCCCAGTCCTCGTAGCCGCCCGCGACCACATCGACCCGGCCAGTGCCGTCGAGGCCGAGGGTGACGGTGACGGTCTTGTCGAGGAAGTCGCGGTCATGGCTGACGATCAGGACGGTGCCCTCGAAGTCGGCGATCACCTCCTGCAACAGGTCGAGCGTCTCGAGGTCGAGGTCGTTGGTCGGCTCGTCGAGGACGAGGAGGTTGGCGGTGCGCGCGAACTCGCGGGCGAGCAACAGCCGCGACCGCTCTCCGCCCGAGAGGATGCCGACCTTGGTGTCGACGAGCCCCGGATCGAACAGGAAGTCCTTGAGATAGGCCTGGACGTGCTTGCGGCTCCCCCGAACGTCGATCCAGTCGCCGCCCTCGGCGAGGATGTCGCGCACGCTGGCACCCGGTTCGAGCAGGCGGCGCTGCTGGTCGATCATCACGCCGGTAAGCGTGCGCGCATGCTGGACGCTGCCGGTGTCGGGCTCGATCTCCTTGGTGAGCAGCTTCAGCAAGGTCGTCTTGCCCGCGCCGTTCGCGCCGACGATGCCGATGCGGTCGCCGTTCTGGATGCGCAGGGAGAAGGGCTTGATGACCGCGCGCCCGTCATAGGACTTGGAGATGTCCTCGGCGACGATGACGGACTTGGACTTGAACTCCTCGTCGGCGGCGAGCTTGAGCTTGGCCGCGCCGCTATCGCTGATCATGGCCGCACGCGCCGCCCGCATCTGGTAGAGCTTCTCCAGCCGCCCCTGGTTGCGCTTGCGCCGCGCGGTGACGCCGCGTTCGAGCCAGTGAGCTTCGAGCTTGAGCTTCGCATCGAGCCTCTCGGCGGCGCGCGCTTCCTCGGCATAGACCTGGCTCTCCCAGGCCTCGTAGCCTCCGAAGCCGACCTCCTTGCGCCGCAGCGTGCCGCGGTCGAGCCACAGGGTCGCGCGGGTCAGACGCTTCAAGAACGTGCGGTCGTGGCTGATCGTGATGAAGGCGCCCTTGTAGCGGCCGAGCCAGTCCTCGAGCCAGTCGATCGCGCTAAGGTCGAGATGGTTGGTCGGCTCGTCGAGCAGCAGCAAATCCGGGTCCTGCGCCAGCGCGCGCGCAATCGCCGCGCGGCGCCGCTCGCCGCCGCTTGCGCTTGCCGCATCGGTGGTCATGTCGATGCCGAGCTGCCCGGCAATCGCCTCGACCTCATGCGCGGCGGGCGCGTGTTCGCCGTGCAAAGCGAAGTCCATCAGCGTGTCGAAGGGCGCGAAGTCGGGCTCCTGCTCGAGGAAGACGATGCGCATGTTCGGCTTCACCCGCCGGGTGCCGCGATCCGCCTCGATCCGGTCGTCGATCAGCTTCAGAAGCGTCGTCTTGCCAGCGCCATTGCGACCGATCAGCGCAAGCCGGTCTCCGGGAAGGATGTGCAGATCGATGGGCTCCGCACCTTCGCCAAGCTGAGGTCCGCCGAAAAGCCAGCGCCCGCCCTGTTGCAGGCTGAGGCCTTCGAGGCTGAGGATCGGGGGTTGGGCCATGGGGCCTCGCAACTAGGCATTCGCGTCGGAACTGTGAAGGCGGTTCAGTGCTTGGAAAGGCAGAGCTAGCGCAAGCTCATACACGCAAAGGAGAGACCGATATGACCCGTCACGTTGTAGCCGCCCTCGCGGCGCTTGCCGCGACCGCCGCCGCGCTGCCCGCCACCGCACTTGCCCAGCAGGCGGAGATCGAGGCCGAGGGGCCGGTCATTGCGCTCACCATCTTCGAGGAGGTGACCGCCGAGCCCGATTTGGTGACGATCGGCGCGGGGGTCAGCACCGAGGCGCCCACCGCCGTCGAGGCGATGCGGGAGAATGCGCGGCAGATGACCCGCGTGATCGATCGGATCAAGTCGCTGGGCGTGGCGGAAAAGGACATCCAGACGAGCGGCATCAATCTCAACGCCCAATACGACTATCAGCGCAACGAAAGGCCGGTCTTCCGCGGCTACCAGGTATCGAACCGGGTGAGCGTCAAGCTGCGCGAGTTGGACGAGACGGGCGAGGTGCTCGATGCGCTGGTCGTCGCGGGCGCCACCGACCTTTCGGGGCCGAGCTTCAGTCTTGAGGACGATACCGCGGCGAAGGCCCAGGCGCGCGAGCGGGCGATCGCGCGGGCGCAGGAGCGGGCGATGAGCTATGCGCGCGGCTTCGGCTATTCGGGTGTTCGCGTGCTCTCGGTAAGCGAGACGATCCAGGGCTCGGGCCCCACTCCGCCGATGATGGCGCGCGACGAAAGCGCCATCATCGTGACCGGCGCCTCGCGCGCACCGGTGCAGCCCGGCTTGGTGGGCACGGGCGTTAGCATCACGGTGCAATACGAGATGACCGGCGGGCCTGTAGGGTGAACGCGCGAATCTGCCATTATTCACAGCTTGTTCAACGCTTGGGCGATAGATAATCCTGCATCATGACATCCGTGCCTTCCCTTTTTGCGTTGATCGCCTCGGCGATGCTGCTGACCGGCATCGGTCCGACGGCGACGAACGCGGCTGCCGCGAGCGCAGCCGCGCAGGAGCAGTCGCGCTCCGATCAGGGCGAGGCACGGCGCGAGATGCGCGCGGGCAACCAGTTGTCGCTGCGCGAAATCGAGCGGCGGGTGGTGCCCAAGATGCGCGGCAGCGAATATCTCGGCCCCTCCTATGACAGCACGGCGCGCGCCTATCGCCTGAAGTTCATTCGCGACGGTCGTGTCACTTATGTCGACGTCGATGCGCGCAGCGGCCGCATCATAAAGCGCTCGCGCTAGGCACATCGGCGCATCTCTTCCCCTGACCGCGGCCAAATTCCCGGGGTGTTACCCGGGCGCCCTCGCTTGACCTTGGCCCGCGAAACGCGCAGTCAACGCGGCGAAAACTCACGCAGAAGTGGTGGACCATGCGCATTCTGATCGTCGAAGATGAACCCACGCTCGGCCAGCAATTGAAATCGACGCTCGAGCAGAACGGCTATGCCGTCGACCTCTCGACCGATGGCGAGGACGGGCACTTTCTGGGCAGCACCGAGGATTACGACGCGGTGATCCTCGACCTCGGCCTGCCGGAGATCGACGGGCTCAGCGTGCTGGGCATGTGGCGCAAGGAGGGGCGCACCTTCCCGGTGCTCGTTCTGACCGCACGCGACAGTTGGTCGGACAAGGTCGCGGGGCTGGATGCGGGCGCCGACGATTACCTGGCAAAACCGTTCCAGACCGAGGAGCTGATTGCCCGCCTGCGCGCGCTGATCCGGCGGGCGAGCGGCAACACCTCGTCCGAGCTAACCGCTGGCAAGGTCCGGCTGGACACGCGCTCGGGCCGGGTCACGCTCGATGGCGAGCCGGTGAAGCTCACCGCGCAGGAATACAAGCTGCTTTCCTACCTGATGCATCACAAGGGCAAGGTGGTGAGCCGCACCGAATTGATCGAGCATATCTACGACCAGGATTTCGACCGCGATTCCAATACGATCGAAGTTTTCGTCACCCGTATTCGCAAGAAACTAGGCGCAGAGGTAATCACGACGATCCGTGGACTCGGCTACAGCCTCGACGACCCGGCCGACGCACCCAGGGCCTGACAGCGAGCCGGCGGATTCAGCGGCGGGCCATGGCGTGCGCGACGTGCCGGGCCTCGACACCGGCGACGCTTTACCGTCTCCGGTAAACGGCACGCGCGCTCCGGCCATCATCGCCGACCTCCCGCGTGCTAGTCTTGCCAAGCGCATGGGGCTCATCGCCGCGGCCTGGATCACTGTCCTGCTGCTGGGCGGCGGGATCGCGCTCGAACGCACACTCACCCGCCAGGTCGAAGCGAATTTCGACGAGCAGCTCGAATACCAGCTCACCGCGATGATCGCCTCTGCCGAGATCGACAGTTTCGGCGAGGTCTGGTTCTACCGCACGCTGGGCGATCAGCGTTTCCTCGAGCCGGGCAGCGGGCTTTACTGGCAGATCAGCGGGGAAGGCTACGAACCCTACCCCTCGCGCAGCCTGTGGGACCGAACGCTGACCCTGCGCGCCGACGAGGAGAATATCGGCGAGCCGGCGCAAGGGTTCGAAGGCGATGTGCGCTTCTACAATTCGGCTCAATTCGACGGCGAACCGCTGCGCATCGCCGAGCGCACCGTGATATTGCCGGGCAGCGACACGCGCTGGACCTTCGCCGTCGCCAGCGCGACCGAGCAGATCGACGACCAGATCCAGCAGGTGCGCCTGATCCTGATCTGGAGCTTCGCGGTGCTGGGGCTGGGCCTTATCGTCATGGCGCTGCTCCAGATCCGCTACGGCCTTTCGCCGCTTCGCCGGGTGCGCGCGGCGATCCAGAAACTGCGCACCACCGGCGACAACCGGATCACCGAGCCGCTGCCCGCCGAAGTTCAGCCGCTGGTCGAGGAGGTCAACGCGCTGCTCGAGCACAGTGAGCGTCAGGCCGAGGAGGCGCGCACTCATGCCGGCAATCTCGCGCATGCGCTCAAGACGCCCTTGACCGTGCTGACCAATGCCGCGACCGCACGCGATCCCGATCTCAATCAGGCGGTTTTTCGCGAGACCCGCACGATGCAGCGCCATGTCGATCACCACCTCGCACGCGCTCGCGCTGTTGGACGGCGCGCGGTCGGGCAGGCGCGCACCAATGTCCGCGCCAGCGCCGAAGCAGTGCGCCGCGCGGTCGAGCGGCTTTATCCCGAAGGCCGGCTCGACATCGCCGGCAATCGAGAAGTGATGGTCGCGATCGAACGGCAGGACCTCGACGAAATCCTCGGCAACCTTATCGAGAATGCGGCTAAATATGGCGGCGGCAGCGTCTTCGTCACGATCGATGCGGAGGACACCGAGGACGCCAGCCAAAGCGAGCTATGCCACATCTGGGTCGAGGACGATGGCGCGGGCATTCCAGAGGCGGAAAGGAAGCGCATCTTCGATCGCGGAGCGCGGCTCGATACCGGCAAGCCTGGCACCGGCCTCGGCCTCGCCATCGTGCGAGACGTGGCGGAGATTTACGGCGGATCGGTGACGCTGGGTGAAAGCGAGGACCTGGGTGGATTGCTGGTCGATCTGCGCTTGCCGCGCGCCTGACTTTCCCTAGCGCGAAGGGTTTCGCGTTCAACGCCGTCGAAAGGACGAGGCACGTAGATGAGGCCCGTTCGAAAGAGTCGAGTACGAAAGGACGCATGGCAGGCAGCCCACCCGGCGCTGACGAGGCGAGCGGCCGTCCTGTTGGGGACGATGCTGCCGTTCTCGCTCGCATAGCCAAGAGGGACGAAGCCGCCTTTCGCCAAGCGATCGACGACCATGCGCGCCTGCTCCACCGCATCGCCTACCGGATGACGGGCGATGCGCACGAGGCCGAAGATATTGCGCAAGAGGCTATTTTGAGATTGTGGGACCACGCGCCGCGGCTCGCCGCAGGCCCGAAGCCGGTGCGGATCGGCGCCTGGCTTACGCGCGTGGCGACCAATCTCGCGATCGACCGTCTGCGCCTTTCAAAGCGGATGTCTAACAGCGAGGTGCCCGAGTCTGCCGACGCCGAGCCGCTCGCCGATGCGCAGATGGAGAGCGAACAAACCCATGATGCGGCAAGGGCTCTGATAGGAGCTTTGCCGGAGCGCCAACGGGCGGCGATCGTGCTGACCTATTACGAGGAACTGCCCAACGCCGAGGCGGCGGGCGCGATGGATATGAACATCAAGGCCTTCGAATCCCTGCTGCACCGTGCGCGCGCCGCGCTGCGTGTCGCCTTCGAGCATAAGGAGGCGGCGCGATGAGCGGCGAGCGCTTCGATTTCGACCCCGCACTGAAAAAGGCGCTTGGCGAGAACACCGTGCCCGACTTGCCTGAGGGCTTTGCCGATCGCGTGGTCGCCGCGACAGAAGGACGCGCGCCCCCGCTTCCCCAGCAGCGCACCGCCTCCTCGCGCTGGCGCACGTCCCGGCGGCTGGCCATCGGCCTTGTGTCGGCCGGCGCGCTGGCGAGCGCTGCGGCAGCCACAGGTGTGCTCGAGGAACTGGGGGTGGACCTGCCGAGCCCGCAGGAAGTCTGGTCGAGCATTACCGGAGCTCAACCCGCGCCCGCACCTTCCCCGTCGCCGCCTGCCTCCACGGCGCCCGAGCCGGTGCCCGATGCGCGCGCGCCGGTTGTTATCGAAGGGCCGATCGACACGCCCGAAGAGCTCGAAGAAGCCTTCCGCCGGGTGGACCAGCGTCGAGAAGAACGCGTCGATACCCGCCGCAGCCGGGTCGATCAACGCATCGGGGAGAGGATCGACGCTCGCCGCGCGCAGGGCCTGCCCGCGCCTACGCAAGAGCAGGAAGAGCGGCTGAGCGATCGCCTCGACACCGTCCGCGAGAACGCCGATGCGCGCCGCGCTGCGCGGATCGAGGAGCGGCGCGAGGCTTTGCGCGAAGACGTCGAAGCCGGGGGCGAGATCACGCGCGAGAATTTTATCGAGGCGGACCGGACGCGCCTGCGCAACCTCTCGCCCGAACAGCGCCGCGATCGCCTACGCCAATGGCGCGAACGACGCCAGGAACGCCTGCGCCGGCTCGAGAGCGAGGGTGCGAACGCGTCCGGATCGGATCCTTTGCGCAAAGAAGATGATGCGAACCCCCCGTCGAACGATCCGAACGGCTCGTCGCAAGACCCACAATAATGCGCGAAGGGTTTTCGCAGCGGCCCCGTTGAAAGGGTGTCGCCGGAACGGAAACGGTGGGTCCGCGCCGGTGGCCCCCGCACGAGACAACGACGAAATGCAAGGAACCGCACCGATGAAAAAGACCCTCATTCTGACCGCGCTAACCGCGCTTACCGCTACCGGTGTCGCAGCGCAGGACCAGACCCGTACGCGAACCTACGAAGGCCCGAATGTGAGCGCGAGCACCACGACAACGGTGAACCGAGAGACCGGCACCGCGACCCGAGAACGCACGGCAACCAACCTCAACACCGGCAACACCGCCACCAGCAATGCGGTGCGCCGGCGCACCGATACCGGTGCGGTGGTCAGCGTTCAGCAGACGGGGCCGCGGGGTAAGACCCGTTCGCTCGAGGGCGAGCGGGTTCGCAACGGCGACGGCACAGGCTCGACGTTCTCCGGCACCGCAACCGGTCGCCGCGGCAACACTTATGACCTTTCGGGTCAGCGCAATCGCGACGGACAAGGCAATCGCAGCGTCAACCAGTCGGTGACCAACTCGGCGGGGGAGACTGTGGCGTCGCGCCAGCGCAGTCGCACAGTCGATAACGGACAGGTCACGCGCAGCCAATCGACCACCCGCCCCCGGGCGCAGCGTCCGCGCCGCCCGCGCTAAACCAGACAAGAGCGCGGGAAACGCCCCCCTCCCGCCATAGGCACGCGAGGCTCGACCAGCCTCGCGTGCCCTTTTGCTTGCAAGTCTATTTCCCGCGCGCCTTTTCATGGTGGCGGATGACTTCATCGATGATGAAGCGCAGGAACTTCTCGCTGAATTCGGGATCGAGATCGGCGGCTTCGGACAAGGCGCGCAGACGCTCGATCTGGCGTTTTTCGCGCGCGGGATCGGCGGGGGGCAGCGTCGCTTTCGCCTTGTATTCGCCAACAGCCTGGGTGATGCGGAACCGTTCGGCCAGCATATGGATGATCGCGGCATCGATATTGTCGATGCTTTTGCGATAGGTGGCCAGCACCGGATCGTCGCCCGTCGGCGCGTCTTTCGCGGGGCCGTCCACCGCTGTGGCATCGCGGTTGCCGAGCCGGGGTTGCGTTTCCTGCGCCATCGCCCGCCAAACTAGCAGCAATTCCCCGCTTGCCAAGCGCGCGCGGCTGCCCGTAAACCCGCCCGGATCATGACCGCCAACGTCGTTCCCATTCCGCGCAAGACGCCCACGCTCGAGCCGATGCTGGCGCTGACGGCGAACGGGATGAACAGCGTCAACGCGGTCATCCTTGAGCGTATGCAGAGCGAAATCCCGCTGATCCCGCGCCTAGCCGGGCACCTGATTTCGGGTGGCGGTAAAAGGCTGCGCCCGATGTTGACGCTCGCCGGCGCGGCGCTGGTCGGATATGAGGGCACGCGGCACCACAAGCTCGCCGCCGCGGTCGAGTTCATTCACACCGCGACGTTGCTGCACGACGACGTGGTCGATGGCAGCGAACTCAGGCGTGGCAAGGCGGCGGCGAATATCATTTTCGGCAACCCGGCGACCGTGCTGGTCGGCGATTTCCTGTTCAGCCGCGCATTCGAACTGATGACAGAGGACGGGAGCCTGCGTGTCCTCAAGATCCTCAGCCATGCCAGCGCCGTGATTGCCGAGGGTGAGGTCTCGCAGCTGACCGCGCAGCGCCAGATCGAAACCAGCGAGGAACGCTACCTCCACATCATCGGCGCCAAGACCGCTGCCTTGTTCGCCGCCGCCAGCCAGATCAGCGCGGTGGTCGCCGAGTGCAGCGAGGACGAGGAGCGGGCGCTAGAGGATTATGGTCGCAATCTTGGCGTCGCCTTCCAGCTGGTCGACGATGCGATCGATTACGATTCGGATGCAAGCCAGATGGGCAAAGACCAAGGCGACGATTTCCGCGAAGGCAAGATGACGCTGCCCGTCATCCTTACCCATGCCAGAGGCGATGCGGAGGAGCGCGCATTCTGGAAGGATGCGATTCTCGGCCACCGGACGTCGGACGAGGATTTCGCGAAGGCCATCGGTCTGATCGAGAAACACAACGCGCTCGAAGACACGCGCGAGAAAGCGCGTCATTTCGCCCAGCGCGCGATCGACGCGATCTCGATCTTCCCCGACAGCAAGGCCCGCGCCGCCATGGGAGAAGCCGCCCGTTTCGCGGTCGCGCGCGGGTATTGACGCGGCTAACTGTGTCGGCGTGACCGATACGCTGCCGATCCATGCAATTCTGCCGCTGCTCCGCTCGACTTTGAGCGAACAGCGCGGCGCTGTCCTTATCGCGCCGCCGGGAGCGGGCAAAACGACCGCGGTTGCGCCGGCGCTGCTCGATGAACCGTGGTGCACGGGGCTGGTGATCGTCACCTCGCCCCGGCGGGTGGCGGCGCGGGCGGCGGCGGAGCGGATGGCGTGGCTGATGGGCGAGAAGCCCGGCGGAAGCGTCGGCTACCTCACCCGCCTCGAAAGCCGGGTCTCGAAGCGCACGCGTATTTTTGTGGTCACCGAGGCCATTTTGGTCAATCGGCTGGTCGAGGACCCCGAACTAGCCGGCGTCAGCGCGCTGTTGTTCGACGAGGCGCATGAGCGGCATCTCGACAGCGATCTCGGCCTCGCGCTGGCGCTGGAAACGCGCGAGGTGCTGCGCGACGATTTGCGCGTACTCGTCATGTCGGCAACGCTCGACGGAACGCGCTTCGCCAAGGTCTTGGGCGAAGGCACGCGGGTGATCGAAAGCGAGGGGCGCAGCTACCCGCTCGACATTCGCTGGCTCGGCAGCGATGCGAATGCGCGGGTCGAGGACGAAGTCGTGCGCGGTGTGATGACGGCGTGGCGCGAGCAGGAGGGTGACGTTCTCGCCTTCCTTCCGGGTATTGGCGAGATCGAACGCACGCGCGAACGGCTCAAGGCCAAACTCTCAGGCACACCGATCCTGCCGCTGCACGGGCAAGTCGATCCCACCGCCCAGCGCGCGGCGATCGCGCGCGATCCCGAAGGTCCTCGCCGAGTGGTGCTGGCGAGCGCGATTGCCGAGACTTCGCTGACACTCGACGGCGTGGCGGCGGTGGTGGATAGCGGGCTTGTACGTTTCGCCGAGCACGACCGGGCGGCGGGGACAAATCATCTCGTCACCCGGCGAGCGAGTCAGGCGGCTGCGACCCAGCGCGCTGGACGCGCTGCGCGACAGGGGCCGGGAGTGGCCTATCGGATGTGGGAAGAGGGTGGCCATCTGGGGCGCCCCGAATTCGCGCCGCCCGAGATCGAGACCGCCGATCTTTCCGGCCTGTTGCTCGCGCTCGCGCTCAGGGGAACGGGCGATCCGGGCGAACTGCGCTGGCTCGATCCGCCGCCCACCGCTTCGCTTGCCGCCGCCCAGGCTGCGCTGCGCGCGCTGGGAGCGCTCGACGACGAATTGCGGATCACCGAATGGGGCCGCGCGATCGCAGCCATGCCGATGGCGCCCGACCAGGCGTCGGCGATGCTGCACGGCGCGCGAGGCGGCTGCGGCGAAGAGGCGGCACGGCTGGTCATGCTGCTGCAGGAGCGCGGGCTTGGTGGTCGCAGCGAGGACCTTGCGCGACGGCTCGCGCGCTGGCGCGCCGATACCTCGAAACGCGCGACAAATGCTGCCCGGCTGGCGGAGGGCTGGGCCAAGAATGCAGCGCGGCTGGTCGAACGAACGGGTGATGCTATGACCGCAGCCGAATGCCTAGCGCTCGCCCGCCCCGACTTCGTCGCGCGGCGGCGCGGCGCCTCCGGCGAGGACTGGGTCAGCGCGGGCGGGCGGGGCTATCGCCTCGATCCCGCATCCCCCCTTGCGAGCGCGGAATGGATTGTGATTGGCGACGCGCAAGGGCAAGCCCGAGCCGCGCGGATTGTCGCCGGCATCGAACTAGAGGAAGCAGCGCTCGAAAAGCTGTTCGCGGACCGGATTGAAGAGCGCAGCCGCGCGCGCTGGAATGAGGAGAGGCAACGCGTCGAATGCCGGCGCGAGAAAAGCCTCGGAGCGATCCTCCTCTCGCGCGGACCCGATCCCGATCCCGAACAGGGCGTGCTTGTGGACAAGCTGGTGGAAAAAGCTCTGGAGAAGCTGGGTACGATTTTACCGCCCGGCTTTCTCGAACGCGCCCGGTTCGCCGGCATCGATGCGCTCGATCCGGCCGCTCTGCGCGAACAGGTGGAGATATGGCTGATCCCCATGCTGGGCAATCGGCGCGATCTCGACCTGCCGCCGGGCCGCTTCGCGGATGCCGCGATGGGGCTGCTTGACTGGGACATGCGGCAAAAATTCGAGACGAGAGCGCCGACACATTTCGCCTCGCCCGCCGGAACGCGGCATACGATCGATTATGCCGACGACGATGCGCCCAGCGTCGAGGTGCGCACGCAGGCCCTGTTCGGGCTCGACACGCATCCAATGATCGGCACCACGCCGCTGCTGCTCAAGCTGACCAGTCCCGCGGGCCGACCGATCCAGGCGACACGCGATCTGCCGGCCTTCTGGCGCGGCTCCTGGACCGATGTCATCAAGGAAATGAAAGGGCGCTACCCCAAACATCGCTGGCCTGAGGAGCCGTGGCTGGAAAAGCCGAGCCTCAAAACCAAAAACGCCTTCAATCGCGGCTGAAGTTCGATTATCGAACGCGCATTATGACCGCTCGGATTTATCAGATTCCCAAAAGCGCCATGCAGTCGGGCAAGGCCAAGATCGACACCTGGGTGCTCGAATTCGAGCAGAGCGAGGCGCGCAAGCCCGACCCTCTGATGGGCTGGACGGGGAGCGGCGACACGCAGGCGCAGGTGAAGCTCAAATTCCCTTCGAAGGACGCGGCTAAAGCCTATGCCGAAAAATACGGCATCACTGCGCGCGTGCACGCGACGCCGCCGAAATCCTTGAAGATTCAGGCCTACGCCGACAACTTTCGGTAATTGATTTTTGAACGCGCCCCCGCCATATGGCGCACCGGGAGTCGGGTGGACGTTTGCGTTCGCTCACCGGGTCAGGTCCGGAAGGAAGCAGCCCAGGTGAATTGCGGCGGGTCGCTCGGCTCCTTTTCCCATCTCTCCGGCGAACGGCGTCATGACAAAGCGTTCTGGAACGCCTAGCTTCATGTGCGTGAACGAATCCGAGCCCGATCTGTCCGACATCTCCGAGGAAGCGGCCCCGACAGCCCGCGAGCTGGAGGCAGCCGGACAGAACAATATGTTCGGCGCAGCGCCCGAGGCGGCGCCTGCACCCGAAGCGCCTCGGACTCCTGCAAAGGAGATGCCCGCGACCGACGCCGCTCAGCCCTATCGCGTTCTCGCCCGAAAATACCGTCCGCAAACCTTTTCCGAACTGATCGGGCAGGAGCCGATGGTCCGCACGCTCGCCAATGCGATCGAGCGCGACCGGCTGGCCCATGCTTTTTTGATGACCGGGGTGAGGGGGGTCGGCAAGACCTCGACCGCGCGGCTGATCGCCAAGGCGCTCAATTGCGTAGGGCCGAACGATGAGGGCGGTCCGACAATCGATCCGTGCGGGGTGTGCGAGCCTTGCCGGGCAATTGCCGAGGGCCGCCATATCGACGTCATCGAGATGGATGCGGCGAGCCACACCGGCGTCGACGATGTGCGCGAGATTATCGAACAGGTCCGCTATGCCGCGGTTTCGGCGCGCTACAAGATCTACATCATCGACGAGGTTCACATGCTTTCGCGCAACGCCTTCAACGCGTTGCTCAAGACGCTGGAAGAACCGCCGGCGCATGTGAAGTTCCTGTTCGCCACCACCGAGGTCGAGAAACTGCCGGTGACGGTGCTCAGCCGCACGCAGCGTTTCGACCTGCGACGCATCCCTGCCGAATTGCTGGTCGATCACTTTGCCAAGGTCAGCCGGGCCGAAGGAGTCGAGGCCGAGGAGGAGGCACTGCGCATCATTGCCGCCGCATCCGAAGGGTCGGCGCGCGACGGTCTCTCGATCCTCGACCAGGCGATCGCCCATGCCGATATGGAGGAAGGCGGCGCGGTCACCGCGGTGCGGGTGCGGGACATGCTCGGACTCGCCGACAAGAGCGCCCAGCGGCGCGTGCTTGCGCATATGCTCGAAGGCGACGCGGCTGCGTTGTTGGAGGCGGTGGACGAGCAATATGCGCTGGGCGTCGAACCGCTCGCACTAATGCGCGCACTGATGGACCTCGTTCACCGGATCACGGTCGCTCAGATCGCGAGCGGCGAGCCCGATGCGCCGAGCGAGGACGAACGCGCTGCGCTGGCCGATCTCGCCGCGCGGCTGGGAGCAGGCGAATTGCACCGGCTGTGGCAGTTGCTGCTTAAGGGCTATGACGAGGTGCGCAGCGCTCCCGATCCGCTGGTGAGCCTGCAGATGGCGCTGTTGCGCGTCCTGCATGCGACCGATCTGCCCGATCCCGGAGCCTTGGCGAAACGGATCGAGGACCTGGCGGCAAACCCTCCCCCGGCGCCGGGAAGCGCGGACCCCGCCCTTTCGGCAACCGTCACAAAGCCGGCATCACCGGCCTCTGCCGACACAATGGACGAATGGCGCGCGCTGGTGGATCGACTGGACGATGCAGGGCAGCTGCGGGTTGCTCAGATGATGCGCGATCGCATTCGCGTGGTCGAGTTGGCCCCTGAGCGCTTGGTTTACGAACCGGCCGACGATTTCGGCGAGGATCCCGCACCCGACATTCGCGATGCCCTGTTCAAGCTGAGCGGCAAGCGTTGGCAGGTCGAGCGGGCGTCGGACGCAGCGGGCACGGCGCATCCTTCCTTGCGCGAACAGGCAGGGATCGAAGCAAAAGCGCGCGAAGATCGCCTTCGCGCGCATCCGCTGATAAAGGCGACTCTTGCGGCATTCCCCGATGCCGAGCTGATCGATCCCGCCGACAAGGTCGCGCGCGCCAATGCCGGCGGGCGCAACTGGAACTGAACGAAAAGGACAGGCAAGCCCATGAAGAGCATGGAAGAAATGATGGCCGCAGCGCAGCAGGCGGCCGAGACGATCCAGAACCAGATGAACGACATGCAGGTGAAGCTTGACGGCATCGAGGTCGAGGGCAAGGCCGGCGGCGGTCTGGTCACCGTGCGGGCCACCGCCAAGGGGCGGATTCTGAGCGTCAGCATCGACGACAGTCTGATGAAGCCGGAAGAGAAGAATATCGTCGAAGACCTCGTCACGGCCGCCTTCAACGATGCGCGTGACAAGGCCGACCGCGTGTCCGCCGAGCAGATGAAGGAAATGCAGGGCGGAATGGGCCTACCGCCTGGCTTCAATCTGCCCGGAATGGGGTAAAGCTGCTCCCGAGCTTGACAATTGTGCATTTTCTGCACATAGAGCTGTCGGGAGACCACAATGGCTACGCAGCTTGCCGATAATCGCGACGATACGATTGCACCCTCGCTTTCGCGGCGGGAGCTCACCGGTCCTGCGCTTCGCACCTTCTTCAATATCGCGAAAGCCTGGGGTCTCAACGAAGCGGAGCAGATGCGCCTGCTCGGCCTCGATAGCCGCTCGACGCTGCAAAGCTGGAAGCGCGGCAAGGTTGCGGCGCTGTCCAAGGATGCGCTCGAGCGGATTTCCTATGTGCTCGGCATATACAAGGGCTTGCAGATCCTGCTGCCGGCGAGTGCGGACGATTGGGTGCGAAAGCCCAATGCCGCGCCGGTGTTCGGGGGGCGTTCGGCGCTCGAGCGGATGATGTCGGGCAATGTCGCCGACCTCTTCGTCGTGCGACGCTATATCGATGCCCAGCGCGGCTAGCGAGCCCGCTGCACCGCCCATAAGCCGCGTCTGCTGGCAGCCCTCCTATCGGATCGTTGCCAGCCGTTTTCCCCCGATCGACCTGTTCGAGAAGGTCGCCGACCCCGCCGATCTCGACGCGGTTTTCCAGATCGAGGCTCTGACCAACAGCCGCCTGCGCGAACAGGTCGGCGAACTGCGGCTCGTGCCGGCCGAAGACCGGGTCTCGGGCCTGGGAAGCTCGCCCATCATGGCCGCCTTCACCCATATCGCGCCGGACGGCGCGCGCTTCAACGATGGGACGTTTGGCGCCTATTACTGCGCCAGATCGGTCGAAACCGCAGTTGTGGAAACGCGCTACCATCGTGCGCGCTTCCTTGCCGCCACCGGCGAACCGGCACAGGAAATCGACATGCGCGTCTACGCGGCGGACATCGACGCAGATCTGTGGGATCTACGCGGCAGGCAGGATCAATATCGCGCGCTCTACGATCCCGATGATTACGGCGCGTCGCGGATCTTCGCCCGCCAACAGCGCGCGGAGAGCAGCGACGGCATCGCCTATTCAAGCGTCCGGGACGAGGGCGGCGAATGCGCCGCGCTGTTCCGGCCGCGGCTGGTTTCGAACTGCCGACAGGACCGGCACCTGACCTATGTCTGGAACGGCGAGCGGATCACGAATGTCTACGAAAAGGCGTCGTTTTCGCCCGGCTGAGCACTTGGCAGGATTCGCCCATTCTTTCGCATCCACAGCAAAACAGCGGATGCCATTGCGGCCCGGCGGGGTGCTTCCCATATTCCGCGTCAAAGGCGTGTCCCCATGACCGCCGCGGATATTTCATGACCCAGACCTTTCCCCTTCTCCCCCTGCGCGACATCGTCGTCTTTCCCGGCATGGTCGTTCCCCTGTTCGTCGGCCGCGACAAATCGGTCGCCGCGCTAGAGGCGGCGATGGAGGCGTCCAAGGACATCTTCCTCCTCGCCCAGCTCGATCCGGCCTGCGACGATCCGGACGCCGACGATCTCTACGACGTCGGCGTCACCGCGCAGGTTCTGCAGATGCTCAAGCTGCCTGATGGCACGGTGCGCGTGCTGGTTGAAGGGACTGAGCGCGCGCGGGCGATGGAGCTGCACTCATTCGACTCCTATGTCGTCGCCGAGGTCGAACTGCTCGAACCGGAAACGGTGTCGGGCAGCGAGGTGACCGCCTTGATGCGCCAGGTGACGCAGCAATTCGGCGAATATGCCAAGCTCAACAAAAAGATGGGCGAGGAAACCGGCGTCGACCTTTCCGAAGTCGACGATGCTGGCGCACTGGCCGACACAATCGCCGCCGCGATAAGCGCCAAGGTTTCCGACAAGCAATCGCTGCTGACCGAAGCGAGCCCGCTGAAGCGGCTCGAGCTGGTGCTGTCCTTCATGGAAGGCGAGCTTTCGGTGCTTCAGGTCGAGCGCAAGATCCGCGGGCGCGTGAAACGTCAGATGGAGAAGACGCAGCGCGAATATTACCTCAACGAGCAGCTCAAGGCGATCCAGAGCGAGCTCGGCGGCAGCGATGAGGAAGGCGGCGACGAGCTTGTCGAGCTGACCGACAAGATCGAAAAGACCAAGCTTTCCAAGGAAGCGCGCGCCAAGGCCAGGGCCGAGCTTAAAAAGCTCAAAGGTATGCAGCCGATGAGCGCGGAAGCCACCGTCATCCGCAACTATCTCGACGTGCTGCTGGGGCTGCCCTGGGGTAAGAAGAGCCGGGTCAAGAAGGACATCGCGAAGGCGCAGGAGGTGCTCGATGCGGATCACTATGGCCTCGAAAAGGTCAAGGACCGGATCATCGAATATCTTGCGGTTCAGGCGCGCACCAACAAGCTCAAAGGTCCGATCCTGTGCCTTGTCGGGCCTCCGGGTGTCGGCAAGACCAGCCTCGGCAAATCGATCGCCAAGGCGACGGGACGCGAATTCGTGCGCCAGTCATTGGGCGGCGTGCGCGACGAGGCGGAAATCCGCGGGCACCGCCGGACCTATATCGGGTCCATGCCGGGCAAGATCGTCAACAACCTGAAAAAGGCCGGAACCAGCAATCCGCTGTTCCTGCTCGACGAGATCGACAAGCTCGGACAGGATTTCCGCGGCGATCCCGCCTCGGCGCTGCTCGAGGTCCTCGACCCGGAGCAGAACAACAAGTTCCAGGACCACTATCTCGAGCTCGACCTCGATCTGTCGAACATCATGTTCGTGACCACCGCGAACAGCCTCGACCTACCTCAGCCGCTACTCGACCGGATGGAGATCATCCGCCTCGAAGGCTACACCGAGGACGAGAAGGTCGAAATCGCCCAGCGCCACCTGATTGCCAAGCAGATCGAGGCGCATGGGCTGAAGAAAGGCGAGTTCGAGCTGACCGAAGAGGGTCTGCGCGATCTTATCCGGTATTACACCCGCGAGGCTGGCGTGCGCACGCTGGAGCGCGAGATCGCACGGCTGGCGAGGAAGACGCTGCGCAAGATCCTCGAGAAAGAGGTGACCAGCGTCACCATCACGCCCGAAAATCTCGGCGACTTTGCCGGTGTGCGCAAGTTCAAGCACGGCATGAGCGAGGACGAGGCGCAGGTCGGCGCGGTGACGGGCCTTGCCTGGACGAGCGTCGGCGGTGAACTCCTCACCATCGAAAGCGTGACGACACCGGGCAAGGGCGAGATCAAGACCACCGGCAAGCTCGGCGACGTGATGAACGAAAGCGTCGCCGCTGCCTTCTCCTTTGTCAAGGCGAGGGCGCCGGGTTACGGCATCAAGCCGAGCCTGTTCCAGCGCAAGAACGTCCACATTCACCTGCCCGAAGGCGCGGTGCCCAAAGACGGGCCGAGCGCAGGGATCGGCATGGTGACCTCTATCGTGTCTACGCTCACCGGCGCTGCCGTGCGTCCGGATATTGCGATGACGGGCGAAGTCACCCTGCGCGGCCGCGTGCTGGCTATCGGCGGGCTGAAGGAAAAGCTGCTCGCGGCCCTGCGCGGCGGGATCACTACCGTCCTGATCCCTGAGGAAAATGTCAAGGATCTCGCCGAGATACCCGGCAATGTGAAGGAGGGGCTTGAGATCATTCCGGTCAGTCATGTCGACCAGGTGCTCGAAACCGCGCTGGTTGAAATGCCGGCGCCGATCGAATGGACCGAAGCCGACGATCTTGCTTCCCAGCCGGCGGCACAGCTGCGCAATCCGGGCGAGGCGCCAACTGCGCATTGAGTCTGTTGACCGCAAAGCCGGCCGGGAAACCGGCCAGCGACAGGCGCTTATGCCTGTGTAGACCCATTTTGATACGCGAACCGCGCTTTCGCGCTCGGTTCGTCGCAAAAGGCCGCTTCGCCTGCGCGATTGCGGTCGTTTCTGCCCTATTTGCCTTTGACAGTGCTGGAAAAAACGTCTCATCCTGTCGCCTTTGACGGGGGGCGATTCACCCACGCCGAATGCCGAAGCAAATGAGGGGAACATCAAGATGAACAAGAACGACCTGATTAGCGCGGTTGCAGAAACCAGCGGCCTTTCGAAAAGCGATGCCGCAAACGCGGTCGAAGGCGTTTTCGACGCTATTCAGAAAGCCTTGGCTGGTGGCGATGAAGTGCGATTGGTCGGGTTCGGAACCTTCGCGGTGGCGAAGCGCAAGGCATCGATGGGCCGCAATCCGCGCACCGGCGAACCGATGCCAATCAAGGCGTCGAACCAGCCGAAGTTCAAGGCCGGCAAAGGCCTGAAGGACGCGGTAAACTAAGCCGGACAAACCGGGCGGCGCCATAGCCGCCAAGAGCTAGAGAGACCCCGTCGCCCCCTCGTGGGCGGCGGGGTTTTTGCTTGTGGATGCCATGTAGTTTGGCGATCCCCAACCTCATGGCTGATCGAAATCACCGTATGGTGGCCGCGGGATGACCCATATATCGGGCTTCAGTTCGATGGGGCGTGGTCTTTACCGCTATGCATTTGTAGCCTCAGCCGCCGCCCCTGGTGGATACGGCGTAGAGAGCGATGGCGGCGGCGTTGGAGACATTGAGGCTTTCGATTGCGGAGGTGATCGGCAGCCGCGCGAGAGCGTCGCAATGCTGCGCGATATTGTAGCGCATGCCTTCGCCCTCGGCACCCAACACGATGGCGAGCGGCCCGGCGCTGAGCGCCTCGGCAAGGGTGGCCTCCGCCTCTCCGGCAAGTCCGATGCGCCAATATCCCGCCTCGGCCAATTCGCCCAAGGCACGCGCGAGGTTGACCACCCGGACCCAGGGCACGGTCTCGAGCGCGCCCGAGGCCGATTTCGCAAGAACCCCGCCCTCGGGCGGGGCGTGACGATCCTGCGTGACGATCGCCGCAGCGCCGAACGCCGCTGCCGAACGCAGGATCGCGCCGACATTATGGGGGTCGGTCACCTGATCGAGAAGGATGATCGGCCGGGCCGGATCGCCGTTGGCCACGTTGTCAAGAAAGACGTCCTCCAGCGGTTCGCATTCGAGCACCAAGCCTTGATGCGGCGCATCCTTGGCGACCAGGCGCGCAAGGTCGGTCACGTCGGCAAATTCGACCGGAAAATCGGGCGGCAATTCGCCGTCGAGCGCGGCGATCCCCTCTCGCGTTGCCCAAAGTTTGCGATGTTGCCGAGCCGGGTTCATGAGCGCCGCTTCGACCGGGTGACGGCCCCATAGCCGAACATGGCCGCTGGTCGCCTTGCCCGAGCCGCGGCCCCCCTTCATGCGTCCCGCGCGCCCGCGCACGGCGCGTTTGCGTTCGCCCTTCGCCATCGTAATCCTCGCTCATTTGGTCGGTGCGCAGCGTCCCTGCCAGCCGCCCCATTGACAGGCAAGCGCCGCTTCGCCAAAGCGGCGCCTCCCGGCAGCATGGCGCGAAAATCAGCGCGCCTGCTTTGGCCTTTGCGAAGGCGACTTTTCGGGAACGGACAGGTGGCCGAGTGGTTAAAGGCAGCAGACTGTAAATCTGCCCGCGCAAGCGTACGCTGGTTCGAATCCAGCCCTGTCCACCACCGCCCTTTCTCAGCACATCCCCGAAAACCTCTAGAAATCGCAGAAAACCAAGGGTATTATCGCCCTTACCGTCCGCATTTGACCGCTGCAATTTGCCTGCAACCGGAGCCAAGTGTGGGGGTAATGTGGGGGTAAAGTGGCTTACCCCCACACTTTGGTTTCGCAACTCGGTCCCGAAAAGTGTGGGGGTAGAGCAATGGGCAAACTCACGGCGGTGGCGGTCAAGGCAGCCTTGGCGAATCCGGGCACCTATCAGGACGGTGACGGATTATTTCTGAAAGTGGACAAACGCGGGGGTGCCTACTGGAATTTACGACTCCAGCAGGATGGCAAGCGACGCGACATCGGAGTGGGTAGCGCAAAGCTGGTGACGCTGGCCGAGGCCCGCACGAAAGCTGCCGAACTACGCAAGGCGGTTAAAGTCGAGAAGCGCGACGTGCTAACGGAGCGAAAGGACGAGGAAGCCGCCAAGGTCACATTCCGCGAAGCTGCCACCCAATATCACTCCGAGAACGAGGCTGGCTGGAAGAGTGATGTCTATGGTCGCCAGTGGCTGGCCAGTTTGGAGAACTACGCCTTCCCGAAATTGGGCGACATGACGACTGGCGGAATCACCGCTGCCGACATCATCACGGTCCTTACGCCGATCTGGCAGGAAATTCCCGAAACTGCTCGCCAGGTTCGCAACCGAATTTGTGCGGTGCTCGACTACTCCCATGCAAAGGGATGGCGCTCTACGGAGGCTCCATCGGGCAATAGCAGCCTGAAAGCGGGGCGGGGGCTGCCGCGACAGATCAAGAAACCGGCAAACCGCAAGGCGATGCCATACGTGGCCGTTCCTTCATTCCTGACTGCGCTGCGCCGCAAACCATCCTACTCGCGTCTTGCCCTCGACCTACTCATCCTGACGGGCGTTCGCTCGCAGGAAGTGCGGCTTGCGAAATGGGACGAATTCGATCTGGACCAGCGCCTTTGGTCAATCCCAGCCGAACACATGAAGCGCAGCAGGGCGCACATCGTGCCGCTTTCAGAGGCAGCTCTGGCGGTGCTCGTGAAGGTGGACGCAATGCGGCTTGAGGGAGCCGAAGTGGTTTTCCCCGGCATGACCGGCAAGGCGATGTCCAACATGACGCTGCTCAAGGTCATGCGGGACATGCAGGAGCCTTTCCACGTCCACGGTTTCCGCTCCAGCTTCACGGATTGGGCTGCGAACGAAGGCTTCCCCAATGCGGTTGTCGAAGCGGCATTGGCGCACAAGACGCCAGATGCGGTGCAGGCCGCCTATCGCCGCACGACCTATCTCGGCACCTCAGATAATCCTGGCGCGCGGGTTAAGCTGATGGAAGCGTGGGGGAATTATTGCTCGGGCTATTCCACTGCGCCAGAGAGTTTTGATCGCAGCGAATAGGGCATCTCGCCTACTACAGCTCATTGGGTGACTGCCAGAGCCTTGGCGAGGCTTGGTTGGCTACCACGTTCCATGGCATGTGCGAGAGATAAGCTATTGCCCCATATGGTTGCCTTTCAAATGAATTGCCTAAGTTGAAGATGATCAGTGAGGGTCGCTACTTGGAAATAGGAGCTCCAGAGAGAGGTTACGAAGGCCGGTAACGATCCTATTTTGCATTCGGGTTGAGTGGTTCGATCACATCACCTTGTATGCGACGCTCGGCGAGGCGAATGATCGATGTAATGTCAGGATCACCAACTGCACTTTCTGCAGCTTTTAGAGCGATCATAGCTGCGTCAAAAACCTCATGACGTCCGGTGAGGCGATAATATTCGATGCCTACTCTGGAGTAGGATGCCAAAATCGATTTGTTATTCGCGTACTGGTCCGCAGCGCTTGCAGCATGCTGGGCGGCATCATTGATCCGTGCCACTCGATCTTCATGCATGATTCCAATAGTCCTGACGGCCTTTGCTACCATCAGATCAATCTCGTATCTCGTTGCTGGAGCGTCGCGTCCAAAATCACTTTTGAAGATTTTGATCTCAGTCTCTGCTCCTTCAAGATCTTCGAGGTCTAACAGGTTTCTAATCAAGCGGTGCCGAGGTACACGTTCCGCAGGCGCGATTGAGATGATCTTTCGCAATAGTCGGTTCTGGACACGCTTATCGGGGATGCGGGCTAGTCCGGTCTCAAGGTTGCAAATCTCCCTAAGAGAGCGCCGCTCGATTTCGTATGTGGGGGAGATAGCGTCAATTATTTGGTCAAAAAGTCCAACAGTGCTGTCGATATCATTATATTTGTAGTGAGAAATTATGCCCACAATTACGGGGTGCCTTCCTCTCCATCCGTATACATTTTCGCGTTCATCGATCGAATATTCAGAAATAATACCTTCTAGATTTTCAAGAACCGCGCCGATTTTGTCAGCTCCAAGCCCTAGTAGTCTTATTACCATCTGCCGGTGTACGCGAACTCCTGCGTGTTCTGTCGCTGCGACAACTTTGTAGATGTCTTGCAGCGGCTCAGACAGCGCTGCAAACTCGCGTAGAATTATGTCGTCGAAACTATCTGACGCAAATATGTTTTTAAGACAGACAAACGTTTCTGATTCGCATCGATCGACCAAACGACGGCGACGCTCGGTTCTAGAAAAGCCGCTAAAGTCATCTTCAAGGAGTGGCCGGAAGGTTGGGTTCTGTTCAACCAAATTCAAAAGTTTCTCAATCTCTGCGGCTTCCAGCCTGCTCATTTCATAATCTCGACCTTGTTTGAAGAATGCTGGAGACTTTACCCGGCCGGACCAATGGTTCTTGCTCGATACGCAAACCAATTTCAGGTGACGATTTTGTGCTGCTGCAAGCGTATCGACGAGAATCGTGATTTCCCGCAAATGAAGGTGTGCGTCATCTATCAGCAATACCCCCTGGGTTTGGGCGTCTCGAAGCTTCTCGGCGACCGTTGCCCAAAGATCGTTGCGAAAGGGATGGTCGACTTTGTGTTCCCACGAGTGCATTCCATTTGAGTGAAGGCGGACCATTGCTTGGCGAGCTGCCGTTGTTTTTCCCACGCCGCTCGGTCCGAGTATCACTGGAAAATCGATATCGCGACTCAATACGTCTTCACTCAGGAGTGCAGAGCAATTGCGTTCGAATGTGAGGAGAGCGGCAATATCTCCATATCCAGCAGCCCAACCATTGAACATTGCGCTCGCATTCGCATCTGCGGCATTGTGGGCATGAGCTACATCGATCGTGAGAGGCCTTAAGCCAGAGACACTGTCGAAAAAGTCGCCAGTTTCTTCATAAACCAGATGATGAGATGGTTGTTCGTCCGCTAAAGCGGAAAAAAAGTCGTCGATTCCGCCAAATGCGACACCGATGCCCCTTGCTTCGAACAACGACGCTCGAGCTTCGTCGCGGGTGTAAAGAAGCAGCGTAATCTTACCTACGCCAGAGCTGGCTGCATTGATCTTGGCAGCTCGATTGACGACCTCCCTTATGTCAGGGTCCGCTAGGGAGTGGCCGATGATAACAAGATGGCCGCCAGCCAAATCTGCTTTCAACCGGTCGTACAGCAGTTCTCGATAGTCATTTGTCAGCTCGTAATCGTGTTCTGTGACTATCATTCGGCTTTGATGGCCCAGGCTTACATCCTCATCGATCGTACCATGAAGTTTGAATAGCTTTGTAGCGTCGGCGACCTCTTCCTTAGAGAAATCGAAGTTGCTCGAATATGATATTATTGGTCGTTTTGCCCTGCCGTAAGTATCTTCGATGAGGGTTTCATAATTTGTCGTAAAAATTGACCGCCAAGAGAAAAGAGGTAGATTCAGCAGGCCTCCAGTGGGTCGCAAATTGTAAAATGGCTCCCTAAGTCGATCAATCATTTGCCTGCGGCTACGCGATTTTTGCTCTATAATGCCTGTCAGTTCTGCTAGGTTGTAGTCTCCTCGTTCCTGCTTGAACGACTTGGCCAAGTGCATGCACAAATCTTCTACGCTTGGGGCTCCAGACGGGATGGATGCACCTGATCCAAAAAGTAGAATTGTGCGGCTTGGGATGATTTCTGAGGCGAGTTCCTTGACAGATTGCGGCATAAAATTTTCTTTCCGATCAGATGAGCAATATCCGTCCCATCTGGCTCATCATGCCTGGTTCGAGCAAGGCAATGCGTAGGGAGTTAATAGAAAGAACATTAAACGGTTTTTGTCCCTAAACATGCAAGGGAGGACTGCGCAAAACAGAGTCCTTTTGCACGGAAGAATTCGAAGGTAGCAGGCTGAGATCTGAATGTTCTCGATTATCGGCCCAATACCGTAGAAGGTTCATCATGGTTCAATCCGAATTGAACAGCTAACCGACGTTTCCGCCTTTTCCGCCCGCACCGTGCAACGATTCAACGCTTCGCGGTTTGCGCTGAGAATGTGCTGCGCCGCCGCCAACTCTTCCCATGCTCCGGGGTTCTGAGAACGGATCAACCGAATGCCCGTCTCCACGATGGTCGGCTCACCAACAGCCTTACGCGCCATCCGTTCGGGCCAGTGCCAGCTTTCGGGCATGGCGCGGGCGATGGTGCCGGGAAGGATCGACCAAAGCAGGATACCGGCAACCAGCCCGACGCCTGCAAAGCGCCAGGTCTGACGCTTCTGCTCGGCCTCGGTGCGGACACGCCCGACAATTGCAGCGAGCCGACCAGTTGCGATGTCCAGATCTTTGCGACCCTGCCGGAACAGGTCGCTGCTGTCGCGCAGCATGTCGAGAGAGGTGCGTTTGATCTGGACTGCAACGTCTTCCGGCGTCATCTCGATGGCAGGCTTGCTGCCGATTGTGCTCAACGTCTTCGAGACCTGTACCAACTGTTCGGCCATCTGGCTGAGAGTTGCGGTGTAGTCCGGGATCACGATGTCGGCTCGCTCCCTGGCCATGTTTTGCACCGTATGGCGTACCATTGCCATTTCGCCTTCGAGGCGGGCGAAGGCTTCGGTTGCCGGATCGGTTTCCGTCGCCGCCTCCGGTTGTGGTTCCGGGGTTGGCGGATCCTCGACTTCAAGGTCTAGCTGCACTTCTTCGATGTGATCGTCTTCCATGTCGTTTCTCCTAAATGCCCATGTCGAAGGCGCGGGTGCGCTCGCGGGCAAGGGTTGCGGTGAGTTCGTTTGCGATGCTGCGTTCGGGCTTGGGATCGATGCCAAGTTCGCGGGTCTTGCCGCGCAGCAAGCTTTCGACCTGCGGATCGCGTTCAAGCCCCTTCGCCATTTCATTCTGCTTCGCGGACACGCGGGCTGCGCCTGCGCGGTCACCTTGCTGCTCAAGCTGCTTGCGTGCTGTGCTAAGTCCCTGCCAGTCGCTGACAAAGCGCTCGGTTCGCAGCGCCGGATCGGTGCGCACTGCGGCTTCGTGCTGCATGGCGCGCATGGCTTCCAGGCTGCGCCCGCCTGCGGCCTCTGCAACTAGTTCAGGACGCCGCTCTAGCGCCTTGGCGAGATCGGTGGCAGCATGGGGCCGGATCGCGTCGACGGCCTTTCCAGCCTTCTCCAGCGCGTCCTTCTGGTGTGGGAGAATGGGCAAACCCTGGGCCTGCATCGTGCCAATATCGCCAAGCGCACGGGCGTATCGTTCGACCGCGCGGCGCTGGTCGTTCTGGGTGTTTGTGTGCGCCGGGATTGGCTCAAGATGGCGTGCGTGCGGGCGGAAGTTTCCGAAGATGGACTTGGCCTTCTCCGGCACAGGCCGAACCATCTCAATAATCCGCTCGAGGAAGCTGATCCCGCGCAGTTCGGCGAAGGCCTGCTCGGGCTTGTAGTCGCCCGCCATATCCTTGCCCCGCTCACGGCCCAGCGTGCGAACCAGCTTCGACTGATTGGCAAAATCATCGCGGCCATAATGCAGCGCCAGCCCTTCGCGATGGCGCGATATGGCGACGTAGGCGGAATGGCTGTCCATACCCGGCGTAGCGAGCACATGGGCGCGGTCCACGGTCATGCCCTGAGCCTTGTGGATCGTGGCTGCGTAGCCATGATCGATATGGGCATAATCCTTGGTGTCGAAGGCAACTTCGCGGCCATCACCGGTGCGGACGGCCATGCGTTGCGCGCTGGCCATTGCGACCGTGCCCAGCGTGCCGTTCTTCACCCCAAGCCAGCGCTCGTTGCGCAGGAAAATGATGCGGTCGCCCGATGCAAATTGCCGCTCGCCGCGTGCCGCCTTGATCGTGGCATCGGTCCCTAGCGCGCCAGCCTCGCGCATCTTTCCGCGCGCCATCTGGTTCAGCTCGCGGACCTCATCATTGGTGTGCGTAAGTATGATCCGGCTATCGCCGGGGCTGGCCTGCCGTTCCTCATTCCAGCGCTCGATCAGCGCAGTTCGTGCAACCTCGCGCGTCTCGGCGGCATGGACCATGCCGCGCTCTTCGTAGCTACGGATTGCCTCGCCCGCGCGGCCCGTAGCAAGCTGCCTGGTTGCATCCTGCTGCCATGCGGAAAGCTGGCGGCGAACCTCGCTGATCTCGACGCCGCCGTGTCGTTCGTGGATCGCCCGGAACGCCGCGCCTGCTTCGATGGCCTGAAGCTGCTGCTGGTCGCCGACCAACACAAGTTTCGCTCCGGCCTTGGCGGCATGGGACAGCACGCGCTCCATCTGGCGTGTGCCGACCATGCCCGCTTCGTCGATCACGAGCACGTCGCGGGACGTGAGCTGCTCGCGTCCCTTGCTCCACTGGTGCTCAAGGCTGGCGATGGTTCGTGACGCGATGCCGGAGCCGTTCTCCAGCCCCTCGGCGGCAATGCCGGACAGGGCTGCGCCTCGCACGGTTAGGCCTGCGCTTTCCCACGCTTCGCGTGCAACGCCCAGCATGGCGCTCTTGCCGGTCCCGGCGTAGCCAACGACAACCGCAAGACCCTTGCTGTTGGTGACGTGCTCGAAGGCGGATTTCTGCTCGCCGGAGAGAACCAGACCACGTTTCGCGGCGCTGGCGAATGCGGCGTTTCGTTGGACATCGCTGACGTTGTGCTTGGCCTGCGCGGCCATTGCTTCGGCAGCGCGATGCAGCCGCTTTTCGGTCTCGATCATAGCGCGCGAAGTGAACCGATCCTGCTCGCGTCCATCCTTGCCCAAAGCAATCAGGTCAGACGATGCGCGCACCGCATTGTAGGCGGCATCGAACTGCTCCTTTCCGTCGCTATGCCGGTCAACGAATGCGGCAAGGTCGCGCTTGGTGAACGTCGCTTGCTGGTGCGTGATGGCATCCAGGGCCAGCGCCGGATTGGCGATGATCCGCTCGCCGTTGCGCTGGGCAATGGCGCGGTGCTCTTCGATCCGCTCGGCTTCCAGCCCGCGTCCGCCAATGCGTGAGGCGGCGGGGCCGATCTTGTCCTGCGGTTCCAGCGCAATCCCCTGCGCTTCCAGGCTGCGATGATCGATCCGCGCGTCGATGTCGCGTTCCGCCAATACGCGGTTGACGTGATTGGCCCAACGCTCGCGCCACCGCTCGATCAGCGCGGTCTTGTTCCAGTCGCGGACCTTCGCGCCAAAGCCGTCCTTCGTCACCTCGCGCATCGTCAACATGACATGCGCGTGCGGCTTGGCCTTGCCATCTTCGCCAATATCCCAATGGACATTGAGATCGGCGATCATGCCTTTCTCGACGAACTCGGCCTTCACGAACTCACGCGCCAGCTTGACATTGTCCTTCTTCGACAGCTCGCGAGGCAAAGCGAACTCGACTTCGCGGGCGAGTTGGGCATCCTTGCGCTTCTCGGCGGCCTCGACCGCATTCCACAATGTGGCCCGGTCGGTGAAAGCTTCGGGCGCGCCCTTTGGCAGCATTATCTCGGAGTGAAGAACGCCTGCCTTGTTGGTGAAATCATGGGTTCTGTCGATGCGTTCATCGTGCAATCTCTCGCCAGCACGATAGGCCGCAGCCGCCACGGCACTGCGTCCGCTCGACCTTCCGATGACCTTTGCGCTGAAGTGAAAGATTGCCATGACGGCAATCCAGTTACACTCCATACGCCACGTCGGCACGACGTATAAGCGCGCCCTCTCATGATAAAATCCTGATCGGGACTAGGCGGTTTCACACTGTCCCGGCGACCTTACTGCATTGGGAGAGCTCACCGATTATCATGGCTCCATCACACCAACGATGGAGATAACATATGCGCAAACCCCGCGATTTTGATTCGGAGCTGAAGGCTCTTGCCGACAAGGCGAAGCAATTAAAGGAACGCCGCGTGCGCGACCTCGGTACGCTGGTCACGGCAACCGGGGCCGACGCGCTCGATGCCGATGTGCTGGCAGGCGCGCTGCTCGAAGCTGTGGCCAACACCGACAAGGCAACCGGGGAGGGCTGGCGCAAGCGCGGCGCCGCCTTCTTTCAGGGAAAGTTGCACAACACTGCGAACGGACCTGACAAACGGCCGGAAGGCACTCTGCCGCTCGACGGCGGCGCGGCATCGGCTTGAGGCGGCAAGGGCACGAACTGACATGCGCGAATGGCAAGTGAAACGGCGCGAACGGACCCGGCAACTGATCGAGCTGGGCGGCCTCGTGGCAAAGGCTGATCTGGTCGAGCTGACCGATGACGACCGCGCCGCGCTCTACGGCGCGTTCATCACGGTTGCCGCCAAGCTGCGCGGAGCTGATGGCGCGCAGGCGCTGGTGCTGTTCCGGCGCAAGGGCAAGCGGGCGTTTGAGGCTGAACAGGAAGCTTAGTGCAGCCGGTGATCAGGCTGCCAGCAGCAACTCGATCCGTTCGACTTCCTGCGCGAATTCGAATCGTAATTGGTCCCGCTCATCTTCGGGCAACCAGTTTGCCATCTGCGGAAAGACGACTTTGTGATATTTTAAGGTCCGCTCGTCCCACGGGCATTGATCCTTGGCACTTCGGGCTTCGGCCAATACTTCCTGCAATTCGCGACGTACTTCGTCACGGTCCGGTTCGCAGGACGGCGCGGGCACAGAATCGCCGAGGTCGAAGCCCATTTGGGCTGGACCAACGAACAGATCGCCAGTTTCTTCCGCCATTTACTTGTCCAAAGCCGTTGCGGGCATCGCTCGCCCTGTGTCAGATGACAATATGAACGGGAGATACCGGGTGACGCAAGCCAGCACCATCGAAAAGGCTGTGGGAGATTTTGGCGCTTCGGCCAAGGCGAAGCTGGCTGGCGGTGACGGCCAGCCGGAAGACCAGCTGCGTGCGCCGCTCGAAACGCTCTTCGCACAGGTCGCGGCGATTCTTCATCCTGCCGTGAAGAACCTCGTGATGACGGGCGAAACCTCGCTCGCCGAAATGCGCACCCGGCCTGACTATGCGGTCAAGGTCAACAATGCCCTGGTCGGCTTCATCGAAGTGAAGGCTCCGGGCAAGGGTGCCGATCCACGCAAGTGGAAGACCGGCCACGACAAGGAGCAATGGGATAAGCTGAAGGCGCTGCCCAACCTGCTCTACACTGATGGCGACAGCTTCTCATTGTGGCGCGATGGGGCGCTGGTCGGGCAGATAGTCCACCTTGATGGCGGGGTCGAACTTGCGGGCGCAAAGCTCACCGCGCCGCAAACGTTTCTGCCACTGCTGAACGATTTCCTGACTTGGAAACCCATTGCTCCCAAGGGTGCGAACGAGCTGGCCCGCGTGTCGGCGCGGCTGTGCCGGTTCCTGCGGGACGAAGTGCTCGAACAGCTCAATGCGTCGAAAAAGAACACCAAGCTGACGGACCTCAAGGACGACTGGAAGGCGTTGCTGTTCCCCGATGCGGATGATGACAAATTCGCCGATGGTTATGCGCAGGCAGTCACATTCGGGCTGCTCATGGCGAAGTCGAAAGACATGTCGCTGGCAGGCGGACTGGATCATGTCGCCAAGGAACTCGGCAAGGCGAATACGCTGATCGGCACCGCGCTGCGGCTGCTGACCGAACAGGACCTCAACCTCGGCCCCGCACTCGATACGCTGACTCGCGTGCTCGACGAGGTTTCGTGGGCCAAGGTGTCGAAGGGCGACCCCGAGGCATGGCTCTATTTCTACGAAAACTTCCTTGAGGTTTACGACAACAAGCTGCGCAAGCTGACGGGCAGCTATTACACTCCGCCGGAAGTGGTGCGCACGATGGTGCGGCTTTGCGACGAGGCGCTCAAGAGTCCGCGCTTCGGCATTACCGATGGGCTGGCTGGAAAGGACGTGCATATCGTCGATCCCGCTACCGGATCGGGCACCTTCCTGCTTGGCACGATTGAGCGGATCAAAGCCACCATCGAGGCGAACCATGGTGGTCCCGGCGCGGTAGCGCCTATGATGGAAGATGTGGCCGGGCGACTGATCGGCTTCGAATTGCAGTTCGGCGCGTTCGCTGTGGCGCAGTTGCGGCTTCTGGCAGAAATGCTGGAAATCGGCGCGGACGCCACGCCGCGCCTGTTTGTCACCGATACCCTGGGCGATCCCTACGCCGATATCGAGAGCGGACAGGGTATCTACCGCGAGATTTCCAAGTCGCGGACCGAGGCCAACAAGGTCAAGCGCAGCGAGCCGATTACCGTCGTGATCGGCAACCCGCCTTACAAGGAAAAGGCCAAGGGTAAGGGTGCGTGGATCGAGAGCGGAAACAAGAACAAGAGTGCGCCGCTGAACGACTGGCAGCCGCCCAAGGCGTGGAAGATCGGAACGCATGCAAAGCACCTGCGCAACCTCTACATCTACTTTTGGCGTTGGGCAGCGTGGAAGGTTTTCGAGCAAGGCGCGGGAGGGCGCGACAAGCAGCCGCCGGTCGAAGAAAAGCTCGCCGGGATGGTCTGCTACATCACTGTTTCTGGCTTCCTCAACGGCCAAGGTTTCCAGAAGATGCGGGCCGATCTGCGCAGCCAGTGCGACGATATCTGGGTGATCGATTGTTCGCCTGAAGGGCATCAGCCAGAAGTGGCGACACGCATATTCCAAGGCGTGCAGCACCCGGTCTGCATTGTGCTCGCCAGCCGTTCACGCACACCGGGCGAAGGTGCTGCAAGGGTGCGCTACCGTGCGCTGGCAAAAGGGCGGCGTGATGAGAAATTCGCTGAGCTGAAAACAGTCACGCTTGGTGGCAAGGGATGGAGCGATTGCCCGTCTGATCCGCGTGCGCCATTTCTCCCCGAACTGCGCGAAGGTTGGGGCGCCTTTGCTTCGCTTGACGCCGTGATTGGCGATTGCGGTTCGGGTGTAATGCCTGGGCGCACTTGGATCATTGCGCCGGATCAAGTGTCGCTGAAGCAACGTTGGAAACGGCTGATCGACGAGCCGAAAGCGGCAAAGCGCGAAGAGTGGTTTCAGCCGCATCAAGGTGGCGACCGGACTATCTCAAAACCCGAAAATAAAGGTCTCACCGGCCATCACGAGAAGTTGGCCTCGATTGAATTCGGCCTTGCGCATCGTGACAGTGATGATCCCGCTTTTAAGGTCAACGCGACTGCTGCCCTAAAGCTGGTTCAACCGACCCAATACGGCTTCCGTTCGTTTGACCGCCAATGGATCATCCCCGACAAGCGACTCATCAATCGCCCCAATCCCGGCCTCTGGGACAACTACAGCAGTAAGCAAGTCTATCTCACGGCACCAATGGACCGCGCTCCTAGCAACGGTCCTGGCGCGACTGCTCTCGCCGTAATTCCCGACCTTCATCACTACGCCGGTCGCGGTGGTCGCGCTTTCGCCCTCTGGAAAAACGCCGCCGCGACCGAGTCAAATATATCCCCCGCCGTCGTCGCGCTGCTGGCCAAGGCTTTCGGTGCGCCTGTCGATCCGATCGATGTCTTTGCCTATGTCGCGGCACTGCTCGCGCATCCGGCCTACACCGCCAGTTTTGCCGAAGATCTCGTCCGTCCCGGCCTACGTGTCCCTCTGACTGCAGATGCCGCGCTGTTCGCGGAAGCCACCAAGCTGGGACACGAAGTTGTCCGCCTGCACACCTTCGGTGAACGCTTCGCCACCGAAGACCCGCCTCAGCCTCCCAGAGTGGCGAAGGGTGGTCCGGTCATCCCCAAGGACGGCGCAATCCCTTCGACGCCCGAGGGCTTCCCTGACACGCTGGACTATGATGCGGCAAAGCGCCGTCTGCTGGTCGGCACCGGCTTCATCGACAATGTGTCACCGGAAGTCTGGGCCTATGAGGTTTCCGGCAAGCAGGTGCTCCGCCAGTGGTTCAGCTATCGTCGCAAGGACCGCGAACGCCCCCTAATCGGCGACAAACGCCCGCCGTCCCCTCTCGGCGATATCCAGCCCGATCACTGGCTGCCTGAATACACCAGCGAACTTATCAACGTGCTCAACGTCCTGACGCTGCTCGTCGGACTGGAGCCGAAACAGGCAGACCTTCTCAAACGCATCTGTGACGGCCCGCTGATCCCCGCGAGCAAGCTGCCGGTTTGAAACCTAGCCAATTCGCATAGTTAAGCTTGGCGTTCTTGCGATTTCGCAAACCTGAGGCAGGGCGCTGAGCGCATTCGATTCGCGCAGATTTCGGTAGGCGCGGCGCGCAATTTCGCCATTTACGACGTGAATTCGCGCGCAGGGTGACGATATTTGCTCTACGGGGAAATTTTCTTACTTTGCAGAACTTTCTCCGACACTCGTCCAAGAACGTCTCAATAAATCCGTAGCCTTCTCTTTCACACTAACCGGGGCGGTTAGAACCGATTTTCAATTCGGGACGACACCTTGCGTTATCCTTAAATGTTCTCATTATGTTCCGTAGAGGGGCTGCCAGTGTCAAAATGAGAAGGCCCAATGTCCAATACAGAACGCATCATCCGCTTGAAGACCGTGCTCGACCGCACCGGCCTTTCCCGCTCCACCATTTATCGCAAGATCGCCGAGGGCACGTTTCCGTCACAGGTGAAGATCAGTGTGCACGGTGCAGGCTGGCATGAGTCAGCCATCAATCGCTGGATCGCCGATCCCGCTCACTACCGTGAAGAGGAACCAGCGGAATGAGCGGCCAGCAATCCGTCGAGCCGATCTGCGTAAGGGTCAATGATGCTGCCCGCATGATCGGCGTCGGGCGCACAAAGCTCTATGAGCTGATCTCCCACGGTGAACTTGAAACCGTCAAAATTGGCAAAGCAACGCGTATTACCACTGCCAGCTTGCACGGACTGGTTGAGCGTCAGCGCCAATAGAAAGCGGGCTGCTTCTTGGCTATCAAGGAGCAGCCCGTCCGTCTCAGCGGTCCTGGCGTTTCGCGATATGACTGCGAATTATCTTTATCGCTGTATCGATCTTGCCGAATTGCTGCCTCAATGGTGCGCAATCAGGATAATGCACGCTGAGCTTTGCTTTCAGTTCGTCCAAAATCCGAATGAGCCCTTCTGATGATTTCGATGCCTCTGCATACGGCCCTGTTTCATCAGCATCGTGGTAGTAAACATCGAAAAATTCCGGGCCGTCCAACTCGTCTCGTCGAATTTCACTGCTCATCCAGTCTTCCAGCGTAGATCGGACTGAATCCATTCTTTGGTTTACTGAATACGGTTTTTGCGCCGACGCCAGCACTGACTTGATGATTCTCCCGGCCTCAATATGCGATGGGATAGGCATCTTGGCCCTCGGCTTGCGTCTCTCGTGGCCGAACGCGCCGTATGGGACTGTGGTTTGACTGGCTTCCCGGATTATCGTCCCTTTGCATCTGGCACGACGCATATCCTGAGGTGTTGTTGCCATAGGGCTTGTGAACACCTCGTGACCTGGAACAGAAGTACCGTTCCAATCCTCCACGAGCAGAGGTGCTTCTAGGCTATCGATCTTCTTGATTAGCGCGGCGAAATCATATCCACTCGAAGAGTCGGTCGCGACGAAGAAGCTGCAGTGGTGCGGATAATAGATGCCAGGCCATTTCGAAGCCTGAAGGTGCCAACCATGCTGCTGCGCCCATTCCGCCCGCTTTTCGCTTACAACTGCTGGCGAATATGGCTCATCGACGAGCACAAACTGACCATTCGCTGGATCATACCAATCCGTGGCATGATCGGAGTTCGGTAGCTTGTTGTCATGGTCTCTGCCCGGATAAGCTGCGAGGTAGTCATTCGATGGCCGCAGGCCAGTTGCCTCCATAAACCGAAGTGTTCTGGCGGCTTTGCAAATCTCGCCTCGGGCAAAATCTTGAGATTGGGCAACGGTGTCATGGACAATATGGTCCGGTGCCACCAAGCGGCCCCAAAGCCCCCTAGCCATCTTCAGTTCGAACTTGCTACATAATTCCAGCAATGGCTTCGCCAGATCGATCTGCAAGGTTTCCCGGCCTTGCCGGAACGGCCTTGTTTCCCGCCAGTAGATCGTGATGAACAGCTGGTGCTTGGACCCCGTTGGATTGGCTTGGCTAGAAAGGGATCGGCGGGCATGTTTGAAATTTTCGAAGGAAGCAGCCTTCGCAGCGATGTCCAATGCTGCGGCGTGCTTGACGCCCTGAACCTTCTTAATTTGCGTGGCCAAGCGCTTTATGCCGTCGATGGACGACGGGCGAACATTCTCATTCAACATTGTTTTCTCCTAGCTTGGATAGGAGCGTCACCCGTCAACCGCCTTTCAAGCTCGAAAAAATGATGAAAGTGAAAAATGTTATCGATGCAGTGCTGTCAACAGCTTCGCAATGACGGGTAGCAGGCTTGTGCTAAAGCCTCATGTATATGTGGCAACAATAATGCGTGATTGCAAGTCTGTCGGTATGTGGGAAGAGCTGCCGCCTTTGCGCCTGGAGCCGGAAATGGATGCGATCTCCCTGGCTCCGTCGCGCAGCCGCTCGCTGCACTTTCGAGACGCTGCGGTATTGCCTGTAGCGCTGCCGAATACGTCGCGATATGATGCTTACCAACCTTCGTCTCATTCAGCTTCTTGGCCAAAACGCTGAACCGAACCACCGTTAAATGAACGAAAATGTGGGGGAGGGTGTGGGGGAAGCCTCGCGCTCACTTCAAGAACAGGACTGATATCAAAGCGTTATTTTGACGGTTCGATTCAAGCCCTGCCACCACCTCTATCTGACAGTTTACTTTGGGCTGCTTCGAAGCTCGCCGACAGCTCGTTAAGTTGCGCGCATCTATTCCGCGGCTTCGTCGATCTCGTCCAGGTCGTCGCGGCGCATAATGGCCGCCATCTGTTCGCGCAGCAGCGGGTCCCATTCGCTGCGCAACCGTTTGATCACCGCGATCATCGCTGCGTTCTCGTGAGGCGGCGTGTCGATGTCGAAGGCGTTCGCCATCGGTTCCATCGCTTTGCGGTCCATCGCCTCGAAAGCGGCGGTCAATTCATGCGCCTGCTCGCTTTCGACGCCGAGCGCTTCATAGGCCGAGCGGCCCATGCGCAGCGAGCTGTCATAGGTTTCGCGAATGATGTCGCGGCAACCCAGCGACCACAGTTCGAATACGTGCGTGCGGTCGAAAGCGCGCGCGATGATGTGGACCTGCGGGTATTGCTTTACGACATGTCCGACGAGACGATTGGTCGCCTCGCGGTCGTCGATCGCCACCACCAGCAGCCGCGCCTGTGCGATCCCCGCAGAAGCCAGCAGGTCTGGCCGGGTCGCATCGCCGTAATAGGTGCGGATGCCGAATTTGGCGAGGCGATCGATCTGCTCGGAAGAATAATCGATTACGGTCGCGCGGTAGCCCGCATTCTCCAGCATTCGGTCGACGATGCCGCCAACCCTGCCGCGCCCGGCGAGGACGATATCGCTGCGCTCCTCGATCGCGTCGAATGCACGCTCGCGGCTTTGATCGTAACGCGGCACGATGACCCGCTCGTAGAGGATGAACAGCAGCGGCGTGATCAGCATCGACATCGCCACGATCAGTAGCAGTTGGTCGCCGAGGCTTGCGGGAATGACGTTGTTGCCGGTCGCAAAGCTCAGCAGGACAAAGCCGAACTCGCCCGCCTGCGCAAGGCCGAGCGCAAACAGCCAGCGATCCTGGCCGCCGATGCCGAACATCCCGCCCAAGACCCACAGGACCGCGATCTTGGTGAAGACCAGCACCGCGGTCCAGCCGAGCACCGCCTGCCAGCTTTCAACGAGCAGCGCGAAATTGATGCCGGCACCAACCGTGATGAAGAACAGACCCAGCAGCAGTCCCTTGAAGGGTTCGATGTCGGACTCCAGCTCGTGGCGATATTCACTGTTCGCAAGGACGACCCCGGCAAGGAAGGTGCCAAGCGCGGGTGAAAGGCCGACCACGGTCATCAGCAGAGCGATTCCGGTGACTACCAGGAGCGCGGTGGCCGTGAATAATTCGCGCAAGCCCGCCTTGGCGATGAAACGGAACAAGGGCCGGGTCAGGAAGATGCCGGCCAGCGCCACCGCGGCGATCGCCCCCAACGTCACCAGCCCCGCCGCCCATGCCGGCAGCGTTGCCATCCAGCTTTCGCCGGCCGCGTGATCCACGCCAGAATGGTCGCCTGCCGTCTGGGCCGCGAGTTCCGGCACCGCGAGGATCGGAATGATCGCCAACATCGGGATGACGGCGATGTCCTGAAACAGCAGAACGGAAAAGGAGGATTGCCCGCCCTCCGTCTTCATCAGGTTCTTTTCGTCAAGTGTCTGGAGGGTGATCGCGGTGGAGGATAAGGCGAGGATCATGCCGATCGCAAAGCTGGTCTGCCAGCGATCGCCCATGATCTGCGAATAGGATGCGAAAACCAGCATGGTTGCCAGCACCTGCCCACCGCCAAGACCGAGCAGGCGCGTGCGCAGCTCCCACAGTTTGCGCGGGTTGAGCTCCAGCCCGATGATGAACAGCATCATCACCACGCCGAATTCGGCAAAGTGTTGAAGCGAAAGAACATCGACGCCGAGCCATGCGAGTGCGGGGCTGACCGCCATGCCGGCGAGCAGGTAGCCGAGCACCGAGCCAAGTCCCAGCCGCGCCGCAATCGGCACGGCAATAACCCCGACCGCGAGGAGAATGGTGGCAAGGATGAGGAAATCGGTCACTGCCTCCTGCTATGGCGGGAGGCTTGCCGCGACAAGCGGTTTGGGGAAAGGGCACCGCGAGCGGCGATGGCTAGGCTTGCAGGCTCCGGGGGCGGCCCCTATTCATGCGCGCCATGCAAGACACGCTCTCCTCCCCCTCCCGTGCCACCGGCGAACGCGCCTCGCACGAGGAACAAGATCCCGCTGTGACCGGGCGTCCCGTCATCTCCGCCAGCGGCCTCTTTACTCCGAGCGAATCGATCAGCAACGAAGAACTCGTCGCCAGCTTCAACACCTATGTCGATCGCTTCAATTCCGCCAATGCGGCCGCAATCGAGGCGGGCGAAGTCGATGCGCTGACCCATTCCTCGGTCGAATTCATCGAGAAGGCGAGCGGGATCACGGCGCGGCACGTCATGAGCAAGGCGCCGATCCTAGATCCCGAGATCATGGCTCCGCGGCTCGAAGATCGACCGAACGACGAGCCCTCGATCATGGCGGAGATCGGCGTAATCGCCGCGCGCCAGGCGCTGGAGCGGGCGGGGCGCGATGCAAAGGATGTCGATGCGGTTTTGTGCGCGGCCTCCAACATGCAGCGCGCCTATCCCGCAATGGCAATCGAGATACAGCACGCGCTGGGGATCGAGGGGTTCGGCTTCGACATGAATGTCGCGTGTTCCTCGGCGACGTTCGGGATTCAGACTGCGGCGGATTATGTCCGCGCGGGCCATGCCAGATCCGTGCTGGTGGTCAGCCCCGAGATCACCTCGGGCCATCTCAACTGGCGCGACCGCGACAGCCATTTCATTTTCGGCGACGTTGCGACCGCAGTGCTGATCGAGGATGCGGCCATCGCCCCGAACGCGCATTGGGAGATCCTCGGTACCAGGTTGAAGACGGTTTTCTCCAACAATATCCGCAACAATTTCGGCTTCCTCAACCGCGCGCATCCCGAAAGCGCGGGCGATCCGGATAAGCTATTCATCCAGGAGGGCCGCAAGGTTTTCAAGGAGGTGGTGCCGATGGTCGCGGAAATGATCGTCGAGGAAGCGCATAGGCTTGATCTTGATCCTGCAGGTTTGCGCCGTCTCTGGCTGCATCAGGCCAATGCCGGGATGAACCGTCTGATCGCGCAGCGCGTGCTGGGACATGAGGCGAATGACGATGAAAGCCCGACTGTGTTAGACACCTATGGTAACACGTCGAGCGCAGGCTCGATAATCGCCTTTCACCTTCACAGCGAGGATCTGGTCTCCGGCGACACCGGGCTCATATGCAGCTTCGGCGCAGGTTATTCGGCGGGCACGGTGTTCGTGCGCAAGGGAGGCTGAATGTCTGACTGTCGCCCCGCGCCGCTTGTCGCGCTGCTTCCGCGTTCCTAGATAGCCGACCTATGGCAGGCGAAATACTCGACAATCACGGTCGCGGCGAAGCGAGCTGGAACTGGCCCGCAATCCATCCCGAAGGGCGCAAATACGGCATTATCGCGCTGGCGATCGCCGCGATACCTCTGCTCGTGTTCGACTGGGAGATCATCGGCTGGCCGCTGCTGCTGCTGTCGATCGGCGTATTCGCTTTCTTCCGCGATCCCGAACGCGTCGTGCCACAGGCTGACAATGCCATCGTCGCACCCGCCGACGGGCTCGTCACCTTGATCCGCAACGTAGAGCCGCCGGCGGAAATGCAGCTCGACGACGGATCCGGGAATACCGGGCTGAGTGCTGAACCGGTTACGCGCATCTCGATCTTCATGAGCGTGTTCGATGTGCACATCAATCGCGCGCCGATCGCTGGGATCGTGCGCCGCGTGGTCTATGTGCCGGGCAAGTTCGTAAATGCCGATCTCGACAAGGCGAGCGAGGAGAACGAACGCCAGCACGTGCTGATAGAGCGCGCCGATGGATTGAAGATCGGCTTCACCCAGATCGCCGGACTGGTCGCGCGGCGTATCGTGCCCTTCGTGAAGCCCGGCGACACCGTAGCCAAGGGTCAACGCGTGGGGCTGATCCGCTTCGGCAGCCGCGTCGACGTCTATCTTCCCGCTGGGACCGAGCCGAAGGTGCTGATGGGTCAAAAGACCATCGCCGGCGAGACCATCCTGGCCGAACTGGGGCAGGCTGCGCTGCTCGAAGGCATTGCGCAATGAGCCGCTTGGACCCCCGCCTGTGAATGCGCGAACACCTCGCGGGCGCGGCGGCGCGCGGCTTGGACCCAAGGCATCGGAAGACGATAGCGATGATTTGGTTGCGAGTGGGTTCGAGCCCGCGCGGGCCGGCGCCCACGAAGACGAGGTCGACGACGAGAACGAAGGCACCGGGCTTACCCTGCGGGCAATGCTGCCCAATGCAATCACCGCGGCGGCTTTGTGCTCCGGTCTGACCGGTATCCGCTTCGCGATCGACGAGAACTGGCGTTTCGCGATCCTGGCGATCGTGCTCGCGGGGATCCTGGACGGGCTCGACGGGCGCATAGCCCGCTTGCTCAATGCGCAGTCGCGGTTTGGTGCGGAGCTCGACAGCCTTGCCGATTCTTTGTCCTTTGGAATGGCGCCGGCAATCATCCTGTTCTTGTGGGTGCTCCAGGATTTCGAACGCTTCGGATGGTTTGCAGCGCTCGCTTTCGCAATCTGTTGCGCTTTACGACTGGCACGGTTCAACGCGCGCATTGATGTGACCGATCAGCCGCATAAATCGGCTGGCTTCCTGACCGGCGTTCCCGCGCCGGTGGGTGCGGGCCTAGCCTTCATGCCGATCTATATCTGGCTCGAAACCGGGGCGGAGCTCGCACGCGATCCGCTGCTCAATACGCTATGGGTCGCGGCGATCGCGGTGCTCTTCATCTCGAACATGGCGACGTTCAGCTGGACCGCGATCCGGCCCCAGCGCGACATTCGCCTGTGGTTGATCGCTTTTGTCGCAATCGCCTTTGCAGCGCTTCTCTTGGAACCCTGGTGGACCCTGACCGCGATCAGCGTGGGCTACCTCGCGCTGATGCCCTTGGCGCTGATCCGTTATGGCAACGTCAAGCGCCGTCGCCGAGAGCGCCTGGCAGCTTCTAAAGACAGCTAGTTTCGGGCCGCTCCCGCTTAGCCGAACAGGGGAGCCGGTTTCAGCGCGCTCGTCCCGCCCAGACTAGGACGTCGCCGCATGCTGCGACGTGCAGGACGAACGCCGCACGAACGCAGACGCTGGTCCTGGGCGGGAAGCTGATTGACGAAGCCCATACGCAGCAAGGTGCGGTCTTGCGACAGCGCGCGATAGGCGAACCGGGTGCGCATCGCGGTATCTAGCAGGCTGAGCGCGCTCGCAATGCCTACGATTGCAAACAGGCAGGTGATGGTCATCGCGATCAGCATAGCGGTTTCCTCGCTGGGGCGCGGCGCCCCGTCTATTGTTCCATGTTTGTTCCTTACGCGTTGTTCCTCAGATGTTCTGCGCGGTCAAGCGATTTGTTCCGCTTGTGTTCCCGAATGGTCTTTTGCCACTGGATTTTGTGGGCGGGCGTCTCTATGTGCCCCGCCATCGCTCGAACCGGCTTTGCGAATCAGCGCATGGTCGAAGCCGGGCGAAATTCACATGGTTGGCCACACATACCGGTGCTGCCCGGCGCGGAATTTCCGTTCAGGCAGTCTCCCCGGCCTTCCAGAGGAACAACCGGAAAGGAATTACCTATGGCGGCCACCACCGTCACGATGCAGCAATTGATCGAGGCCGGATCGCATTTCGGCCACCAGACCCACCGCTGGAACCCGCGCATGAAGCCGTATATCTTCGGCGCGCGCAACGGTGTCCACATCATCGACCTGTCGCAGACCGTGCCGCTCTTTGCGCGCGCACTCGATTTCGTCGAGCAGACCGTGCGCGCCGGCGGCAAGGTGCTGTTCGTCGGCACCAAGCGTCAGGCGCAGGAGCCGATCGCCGAAGCCGCGCGTCAGTCAGGTCAGCATTTCGTCAACCATCGCTGGCTGGGCGGCATGCTCACCAACTGGAAGACGATCAGCGGCTCGATCAAGCGTCTCAAGACCCTCGAGGAGCAGCTCGGCGGCGACACCAGCGGCTTCACCAAGAAGGAAGTCCTTCAGCTCACCCGTGAGCGCGACAAACTCGAAATGTCGCTCGGCGGTATCCGCGATATGGGCGGCATTCCCGACGTGATGTTCGTGATCGATGCCAACAAGGAAGATCTCGCGATCAAGGAAGCCGCCGTGCTCGGCATCCCGGTGATCGCGGTGCTCGACACCAATGTCGATCCGAGCGGCATCGCGTTCCCGGTCCCCGGCAACGACGATGCAGCGCGCGCGGTGCGGCTTTACTGCCAGGCGATCGGCGATGCGGCCAATGCCGGGCGCGGACGTGCGGTCGAGGAATCCGGTGAGGATTTCGGCGCGTCCGAAACCCCGCCCGCGGGAGATGCGACGCCGCAGGTTCCGGTGAACGAAGAGCACACCGCGCCTGCCGAAAGCGCCTGATCGCGGCTAGCTCCGCAGCACGCCGCTTCGTAAGCGGCCTGTCACAAGATGATATTAGCGCGCCGGGACGCCCCGGCGCTCGAACCTCCGTTATTGCAAAGGAAAATCCGATGGCGAATTTCACTGCCGCCGATGTGAAGAAACTGCGCGAAATGTCCGGAGCGGGCATGATGGACGCGAAAAAGGCCTTGAGCGAAGCCGATGGCGATCTCGACGCGGCGGTCGACGCCCTGCGCGCCAAGGGTCTCGCCACCGCGCAGAAGAAGTCGAGCCGCACCGCGGCCGAGGGCCTCGTTGGCGTCGCCGTGGAAGGCACCAAGGGTGTCGCGGTCGAGGTTAATTCGGAAACCGACTTCGTCGCAAAGAACGACAAGTTCCAGGCCTTCGTGCGCACGGTGACCAAAGTCGCGCTGACCCTCGACAATGACGATGTCGAGGCGCTGAAGGCGGCCGATTATCCCGGCGGCGGCAGCGTGTCGGACAAGTTGACCGACAACATCGCGACGATCGGCGAGAACCAGCAGATCCGCCGCATGAAGACGGTCTCGGTGTCGCAGGGCGCGATCACGTCCTACGTCCACAACGCCGCTGCCGAGGGTCTCGGCAAGATCGGTGTGCTGGTTGCGCTCGAAAGCGATCTCTCCGCCGACACGCTCGAGCCGCTGGGCAAGCAGCTTGCCATGCACATCGCCTCGATGTTCCCACAGGCGCTTGATGCCGAGAGCCTCGATCCGGCGATCATCGAGCGTGAACGCAAGATCGCGCAGGAAAAAGCCGCCGAAAGCGGCAAACCCGAAGCGGTGCAGGAAAAGATGGTCGAAGGCGCGGTCAAGAAATACGCCAAGGAGAACGCGCTGCTGTCGCAGATGTTCGTCATGGACAACAAGACCAGCGTCGAGGACACGGTCGCGAAGTTCGGCAAGGAAAATGGCGGCAGCGTAAAGCTGACCGATTATGTCCGCTATCAGCTGGGCGAAGGCATCGAGAAGGAAGAGAGCGACTTCGCCGCGGAAGTCGCGGCAGCCGTCGGCGGTTGAGGCCAGCTTCCTAAGAATTACGGCAAGAACGAAGGCCGTCGCAGCACAGCGCTGCGGCGGCCTTTTTCGTGGGGCATGTCGCAAAAGCACCGATCTGAGCCGTCGAAGTAACCCGCCAAACCGCCAATTGCCCCGCTTATCCCCTTGGCAGCGGGGAACGCCGCCGATACACGCGGCCATCGCGCACCCTGCCGCCGCCCCTTCGCTTGGAGCCCGCCTTTCCCATGCCCTTACCCGAAATCAAGCGTGTCCTGCTCAAGCTTTCGGGCGAGGTCTTGATGGGAGAGCTGGAATACGGGATCGACCCCGCCTATGTCGCGCGGCTGGCCGAGGAGGTGAAGGCGGCGCGCGAGGCAGGGCTCGAAGTCTGCCTGGTGATCGGCGGGGGCAATATCTTTCGCGGCATCAGCGCGGCGGCCAAGGGGCTCGACCGCACGACGGGCGATTACATGGGCATGCTGGCCACGGTGATGAACGCGCTGGCCATGCAGAATGCGCTCGAACAGCTGGGCGTCCAGACCCGGGTGCAGAGCGCGATCCCGATGGCCAGCGTGTGCGAGCCCTATATCCGCAGGCGTGCCGAACGGCATCTTGAGAAGGGCCGGATCGTGATCTTCGCCGCGGGCACCGGCAACCCGTTCTTCACCACTGACACCGGCGCCGCCTTACGTGCAGCGGAGATGAATTGCGATGCGCTGCTGAAAGGAACCAGCGTCGACGGGGTCTATGACAGCGATCCCAAGCACAACCCGCAAGCGCGCCGTTTCGAAACGATTTCCTACGACCGCGTGCTTTCCGACAACCTCAAGGTTATGGACGCCACCGCGGTTGCCCTTTGCCGCGAGAACGACATTCCGATAGTGGTCTTCTCGATCCGCGAAAAAGGCAATGTCGCGCGCGTGCTGGCGGGCGAGGGCACGCAAACCATTGTTCGCAAAGACTGATAAGAAGAGACATAGACTATGCCGCAATATGACAAGGCCGACATCGAGCGCCGGATGGATGGCGCGGTGGAATCGCTGAAAGGCGATCTTTCCGGCCTGCGCACCGGACGCGCCAATACCAGCCTGCTCGACCCAGTGGTGGTCGAAGTCTACGGCTCGATGATGCCGATATCGCAGGTTGCGACGGTCAACGCGCCCGAACCACGCATGCTGGCGGTCCAGGTGTGGGACAAGAGCAATGTCAGCGCGGTCGAGAAGGGGATCACCAAAGCCAATCTCGGGCTCAATCCGATGACCGACGGCCAGACCATCCGCCTGCCGATGCCCGACCTTACCGAAGAGCGGCGCAAGGACTTGGCCAAGCTGGCCGGCGAATATGGCGAGAAGGCCAAGATCGCCGTGCGCAACGTCCGGCGCGATGGGATGGAATCTCTAAAGGCCGACGAAAAGAAGAAGGAAATCTCCGAAGACGAGCGCAAACGGCTCGAGGACGAGGTGCAGAAGATGACCGACAAGCACATTGCCGATATCGATGCGGCGGTCGAGAAGAAGGTCCAGGAGATCCTGACGCAGTAAGCTGCGCCAAGGTGGATGCGATGGGAGAGCGCATGGGCGACAGCCCTGCATCATATCCTGACGAAGCTACCACGCACGGGGCACCGGGCGGGGAAGGGGGCGGCGGCGGCGCGAGGCATGTCGCCATCATCATGGACGGCAACGGCCGCTGGGCGAGAAAGCGCGGGCTTCCGCGCGCCATTGGACATCAGCGCGGGGTCGAAGCGGTGCGGCGACTGGTGCGCGCCCTGGAGCCGATGCGCCTCGAATGCCTGACCCTCTATGCCTTCAGCAGCGAGAACTGGAAACGCTCCGAGGACGAGGTCGACGACCTGATGAACCTCATGCGCCGCTTCATCAAATCGGATCTGCCCGAATTCATCGCCAACGACGTCAAGCTGAAGATCATTGGCGACTGGGAAGCGCTGGCGCCGGACATCGTCGACATGCTGCGCGACGCGCTGGCGCAAACCGCGAACGGCACGAAGCGGCTGGCGGTCGCCCTCAATTACGGCTCGCAAAGCGAGATCGCCCGCGCCGCTGCCAAGGCGGCGAAGGAGGGATCGATCACGCCCGAAACGATCGCGGCCCATCTCGATACGCGCGACCTGCCGCCGCTCGACCTGCTGATCCGCACGAGCGGGGAGATCCGCCTGTCGAACTTTTTGCTGTGGCAGGCGGCCTATGCCGAGATGCTGTTCGTCGACACACTGTGGCCGGATTTCCAGCCCGCCCATCTGACACAGGCGCTCGACAATTTCGCCTCTAGGGAGCGACGTTATGGCGGACGGTGACCGCCCGTCCCTCGATCCGCCGCCGGTGGCTGCCGCCGGCGCGATGAACGATCTGCCTGTCCGGTTGGTGTCGGGCGTCTTCATGGCGGGTCTCGCGATCATCGCGCTGTGGTTCGGCGGCTGGCCGTGGATCGCCTTCGTGGTGTTGCTCGCCGGACTCGTCCTGTGGGAATGGAACCTGCTGACGCGCGAATTCGGCGTGTCGCCGATGAGCGAAGTCGCCTGGCAATTTCTCGGCGCGCTCTATGTGGGCGCGGCGGCGCTGGCTGTGATCCAGGTTCGTCTCAATTACGATATGTGGACCGTCCTGCTGGTTTTTCTCGCCCCGGTCGTGGCTGTCGATGTCGGCGCCTATTTTGCAGGGCGCACAATCGGCGGGCCCAAGCTTATCCCGGCGGTCAGCCCCTCCAAGACCTGGGCGGGGCTGTTCGGGGGAATGGTGGCGGCAAGTCTGGTGTTGATCACAATCGAAGTGGCGGATCTCGGGGCCGCCTCCGGGCCGGGCTACACCCCGCTCGCCATTGCGCTGGCCGCATTGACGGGATCGCTCGTCGCGATCCTCGCGCAAGCTGGCGATCTTTTCGAAAGCTGGATGAAGCGGCGCGCCGGGGTGAAGGATTCGGGCAGACTCATTCCCGGGCATGGCGGCCTGTTCGATCGGCTCGACGGGTTCATCATGGTGTTCTTCGTCCTGTTCCTGGTCGCGGTCGTACCGGCCTATCTAGGGCTGCAATGACGCGGAGCCTGACGATCCTCGGGGCAACCGGTTCGATCGGGGCATCGACGCTCGACCTGATCCGGCGCGAGCGAGAGGCGTGGCGGGTCGAGGCGCTGACCGCCCATTGCAGCGCAGCGCAGCTTGCCGAGCTGGCACGCGAGTTCGATGCGAAGCTTGCGGTCGTGGGCGATGAGAGCTGCCTTCCCGAGCTGCGCGAGGCGCTCGCAGGGAGCGGGATCGAGGCGGCGGGCGGCGCGGCGGCCCTGTGCGATGCCGCGGCGCGGCCGATCGACCTGACCGTTGCGGCAATCGTCGGCTGTGCGGGCCTCGGCCCCGTCATGCAGGCGATCGAGCGCGGCGGCACGATCGCGCTCGCCAACAAGGAGGCGCTGGTGTCCGCCGGCGAAGTGATGATCGCCGCCGTGGCCGAGCACGGCGCGACCCTTCTGCCGACCGATAGCGAGCACAACGCCATATTTCAGTGCCTCTCCGGCAGCCGGATCGAGGACGTCGCGCGTATCACCCTGACCGCGAGCGGTGGTCCTTTTCGCGAATGGGACATGTCCGCGATCGAGGCGGCCACGCCGGAACAGGCGGTGGCCCACCCGAACTGGTCGATGGGCGCGAAGATCAGCGTCGACAGCGCGACGATGATGAACAAGGGCCTCGAGTACATTGAGGCGCATCACCTGTTTCCGGTTGGGCTCGATCGTCTCGCCATCGTCGTTCATCCTCAAAGCGTCATCCACTCGATGGTCGAATATCGCGATCGCTCGACGCTCGCGCAGCTCGGCCCATCGGATATGCGCGTGCCGATCGCCTCTTGCCTCGCCTGGCCCGCGCGCATGGAAACGCCGCTCGCTCCGCTTGACCTTGCCGCGATGGGCGAACTCACCTTTTTTGCGCCGGACGAAGAGCGCTTTCCCGCAACCCGGATCGCGCGCGAGGCGATCCAGGCGGGCGGGGCTGCGCCAGCCGTGCTGAATGCGGCGAACGAGATCGCGGTCGCCGCCTTTCTCGCCGGTCAGATCGCGTTCACACGCATTGCGGCAGTGGTGGAGGAAACCCTGCAAACCAGCAACCTGCCGCCGCGTCCGCAAAATCTGGACGAAGTGCTCGCCGTCGATCGCGCCGGGCGCAGACAGGCGCAGACCATCGTGGAGACCGGCCCCCGTGTTTGATCAGCCCCCGTTCTGGATGTACCTCGCCGGCTTCCTGCTGTTGCTGGGGCCCTTGGTTACCGTTCACGAGCTTGGTCATTACCTGGTGGGGCGGCTGTTCGGCGTGAAGGCCGAGGCGTTCTCGGTCGGTTTCGGGCGCGAGATCGCGGGCTTCACCGACAGGCGCGGCACGCGGTGGCGGCTCTCCGTTCTTCCCTTGGGCGGCTACGTTCAGTTCAAGGGCGACATGAATCCTGCCAGCGTCCCCGATGCTTCGGTATCCGCAGGAGAAGAAGGCGCGTTCCAGAGCGCCGCTTTATGGAAACGCGCGCTGATCGTCGCCGCGGGGCCGGTCACCAATTTGATGGTAGCGATCGGTATCTTCGCCGCCTTTTTCGTCATCTACGGCAATCCGACCATCGCCGGCGCGGAGGATTCGCGCACCGTCGGCGCCTTCGCGCCCGGTTCCGCCGCCGAAGAGGCGGGCCTCGAAGTGGGCGACACGATCGTCGCGATCGACGGCGAACCGGTCGCCGATTTCGACGCGATCCGCACCGAAGTGATGCTTCATCCCGGCCGCGCCATGGTATTGAGCGTTGCCCGCGATGACGAAACTCTCGAATTGCCCGTCACCGCCGCGCGGATCGAGGAAAGCGACAATTTCGGCAATATCAGCGTCATCGGCCAGATCGGCGTGGCCCCGGCGGGCGGCGAATATGTGTTCGAGGACGTGGGTGTCCTCGAATCGATCCCGCTTGCGACCGAGCGTTGCTGGGAAGTGACGGTGATGATGGTCACCGGCATTCGCCAGATCATCACCGGCGACCGCTCGATCGAAGAGCTGGGTGGGCCGGTAAAGATTGCGAAGTTTTCCGGCGAACAGATGAGCTTGGGCCTCGTCGCCTTCATCAATTTCGCCGCGCTGATTTCGCTTAATTTGGCATTCATCAATTTCTTGCCAATCCCCGCGCTCGATGGCGGGCACCTTGCGTTCTATGCCGCCGAGGCGATCCGCCGCAAACCGGTCGGGCCGCAGGCGACGGAATGGGCCTACCGTACGGGTATCGCCGTCGTGCTGGTGTTCATGGTGGTGGTCACCGTGAACGATGTGATCTCGCTGCCGCTTTTCGGCAGTTGAGCGCGCATTCCGGGCACTGAGACCGAATGGCCTACCGCGTCGTTCGGACGGCTCGCCTGGGATAGGCAACGGACGGCCTCGAATTGGCCGTTCAAAGGCCGGCCAGCCCGCTTGACCCGCGCTTCCGGCATGGGCAAAGGCGGGGCCCGCGAAGGGGACGCGAGGCGGGTCGAATATTCTGGGTTGAGCCGGTGAGGACTGCCGGTTTGAAAGCAAGGCTACGGGCCTTGCGCCCCGCACACGGGTTTGGACGGGAACGGTTTTCTTCATGTATCGATGTGACCAGACAGGCGCGGCGCCTGTTTCTTCCAGGAACGCCGCCGGACGGTTCGCTTTTGCCCTGACGGGCGCGACCATGCTGGCGGGCGTGCCGTTCTCCGCTTTGGCGCAGGATGCGGGCGACGAGGAGCCGGCGGCAACGGCCCCGGCGCAGACGACCCCGGCGCAAGGTGAAACGCCAACGCCCGCACCCGCGCCCGCCCCAGCACCTGCGGCCAACACCATCCGCTCGATCAGTGTCGAGGGCGCCGAGCGTCTCGAGCCCACCACCATTCTTTCCTATATTCGCCTGCGCGTCGGCCAGGAATACACCTCCGCCGCCGCCGACGAGGCGCTGAAGGATCTGGGCGCGACCGAACTGTTCGCTGATTTCTCGATCCGCAACGACAATGGCAACGTTGTCATCACGGTGACCGAAAATCCGGTCATCAACCGCATCGTTCTCGAAGGGAACGACCGGCTCGACAACGACAAGATCCTGCCCGAAATCCGGCTTGCCCCGCGCCAGATCTTCACCCGGTCCAAGGTGCGCGCTGACGTTGCCCGCATCATCGAGCTCTACAAGCGTCAGGGCCGGTTTGCCGCCACGGTCGAGCCGCAGATGGTGCAGCTTCCGCAAAACCGCGTCGACATCGTATTCGAGATTACCGAGGGCCCGAAGTCGCGCGTCCGCCAGATCAACGTGATCGGCAACGAGGAGTTCTCCGACAACGAGCTGCGCGGCGAGATGGTGACGAAGCAGGCGCGCTTCTTCCGCTTCTTCAGCAGCAATACCAGCTACGACCCCGATCGCCTGGCGTTCGATCAGCAGAAGCTGCGCCAGTTCTATCTGACCGAAGGCTATGCCGACTTCCGCGTCGTCTCCGCCGTCGCCGAGCTGACGCCCGACCAGCGCGACTTCATCATCACCTATGTCGTCGAAGAGGGCGAGCGCTACAAATTCGGCGACATCGAGGTTGAAAGCCAGCTGCGCGATTTCGACAGCGATCAGCTCGCCGCAACGCTCGCGATCCGTCAGGAAGAATTCTACAATGCGAAATCGGTCGAGGATACGGTCGAATCGCTGACCGAGCTTGCCGGGCGCTTCGGCTACGCCTTTGCCGACGTTCAGCCGCGCTTCGATCGCAATCCCGACGATCTGACGATGGATATCACCTTCGTCCTGCGCCAGGCGCCGCGCGTCTATGTCGAGCGGGTCGACGTCAATGGCAATACGCTGACCCAGGACAAGGTCATCCGGCGCGAGTTTCGCCTGTCCGAAGGCGATGCGTTCAATTCGCTCGGCGTGCAGCGGACCACCGCGCGGATCAACTCGCTGGGCTATTTCCAGGAGAATTTCGAGGTTAACCAGGTCGAGGGTTCGGCCCCCGACCGGATCGTGCTCGAGGCCAATGTCGAGGAACAGCCGACCGGCGAATTGCAGTTTTCGGCCGGCTTCTCCTCGATCGAGCGGTTCATTCTTGCCGGCAGCATTCGTCAGCGCAATTTCCGCGGGCGCGGCCAGACTATCGGTCTGTCGCTCAACTATTCGCAATTCTCCCGTTCGGCGCAGGTCAGCTTCACCGAACCTTACGTGCTCGACCGCAATCTTTCCGCGGGCGGCGATCTCTATCGGCGCGACTTCAACAGCTTCAATCGCTTCGGCAACGATCGCAACACGACCTTCGAACAGGCGACCACCGGCGGTGCGGTGCGGCTCGGTGTCCCGCTGACCGAATTCATGTCGCTGGTCGGCAGCTATACGCTCAATTACGACGAGGTCAGCCTCGACGAGAACCTGTTTTTCTCCGATCTCGACGGCGATGGCGATCTCGAATGCGACCCGCTGCTCGCCGGACGCTTCCTGTGCGATCAGCTGGGCAATCGTCTGAGTTCGATTGTCGGGCTGAGCCTGAATTACAACACGCTCAATTCCGGCTTCCGACCGACCCGCGGACGACTGGTCTCGTTCAGCACCGAGTTCGCCGGTTTGGGCGGCGATGTGCGCTATCTGCGCATGCGCGGCCGTGCCCAGCAATTCTGGAACATCGCGCGGTCGGGCTTCATCTTTTCGGTCGCGGTAGAGGGAGGAACGATCTTCCCGCTGCAGGAGCGCGGCGAACCGGGCGATGGGGTCGACGACATCCTGTTGACCGACCGTTTCTTCCTCGGCGAACCGCAATTTCGCGGCTTCGACATTCGCGGCGTCGGCCCGCGCGTGCTGACGCAGCGTTACATTCTCGATGCCCAGAACAATCCGGTGATCGACGAAGACGGCAATCCGACCCTGATTACCGACCGCGAACGAATTCGCGACGATTCGCTGGGAGGCCGCAACTACTATCTCGCGCGTGCCGAACTCGAATTGCCGCTGGGAAGCGGCGCTCGCGAGCTTGGATTGCGACCTTCGGTATTCGTCGATATCGGCGCCCTGTGGGATGTCGAGACGCCGATCCTGCAGGATAACCCGACCGGGCTTCCGCAGCTCGACAGCGGCGGCAATCCGCTGTTTCTCAGCGCCGATACCGGCGAGGTGACGACCGATCCCTTCGCCGACGATGGGGTCACGCCCAATACCCGCCTGATCCGTCAGGGCAGCGCAATCCGCGAGATTTTCCTCGGCGATTCGCCCAGCCCGCGCATCACCGCCGGCTTCGGGGTCAACTGGAACTCACCCTTCGGTCCGTTCCGCATCGACCTTGCGCAGACCATTCGCAAGGTCGAGGGGGACGATGATAAATTGCTCACGTTCAACGTAGGAACTCAATTCTAATGACACGTCTTTCCAAATTTCTCGCCGCCACCGGTTTTGCTGCCTGCGCGCTCGCCGCAACCGCTTCGGCGCCCGCCGCCGCGCAGGTTCAAGGCCGGGTCGCCACCGCCGATATCGGCCGCGCGATCATCGGTTCGAGCGCTTTGCAGAACGCCTATCAGCAGATCGGCACGACCTATGCGGCACAGATCGAACAGCGCCAGGCGAAGCAGCAGGAGCTGACGACGCTGCTTCAGCCGTTCGATACGAACGGCAATGGCCAGCTCGAAGACAACGAGCTGCCCGCGGTACAGCAGGCGTCGAACTTCGCGCAGATCCAGACGCTGGAACAGGAAGTGGCGGCGATCACCAACCAGGTGAACGCAGCGCGGGTCTATGCCGTCGAGCAGATCCTGGCGCAGTACGGCACCGCTCTGACCGACGTGACCACGCAGCAGCAGATCGTCATGGTGCTGGTCCCCGACACGATCCAGTTCGCCGCCGAGGGCGCCGACATCACCGATCAGATCACCGCCGCGCTCAACACCCGCGTGCCTTCGGTCCAGATCGTCCCGCCGGCCAATTATCGACCCAACCGCAATGCGGCGCAGATTTTCCAGCAGATCCAGCAAACGCTGCTGACCGCACAGCTGATCCAGCAGCAGCAGGGCCAGCAACAGCAACAGCAACAGCCGCAGGCACCCGCGGGTCGCTGACCTCGATTTCGCGCAGCACGAAAAGGGGCAGGGCATGAGCGACACTTCGGATATGTCGCAAGACATCGATTACGACATTCACAAGGTCCTGAAGGCCCTGCCGCATCGCTATCCGCTGTTGCTGGTCGACCGGGTGAAGGCGCTGCATCTGAACGAGCGCATTCACGCGGTCAAGGCGGTGACCATGAACGAGGAATTCTTCCAGGGTCACTTCCCCGGCGCGCCGATCATGCCCGGCGTGTTGCAGATCGAGGCGCTGGCTCAGGCCGCAGCGATCCTCGGTATCGAAACGCTCGAGCTTGCCGGCACCGGTAAGCTGGTCATCTTCATGGGGATCGACAGCGCCAAGTTCCGCTCGCCGGTCAAGCCCGGTTGCCTGCTCGATCTCGAAGTCGAGTTCCTGCAGCAACGGCGCACGATCTACAAATTTAAGGGCCGAGCGAGTGTCGAGGGCAAGACCACCTGCGATACCGAGTTCACCGCGATGATCGCCGATCCGCCTTCCTGAACCGGCGCGGGCGACGTGGCCACACAGATGGTTGCATTTTCTCCGCAGCGCTCTATCTGGCGCGCTTCTTCCCGTTTCATAGCACCGCCGGTCGGAACCGGCTCAAGCTTCTAAGGAATATGTCATGAAAACCGATGGGCACCCCGAATATCATATGATCACGGTCAAGATGACCGATGGCACCGAGTTTCAGACCCGCTCGACCTGGGGTAGCGAGGGCGACACCCTGTCGCTCGACATCGACCCCACCAGCCACCCGGCCTGGACCGGCGGCAAGCAGCAGCTTCAGGAAGGCGGCCGCGTCGCTGCCTTCAACAAGCGCTTCGGTGGGCTCAGCCTCAAGAAGTAAGCGGCGACACGCTTTGCATCCTCAAGGGTGCATGGGAGGGGCGGTCCGACGGGGCCGCCTTTTTCGTTTCTGCCAGGTTTTCAGTGCCGCGCGGGGGCGATTATCCCCACGGCCGTTCGCGATACCATTTGGTGATGATATATTTGACGCCGCGGCGCACCTTCATTCCGTGGTGCAGTGTTGCCGGATTGACGCCTCCGTCGGGGAGGCGATTGTTCCAGCACAGGAGTTTGCCCTGCTCCGGCTGGAACGTCTTGCCCAAGACCTTGAAACGGGTTGCGCCGCCGGCTTCGACGGCGTTGAGATAGATCATGAACGTCCAGGTGCGCTGGCCCGAAACCGCGCAGAATTGCTCGTAATCCTGACCGTGCGGCTCGAAATAATCGGTATGCGCCTTGAATTCCTGTCCCATAGCATAGCGCTGTCCCTGGATCGGTTCGCCATGCGCCGGATCGATCCCGTTGAGTGCGAAGAGACGTTCTTCCAGTTCCCTGGCGACCGCATTGGTCGGATCGAGGTCGCAGGTTTCGCTGGTGCGGAAGGCTTCGTCGCCATCGCTGTCGGCGATCGTGCTCGGTCTGCGGTCCTGATCGATCAGCGCGATCAGACGGGCACACATTTCGGGTGGCAGAAAGCGCTTGGCCTGGAACAATTCCAGCCCGGAATGAGGCACTCGCTGCACATTCGGAGCCGAGGCGAGCCGTGCCGATACGGTTTCGACGATCTGTTCCATCGCCTCTTTTTGCGCGACCGCTCGCGACGTGGCAAGCGCACGATCCGAGCACGCAACAATCTTGCGTCGGGCGGCAAACGGCGCAGTTTTCACTTCCCAACCGCCCGGCATTATGCAACAGGCTCGCGCCCGCTCACAGCGGCCTTGACCGTGCTTCGGCCACGCGTAAACCGGCGCCCTTGCGCGTCTTGGCGGCGGCCCTTGGCGTAAGGGCCGGGCAGGAGCGGGAATAGGTGTGGCGATCGTAGCTCAGTTGGTTAGAGCGCCGGTTTGTGGTACCGGAGGTCGCGGGTTCGAACCCCGTCGATCGCCCCATTCTCCCTTCAGCCTTCGGCATTTGCAGGCCGGTTGTCGTGTTCGGCGCGTTATCTTCGTGGGGGCCGACACATGACCGCTTTTTGGACCGAACCCGATTTCGACGATCATGAGATCGTCCAGGTCGTGCGCGACCGGGCATCGGGCCTGACGGCGATTATCGCGGTCCATTCGACGCATCTCGGGCCGGGCGCCGGTGGCACCCGGTTCTGGCATTATCCCGACCCCAAGGATGGCCTTCGCGATGCGCTGCGCCTGTCGCGCGGGATGAGCTACAAGAACGCGATGGCCGGACTGCCGATGGGCGGGGGCAAGGCGGTGATCCTGGCCGACGAGGGGCGCACCAAGACGCCGGACATGCTGACCGCCTTCGGAGATGCGGTCGAAGGGCTTGGCGGCCGCTATGTCACCGCGGAAGATGTCGGGATCGGCGAAGCCGACATGGTCGAGGTCGCCGGGAGAACCGCGCATGTCTCGGGCCTGCCGGTCTCGGGAGAGGGCAATGCCGGCGGCGATCCGGGTCCGTTCACCGCACGCGGCATCTATCTCGGCATCAAGGCGGCGGTGAAGCATCGCCTCAAGACCGACAGCATGAAGGACGTCCATGTCGCGGTCCAGGGAACGGGCAGCGTCGGCGGTGGCGTCGCGCGGCTGCTCGCCAAGGACGGGGCGCGGCTGACGCTCGCCGATATCGACAAACACGGCGTCGAAAAGCTGGCGCAGGAAATCGGAGCCGAGGTCGTCGCACCCGACGAAGTGCTCGGGGTGCAATGCGATGTCCTTAGCCCGAACGCGCTTGGCGCCATCCTGAATGAAGAGACCATTGCGAAGCTGAAGGCGCAGATCGTGGCCGGCGGAGCAAACAACCAGCTCGCCCGCGCGCGTCATGGCAAGCTTTTGTTCGAACAGGGCGCGCTCTACGCCCCGGACTACGTGATAAATGCCGGCGGCATCATCTCGGTCGCGACCGAATATCTGGCGCGCCGAGATTCGCGCGAAGCCGATGTAAGCGACGTCCATGCGCTGATCGATCAGATCCCCGGCCGGCTCGAGACGATCTGGCGCGCCAGCGAAGCGGACGGCATCGCGCCTGACATTGTCGCCGACACGATGGCGCAGGAGCTGATCGGACGCGGCTGACGCCCGTCTTGCACATGATCTCCTGTGCGGTTGCGTCTTTTGCGCCCTTGCCGCCAGCGCCTGAGACACTAAATTGGTGAGGGGGATTATTGACGTGCATATCTACGCCAATCCGAAACGCTTTCTGTCGCTCGCGCGGTGGCTGATGCCGCTCCTTTTCTGGAGCGGGTTGGCGCTCGCGCTGGGCGCTATCGCTTGGGGATTGGCGGTGGTCCCGCCCGACCGGCTGATGGGGGAAAGCGTGCGCATCTTGTTCGTGCATGTGCCGGCCGCGTGGCTAGGGATGGGCGGATGGGGCGGCCTCGCGATCGCCAGCGCAGCTTTGCTGATATGGAAACATCCGCTCGCCGGCATTGCCGCGCGCGCGATTGCGGTGCCCGGCATGGTGTTTTGCGCCCTGTGTCTTGCGACCGGCTCGATCTGGGGCCGGCCGACCTGGGGCACCTGGTGGGAATGGGACGGGCGGCTGACTTCGATGCTCGTTCTGCTGTTCCTCTATGGCGGATATATCGCCCTGTCGCAGGCGGCGGCGCGCGAGGGCGGATCTCACAAGATCGCGGCCATTTTCGGCATTGTCGGAGCGATCAACGTCCCCATCATCAATCGCAGCGTCGTGTGGTGGAACTCGCTGCACCAGCCGCCTTCCATCACCGTCGGCAAGAGCGCGATCGACGCGACCTTCCTGGTGCCGCTCCTTATTTCGACGCTGGGTTTCTCGCTGTTGTTCGGCGCGCTCGTCCTGATGCGGATGCGGGCGCTGATCGCCGAGCAGCAGGTCGAGGCGCGCCTGCGCCGCCGGGCGCTCGACGATACGTCGCCTGTGCCCCGTCCGAACCTTGCAGCCGCCGTCGGGGAAGGCGCCTGATGCGCGAGACGCTCGACCATTGGCCCTATGTGATTGCCGCCTATGCGCTGACGCTGATCGCGATCGGCATGCTTGCGGCGTGGAGCTATCGCACGATGCGCCGCGCGGAAAAGCGGCGCGAGGATATGAAACGGAAATGAGAACGGCGCCATGAAAGCCAAACATCAACGCATGACGCTGGTGGTGCTCGCGCTGATCGCGATTGTCGCGGCCGGGCTCATCGCCACCTGGGCGCTGCGCAATCAGGCGAATTATTTCTACCTGCCCGAACAGATGGCCGCCGAGCCTCCGCAGATCGGCCAGGCGGTGCGTCTTGGCGGCATGGTGCAGGAAGGCTCGATCGAAACGCAGGCGGACGGCGTTACCGTTCACTTCGTCGTCACCGGCAACAGCGCGGACGAAATTCCGGTCACTTACAGCGGTATCCTGCCCGACCTGTTCGTCGAGAATTCCGGTGTCGTAGCCGAGGGCAGCCTCCAGGCCGACGGCACCTTCCTCGCGACCAATCTGCTCGCCAAACATGACGAGAATTACGTGCCGCGCGAACTCGAAGGGCTTGAAGGGCATCAGAAGTCGCAGGAATACGCCGAAACGGTCGCGGGGCTTGAGTAGAACGCGATGATCGCCGAACTCGGTCTTGCGGCCCTCTGGCTTGCCACCGCTCTTGCCGCCCTGCAGATGGTGGCCGGCGCGCTCGGCGTGCGGCAAGGCGGGGCGCAGGCCGCGATCTATGCCCGGCCCGCTGCGGTGGTTCAGGCATTCCTCGCGGTGCTCGCCTTTGTCCTGCTGCTCTACGCCTTCGCGATCACCGACCTCTCTATCAAGCTGGTCGCAACCCATTCCCATTCGGCCAAGCCCTTCATTTACAAACTGACCGGAACCTGGGGCAATCACGAAGGTTCGATGCTGCTGTGGATCGCGGTCCTCGCGCTGTCGGGCGGTCTATTGGCGGGGCTGGAGCGCCGATTGCCGGAAACAACCATGTCCGCAACGCTCGGGGTGCAGGGTTTCGTCGCGCTCGGCTTTTACGCCTTCCTGCTCCTCTCCTCCAACCCGTTCGAGCGGCTGCCAGTGCCGGTTCCGGAGGGCTCGGGTCTCAATCCGCTGCTGCAGGATATCGGCCTCGCGATCCATCCGCCCACGCTCTATGTCGGCTATGTCGGCCTGTCGGTCGCCTTCAGCCTGTGCATGGGCGCCTTGATCACCCGCGCGGTGAACCCCGACTTCGCCAAGGTCATGCGCCCTTGGGTGCTTGGCGCCTGGGTCTTCCTCACCTTCGGCATCGCGGCGGGTTCCTACTGGGCCTATTACGAGCTCGGTTGGGGCGGCTGGTGGTTCTGGGATCCGGTCGAGAACTCCTCGCTGATGCCGTGGCTGGCCGCGACCGCTTTGCTCCATTCGGTTAGCGTGCTGGCGGCGCGCGACGCGTTGCGTACCTGGACGATCATGCTCGGCGTCGTCGCCTTCTCCATGTCGATGCTGGGCACTTTCCTGGTGCGTTCGGGGGTGCTCACCAGCGTTCATGCGTTCGCGGTCGATCCCGAACGCGGCACCTTCATCCTCGTCCTGCTCGGCCTGTATATCGGCGGCGCGCTCGCCATATTCGCCGTGCGCGCGTCGAGCATTGCGGAGGGCAAGCGCTTCACCTGGACCAGCCGCGAGGGCGCGCTCGTCTTCAACAACGTCATGCTCTCGGCGATCTTGGCGATCGTGCTGCTCGGCACGCTCTATCCGCTGTTGACCGAGGCATTCGATGTCCGCGTCAGCGTCGGCCCGCCCTATTTCAACCCGGCGAGCGCAATTTTCGCGATCCCGATGTTCCTGGTCATGGCGGTGGGGCCGCTGCTGCGCTGGAAGGATGACAGCCCCAAGCGCATCCAGTTCGAGCTTGCCCTGCTTGCCGCGGTCGTCATCGGCGTGATCGCGCTGGTCGCGGTGCTCGGAGATTACGCGGTGTTGCCGGTGCTCGGCCTCGCGCTGTCGGTCGGGCTCGCCATTGCCGCGTTTTTGCCCTTGCGCGGTCGCAAGCTGGGGCGCGTGCCGACGGCGACCTGGGGCATGATCATGGCGCATTTCGGCGTCGCGGTCTCACTGTTTGGCATGGCCAGCGAAAGCGCCTTCACCAGCGAGAAACTCGCCGCCGTGGCGCCGGGTGGACGCGAGGAAGTCGCCGGTTGGACGATCGAATTGCAAAGCGTCGATCCGGTCGCCGGCCCCAACTGGACCGCGGTCGAGGCGCGTATCCTCGCCTCGCGCGGAGATGGTGAGCCGACGCTCCTCACACCCCAGGCGCGCAATTTCTGGGCGCCGCCACAGGCGACCAGCGAGAGCGCGCTGATCACGCGCTGGGACGGGCAGCTCTACGCCGTGATCGGCGACCAGGCGGGGGTCGACGCAGCCGGCAACACGCGCTGGCAGCTGAGGGTTTGGTGGAAGCCTTTCGTCACCTTCATCTGGTATGGCGGATTGCTGATCGCGCTAGGCGGCGTGCTGGCAATCGTCGGACGGATCGAGGTCGACCTGCGCCGCCGCCGCGCTGCGCGGCTCGCAACGCAGCGGCGGGAGGATATCGAGGCTCTGTCCGCGGGCAGGGCGCCGGAGCCTGCGGAATAATGCGCCTCGTCTATCTCGTTCCGCTCGGTCTGTTCGCCTTTTTCGCAGGGCTGGCCGGTTACATGCTGACGCAGCCCAAAGCGCAGAACGTCCCCTCCCAAATGATCGAGCAACCGCTTCCCGACTTCGCGCTCGAGCCGGCGCTAGAGGGAATGCCGGGCGCTGAACGCGAAGATTTCGTCGGCGGCGAACCGCGGCTGCTCAACATCTGGGCGAGCTGGTGCCTTCCCTGCATCGCCGAAGCGCCGCAGCTCGAACGGCTCAGGGAGGAAGGGGTCGAAATCGTCGGCATCGCAGTGCGCGACCGGCCCGAAGCGGTGGCGGATTTCCTTCAGCGCTACGGCAATCCCTATAGCCGGATCGGCGCGGACGACATCTCTTCGCTGATGCTGGAGATCGGCGCCTCGGGCGTGCCGGAGACCTATGTTATCGATGCCGATGGCAATATCCGTTATCAACATATCGGCGATGTCCGGGCGAGCGACGTGCCGGTCCTGCTTGAGAAGCTGGACGAGGTTCGATGATTACTTCGCCTGTCGCCCGCATCCTTAAAAGCTGGGTTCTTGCACTCGCAGGAATCGCGCTGCTGGCTCTGGCCTTCCCCTCCCAGGCGCAGCAGGCGATGCCGCCTGCGCCCTATGCCTATACGCAGCTTGAGGACCCGGCGCTCGAAGCCGAAGCCACCGCACTTATGGAAACGCTGCGCTGCCTCAAATGCCAGTCGCAAAGTATCAACGACAGCGACGCGCCCATGGCCGGCGACATGCGCCACCAGGTCCGCTCGCGCCTCCTTGCCGGCGAAAGCCCGACCGAGGTGCGCGCCTGGCTGGTGCGGCGTTATGGCGATTACGTCAGCTATCAGCCCGAAGTCAGCGCAACCACCTGGCCGCTCTTCGCGATTCCTCTCCTCCTGCTGGCGATCGTCGGCCTGATCCTGCTCCGCCGGCTTGGCCGCACGCGATCCGACCGGGAAGCGCGGCCATGATCGGCGCCTGGCTCGCCATTCTTGCGCTCGCATTGGTCAGCTTCGCGATCGCGGCCTTCACCCTCAACCTGCCGCAGCGCGGCTTCGCGGTTTTCGGAGCGGTCCTGCTGCTCGGCCTTGTCGGTTACAGTTGGCAGGGTTCGCCCGGACAGCAGGGCAGTCCGACCGCGCCCGACATCCAAATCGATCGCCAGTCGGGTGAGGAGATGGTCGAGGCGCGCCGCGCTCTGTTCGACCCGGCGCGGCCCAAACCCGATTATCTGATGCTGTCCGATGGCTTCGCCCGGCGCGGCCAGTTCGACGATGCGGCGGGGCTGCTGCGCAAGGGGCTGCGCGACAATCCCGAACATCTCGAAGGTTGGCTCGCACTCGGCATGGCGCTGACCGGTCATGCCGACGGCTTCGTCACGCCGGCCGCTAATTACGCCTATGGCAAGGCACGCGCGCTCGATCCGGGCAATCCGGGGGCCGACTTCTTTCTCGGCTTCGCCTTTCTGCAAACCGGCGAAGTGCGCGCGGCGCGCAACACCTGGGCGCGTCTGATCGAAAACTCGCCCGACGACGCGCCCTGGCGACCGGAAATCGAGCAGCGCATCGCCCGGCTCGACCAGATGATCGCCAACGCCCCGATGCTTCAGTAAGGGGCGCTGGCGGCCGGCCATGTTGCGAGTGCGAACCGCGGGTGCTAGAGGGCGCGGCCTTTACAAAGACGCTGCTGTAAGCGCGTCCGATCGCTTCGGGATATGCGCCGAAAGATGAGCGAGATCGCACCCCTCAACGATGGCAGGGCTCTGGAGAAGCACTCCAGCGGGCACGCGCATAGCGGGTCGAAGACGGCGCTCGCGGTGGGCGCGATCGGTATCGTCTTCGGCGATATCGGCACCAGCCCGCTCTACGCCTTTCGCGAGACCTTTGCCGGGACGGCCAATGTCGCGATCGACCGTATGCACGTGTTGGGCGTCGTCAGCCTCATCTTCTGGTCGATGCTGCTGGTCGTCGCGATTCAATATGTGACGATCCTGATGCGCGCGGACAATAAGGGGCAGGGCGGTTCGCTCGCCCTGGTGGCACTGCTTTCGCGCCATATGGGCAAGACGCGCTATGGCTGGCTGGTGGTGCTGCTGGGTGTGTTTGCGACCTCGCTGTTCTACGGCGACAGCATGATCACGCCGGCGATCTCGGTGCTTTCGGCGGTCGAAGGGCTGACCGTGGTCGATGCCGGATTGCAGCAATATGTGATCCCGATCGCGCTCGGGCTGCTGGTTTTCCTGTTCATGCTGCAGGCCCGCGGCACGGCCAAGGTGGGCGCACTGTTCGCGCCGGTGATGATCGTCTATTTCACGGTCATCGCGGGGCTGGGTGGATGGCAGATCATCCAGAACCCCGACATCCTATGGGCGCTCAATCCCTATTACGCGGTGATGTTTTTCGTGACCGACGGGCTGGTTGCATTCCTCGCGCTGGGCGCCGTCGTGTTGGCGGTAACGGGCTCTGAGGCGCTGTATTCGGACATGGGACATTTCGGGCGCGGACCGATGCGTCTATCGTGGTTCGGCTTCGTCATGCCGTGTCTGCTGCTCAACTACTTCGGCCAGGGCGCGATGATCGCCGGGCTGCCGGCAGAAGAGGCCGCGGTGGTAGTCCAGAACCCCTTCTTCTTGCTTGCCAGCGAAGAGTGGCGTCTGCCGCTCGTTTTCCTCGCCACCGTCGCAACTTTCATCGCGAGCCAGGCGGTGATTTCGGGTGCCTTCTCGATCACGCATCAGGCCGTGCAGATGGGCTTTATGCCGCGCCTTTCGATCCTGCATACGAGCGAGACCGAGGGCGGGCAGATCTACATTCCGGTTGTGAACTGGGCGCTGATGGTCGCGGTGATCGTGCTGGTGCTGACCTTCCAGAACTCGTCCAATCTCGCCAGCGCCTACGGGATCGCGGTGACGGGCGCGGTGACGATCGACACCCTGCTTATGGGGCTGCTGTTCGTCAGCGTCTGGAAGTGGAAATGGTGGTACGCGGCCCCTGTCGTCCTGTTGTTCCTGATCGTAGACGGCGCCTATTTCGCCGCCAACCTCACCAAGGTGCCGGACGGCGGCTGGTTCCCGCTGTTGGTCGGCTTCATCGCCTTCACGCTGCTGACTACCTGGTCGCGCGGGCGCAAGTTGATGCGCGAGCGGATGAGCGAGGTTGCGCTCCCGATGGAAATTTTCGCCAAGTCGGCCAAGAATTCCGCCCTGCGCGTGCCGGGGACTGCGATCTTCATGGCCTCGAGCACCGCGGGCGTCCCTTCCGCGCTCCTGCACAATATCAAGCACAACAAGGTGCTGCACGAACGCGTCGTTATCCTGACCGTCGACATCCAGGACGTGCCCTACGTCGATCCGGAGGAACGCTGCGAATATGTCGATATGGGCGACGGTTTCTACCGCGCGGTGCTCCATTATGGTTTCATGGAGGAGACCGACGTGCCCGAGGGGCTGAAAGGAATGGGCATCTATTGCGGGGGGCATTTCGACATGATGCACACCAGCTTCTTCCTTTCTCGCCAGACGCTGCTCGCCAGCGACAAGCCGGGCATGCCGATCTGGCGGGAAAAGGTGTTTGCCTGGATGCTTAGGAACAGCGCCAGCGCGATGGATTTCTTCAAGCTGCCGACCAACCGCGTGGTGGAGCTTGGGAGCCAGGTCGAGATTTAGTGGACCGCGCCGGGATTGCCGATGACGAGGCGCAGCGGCCCATTGAAGAAAGGCTGCGTGCGCAAATGGCCGTATTCTTTGTCCCAGCGCCCGCTTTCTAGATCGCGGGAGAGCGTGCGGACGAACCGTCCAACAGCCTCTTCGGGAACGAGGCTCCAGCTCGAGCAGGCGAGGCGCGCGTTGGGATCGAGAAACATCTCGGGGCGCCCGTAATACGCCTCATTGAAGCCATCCCGGCAACCGAGCGGTATCGGTACCGGTTCGATCCGCCCATTGCCGCCTAATGCAGCGACAAGGCGTTCGATCGCCGGAAACCTCCGTGCCTCGTTTTCGCGCACTTCGGGGATATAATCCGACAGCCAATATTCGTGCATTTGTGCAGGGTCACAAACTAGCAGCACGGTCGGACCGCGCGTGACGCGCTGCATTTCGGCAAGACCTTTCTCCAGGTCAGACCATTGGTGGACCGTCACGCTGGCCATCGACGCATCAAAGCTATCGTCGTCGAAGGGCAGGTCCTCGGCGACGGCGTCGATCGCTCTGACGAGGTGAGCGGGGCGCTGGGCGCGCATGGAGGCCGAGGGTTCGACTGCAGTGACCTCGCGGTCCTCCGGTTCATAAGACCCCGCACCTGCCCCGACATTGAGCACGGCTTGTGCATTTCCGAGCGCGCGGTGGATCTGCGCGGCGATCAGAGGCTCGGGCTGGCGAAATCGGGCATAGCTCGCGCCGATTTCACCGTAATCGACATCGCCGGCGCTTCCGTCGATGCCGCGGGTTTGCCTCATCTCGGATCGTCCGAGGGGATTAGAGTGATCTCCGTCTGCCTCCCGTCGAGGAAACGCACCGTTTCGCCATCGAAATACGCGTCCTCCTCGGTGCGGAAATCGACGCGCTGGCCACCCCATTCGGGGATGGCGGCATAGGTGGTGAGTTCGATCGACCAGGCGGTGTCGGGGCGCAGGATGTCCTCGCCACGCGAGTCGGCATCCTGATTGTCCCAGAAGCCGATCGCCGTGCCTGCGCCGTGGCCGTGATAGCCGATTGGATGCGAATAGATCGAGGGATTGAGCCCTTCCGCAGTCGCGCGGCTGCGGGCATTCGCGAGGATTTGATTTCCGGACAGCCCCGTTTTCATTTCCTCGCGCAGGATGTCCTGCACGCGGTTAGAATTGGCGAGACCTTGTGCGAGGCCTGCGGGCGCCTCGAGCTCGCCCGGTTTCAGCACGTAGGCAAGATGCTGCGTGTCGGTGTTGAGGCGCAGATAGGTGATGCCGAAATCGGTCCAGAGCAGATCGCCGGGCTGGATCACTTCATCGCCGCGCAGGATGCCTTCGGCGCCTTCGCGCTGGATGCCTACAGAAGGGTGAAACCAGGGCTCGAGGCCCAGGCCTAAAAGCCGATCGCGATACCACCACTGCACATCCGCGGCGGTCGTGATGCCCGGCGTGATGACGGCCCGCGAAAAGGCCTCGCCGATGATGGCGTGTGCGATGCGCACGATGCCGGGATACATCTGCATTTCCGCCGGAATGCGCGTTTCGAGCCAGCGCACCGCCAGCTGCTCCCCAGAGATTACCCGGTTCTGCAGGTGCTGCGGCAGGGCGGCGATCATCGCATCGTATTGGCTCTTCGTCATTCCGTCGCCGAAGCGCGTTGCGTCCGACACGTTCACGGCGATGGTCTGGGGATCACGCTCTGCGACGAGGTCGGCGACCGCCTGCCACTGGTGGGGTTCTTCGTCCGGGTCCCAGGCGGGTTCGAACAGGTCGGCGAGGCCATATCGGCTCACCGTCAATCGCTCGATCGGCGCGCCATTCCCCGGATCGTGAAAGATCAGGATCGTGCGCCGCCTCGCGTGAAAGCTCTGCGCATCGAGCATGGTCGCAAGTGCGGGCTCCTCGAAATATTCGCGGCTCATCAGGAGCCAAAGATCGATCCCTTCTTCGCGCATCAGGCGCGGCATCAATGTGTCGAGCCGCTCGGCAAGCAGCCGGTCGATGATCTCGGCACGCTCGCGCGAGTCCAGGATTTCGGGAAGGGCAGGGGCGTCGGCCTCCGCCTCGCTCATCGGCAGGGCAGGCTGCGCTGCTCCCGGCGCGCCAAGGGCAATAACGGCGAGCGCCGCGGCCCACACCGTCCAGTGACTAGGCCGTAGGTGGCTCATTCTTCACCGCTTCCTCTTCGGCATCGATGCTGAGGCCATGCTTCAGCAGCATCGGGATATTGGCGAAGGTAAACAGGAATGTCAGCGGCATGAACACCCAGAACTTGGCCCACAGCCAGCCCTCGAAGCTCATTTGCGCCCGAAGCACCTCGTTGAGGACCGCGAGCACCAGGAAGAAAACGCCCCAGTTGCGCGACAGTTTGAGCCAGCCGGCATCGCTCAAGCCCTCGAATGCCGCTTCGAGCAGAACCTTCAGCAGCGCGCGCCCCGTCGCGTAGCCCGCAAGCAGGGCGATGCCGAACGCTGTGTAAATGATGGTCGGCTTCAACTGCACGAAGGTCGGATCGCCGAAGAATATCGTCAGCGCGCCGAAGCCGACGATGAGCGCCGTCGAGAACCACAGCATCGGCGAAATCCGGCCGAGCCGCCATTTCGAGATCAGCAGGGCTGCGACCGCCGCCACCATGAACGCCCCGGTTCCATATATGATCGCCAGCAGCTCGCTCGCGGCGTTGCTTTCGGACGGCGCGTTGAAGCGATAGACCGCCAGAAAGACGAGTAGCGGCCCGTAATCGACCGCGACGTTGAGCCAGCTCGAAGCGGCGGATTTTGGCTTGGTATCGACCATCAGGCGACCCCGGCGATGACCTTCGCGACGAGGTCTGGATCGAAGGGCCGCAGATCCTCCATCTTCTCGCCGACGCCGATGGCGTGAATGGGGAGGCCATATTGCTCCGCCGCCGCGACCAGCACGCCGCCGCGCGCGGTACCGTCGAGCTTGGTCATGATAAGACCGGTGACACCTGCGATTTCCCGAAAGACGTCGATCTGGGAGAGCGCGTTCTGTCCATTGGTCGCATCGAGCACCAGCACCACGTCGTGCGGTGCTGCTTCGTTCAGCCGCCCCAGCACGCGGCGGATTTTCGCGAGTTCGTCCATCAATTCGCGCTTGTTCTGTAAGCGCCCGGCGGTGTCGACCACCAATGCGTCGATCCCGGTGTCGGTCGCCTGCTTGACCGCATCGAACACGATCGAGGCCGGATCGCCGCCTTCGGGACCGCGCACCAGGTCGACGCCCGCGCGCTCGGCCCAGGTCGCAAGCTGGCCGATGGCCGCGGCGCGGAACGTGTCGCCCGCGGCCAGCAGCACTTCGTAATCCTCCTCGGTAAAGAGGTGCGCGAGCTTGGCGATGGTGGTGGTCTTGCCAGATCCATTGACGCCGATGACGAGGATGACTTGCGGGCGCGGAAAGGCCGTGATCTCAAGCGGCTTTGCGACCGGGCGAAGGATCTCGGCAATCTCGGCGGCAACCGCCTCTTTCAGTTCGCGCTGCGTTATCTCTCGCCCGAAGCTCTTGTCGGCCAGCTTGCTGCGGATGCGGGCGGCGGCGGCGGGGCCGAGGTCGGACACGATCAGTGCATCTTCGATATCGTCGAGCGTCGCGTCGTCGAGACGCGTGGCGACGCCGGTAAGGTTGCTGCCGAGCCGCTCGGACGTCTTGCGAAAGCCGCCAAGGACGCGGTCGCCCCAGCTGGTCTGGCCGTTCTCGCTCATACCAGCACGCCTTCCTCGATGCGGGTGGGGATGACCTCGTGCACTTCGCCGACCGTGCTGCCTTCGGGCAGGCGGACCCGTGCGTAGGAGGGGGAATAGCCGGTGCCGTCGCGCTCGGCGAGGACGGCAAGCGGGGTGCCGAGATGACCCGCGAGCCAGCCGGAGCGGTGCGCTTTGACCGCATCACGCAGTTCGGCCGCGCGCGCTTTCACCGCCGCCCGATCGACCTGCGGCATGCGCGCCGCCGGGGTATCGGGGCGGGGGGAATAAGGGAAGATATGGCCGTGCACGATGTCGAGCTCGTTGATGATCGAAAGGTTGGCCGCGTGATGCGCTGGCGTCTCGGTAGGGAAACCGGCGATGAGATCGGCGCCGATCGCGATTTCGGGGCGGGAGGCTTTCAGGCGCGCCGCCAGATCGACGGCGTCGGCGCGGCTGTGACGGCGCTTCATACGCTTGAGGATGAGGTCGTCTCCATGCTGAAGCGAAAGATGCAGATGCGGCATGATGCGCGCTTCGCCGGCAAGCATTTCGCACAATTGCTCGTCGATCTCGATCCCGTCGAGCGAGGATAGGCGCAGGCGTTCAAGCTCTGCGAAGGCGTTCAGGATGGCCTCGACGAGGATCCCGAGGGAGGGGCTGTCAGGCAGATCATGTCCCCAGCTTGTCAGATCGACACCGGTCAGCACGATTTCTTTGGCGCCTTGCTCGAGGTGACGTTCGACCTCGCGCTGCACTTCGGCGATGCCGAGCGAGCGGCTGCGTCCGCGTCCCTGCGGGATGACGCAGAAAGTGCAGGCGTGGTCGCAGCCATTCTGGACCGCGATAAAGGCGCGAGTGCGGGTGAGTGGCGCCGGGGTTTCGGCCACTGGCACGTTCCAGCTGCGCGGATCGAGCTTGGCGGAATTGGCGATCAGACCGTCGACTTCGGGCATCGCGGCGATCTCCGCACGCTCTATTTCCGCGGCGCAGCCGGTCACCAGCAGGCGCGCATCGGGCCGTGCGCGCCGGGCGCGGCGGATGGCCTGACGGGTCTGGCGCACCGCCTCGCGCGTTACCGCGCAGGAATTGACGACCACGACGTCGCCCGCTTCGCCGAGCATCGCCTGCATCCGCTCGCTCTCGGCGATATTGAGGCGACAGCCGAGCGAGACGACCTCGGGACGCGCCGCGGTTTCGGACCCGGCGCTCATGCGTATTGCTCCCAGTCGAAGGAGCCGCGAAACGCTTCGCTGGCGGGGCCGCGCATCTCGATCGCTTCGCCCTCGCGCCAGTTTACGAACAGGTCCCCACCGGGCAGCGACACGCGCACCTCGTCCTTCACCAGCCCCCGCCGGATCGCCGCGACCGCGCTGGCGCAGGCACCGGTCCCGCAGGCGCGGGTCAGCCCGGCGCCGCGCTCCCAGACCGTCAGGCGCAAATGGTCGTGGCCCGCAAGCGAGACGACGTTAACGTTGATGCCTTCCGGGAAAACTGGGTCCTGCTCGATCTCTGGTCCCCAATGCGCCAGATCGATAGCGGCGACATCCTCGACCAGGAAAACCACATGGGGATTGCCGACATTGATAGCCGTTGGCGCCGCGAGCGGCCCCCAGGCGAGCGGCAGCGATCCGGTGTCCATCGCATAGGCGAGCGGGATTTCCTCCCAGGAGAAGCGCGGTCGACCCATGTCGACACTCGCCTCGCCATTGCCCGGTCGCAGCGCGATGGTACCGCCTGCGGTTTCGACCACCGCCTCGGCCCCGTGCAGCAACGCGACCGCACGCGCGGCATTGCCGCAAGCTTCGACCTCACCGCCGTCGGAATTGAAAATCCGCATGCGAAAATTGTCCGTCTCGCTCGCCTCGAGCAGGATCAGCTGGTCGCAGCCGATCCCCGCGCGCCGGTCCGCCAAACGCGCGGCGACGGGTGCGCTCATCGCAGGCAAGGCTTCCTCGCGCGCGTCGAGCACGATGAAGTCGTTTCCGAGACCGTGCATCTTGATGAAAGGGACCCGCATGGCGAGCCCGCGTCTATGCGGGTGTGGCCCGAGCGTCCAGTCCCGCACGCCCCCGAAGTGGCGCGCGACGCAGGGGCGGGGTTCAGCCTGCCCGGCTCTTGATCGATATGGATGCAGGCTGTGTCGCGTCGTCCGCCGCCACCGAACCGCCGCCGTTCGACGAATCCTTGTTTTGGGCGCGGGAACCGAGCAAGCCGAGCAGGTTCAACCGCTCGCGAACCTGTTGTGCGGTCTCGGGCTTGCCATAGAAATAGCCCTGGCCCTTGAGCTTGCCCATTTTCCTGAGCGCTTCCAGGATCGCCTCGTCCTCGATCCCCTCAACCGTAATCGGCATCTGCAACCCACGCCCGAGCGAAACGATCGCATTGACGATCTTCGAATCGGGCTCGGAACGACGCAGCTCGCTGATGAAGCTGCGGTCGATCTTGAGGCGATCGAAAGGCAATGTGCGTAGCTGAGTGAGCGAGGAATAGCCCGTCCCGAAATCGTCCAGGCTGACCCGCACGCCCTGATTGCGCAGCGATACGATCATCGAATTCACCAGTTGAATATTCTCGTGAAGACAGCTCTCGGTAATCTCGATCTCGAGGCGCGATGGCGGGAAACCGTGCTGGACCAGCATCTTGAGCAGCTTTTGCGCAAACCACGGGTCGCGCAATTGCAGCGGCGAGATGTTGATCGACAAGGTCAGCGCATCGTCCCATTCGAGCGCGTCCACGAATGCCCGGTTCATCAACTGGCCGGACAGTTCGCCGATCAGACCCATTTCCTCGGCGATAGGGATGAAGATTTCCGGGCTGACGATACCGAGCTGTGGCGATTGCCAACGCGCGAGCATCTCGAAGCCGACGAGGTCGCCGGTATCGATATCGACCTGCTGTTCGTAATAGGGAACGAACTCGCGCCGCTCGAGGCCGAGGCGGATGCCGGTTTCGAGCTCGTTGCGGAAGCGCAATTCGTTTTCCATGGTCGGTTCGAACCAGAAATAGCGGTTCTTGCCGTGTTTTTTTGCATGATACATCGCGATGTCAGAGCGCATCATGAGAGTGTCCGAAATGGCACCCTGCAGGCGTTCGCCGGCATCGTCATGATCGCTCGCCACTCCGATCGAGATTGTCGCATCGAGGCTCATGCCGCCGGTATCGAAGGGCAGCGACATAGCCTGAAAAATACGCAGAACGAGGTCGTCGATCCGCTCGCTTTGCGCAGGATCGTAAGGCGTGACGAACGCAAACTCATCGCCGCCGAGCCGCGCCAGACGTGCATCGCGGGGCAGCTCGCTGCGGATGCGCCGGGCAAATTCGATCAAGGTCGCATCGCCCATGGCATGGCCATGCATGTCGTTGATCTGTTTGAAATTGTCGAGGTCGATCATGCAATAGGCGAGCGCCATACCACGCGCGCTGACACGGCGGTGAAGGTCTTCGGTCGCCTGTGTCATGCTGCGGCGATTGAGGCACCCGGTCAGCTCGTCGATGTCGGCAAGCGTGCGCGCCGCCGCTTCAGCCCGGCGGCGTTCGCCGATCTCGGCTTGCAGGTCGCGGTAGCGCCGCCAGCCCAGCATGATCAGCGCAATATTGAGCAGCAGTGCCTGGACGAGCAATGGCTCTGGCGGAGCACCACGTCCGAGAAGCGCTGCGATTGCGTCGGGCAGGACGGCGCCGCCAATCGCGACGAACAGGATAATCGCGGCAGCAGCTATGCCAAGCGTGAGGATGTCATGCTTTGGCTTGTCTGAACGACTATCTTCGGAGCGCGGATAGGACACGCCATCGCCCAGCGCCATGCCACTTGAAAAATAGGGCGAGCTCCCGCGCGCAGCTTCAGGCACGTCGGCCCAAATCTCGCCCGGAGTCTGGTTGTTGGTTGCCCTGTTCGATCGCCCCATTGCCGGCTCGCTCGTTACGTCATTCGAGCTGCCCGCAATGGCCTGTGATACTGAAGATCGAGTTAATCCGATCGCGCCTGTGCTCACGGAAAAGACCCGGCCGCGGTCTTTATGGTTCTGCCGCGTCGGGCTAAGCGACGATCGTCCGACCAGAACGATATTCAAGGAGCGTGCGATGGCCAATTACTGGCTCATGAAATCCGAACCCTTCAAGTATAGTTGGGACGATCTCGTCGCCGAGAAGGAGGGCGTATGGGATGGGGTGCGCAACCATACCGCGAAGAACAATCTGCGCGCGATGGAAGTCGGCGACGAGGCGTTTTTCTACCATTCGCGCGAGGGATTGGAGATCGTCGGCATCTGCGAAGTGTCGGTGGCCGGAATCGATGATCCAACCGACGAGACGGGAAAATGGGCTGCGGTCAAGGTGAAGCCCAAGCGGCGTCTGGAACGGCCGGTGACCTTGAAGGAGATCAAGGCCGAGCCGCGGCTCGAGCAGTGCGAACTGGTGCGCCAGTCGCGGCTTTCGGTGGCGAAGATAACGCCCGAGGAATGGTCGATCATCTGCGAGATGGCGGAGAGTTGAGCCCGCCTGCTTCAAGGGGCCGGAACGCGGCGCGCCTTTGCTCCGTTGAATGAGGGAAAGCACCCCCTTTGCAACGGAGACATCATGAACAGGTTCGAAAATAAGCGCATTCTCATCACCGGCGGCACCAGCGGTATGGGGCTCGCGGCAGCGAAGAAGATCGTCGAGGAGGGCGGCGAGGTCGCCGTTACCGGCACCAGCCAGGATCACCTCGATGAAGCGGGCCGCGCACTCCCCTCAGGTTCCCTCGTCCTGCGCAACGACGCCAGCAAACCGACGGCCGCAAAGGAGCTTGCCGAAAAGGTCCGGGACCAGATGGGCGGGATCGACGGACTGTGGCTCAATGCGGGCTACGGCAAGTTTCGCCCGAACGACCAGAACGATGCCGAGTTTTTCGATGCCATGCACAATGTAAATGTGCGCGGTCCCGTTCTCCAGATGGCGGCAATGATGGACCTTATTGCGGACAAGGGCGCAGTGGTCGTCACCAGTTCGGTCGCGCCCTATCTCGGACAGGCAGAGGGCACGGTCTACGCGGGCACCAAGGGCGCGGTGACGGCGATGACGCGCAGCTGGGCGATGGCGTTGGCGGAGCGCGGGGTGCGGGTCAATTCGATCGCACCCGGCCCGATCGACACCAGTTTCATGGAAGGCATGGGTCTGGACGAAGAGCAGAAGGAAGAGTTTCTCGAACAGGTGAAATCGCAGGTGCCGCTGGGTCGCCTTGGCGAAGCGGAGGAGGTCGCCGAGGTCGCTCTGTTCCTGCTCTCCGATGCGGCATCCTATGTTAGCGGATCACAATATATGGTCGATGGCGGAATGACGCTGCGCTGACGATTACACCTTCGAAATGCGGAACAATGATGGCGGACGTGAGTTGTATGAGGACTGTCAAACCCCGCCATATCAAGGAGATACATCATGGGTGAACTGACCGACAAAGCGAAAGGCAACTTCAAGGAAGCCAAGGGCGAACTCAAGCAGAAGTCGAACGATCCGCAGACCCGCGCCGAAGGCCGCGCCGAGGAAGCGGAAGGCAAAGTCGACCAAGCCAAGGGCGAAGTGAAGGGCAAGATGGGTAACGACATCTAACCCGCGCACTTCTATAAAACTTAGCAAGGGCCGTTTCCCGTCGCCGGGGAGCGGCCCTTGCGATGTGCGGGGGTCAGCGCGCGCAATCGCGAAGGCCGGAGACGGTCGCGCCGCTGGCTGAAAGTTGTTCGACGTCGATCTTCATATGGATAAGCCGCAGCCCGCTGCGTCCCTTCGCATCCTCTAGCGCGTTCTTGAACCCCTGCGTCGTGTCGACCGTCACGCTCCACGCGCCAAATGCCGCGCCGAGCGCCGCGAAATCTGGATTGGCAAGGCTTGTCGCGGCGACGCGCGCCGGATAGTCGCGCTCCTGATGCATTCGGATGGTCCCGTAAGCGCCGTTATCGACCACCAGCACCAGCAGATCGATGCCGCATTGTGCGGCGGTGGCGAGTTCCTGGCCGTTCATCAGAAAATCGCCGTCGCCGGCCACTGCGACCACTTGGCGTTCGGGATAGCGCAGCGCCGCGGCGATAGCGGCAGGTACACCATAGCCCATGGCCCCCGCAGTCGGAGCAAGCTGGCTGGGAAAGCCTTCGTATCGCCAATAGCGGTGCCACCAACCAGCAAAATTGCCCGCCCCGTTGCAGACGATCGTATCGCCCGGGAGCGCTTCGCGCAAGCTTGTGACGCAGGCTGCCATATCGAGCGCGAAGGCATCCGGTGACGGTGTGTAGCTCGCCCAGTCGCGCCATTCGCGATTGGCCTCAGCGCCGGCGTCGAAGGAGATGATCGCATGGTCCTCCCACAGCGCCGCCGCCTCGGCAAATTCATCGACGCTTGCGGCAAGCCCGAGATCGGTGCGGTAGACCCTGCCGATCTCGTCCGGGTCGGGGTGGACATGGACCAGCAGTTGTCCCGGATGATCGGGCGTCGGCATGGTGTAGCCGTCGGTCGTCGCTTCGCCCAGCCGCGCACCTACCGCCATGACGAGGTCGGCAGACCTCACCCGTTCGACGAGCTTGGGGTTCGGGCCGTAGCCGAGGTTCCCGGCATATATTGGGGAGGTAGGGGCGATTGCGTCCTGGCGACGGAAAGCGGTCGCAATCGGCAGGCCGATGCTGGACGCGAAACTTTCGAAATGGTCCCGCGCCTTCGCGTTCCAGCCCGCTCCGCCGATGATCGCGATCGGGCTGGCGGCATCGGCCAACAGCGCGAACAGCGTCTGCATCGCATCGGGGCACACCGCCTGCGCCGGGCGAACCGCGACCGGTCGAGGCGCAAGGTCTGTGGGCACTTCTTCGCGCAGCATATCCTCGGGAAGGGCCAAGACGACCGGCCCGGGCCGCCCACTGATCGCGACCGAGAATGCGCGGGTCACATATTCGGGAATGCGCGCCGGATCGTCGATCCGCGCCGCCCATTTGGCAACGGGGCCGAAAAAAGCCGAGAAATCGAGTTCCTGGAAACCCTCGCGATCGCGCATGTCGCGGGCGACATCGCCGACGAACAGCACCATCGGCTGCGAATCCTGCATCGCCACATGCACGCCAATCGAAGCGTTGGTCGCGCCCGGACCGCGGGTGACGAATGCGACGCCCGGTCGCTGCGTCATCGCCCCGTCGGCGCAGGCCATGAAGGCGGCGCCCCCTTCCTGCCGGCAGGTCACGGCGTCGATGCCTTTCGCATCGTAAAGCGCGTCGAGCACCGCGAGGAAGCTCTCGCCCGGCACGGTGAAGATGCGGTTTGTGCCCTGCTCCTCGAGACATCTGACGAGCAGTTGTGCGGCGGTCTGGCGATTATCGGTCAAGCGGAAATCTCCTCGCGAACGGGGCGCTACGGCCCGTAGCGAGCACGCTCGCGCGGGGCAATCGCTTGCACCCGGCGGACCTGACGCCTGCCGCGAGATGTTCCCGGATTTAACCACAACGCGAACTGACTGTCCCTATTCGAGGCAGCGCAAGGCGGGGGCTCGCAAGTCCTTAAAAAAGTGTTAATTCTCGTACGCATGACACAGACGAGCTTTGCTATCGACTCCCTGCTCTCCGCGCCCCCGGGCCCCGAAATCGAACGTCGCCGCCTTCCCGGGCGTCGCCGCCGCGCGCTGGTCCTGACGAGCGAGCAGGCGCGCCATCCTTTCCGCGCTCTCCTGCCGCCCCATGCGACACAGGGTGAGCTCGATCTGGAAGCGCCGCCCACCGAGGCGGCAGATATCTGGACCCTTACGCGCGAGGATGTGCGCGGCTTTGCCAGCGTTTATTTCGCGGTGTTCGCGGCGGTGCTGGTCTTCATCGTCTAGGCCCTATTCGGCAGGTGCAGCGGCTCCGGCCGCCTGCTGCGCTGCATCGCGCTCCGCCTGCAAGAGCAGCCAGCCGAGCCATGCCGACACCACCGACATGGCGGCCGCAAGCAGCAATTGCTCGGTCACGTCGATGCCGAGCGAGGTAAGGCCGATCGCGACCAGCGATCCCAGCACCATCGCCAGCGAATTGACGATATTGTTCGCAGCGATGGTGCGGCTCGCGGCATCGTGGGCGCAGCGCGTCGTAAGGAAAGCGTAAAGCGGCACGACGAAGAAGCCCCCGGCAGTTGAGACGCCGAGCAAGGTCAACATCAGCGGAATTGCAAGCGGTTCCAACAGCCACAGCTCGATCGGCAGCAATTCGCCCCCCGCATTGGGCGTCCAGGCTTTTGAAATCAGGTAGAAGCCGGCGACGAACAATCCCATGACGATCACCGATGCGGGCGAATAGCGCGCCGAGACCTCGCCTTTCAGCAGCGCATTGATGCCGAGCGATCCGATCGCGATGCCGACCGAAAAGATGACGAGAAACAGGCTCGCGACCTCTTTCGAGGCGAGCAGCTGATTCTTGGCGAGCGGCGGGAACTGGATGAACAGCACCGCCCCGATGGTCCAGAAAAAGCTGATCGCGACGATGGCGAGCCAGATTTCGCGATTGTGCATCGTGTCGCGCACGAGCTTCCAGCTCATCACCGCCTGGTCCGCAATCGCGACCAAGGGATAGCCAAGCCAGCGCAGGGGCTTGGAGGGCGTTTTTTTCGCAAAGGGTTCGAGCAACGGATAGTGCATCTCGTAATTGCTCTGCGGCGGGGCGTCGGGCACGAAAGTGCTGGCGAAATAGCCGACAAAAGCGGTGACGACGACGACGATAAGCGCCGCCTCGATGCTGATGAACCCGGCGAGAGTGGTGCCTGCCAGGATCGCGATATAGGTCCCCGCCTCGATCAGGCCGGTGCCTGGCAAAACCTCTTCTTTCTTAAGATGTTGCGGCAGTATCGCATATTTGATCGGCCCGAGGAAAGTGGACTGCGCTGCGGCGAGAAACACGACGAAGAGCAGCAGCGGGATAGCGAAACTGTGCACCGCGATGCCCTGCCAGGCGAGGAACAGGCCGACCGCGCCGAGAGAGGCCCAGCCGATTTCGCAAATCTTGACCCGCCGGATGATCGCCGCCTTGTCGCGCGTGTCGGCGAGCTGCCCGGCCAGCGCGGAGAGCATGACGAAGGGAACGATAAAGATGACCGAGGCCAGCCCGCTGAACAGCGCCTCCTGCTTCTCGTCGTTATAGACCGAATAGACTACGAACAGGACCAGCGCGGTCTTGTAGAGATTGTCGTTGAAGGCGTTGAAGAACTGCGTGACCATCAGCGGCAGGAACCGCTTCTGGCGCATGAGGTTGGTCGATGTGGTCATGCGTGAAGCGCTTGGATGGCCCGTAGCTGGTCGATGTGCCCATGTAGTCACAACGCGAGGGCGCACAAGCCTGCGCGTCGAATGCCGGGGAAGAGCGTCCCCGTGCCGGACGGACGGTATTTCGATTGGGTCCGCAAGCCGCTAAGGCGCTGGGCCAGACGATGTTGACGCTGCCGAATCTCCTGACGCTGTCGCGCATTCTGGCCGTTCCGCTGCTCGGTTTCCTCCTGTGGTGGCCCGATTGGCGCGTGGGTTATCTGATCGGCTTTGCGATCTATTGCGTGATCGCGATCACCGACTTTTTCGACGGTTACCTCGCGCGTGCGCAAGGGACGGTGTCGAAGCTGGGCATTTTCCTCGATCCGATCGCGGACAAGATCATGGTCGCCGCCGTCATCCTGATCCTGACCGCGCAGGGCTATCTGCGTGGCCCATATGTGGGCGACATGCATGTGATCGCGGGGCTCGTCATCCTCGTTCGCGAGATCACCGTCTCTGGCCTGCGCGAATTCCTCGGCGGCATCCAGGTCTCGGTCCCGGTGACGCGGCTCGCCAAGTGGAAGACGACGTTCCAGCTGGTGGCACTCGGCGCGCTCATCCTGGGGGGCGCGGTGCATGGCCAGCCGTGCCAGTCGCCCGGGCCGGACTGCCAGACCCTCGCGGAAAGCTGGGTTCATGTCGTCGGCCTCGCCTCGCTCTGGGCCGCAGCCGCGCTGACCTGCATCACCGGCTGGGACTATCTGCGCGTCGGCCTCAAGCACATGGATTGAACGTGCAATCGCCAAATTTCCAAGAGAACCGAGCATGAGCGCCTGGCGCTTCGCCGTCGACCGCGGGGGAACCTTCACCGATGTCGTTGCGCTAACCCCGACTGGCGAATTGGTTACCGATAAGCTGCTTTCCGAAGATCCGCAGCGCTACGACGATGCGGCGAGCGAGGCGGTGCGGCGATTGATGGAGCGCCATGGCGAGGGTCCGATCGCCGAGTTGCGAGTGGGGACGACGGTTGCGACGAACGCCCTGCTCGAGCGCAAGGGCGAGCGACTGGCGCTGATCATCACGCGAGGGTTCGCCGATGCGCTGCGGATCGGGACGCAGGCGCGGCCGGAGATCTTCGCGCGGCATATTGTACTGTCCGAACAGCTGCCTTCGCGAGTGATCGAAGTCGCGGAACGGGTGGCGGCGGATGGCGAGGTGCTGGAGCCGCTGGACGAGGCGGCGGCGCGCGCCGATCTGGAGGCTTTGCGCGCCGCCGGCTTCGATGCGGTGGCGATCGTGCTCCTGCATGGTTGGAACTATCGCGAGCACGAGGAGCAGCTGGCACTCATCGCGCGCGAGATCGGCTTTGCGCAGGTCAGCACCAGCCACGAGGTGGCTCCGCTCATCAAGCTCGTGCCGCGCGGCGATACGACGGTGGTCGATGCTTATCTCTCGCCCGTGCTGCGCCGATACACCGACGCCTTGCGCGTCGGATTGCCGCAGGCGGAGCATCTGCGCTTCATGCAGTCGAATGGCGGCCTTGCCGAAATAGACGCCTTTCGCGGCAAGGACGCTATTCTTTCCGGACCGGCAGGCGGGGTCGTGGGCATGGTGAAAGCATGCGCCCCGCTCGGCCATGACAGGTTGATCGGTTTCGACATGGGCGGGACCAGCACCGACGTCGCGCATTATGCCGGGTCCTACGAGCTGACCGGCGACAGCGTGGTCGCCGGCGTTCGCGTGGCGGCGCCGATGATGCAGATACATACCGTGGCGGCGGGCGGCGGCTCGATCTGCTCGTATGACGGTGCGCGCCTCAGGGTAGGGCCGGAAAGCGCGGGCGCCGATCCGGGGCCGGCCTGCTATCGCAAGGGCGGCCCCCTGACGGTGACCGATTGCAACCTTTTCCTGGGACGGATCGACCCTGCCTTCTTCCCCAGCGTCTTCGGACCCGGCGGCGACGAGCCGCTCGACCCCGTTGCGGCGCGCCGCGCGCTCGAAGAGGTGGCCGAACGAATCGGACAGGACCTCTCGCTTGAAGAGGTGGCGCATGGCTTCCTCGCCATCGCCGTCGACAATATGGCCAATGCGATCCGCAAAATCTCGGTCGCGCGCGGGCACGATGTGACGACCTATGCGCTCGCCTGTTTCGGCGGGGCGGGGGGACAGCATGCCTGCCGCGTGGCGGACGAGCTCGGTATTGAAACCGTACTGATACATCCCCTTGCCGGCATCCTCTCGGCCTTCGGCATCGGCCTCGCCCCAGTAAAGGCGATCCGAGAGAAAAGCCTGGTGCGACCGCTCGAAGAGGGCTTCGAGGCGGAACGCAATGCTCTCGAGGAAGAGGCCCGCGAGGCACTTATGCAGCAGGGTATCTCGCCGGCAACGATCACACTCACGGCAAGAGCGCGGCTGCGCTTCGAGGGGAGCGATTCGATGCTCACCATCGCGTGCGGTGAAAGCGACGAGATGGCGCGCGCCTTTCGCGAAGGGCACCGCCATCGCTTCGGCTATTCGGATGCAGACGCGCCGATCATCGTCGAAGCGCTCAGCGTCGAGGCGAATGGCGATGCGGGCGGGCTGGGCAAGGTCGAGGCGGCGCCTGCAGGTGTCGGCGCGCAGGCTTCGGGCACTTGGCGCACGATCGAGCGCGCAGGCATGAGTGCCGATGAACGGGTCGAAGGGCCCGCGCTCGTCATCGACCCCGGTTCGACCACGGTGGTCGAGGAAGGCTGGCAGGCGCACCTCGCTGAGGAGGGCACCCTGGTCCTGACTCGCGCCGTACCGCTGCGGCCCGAGCACTCGGTCGGGGACAAGTACGACAACTGTGTCGACCCGGTCCGGCTCGAGATCTTCAACAATCTGTTCATGGCGATCGCCGAGGAAATGGGCGTGGTCCTCCAATCGACCGCGACTTCGGTTAATATCAAGGAGCGGCTCGATTTCTCCTGCGCGCTGTTCGACGCGCGCGGCGCGCTGATCGCCAATGCACCGCATATTCCGGTGCATCTTGGCAGCATGGGCGACAGCATCGCGCGAGTGATCGAGGAGCGCGGGCAGGATACGGACGGGACGGCGCGCGATGGCCGCGGATTCCGCCGCGGTGATGCTTATGTCCTCAACGACCCCTATCGCGGCGGCACCCATCTTCCCGACATCACCGTCATCGTTCCGGTCTTCTACGATGACGCATCGCAGGCGCCCGACGCCTTCGTCGCGGCGCGCGGGCACCATGCCGATATTGGCGGCATCGCGCCCGGATCGATGCCGCCTGAAAGTCGGACTATCGAAGAGGAGGGGGTGCTAATCGACAACCTCCTGATGGTCGATGAGGGCACATTCTGCACCGAGGCGGTCCGCAAGGTGCTTTCAAGCGGGCGCTACCCGGCCCGCGCGCCGCAGCGAAACCTCTCCGACTTGCGCGCCCAGCTTGCCGCCTGCACGCGCGGCGCGGAGCTGCTCGAACACGCGGCACGCGAACAGGGGGCGGGGCGCGTCGCAGCCTATATGGAGCACGTGCTCGCCAATGCCGAGGAGAGCGTGCGCCGCCTTTTGGATCGGCTCCAGGATGGCAGTTTCGCCTACGCCATGGACAATGGCGCCGAGGTGTATTTGGCGATCCGGGTCGACCGAGAACGCCGCTGCGCGACCATCGACTTCACCGGGACAAGCGACCAGCTCGCGGACAATTTCAACGCCCCGCGATCGATCACCCGTGCGGCCACGCTCTATGTCCTGCGCACGCTAATAGATGATGCCATCCCGATGAACGATGGATGCCTGCGCCCGGTCGAGCTGATTGTGCCCGAAGGCTCAATGCTGGGTCCTCGCCCCGGCGCGGCGGTGGTCGCGGGCAATGTCGAAACGAGCCAGGTCGTGACCGATGCATTGTTCGCCGCGACCGGGCGGTTGGCGCCCGCGCAAGGGACGATGAACAACTTCACTTTCGGCGATGAAGAGCGCCAATATTACGAGACGATCTGCGGCGGCTCTGGCGCGGGGCCCGATCACGACGGGACGAGCGCGGTGCAGACCCACATGACCAACAGCCGGCTGACCGATCCGGAAATCCTCGAAACCCGCTTCCCCGTGCGGCTAGATCGGTTCGCGATCCGCCGCGGCTCGGGCGGCGAGGGGCGATATCGCGGCGGCGACGGAGTGGAGCGGCGCATCACCTTTCTTGCCCCCATGCGTGCCAACATGCTCGCCAATCGCCGCGAAGTACCGCCACGCGGGCTGGCGGGCGGCGGCGATGCAGAGGCCGGGCGCAATTGGGTCGAGCGGGCGGACGGCTCGCGCGAGGAATTAGGCGCGACGGGTTCGGCTCAGATGGAGCCGGGCGACAGCTTCGTCATCCTGACGCCGGGCGGCGGCGGGTTCGGGAAAGCGGAATGAATTACTGGCCGCTGCTTGGCATCGCGCTGGTCGTCATCGGCTTTGCCCTGAAGTTCAATCCGCTTCTCGTGGTGGTCGGCGCGGCGGTGGCGACGGGGCTGCTTGCGGGGCTCGACCTCGTCGCGGTGATCGAGGCGCTGGGCCGCGCCTTCAACGACAATCGCTACATCTCGGTCACCTGGATCATTCTGCCGGTCATCGGCCTGCTCGAGCGCTACGGCCTGCAACAGCGCGCCCGCGGCCTGATCGAGACCATGCGCGGGGCGACCATGGCGCGGTTGCTGACCATCTATCTCGGCTTTCGTCAGATCACCGCCGCGCTCGGCATGAAGGACATCGGTGGCCACCCTCAGGCCGTGCGTCCGCTGGTGGCGCCGATGGCGGAGGCGGCGGCGGAAAAGTCACACGGGCGGCTGGGCGATGACAACCGCGAGCGGGTGCTCGCGATGTCGGCGGCAACCGACAATGTCGGGCTGTTTTTCGGCGAAGACATTTTCTTCGCAATCGCCTCTATCCTCCTGATTCAGGGCGTGTTCGAAAGCTACGGCTATCCGCTTACCCCGCTCGAACTGTCAGTCTGGGCGATCCCGACCGCGATCTGTGCTTTCATCATCCATAGCTGGCGTATCCGCGCGCTCGATCGGCGGTTGGCCGGAGTGCGCGCATGATCACCTATGAGTGGCTCTACTGGCTCGCGGGCGCTTTCTTCGCGGCCTGGTCCTTGCTCAGCTTGCGCGATCGGCGGTTCGGCAACGCGGCGTTCTGGGGGTTGCTTGCGGCAAGTTTCTTCCTCGGCAGCCATCTCTCCGATCTCGCCAATGGAGGGCTGGTTCTCGCACTCGTAGCGATTGCGGGAACGGGCCGGCTGACGCGCAGCGAACCGGCCACGACCGGCCTCGAAGAACGGCGCGCCTTCGCCCAAACGCTCGGCAACCGGCTATTCGTGCCCGCGCTGATCGTGCCGGTGACGGCAGTGGCGGGGACGCTGCTCTACAATTACACCCCTTTGTCCGAGACCGGACTGTTCGAGCCGCGGCGCGAAACGCTGATCCTGTTCGGCGTCGGCGTCGTCGCCGCATTGATTGCCGCGATGCTCTGGCTGCGGCCGCCCGCTCTGGCGCCAGTCGAAGAGGGCCGCCGCCTGATCGATTCGATCGGCTGGGCCGCGATCCTGCCGCAGATGCTGGCGGCTCTTGGCGCGGTATTCGCGCTCGCCGGCGTCGGCGAGATCATCGGCGGTGCGGCGGGCAGTGCGATCCCCGAAGGCAGCGTCTTTCTGACGGTGGTGGTCTTTGCGCTCGGCATGGCGCTGTTCACCATGATTATGGGCAACGCCTTTGCCGCGTTCCCGGTGATGGCGGCGGCAATCGGCATCCCGCTGCTGGTCGAAACATACGGCGGCGAGCCGGCGGTGATCGGCGCGGTGGGGATGCTGGCGGGGTTCTGCGGCACCCTGCTCACGCCGATGGCGGCGAATTTCAACATCGTGCCCGCAGCACTGCTTGAACTGAAAGACCAGAATGCGGTCATTCGCCAGCAGGTGGGCACCGCAATCCCGCTCTGGGTATGCAATGTCGTCATCATCTATGTCGGGGCATTCCTGCTATGGAACTGACCGAAGAGCTGGCGCGGCGCTTTGCCCGGATCGCGCTCGGGCACGTCGCGCGCGAATATCCCAACAAGCTCGATCATGTCATGACCGGCGACGCCGATGCCCGGACGCCGCGCGCGCTCCATCCGGCGTTCTTCGGCAGCTATGACTGGCATTCCTGCGTCCATTCCTGGTGGATGTTGCTGACGCTGCGGCGGCTCTATCCCGATATGGCGGAGGCGGAGGAGATCGCGGCACTCGCCGATGCGACGTTTACGCACGAAAAGCTGGCCGCCGAACTCGTTTATCTCGAGCGACCCGAAGCGCGCGGGTTCGAGCGCCCCTATGGCTGGGGCTGGCTGCTGGCACTGCACGACGAAGCTGCCCGGCATGGGAATCGCGATTGGGGCGCGCGGCTCGAGCCGCTGGCCGAGGCGTTCGCCGACCGGCTGCCTCCTTATCTCGAGGTGCTGACCTATCCGATCACCGTAGGTACGCATTTCAACACGTCATTTGCGCTGGTGCTGACGCGCCAATGGGTACAGGGGCGGCGGCCCGCACTCGTCGCAACAATCGACGATTGGGCGACACGCGCCTTTGGCGAGCGCGAAGACTATGCGGGCTGGGAGCCTGGGGGAGACGAATTTCTGTCGCCGGTGTTGACCGCTGCGCTGCTGATGAGCCGGGTGCTGCCCCGGGAGCGCTTCGATGCATGGTTCGACGCCCTTGTTGTGACCAATGGCTGGCTCGAGCGCGAATGCCACCCGGTCACCGTGTCGGACCGAAGCGATGGCAAGATCGCGCATCTGGACGGCCTCAATCTCAGCCGCGCTTGGTGCCTGCGCGGGATCGCCCATGCGCTCGGAGAGAACGCGCCATCTTTGCTCGCCGAGCGGGCCGCCGCGCATCTCGGCGCCGCGATCGGGCATGTCGCGGACGATTATATGGGCGAACACTGGCTCGCGAGCTTCGCCGTGCTTGCGCTGCTGAAACCAGAGTGATGCCACGCCTGTATTGTTGACCCGCGCCTGCGAGCCTTTACTAGACCTTTCATGCGATCCGCCACCGCTTTGAGCGCGCCGCCCCCCTTGCGGGACATTTCGCGAGGCAAACCGCTGGCGCTGTTCCTCGATTTCGACGGTACCCTGGTGGAACTTGCCGCTTCTCCCGATGCGATCGAACCGCGTGCGGGACTGGGGCAGGCTCTAGGCAAGCTCGCTGGAAGACTGGAAGGACGTTGCGCCATCGTAAGCGGTCGGGCGATTGCCGACCTCGAAAATCACGTCGGCGCGCTAGCAGTGGCGGTCGCCGGTTCGCATGGCAGCGACGTCCGAAATGCGGCGCGTGAGCCGCTGGGTGCAGGACCAGCGGGACTTCCGGACGCGGCAGAACGCGCGCTGCGAAAATTTGCAACCGCCGAGGGGCTGAACTTCGAAGAAAAGCCGCATGGCGGAGCGCTGCATTATCGCACCGCTCCCGAAAAGGAGGAGGCGACGCGGGCCTTCGCGCGCGACCTTGCCGAAGAGCATGGCTGGGCGGTGCAGCACGGCAAATGCGTGGTCGAACTGGTCTCGCACGGCGCGAACAAGGGCGGGGCAGTGACCTGCTTCATGTCGGCCCCGCCATTCGAGGGCGCGGTGCCCGTCTTCGTCGGCGACGACCTCACCGACGAGGCGGGCTTTCGCGTCTGCCGCGAGCTTGGCGGCACTGCGATCCTCGTCGGCGAAGAGCGCGAAAGCCAGGCGGAGCACCGCCTGCCGGACGTCGCGGCGGTCCATCGCTGGCTTGAGTTGTCATGATCGCGGCGCCCGTGCCCAGCCTCGAACTCTGGCCGATCGGCAATTGCCAGATTTCGGGCCTGATCGACGAAAGCGGCGCGCTGGTCTGGGGTTGTGTGCCCCGGGTCGACGGCGATCCGGTTTTCTCGGCGCTACTCAACGATGGTCAGCGCGACGCCGGCATCTGGCGCTTCGAACTCGAGGGGCAGGTTAGCGCGCGCCAGTCCTATATTCGCAATACGCCCAATCTCGTCACTACGCTCGAGGCGGGTGATGGCAGCGCGGTCGAGATTCTCGATTTCTGCCCCCGGTTCGAGCGCTCGGGGCGAATGTATCGCCCGGTCTCCTATGTTCGCATAGTCCGTCCGATAGCTGGAAATCCGCGCATTCGCGTCGTCTTGCGTCCCACAAGCAATTACGGCGCCAGCGTCGCCGAGACGACCAACGGCACGAATCATATCCGCTACCTGACCGGCGCCCAGGCGCTGCGTCTCTCCACCGACGCGGCGGTCGGCTACATCCTCGAAGGGCGCAGCTTCCGGATCGAGGACGACACGCATTTCTTTCTGGGCCCGGACGAGCCTTTTACCGGAAACTTGCGCGAAGAGGTTCGCTCGATGGAGCAGGCAACGCGCAAATACTGGCAGAACTGGGTCCGGATGCTCGCGATCCCGCTCGAATGGCAGGAAGAGGTGATCCGTTGCGCGATCACCTTGAAGCTGTGCCAGCATGAGGAAACCGGAGCGATCGTCGCCGCGCTCACCACATCGATTCCCGAAGCGGCCAATTCCGAACGCAATTGGGATTATCGCTACTGCTGGATCCGCGACTCATACTACACGATTCAGGCGCTCAACCGATTGGGCGCGCTTGATGTGATGGAAAAATACCTCGCCTATCTGCGCAACATCGTTGACGGCGCGCGCGGCGGGCAAATTCAGCCGCTCTATTCGGTCATGGGCGAAAGCGAACTGGACGAAACTACCGCGAGCTATCTTGCGGGCTATCGCGGTATGGGGCCGGTCCGGTGCGGGAATGCCGCCTACAAGCAGGTGCAGCATGATTGCTACGGTCAGATCGTTTTGCCGAGCGTCCAGGGCTTTTTCGATCAGCGTCTGCTGCGCCCCGCGACCGAACACGATTTCGAGAATCTCGAGCAGGTCGGCAAAATGGCCTGGGCGATGCACGATCAGCCCGATGCGGGGCTGTGGGAGTTCCGCACCCGACAGGAGGTTCACACATACTCCGCGGTGATGAGCTGGGCGGCATGCGACCGCCTCGCCAATGTTGCGGCGCATCTCGGCAGGGCGGACCGCGCCGAGATCTGGCGCGAGCGTGCCGAGACGATCGCTGCGACGATCGAGGAGAAAGCCTGGAAGGAAAACGGGGAGGGTGGCCATTACGGCGCGAGTTTCGAGAGCGACTATCTCGACGCCTCGCTCCTCCAGATGGTCGAATTGCGCTTTCTCTCGCCGGATAACGAGCGCTTTCAGCAAACCTTCGCCGCGGTCGAGAAGCATCTCAGGCGCGGGGATCACATGCTGCGCTACGCCGCCGAGGATGATTTCGGCGCGCCGGAAACAGCCTTCAACGTCTGCACCTTCTGGCTGATCGAAGCGCTGCACCTTGCCGGTCGCGACGAGGAAGCCTGCGCTCTGTTCCGTACCATGCTCAGTCATACGACCAAATCTGGGCTGCTCAGCGAAGACCTCGATTACGACACCGGCGAATTGTGGGGCAACTTTCCGCAAACCTATTCGCTCGTCGGGGTCATCAATTGCGCGGGCCTGCTCTCCAAACCGTGGAGCGAGGTTCGGTGAGCCGCATCGTCGTCATCTCGAACCGTGTCGCCGTGCCGAAGGCGCGCGGGGTGGCTGGCGCGCAAGGCGGGCTTGCGGGCGCGCTCAATGCAGCGCTCAAGGATCGCGGCGGCGTATGGTTCGGCTGGTCCGGGCAGGAGAGCGAAAGCGACGACAAGCCCATCGATCGGCAGCACAGTGACGGCGTCACCACCGCGACGATCGACCTCTCGCATCGCGATGTTGACGAATATTATAACGGCTATGCCAATTCGACGCTCTGGCCGCTATTCCACTACCGCATCGACCTTGCCCGTTTCGAGAACAAGACCGGCGAAGGATACGAGCGAGTCAACGATCGCTTCGCCGCCAGCGTGCTGCCGCTGATCGAAGAGGATGATCTCGTCTGGGTGCACGATTATCATCTCATTCCGCTGGGCGAGCGGCTGCGTTCGCGCGGCATGACAAATCGCATCGGTTTCTTCCTCCATACGCCCTGGCCGCCGACCCGCCTGCTGACCTCACTGCCCTATCACGAACGATTGGTGGCGACGATGCTTTCGTACGATGTGATCGGGTTTCAGACCGAGGAATGGCTCGGCAGCTTCGTCCATTATTGTGAGAACGAGCTCGGCGCAGATGTCGACGAGGCCAGCGGCACAATAAGTCACGAGGGTCGCACGACCACTGCGCGCGCTTATCCGATCGGGATCGATTGGGGCCATTTCCAAGAACAAGGCGCGACCGGTGAGGCGCGCCAGGCGGAACAGCGCTTTCTTGCATCGGCGCGGCATCGCATCGGTATGATCGGTGTCGACCGGCTCGACTATTCAAAGGGTTTGCCCGAGCGGATGGACGGGATCGGCCGCTTTTTCGACCAACATCCCGAATGCGTGCGCGACCTCGTTTACATCCAGATCGCCCCGCCCAGCCGCGAGGATGTTGAGAGCTATCAGCAGATCCGCGCGACGCTCGAACAAAAGACCGGGCAGATCAACGGCGCGCGTAGCGAAGTCGATATGGTGCCGATCCGCTACGTCAATCGGGGCTACAGCCACGCGGAACTCTATGGCTTTTTCCGCGCATCCAAGATCGGATTGGTGACGCCGCTGCGCGACGGAATGAACCTCGTCGCCAAGGAATACGTCGCTGCGCAGGACCCTGAGGATCCCGGTGTGCTGATCCTGTCCGAATTTGCGGGCGCCGCGCAGCAGCTGGACTGCGAGGGGGAGGGGGCGGTGCTGGTGAATCCGCACAGCCCCGATTTCCTTGCCGGTGCGATTCACCGCGCACTCGATATGAAGTTGCCGGAGCGCAAGGCGCGCTACGAAAATATGGTCGGTACGGTGCGACGCGACGATGTGCACCGTTGGACCGCGTCGTTCTGCGACGATCTTGCGGTGAGCTGAGTTACCAGCGTCATACGAAGCGGCGCGCGGGCATTTCGCTTACTCTCAAACCCGAGCTGCGCGCCAGATGATCTTGCAGATCGACGTGACGCGGCTGATCCTGCCGCTCGGCGAGCACGCGCTGGACCCGGCCGGTCAACCGCTTGGGATCGAAAGGCTTGCGGATATAGGCTTGCGCCCCGGCAAAGGCGGCCTGTGCCTCGTCCTGCGCGCCGCTCATCGCGGTGAACATGATGACCGGCAGATCGTAGAGATCGGCGGACTGGCGCATCTTGCGCAGCAGCGAGATGCCCGAAATGCCCGGCATGTTCTGATCGAGAAGCAGCACATCGGGCCGCCGCCGCGCGATCAAATGCCAGCATTCCTCGCCGCTCGTCACCCAGCCGCAGGCATGCCCCGCATCGATAAGCACCTGACTGGCCAGTTCGGCCACCAATTCATCATCATCGGCAATCAGGATATGGGCCACGTGCCTCTCCCCCTTTTCGTATCATCCAGGTGATCCCTTCGATAGGAAGGGCCGGTAGCAAGCGGGTTTCAACCCGGCCTTTGCACGGGGCTGCGGAAGTTTGCGTAGGTTGGCGCTGGGTTTGCCGGCGCCGGTTGAGAAAGCGGCCGTGCGCTGCCACAGCATCAGCGCCATGATTCGCGACGACCAGAGCAGCCCGTTCCTTCCCGCCCAGGGCATTCACAATCTGCGAGACTATGGCGGCTATCGGGGCGCGGAGGGAGCACGGGTGAAGACCGGGCTGCTCTATCGCTCGGGCCAGCATATCGATGCAAGCGATGAGGATCTCGATCTCATCCATGCGCTCGGCATCCGGACCATCCTCGATCTGCGCGGCTCGAGCGAGCGCACCGGCTTTCCCTGCCGCCGTCATCCCGAATTCGAGGCCGAGGTGATCGCCTATGATGGCGAAACCAGCAATTCCCCGCCGCACGAGGGCGGTCTCGAAAACGCCGAAATGACCGCTCAGCGCGCATTCGAACGGATGATCGCGGTCTATACGCGCATGCCGGCGAACCCGGCGATGATCGAAATGTTCGCCCGCTATTTCGAGGCTTTGGCATCGCGCGAGGGGGCAAGCCTGGTCCACTGCTTCGCCGGCAAGGACCGCACCGGGATTGCTGCCAGCCTGCTGCTCCACACGCTGGGCGTGCATCACGACGATATCGTCGCCGAGTTCCTGCGCACCAATGACGCGCCGAGCACGCATGTTCTCGAACAGCAATCCCTTCCGCGAATGCGGGCGCATTACGGCTCCATCGGGGAAGAGGCGCTGCGCAACCTGATGGGCGTGCGGCCTGAATATATCGATACCTACTGGACGAAGGTGCGCGCCGAGCACGGTTCGATCGATGCCTATCTGGGGCAAACATTAGGTGTGGACGAGCATAGGAAAGCTCGCCTGTGCGAACGCCTGCTGACGTGACAAGCGGGCCCGCGCACCCCATATTCCGGGACGCATTCAGACCGAAGAGACCGAACCGCAATGGCCACCACCCACCGTACCAAGATGCTCATCATCGGCTCCGGCCCCGCCGGCTATTCCGCCGCGATCTACGCCGCGCGCGCCATGCTGGAGCCGATCGTCGTCCAGGGCCTTCAGCCCGGCGGACAGCTGACCATCACCACCGATGTCGAGAACTATCCCGGCTTTCGCGATGTGGTGCAGGGCCCCTGGCTGATGGAGGAGATGAAGGCGCAAGCCGAGCATGTCGGCACGCGCATGATCTACGACATCATCACCTCGGTCGATCTCGAGAACGGCTCTCCGTTCCGCGCCATTGGTGACAGCGGCGACGAATACATCGCCGACACGATCGTCATCGCCACCGGCGCGCAGGCCAAATGGCTGGGCGTGCCGGGCGAACAGGAGCTGGGCGGCAAGGGCGTGTCGGCTTGCGCGACCTGCGACGGCTTCTTCTATCGCGGCAAGAAGGTCGCGGTGATCGGCGGCGGCAACACCGCAGTCGAAGAAGCGCTCTACCTCACCAACCATTCCGACGACGTCACCATCATTCACCGGCGCGACGAGTTCCGGGCCGAGAAGATCCTGCAGGAGCGCGTTTTCAAGTCGGACAAGATCTCCTGTCTGTGGAACAAGACGGTTGAACGGTTCGAGGCGGGCGAGGACGGATCTCTGAGCCACCTCGTCCTCAAGGACACGCAGACGGGCGAAACTTCGACGCTGGAGGTCGACGGCGCCTTCGTCGCGATCGGCCACGCCCCGGCGACCGAGCTCTTCAGGGGCAAGCTGGCGATGGACGAGGCGGGCTATCTCGACGTCGAGCCCGGCACGCCGAAAACCGCGATCCCGGGCGTTTTCGCGGCGGGCGACGTAACCGACCATGTCTATCGCCAGGCGGTAACCGCGGCGGGGATGGGCTGCATGGCCGCGCTCGACGGCGAGCGCTTCCTGGCAAATCTCGAGATCGATCACGACGGGCATGTTCACGCTGCCGCCGACGAATTGCACGAAGCCGCCGAGTAGGAAAGAGCGCGCCGCGGCCCACTCGCGAAACCGTGCTCAGACGGGTATCGGCGCCGCCATCTGGCCGGTCAGATCCGGTCCCCCGCCGAATACCACCAGCGCCGCCTCCATGATCAGGACCATCAGCACCACGCTCGACAGGGCGAACAGGACGAAGCGCACCATCACCTTGTTCGCGGTCACCTGCACGATGCTGTGAATCACGCGTAGGCCCATATAGATCCAGGCCAGAAACGCGCTCAAACCGTCGCCCGCGCCGATGATCGCAAGGACGATACAGACCGCATAGAAGATCGTAGGTTGCTCGTGTAGGTGGTTGTAATTGTGCGCCTTCCACTGAACCTCGCGTGGCAATTTCTGATCCAGCAGGCCGGTTACCTGAGCATCGTCGGGCGCGATCTCGGCCTTCTGCATGGCCGGAATGCGGCTCGCATACATCCATGCCCAGATTATCATCGTCCAGATCATCAGCGCGACCGCGGGTCCCAGAATGTCCATACCGATCATTTCGCTTGCACTCCTATTGCGGCGCGAGGGCGGGGTCGGCGAAGGCCGTTGCCAGTATTGCCCGTATGGCGAGGACGATAAGCGCGATCGTCGACAGCAGGAACAGGGCGAAGCGCACGGGTATCGAATTGACCAGGATCTGCCACAGCGAATGGACGATCCGGATGCCGACATAGATCCAGGCGAGCAGGATATCGAACGCGCCCGCTCCCACCACCGCTAGGATCAGGCTGACCGCGTAGAACACGGTCGGCTGTTCGTGCAGGTGCGTGTGATTGTGCGCAGGCCAGTTCGCCCGGTCCGGGATCACCCCTTCGAGATCGCCGCCGCGAACCCCCCGCTTGCTCGGCAGGGCGGAGCGATCTTCCAGCTTCGCCACGGCGCCGAAGCGCGATGGAATGATCCACAACAGCACGATCATCGTCCAGACCGCCAGTATGGCGGCGGGTGCCAGCATTTGAGCCTGCATCTATATCCCCTCGTTTGGGCCGGCTTCCTGTAAGAGCCTCCGGTCATTGTCAATCGCACGCCCGGCCACGGGTTACATGCCCACCGGCACGGGATCGCGCGCCGCCCCGTCTACCAACATGCGGGCGTAGGCTTGCGGGTCCGCATTCCCGCCGGTCAGCATGATGATTGTGTCCTCGTCCAGCGGCACCTTGCCGATCAGCGCCGCCGCCAGCGCCGCCGCGCCGCCCGGTTCGAGCACCAGCGCGAGATGCCCAAATGCCCAGCGCTGGGCGCGGCGCACCTCCTCGTCGCTGATGGTAACCCCCGGCTGGGCGCGGCCTGCAAGCACGTCGAGGTTCACCTGTTTGGTGGCGGTGGGCTGCAACGCGTCGCAGATCGTGGCGGGAGGACGCGGGCTGGCGTGCACGATCTCACCCGCCGCAATCGCCTGTCCGACCATGTCCCAGCCGTCTGGCTCGACGATGTGTATCGCCGCTTCGGGACAGGCGAGGGCGAGGCCAGCGGCCAGTCCGCCGCCCCCGCAGCATACGACGAAGCGGCTGGGCGAGCGGCCCAACTGCTTACTCACTTCGATCCCCGCAGAGCCCTGTCCTTCGATCACCCACGGATCGCCGAAAGCATGGACCAGCGTGCCGCCTCGCTCCTCGATCAACCGCGCGGCCACCTCATCGCGGTCTTCGCCGGGCCGGTCGTAGAGCACGATCTCGGCGCCCAGGGCGCGGGTCGCATCGAGCTTCACCTGAGGGGCATCGCGCGGCATGACGATGGTGGCCGCGACCCCCAGCCGCCGCGCCGCCCAGGCGACGCCCTGCGCGTGGTTGCCCGAGGACACTGCGACCACGCCAGCGGAGCGCTCGGCCTCGGTGAGCTTGGAGAGCCGCCACCACCCGCCCCTGATCTTGAACGCGCCGATCGGTTGCAGGTTCTCCGCCTTCACGTGGGCGCGCGCGCCGCCGATCTCGACCGGCAGCAGCGGCGTCGGCGGCAGGATCGCAGCGATGCTGCGCGCCGCTTCGAGCGCGCCTTCGCGGGTGGGTCGGCGCTGCTCGGTCATGCCTCAGCTCTCCTACAGGATGGAACACCTGGAACACAGTCCTGGCGGAGAAAAGCGCACTGATTTTGCAGGACTTTTTGAAAGCCGCCCGGGGCGCGTTGTTGGATTGCGAAAACCATCCTTTTCCTATGCCGGATGCGGGCGAGGTAGGAAATGGCGGATCGTTTGAGGCTGTATGCGGATTGCTCTAGGGAGCGCGCCAATCCCCTTTTCCCGAGTCCCAGCAAATGCAAGGACCTGCGTCGTCCGGGGGGAATATATCAGATAGAAGCTCCTGCCTTCGCAGGAGCTCACAAGGAGCTGAGGCATGACGAAAGTGCTGGTGATCGGGGCGGGGGGCGTCAGCAGCGTCTGCGTCCATAAAATGGCGATGAACGCCGATATCTTCCCCGAAATCCACCTCGCGAGCCGCACCCGCGCTAAGTGCGATGCCATCGCCGCAAGCGTCCACGAGCGCACCGGGGTCGATATCGCCACCTACGAAATCGACGCGGAAGAAGTGCCCGCGATGGTGAATCTCATCAAGAAAGTCGGCGCCAAGCTCGTCGTGAATCTCGCGCTGCCCTATCAGGACCTGCCGATCATGGATGCCTGCCTCGAAGCGGGCGCGGACTATCTCGACACCGCGAATTACGAGCCCAAGGACGAGGCCAAGTTCGAATATAAGTGGCAGTGGGGCTATCACGACCGCTTCAAGCAGGCCGGGCTGATGGCGCTGCTCGGCTCCGGTTTCGATCCGGGCGTCACGTCCGTATTCACCATGTGGCTCAAGAAGCACAAGCTGAAGACCATCCGGCAGCTCGACATTCTCGATTGCAATGGCGGCGATCACGGTCAGGCCTTTGCCACCAATTTCAATCCGGAAATCAACATCCGCGAAGTGACCGCGCCCGCACGACACTGGGAAGACGGCGAATGGGTCGAGACCCCGGCGATGAGCACCAAGACCGAGTTCGATTTCGAGGCTGTGGGCGTCAAGAACGCCTACATGATGTATCACGAGGAGCTTGAAAGCCTCACCAAGTTCAATCCCGAGATCGAGCGCGCGCGCTTTTGGATGACTTTCGGCGATGAGTATATCAAGCACCTCACCGTTCTCCAGAATGTCGGCATGACCCGCATCGATCCGGTCAAGTACAAGGGCCGCGAGATCATCCCGCTGCAATTTCTCGCTGCCGTCCTCCCAAAGCCCGAAACGCTTGGGGAGACGACAAAAGGCAACACCAATATCGGCGTGATCGCGACTGGGGAGGCACTGGACGGATCAGGTGAAAAGACGTTCTACATCAACAATATCTGCTCGCACGAGGCCGCTTACGAGGAAACCGGCAACCAGGCGGTGAGCTATACGACCGGCGTTCCCGCCATGATCGGCTCGGCGATGATGGTGACCGGCAAGTGGAAGGGCGAGGGCGTCTTCAACATGGAGGAAATGGACCCGGATCCGTTCATGGAGATGCTGAACGAGCACGGCCTGCCATGGCAGGTTAAGGAGATGGACGGGCCTGTTGGGTTCTGATTGTGTTTCGCGCAGGGAACGCAGAGGAGCCGAGAACGTAGAGAATGGGTTTGCCGGTCGACCAACTTACCTCGATTGTGATCAAGGAAGCGATCGGCATTCATCGGGAATTGGGGCCGGGCCTGTTCGAAACGGTTTATGAAACGGTTCTAGCAGACCGTCTTGAAAAAAGGGGTCTGCAAGCCGACCGACAAGTGCCCGTTCCCATCGAGTTTGATGGCCACGCCTTCGGCGCGGCATTCAAGATCGATATTCTCGTCGAAGAGAGACTGATCCTCGAAATCAAATCCGTGGAAATGCTGAGCAAAGCGCACGCCAAGCAATTGATGACCTATCTGCGTCTCACCGATCAGCCCGTAGGGCTGCTCATGAATTTCTCGGCTGCTACGATGAAGGAAGGTATCCGGCGAATGGTCAACAATTACCAGCCCGAATGATCCCCTCTGCGCACTCTGCTCCTCTGCGTTCTCCGCGCGAAACCAATAGGACCAAGACAACGAATGCAAACCAAGGCAGGCAACCCAGGCGCCTTCGCCGATTTCGACCTAACTCGCGTTGACACGCCCGCCTTCGTCGTCGATGCCGCGAAATTGCGCGCCAATTGTCAGGTGTTGGCCGACATCCGCGATGCGGCGAGCACGCCGGACAATTCGATCAAGGTGTTCGCTGCCCTAAAAGCCTTCTCGATGTGGTCGACCGCGCACATTATCGGCGAATATCTCGACGGCGTATCAACTTCGGGCCTATGGGAAGCGCGGCTTGCGTCCGAATTCTACGATGGCGAGATCGCGACCTATTCCGCCGCGTTCAAGCCCGACGAGCTGGACGAGATTTGCCGCCTTTCCGACCATGTCATCTTCAATTCGCCTGCCCAAATGCAGCGCGCCGCGCTGATCCTCGATAACGCCGCGGTGACGGGCGGCGATGTGTCGGTGGGGCTGAGGCTCAACCCGATGATCGCGACCGGCGAGGAGGCGAAATACGATCCTTCCGCTCCCGGCTCGCGGCTGGGCTTTCCGATCGACCAGCTGGCCGAGGAGCATATGGAAGGGGTCGAGGGCATCCACTTCCACAATCTGTGCGAACAGAGCTTCGAGCCGCTGCGCCGCACCTGGGACCGCGTGTTCGACGTGATCGAGCCGTGGTTCGGGCAGCTCAAATGGATCAATATGGGCGGCGGGCACCACATCACTAGAGCCGATTACGAGCGCGAGGAGCTGGTCGAATTCCTGAAGGACGCCGCGGAAGACACGGGCACGGAAATCATCCTCGAACCGGGCGAGGCAGTGGCGCTGGACGCCGGCATTCTCGTGGGCACTCTGCTCGATACCGGCTTCAACGAGGTGCCCATCGGCATCACCGATATCAGCGCCACCTGCCACATGCCCGACGTGCTTGAAGCGCCCTACAGGCCCGCCATGCTGGGTGAGCGCGACGACGACAGCATTCCCATTCGCCTTGGCGGCCCGTCCTGCCTAGCCGGCGACGTGATCGGCGATTATCGCCTGCCGGTCGCTGCCGAGCCGGGCGCGCGCTTCGCCTTTCTCGATCAGGCGCATTATTCGATGGTGAAGACCAACACCTTCAACGGCGTGCAGCTGCCCAGCATCTGGCTGTGGGACAGCGAGACCGACGCGCTCGAATGCGTGCGCCGCTTCGATTACGAGGACTTTCGCACTCGGCTCAGCTGATCGCGTCCGCGGGGTGTCTTCCCTCGCGCGAAACCCGCTTGCATCCTGCGCGCGCGGCCCTATATGCGCGCTTCCCCTGCCGCCCACCCGCAAGGCAGGATCGTAGCCCTTCGGTCCGAACGCTCATAACCTCAGGGGGTCCCTTGCATTGTTCAGAGAAGCCGACGCCGTTTTCGCCGATGCGAGAGCAGTAGCCCGGGCGCTTGCGCCCGAGGAGCCGATCGTCTGCAACCGCCCGCATGCCGCCCGGCGCGCGGCGCGGTTCTTCGTCGAGAAGTTTCCCGGCAAGACGCTCTACGCGGTCAAGGCCAATCCCGCGCCCGACCTGATCGAAGTGCTGTGGGACGCCGGCATCACCCATTACGACGTCGCCTCGATCGCCGAAGTGCGGCTGGTGCGCGAGACCCTGCCTGAAGCCGTCTTGTGCTTCATGCACCCGGTCAAACGCCCGCGCGCCATCGCCGAGGCCTATCATCGGCACGGTGTGAAGACCTTCAGCCTCGACACGCATGAAGAGCTCGACAAGATCGTCGAGGCCTGCCGCGATCCCGACACCGGCGAAGCGGCGCGCGACCTCAGGCTGTGCGTGCGCATTCGGGTCTCGAGCGAATATTCCGAGCTTTCGCTCGCTGCCAAGTTCGGCTGCGACCTGACCGAGGCGCCCGCGCTGCTCCAGGCCTGCCGCCAGCATTGCGACTGGCTCGGTGTGTGCTTCCATGTCGGCAGCCAGGCGATGAGCCCGTTCGCCTATGTCCAGGCGCTGGACCGCGCGCGCGCCGCCATTGCCGAGGCTTCGGTGGTCATCGACATGGTCGATGTGGGCGGCGGCTTCCCGAGCGTCTATCCCGGCATGGAGCCGCCCCCGCTCGAAGATTACTTCGCGATCATCCACCAGCATTTCTACGCGCTGCCCATCGCCTACAATGCCGAGCTGTGGTGCGAGCCGGGCCGCGCGC
>NZ_JAZBON010000010.1:0-3463 GCF_036351135.1 Erythrobacter sp.
GCAAGCGGGAAGCCGGCATCGAGCATCACCACCGGGATCGCGCCATTGACGTTGATCGGCAGGCTGCGTCCGATTGCCTCGGGCAGCACCGTCTCGATCGCGCGCAGCATGGCGATGGCATCGCCCTCCATGCCATGCTCGGCTGCGAGCGCAAGCAGCCGGTGCGCGCGGGGATCGCCGCCCGAATGCTGCGGGTGGCCAAAGCCGGGGATCGCCTTCTTCTCTGCGCGCAATTCGCGGATACCGGCGAGCGCGGCGTCCTCGAAGCTGAGGTCTTCCGCCTTCGCGCGCTCGATGCAGGCCGCGTAAAAACGCCCCGCCACCTCGGCGCTGCCGAGCACGACCGAACCGCAGCCGAGCAGCCCGGCGGCAACCGCGCCGTGAAACGCCTCGGGCGCGGCGGCGTAGGTCATGCGGGTGGCGACGACGCTGGGGACAAGGCCATGCTCCGCGATCGCGCACAGCACCGCATCGGCGAGCGCCTTTTGCCGCGCATCGGGCATGGTGCCGGTGACGAGCAGCCAGAAATAGCTGGTGAAGTCGACCTGGCCGATGATCTCGTCGCACAGATCCATGCCCCTGACGGTGATGCTGGTCGCATCCGAGGTGCAGATGGAAGTGACGGCGTTGTCCTGTTTCCCGATGCGCATGAGACGAGCCTTTTTCGCTATCCGAAGTTGATTTCGGTATGCGAAGATTATATGCAGGCGTCAATGTCAAGCGACGAATTGGGACAATCGGGATGACGGCGAAGCCACTCAAAGACGTGACCGTGCTGGAAATGGGCACCTTCATCACCGGTCCGGCGGCAGGGATGCTGCTTGCCGATCTTGGCGCAAACGTCATCAAGGTAGAAAAGCCCGGAATGGGCGATCCGTTCCGCAATTTCAAAGGCGGGCTCTATTCGCCGCACTTCCAGACCTACAACCGCAACAAGCGCTCGATCACCATCGATCCGACCGTGGGCGAGGATCTGGAGACGCTCGACCGGCTGGTGGAAACTGCCGATGTTTTCATCCAGAACTTCCGCCCCGGCGTTGCCGACCGGCTCAATGTCGGGGCCGACCGGCTCCGGTCGATCAATCCGCGACTGATCTACGCCTCGATCTCGGGCTTCGGTCCGACCGGGCCGGATCGCGACCGCCCCGCCTTCGATACGGTCGCGCAGGCATCGAGCGGGTTCCTGCGCCTGCTGGTGAACCCGAGCATCCGCGCGTCGTCGGCCCGGCGATCGCAGATGCGATGACGGGTTTCTACACCGCGCTCGGCATCATGGCCGCGCTCAACGAACGCCATGCGACGGGCAAGGGCCGCGTGGTCGAGACCTCGATGTTCGAGGCGATGTGCCACTTCAATCTCGACGATTTCACCCACCTGCTTTCGCAGGGCGAGGTGATGGGGCCATACAGCCGCCCGCACGTCTCGCAGAGCTATGTGTTCGAATGCGCCGACGGCCAGTGGATCGCGCTCCACATGTCCTCGCCGCCCAAGTTCTGGGAGAACCTTGCGACCGCGGTGGGCCAGCCCGACATGCTCCAGCAACCCGCCTTCGAAAGCCGCGAGGCGCGCATCGCGCATTATGACGATGTGATCGCCTTCCTCGCGCCGATCTTCCGCGAGCGGCCGCGCGCGCATTGGGAGGCGGAACTGATTCGGCTCGAAGTGCCCAATTCGCCGGTCCGCACCTCGCGCGAGGTGCTCGACAGCGACCAGGCGCAGCATCTTGCCATCGAGGTGCGTGATCCGGACGGGCCACATGGCGAATTCCGCACGATCCGCTCGCCGCTCAGCTTCGACGGTGAGCGGATGGACAGCGTCACCGCACCCCCGGTGCTGGGTGAGGGTGACGAGGAAATCTGCGGGCGCAGGCGGGCCTGACGGTGGGCTTTGACGGCGAGGAAGCGGCCTCGGAAGAGGTGGTCGGCAAGGATCCCGAATTCCTCTCGACGCTGGAGCGTGGCCTGCGGGTGCTCAAGTCGTTTGACGAGGACCACCCCGAAATGACGCTGAGCGAGGTCGCGGTGGTCACCGGCCTCTCGCCCGCCGTGGTGCGGCGCTGCCTCAAGACGCTGGTGGAGCTGGGTTATGTCGGACAGCATGAACGCAAGTTCCTGCTGCGCCCCTCTGTGCTCACGATCGGTTCGGCCTTCCTCGCCTCGATGCAGATCGAGCAGGTGCTGCTGCCGCCGCTCCAGGCGCTGCGCGACCAGACCGGCGACAGCGCCAGCCTCGCCGTGATCTCGGGCAGCGATATCCTCTACGTGGCGCACGTGACGACCGATCGGCGCTTCCGTCTGGCCGCCAATGCCGGCACGCGCTTTCCCTTCCACGCGACTTCCCTGGGCAAGGCGATGGTCGCGTATTTTCCCGAGGATGCGCAGCGAACGCTGCTGGACGCCGCGCCCTTCGATCGTTTCACCGAGCGCACCATCACCGAGGATACGGCGATGGCCGAGCGGCTCCGCGTCGTGAGAGAGCGCGGCTACGATTCGGCGCTGGACGAGCTTGATTACGGGATCGTCTCGGTCGCCGTCCCGGTGTTCACGCGTGAGCGCCGGGTGATCGCGGCGATCAATTGCTCGACCTCGACGACCCGCATCTCGCAGGACGAACTGGTGCGCACCCGTCTGCCGCTGCTGCGATCGGCGGCGGGCGAGATCGAGTCCGCGCTCAGGCGTTGGCCGGCCCTCGAGGCGTCACTCTGCGCATAATTTCGCATATCGAAGTTTACTTCGCCGATCGAAAATCTTATCGCGAAGTGTGGATTGGAGGGGTCCGCCAGGCAATCGGGTCTGCGCAGGGGAGAGAATGATGAGGACTTCGCGCAAGACACTTGCGAGCGCGTTCGCGCTTGCCGTCGCTATTTCGGGCATGGGTGCCCCGGCCTTCGCGCAGGCCGAAACGGATGGGGAAACCGAAGCTCAGCCGAAGCCCGAGGATGAGGGTATCGTCGTCACCGCGCTGCGCCGCGACGAAACGCTTTAGGACACGCCCGCCGCCGTCACCGCCTTCACCTCGGAAGCGATCACCAATGCCGGGATCGAGCGCCCGGCCGACTTCATCGCGCTGACCCCCAACGTCAATTTCGTCCAGACGCAGAACGCGGGCAGTTCCTTCGTCATCATCCGCGGCATCTCGCAGAACCGCAATTCGGAGCCTTCGGTCGCGGTCGTGGTCGATGGCGTGCTGCAGGTGAACCCGGCGCAATTCAATCAGGACCTGTTCGACATCGAGCAGATCGAGGTGCTCAAAGGCCCGCAGGGTGGCCTCTACGGCCGCAACGCGATCGGCGGGGCGATCATCATCACCACCAAGCAGCCCACCGACCAGTTCGAGGGCAACATGACCGCGGGCGTCGATAACGGTTTCGGCTATTTCCTGCGCGGCAGCCTGAGCGGCCCGGTCGCCGACAACGTGTTCTTCCGCGTGGCCGGTTCCTATTACGACACCGAGGGTTTCATCC
>NZ_JAZBON010000011.1:0-135333 GCF_036351135.1 Erythrobacter sp.
CCCCGCCGATCGGCGGCTGCGGCTCGCCTCCTGCGCCGTCCCGCTCGATGTCGCCTGGCACGGCCGCGCAAAGGCCAGCGTTAGGGTTGCTTGTCCGGGCCCGCAAGCCTGGCAGATCTTCATCGCCCTGCGCACCCCCGCCCCGGCCGAGCGCGCCGCGCCCGCCATCGCCCGCGGCGACCCGCTGACCATCCAGATCCGCGGGCGCGGCTTTACCATTCAGAAACCGGGCGAAGCGATGGAAGCGGGCGGCGTGGGCGAATGTATCGCAGTCAGCACCGGTCGCGGGAGCGAGACATTGCGCGCGCGCATCGAACGCCCCGGTCTCGCCGTCATCCCCGCGGGATAGGGCGTCGCTGCCGAAAAGGCGCGTCCGCCCTCTTAAATCTCCGGCGCCGCAACCGTTCTTTAACTTGCAGACTATCGGGAGCCCTCTCATGCCCTCTTTCGAACTGACCAAATTGCAAGCCATTACAGGGATTTCGCCGATCAGTGGCGCCGATCGCGCGGGCGCGCGTGCCGGCGAGACGCGCGCAGCGGGCGGCGCCGGGGCCGAGCGCGCGGGCGATCCCGGGATCGCTCTGGAGATCGGTGCGCGGTTGCGGGCCGGTATCCCCCAGGACGACAACCGCGTCGCAGAGATCCGTGAGGCGTTGCGCGACGGCAGCTACCCCCTCATCCCCGCCAAGATCGCCGATGCGATGATCGCGGCGCAGTTCAGTTACGAGAGCGAGCGATGATGCCCGCTCCTTCCCCGGTCCCCTCTCCGGCCAGTGGCACTGAGCTTGGCGATTGCCTGCGGCAAATGGTTGCCGCTCTCGAGGCAGAGCGGCAGGCGCTTGCCGGGCTCGAAGCCGACGGGCTGATCGAGGCGACCCGCAGCAAGGAAGCCTTGTGCGCGCAGCTGAGCGGGGTCGGGCCCGACGCGCTCGATCCGCAAATGCGCGAGCTTGCCGAAAGCGCGCGGGCGCTGAACGAGGTGAACCGCCGGGTGCGCAACCTGCTGGCTGCCAATATCGCCGCCCGGCTCGAGGCGTTGGGCGCACCGCCTCGCTCCTATGCGCCGCTCAACAGCGCGCTGGCCTGAGGGTTCGTCACAAGCGGCGGACAAACATCCCGCTAACTCCAAGCGTCTGGCACGCCCCTTGCTAGGCTGCTCTCGCCCCTCCCGCAGCGAGACAGCCCGCCAAGGAAACGCCCGTGCCAGCCTACCCCCTACCTTCAGCTCCGCAAGCGAGCCTGGAAGCCGCCTTTGACGCGGCGCGCCGCGCCTTTCCGCACGCTTCGCAAGGTCCAGCCCCGACGCGGCGCTTCGAGCTGCCCCCCGTCTCGGCCCCCACGCCATCGCCGGTCGAGCACGCGATCGCCAGCGCCGCGCGCGCGAGCCAGGTCGACTACGACTATCTGCTGGCGCAGGCGCAGGTCGAGTCGGCGATGAACCCGGCGGCGCGTGCGCGCACGTCGAGCGCGACCGGGCTCTACCAATTCATCGACAGCACCTGGCTAGATACGATGCGCCGCCACGGGGAACGCTTCGGCTTGGGCGAAGTCAGCGCCCGGATCGGCATTGATGCGCAAGGGCGCGCGGCAATCGCCGATCCGGCGGGGCGCGCGGCAGTGCTCGCCCTGCGCAGCGATCCGCAGATCGCGTCCTTCATGGCCGCGGGGCTCGCCGAGGACAATCGCGCGCATCTCGCCCCGATCCTCGGGCGCGAACCCGATCACGGCGAGCTTTACCTCGCGCATTTCCTTGGCGCAGGCGGCGCCGGTCGTTTCCTGACAGCGATGGCGCAGGACGCCGGGCAGAGCGCCGCCGCCCTGTTCCCGAAGCCCGCCGCGGCCAACCGCCCGATCTTTTACGAACCGGGCGGCGCGGCGCGCAGCCTCGAAGGCGTCCTCGCGCATCTCGGCGGCAAGATCGAAAAGGCGAAGGCCCTGGCCGGCAACGGGCACCCCATTGCCGCCCTCGCTGCCCCGGCAGGTCAGCCACCGATCCCCGCGCGGACAGGCGTGCGAGGTCTCGCATATGCCGATCTCTCCCCGCGCCCCGCGATCCGCCAGCTTCCCCCGCTCGGCCTCGCGCAGCCGGGGCAGGGCCGCGCGATGTCGAACCTGCTAAAAACCGCCTTCGCCACGCCGGGCGGCGCACACGCGGTGCCGGGTGAGGTCGCGCGCGCCTATGACAAGCTCAGGGCGCTCGGATTTTGAGCGCGCCCGCCACCTCGCTCACCGGCCCGGCCTCGCTGACCCAGCGCCTGCGCGCCGCGCCCGCGGCCATCGCGCTGCCGTTCGGCATCTTCGCGCTGTTCGTGCTGATGGTGCTGCCGATCCCGCCGCTGCTGCTCGACATGTTCTTCGTCCTCAATATCGCCATCGCGGTCGCGGTGCTGATGGTCGCGCTCAATGCGCGCGCCCCGCTGGATTTCTCCTCCTTCCCCAGCGTCCTGCTGTTCGCGACTTTGCTGCGGCTCGCCTTGAACGTCGCCTCGACCCGGATCGTGCTGGTCAACGGGCACGAGGGCGAGGACGCCGCGGGCGAGATCATCGAGAGCTTCGGCCAGTTCCTCGTCGGCGGCAATTTCGCGGTCGGCCTGTTCGTCTTCACCATCCTGCTCATCATCAACATGATCGTCATCACCAAGGGCGCGGGCCGCGTGTCGGAGGTGTCGGCGCGCTTCGTCCTCGATGCACTGCCGGGCAAGCAGATGGCGATCGACGCCGACATCGCCGCAGGGCTCATCACCGCCGACGAAGCGCGCGCGCGGCGACGCGAGGTGACGGTCGAGGCCGATTTCTACGGTTCGATGGATGGCGCGTCCAAATTCGTGAAGGGCGACGCGATCGCCGCCTTGTTGATCCTGGCGGTCAACATCATCGCCGGCTTCGCGCTCGGCATGTTCAGCCATGGCCTGTCCGCAGGGCAGGCGGCGGAGCTCTACATCACGCTCGCGGTGGGCGATGCCCTCGTCGCGCAGGTGCCCGCGCTGCTCCTGTCGATCGCCGCCGCCGCGATCGTCACCCGGGTTTCCGACTCGCGCGATCTCGCGGGCCAGATCGGCGGACAATTCTCCGATCCGCGCGGCTGGCTCCCAGTCGCCGCGATCCTCGCCGCGATCGGCACGGTGCCCGCCATGCCGCAGCTGATCTTCCTCCCCGCCGCCGCCATCGCCGCCGGCATCTGGTGGACCTTGCGCCGCCGCAGCGCCGAACCGGAACCGGTCGAAGAGGTGGCCGAGGTCGCCCCCGATGCGATCGACATCGCCGAGGTGTCGGACCAGACGCTGGTGACGCTCGAGCTGGGATATGGCCTCGTCCATCTCGTCGACGAGCGCAGCGGCGCGGGCGGTAACGCAGCTGGCAACGCCCCTCTGCTGACCCGGATCACCGGCATTCGCAAGCAGATGAGCCGCGATCTTGGCTTCGTCCTGCCGCAATTCCGCATCCGCGACAGCCTGGAGGCGGGGCCGAACGACTATCGCGTGCTGCTCGGCGGACTCGCCATCGCCAGCGGTTCCGTCCGGCCCGGGCGCATCCTCGCGATCGACACCGGCGAGGTGCGCGCGGGCCACGCCATCACCGGCGAGGCAACCCGCGATCCCAGCTTCGACTGCCCGGCCCTGTGGATCGAACCCGCCACGCGCGATCATGCCATCGCCGAGGGGTTCCTGTGCGTCGATCCCAGCACCGTGATTGCCACCCATGCCAATCAGGAATTGCTCGCCGCGGGCGACCGCCTGCTCGGTCCTTCCGAAGTGCAGGCGATGGTCGACGACCTGAAGGAACGCGCGCCCGCATTGATCGGCGCGGTCCATCCCGAACCGCTCAGCCTCGCCGCGCTGACCCGGATGCTGCGCGCGCTGCTCGCCGACGGCATCACGCTCGCCCACCCCCAGCCGCTTTTGACCAGCCTCGCTCTGGCGCTGCAGACGACGCAGGATTTCGACGCGCTGGTCGATGCCGTGCGCGCGGATCTCGGCGCGCGGCTGATCGCGCGGATCTGCGCACCCGGCGAACGGCTGAAGGTGGTGACGCTCGACGCCGCGCTCGAAGGGGCGATCCTTGGCGGCATGGTCGATCCGGGCAGTGGCCAGCCACTGATCGAACCCGATTGCGCCGCGCTGATCGCCGCGCGCGTCAACGCAGCGATGGAGGAAGCGGGCGGTCCGGTCGCGCTGATTGTCCAGCCGCCCGCGCGCCGCGCGCTCGCCTCGTTGCTGAAAGCGCGCGCCGCAAGTTGCCTGGTACTTTCGATTAACGAATTGCCGGCGACCCAGGGCGTTGAGGTCGTTGCAGTAATCGGCGGCGACACCGGCGAGGGTGCCGCCCTCGAAGACGCGCCCGCTCCCGCTCCTCCAAAGCCGAGCCTTGCCGCATGAAACAGGACCACGCCGCCTTTACCGCCCCCTATGCAAGTGCCTCGCGGGCCGATGTCGAGGATCGCATCGCCCGCTTCCTCCCGCTGGTCCGCCGCGCCGCCTGGCACATCTATGGCGACGGGCGCCATGCCGCGGGGCTCGAGGTCGAGGATCTGATCCAGGTCGGCCTCGTCGCGCTCACCGAATGTACGCAGCGCCATGCCCGGCCGGGCGAGGACGGCTTTGCCGCCTATGCCAAGATCCGCGTGCGCGGCGCGATGGTCGATTGCCTGCGCAAGCTCGCCGAAGACACCCGCAACTCCCGCCGCAAGCGCGCGCAACTTGCGCAGACGGTGGAGACCCTGCGCGCGCAGAGCGGCGCCGAACCCAGCCGGACCGACATCGCCCGCGCGATGCAGGTGAGCGAGGACGAGCTCTTCGCGATCGAGTCCTCGGGCATTAGCGTCACCTCGATCAGCGAGGAATATGACGAGACCGACACCGCCTTTGCGAGCGACGATCCCGATCCTTTCGAGCAATTGTGTTCGAGCGAGGACCGCGAACGGTTGGTATTGGCCCTCGCTAAGATGCCCGAACGGCTGCAACTGGTCATGCAGCTGTTTTTTGTCGAGGAAATGAACCTGACCGAAATTGCCGCCGTGCTCGAAGTCAGCGTGCCACGGGTGCACCAGCTGCGGGCCAAGGCGCTGAAGGATTTGCGGGGGCTGTTGGAGGTGGCGGATTGACCCGCCACCTCTTGTCATTCCCGCGAATGCGGGAACCCAGCCTGGCCACGGCACTACTCCCGCCCTGGGTCCCCGCTTTCGCGGTGATGACCACTATTTCGAAAACTGCCCCCGCTTCGGCCCGAGATAGCCGAACAAATACGCCCCCACCTTCCGCATCTGAATCTCCTCGCTGCCTTCTGTGATGCGATAGCGGCGGTGGTGGCGGTAGATATGTTCGAAGGGCTTGTGCCGCGAATAGCCGATCCCCCCATGCACCTGCATCGCACGGTCGGCGGCGTCGCAGCAAAGGCGGTTCGCGTAGTAATTGCACATCGAGACCTTGTCGCTGATCGTGCGCTCGATCTCCTCGTGCTCCATATTGTCCATCTCCCACGCGGTCTTGAAGATAAGGAGGCGCAGCATCTCGGCCTGCGTCGCCAGCTCGACCAGCGGGAACTGGATCGCCTGATTGCGCGACAACTCCTGCCCGAAGGGTTTGCGCTCGCGGGCATGTTTCACGCTCTCGTCGATACAGAACAGCGCCGCGCCGCAGCTGGACGCCGCCTGCCGGATGCGGTTCTGGTGGACGAAGCTCTGCGCGAGCGCGAGACCGCGACCTTCCACGCCGAGGATCGCGCTGTCGGGCACCCACACGTCCTTCACCGAAAGGCGGGGGTGGTCGGTGGGCATGTTGAAGGTCCACAGCCATTCCTCGATCTCCAGCCCCTCGGTGGGATTGGGGACGAGAAAACAGGTGATCCCGCTCGCATCGCCATCCTCGCCGCCGGTGCGCGCGAACATCGCGCAATGGGTGGCGGTGTGCATGCCGGTGATCCACATCTTCTCGCCATTGATGAGCCAGCCGTCCACGCCATCGCGGGTTTCGCGAACCGCGCGCGTTTCCATGTGGGTGGCATCGGAGCCGTGGTGAGGTTCGGTGAGGCCGAAGGCGACGCGGCGTTCCCGCTCGAAGCCGCCGGTGATGAATTCTTGCTTCTGTTCCTCGGTCCCCCACTGGTCGAACATGGCGACGAAGGGGAAATTGCCGACGATCGAATGCTCGTTCTGGAGATCGTTGTGGAGGCCCAGGCCCTTCCTCGCGAAATCTTCGCGGATCACCGCCATCCAGAGGTTCGAGCCATCTTTGCCGCCATATTTCTTGGGCGCGGAGAAGCGCCAGTGGCCGGCAGCATCGGCGCGTTTCGTCGCTTCCTTGAGGAGGTCCTCCCACTCCTTGCGCGGCAAGCCCCCGCCCTCAAAATCGGTGCGCGCCCACTCGCGGCGATGATCGAAGAAGCGGACGTTGTCGTCTTGGCTCTCAAGCGGCTTGATCTCGGCCTCGATGAAGGCGTCGAGTTCGCCCAAATAATCCTGCAGGTCGGCGGGAATTGCGAAGTCCATCAGTTCTCTCCAGTCCACTTCTTCCGCGCGACCGCGAGCGCAGGATATTTCGGCACGTCCTGCATGATCGTCGCCAGGATCGCCTCGCGCAATTCGGCGAGCAGGCCCTCGTCTTGCAGGGTCGCCTCACCAGCCATGATGCGGCGAGCAAGCGGCGCGTTCTCGAAGGCGGGGATTGCGGCTGCATTGTAGCGCGAAATCATACCAAGCGCGTTGCGGGCGACGGCATATTGAAACTTGTCGTGGCCGGAAAAGCGGTCCTTCACGGTGCCCAGCCATTCGTAGATCGCGATGGCTAGTTCGCCATCGGTCGCTTCGCCGACCTGCGGGGGCGCTTCCGGCACGGCGACCGTCCTGGAACGCTCGGCCTCCGGCGCTTCCTCCTCCAGCAACATCAGGAGGTCGAGCTCGTTCTCGCTCGTCCTCCTCGAGATCACCACGCGCTCGAGCATCCGGTCCTGCCCCTCGCGCCAGAATTTCGCCATGCGCAGGCAGCCGAGCGCCCACCACACGGTGCGGTGGATCAGCCAGTAGCGAAAGCGCTCGCGGTCGACGCGGACACCCGCCTCGGCCTCGTAGACGGCGAAATAGTCTTCGAGGCTGCCGAGCCCGAGCGCGGGCCGGTCGTAGCGGTGGAAGCGCCACACCGCCATGCACCCGAAGGCCAAGTCTTCGTGCCGGTCGCCGAAATGCGCCAATTCCCAATCGAGCACGCCGGTGAGCTTGCCCGCCTCGGCGAGCAGATTGCCCATGCGATAATCGCCGTGGTTGAGCACCGGCTCGGGCGCCTGTGGCGGACAATTGTCCTCCATCCATTTAAGGCCCAAAGCGATGATCGGTCGATCGCCGCCCGCTTCCTCGAATTGCGCACGCAACTCGGCGATCGCCGCCCGGTAATCCATCGCCGGAACGGCTTCGGGCACCGCATCGCGCGGGACCGCATGAATGCGCGCCAGATCGCGCGCCGCCTGCTTCAGCAGCGCGCCGGAATCGTCCATTTCGAGGATAAGCTTGGGGTTCGGCGTCCCCGGCAGAGCGCGCATGACGAAGCCCGACCCGATGCCATCCTCCGGCTCCAGTTCCGCGACGACCTCGGGCGCCGTCACGCCGCCCGCATAGGCCGCGCGGATCACCGCCGCCTCGACATCGTGCCCGAACGGGCGGTCCTTCATGAATTCGAGGCTGGGCGCGCGGCGCAGGACAAAGGCGTCCTCACCCGCCTCGAAGCGCCAGCTCTCCATCGTTGCCCCGCCCGTCAGGCGCGTGAGGTTCGACGGCGGCGAAAGGCCGGCGCGCGCGCAAACCCGCGCCAGCCCTTCGATCAGTTGGTCAGGTGAGGTGTCGCCCACGGTTTAGGCGACGACATTGTCCTTCTTGACGGTGATGACCTGCGGATAGGTGAATTCCTTCAGCCCCTCCTTGCCGTATTCCGCGCCGAAGCCTGACTGCTTGTGCCCGCCGAACGGGGCGAAGGGCGACAGGTGCATGTATTCATTGATCCACACCGTGCCCGTCTCGAGCTGTTCGGCGATCTCGACGCCCTTGTTCGTGTCTCCGGTCCACACCGCGCCGGCAAGGCCGTAATCCGAGGCATTGGCACGCTTGATCACCTCGTCGGTGTCGGAGAATTTCATCAGCGGCATGACGGGTCCGAATTGTTCCTCGGCGACGATCCGCGCATCTTCGGGCGGATTGTCGAGGATGGTGATCGGCACATAGTAACCGCTGCCGCTGGGATCCTTGTCGCCGCCGAGCAGGAACTTGTAACCGTTGTCCTTGGCGTCCTCGATCAGCTCGAGCACGCGCTCATACTGCTTCTTGTTCTGGATCGGGCCGACGCCGGTCCCCTGCTCCGCCCCGTCGCCGACGACGACGTTCTTCGCATATTCGGCGATCGCGGCGGACAGCTCGTCATAGATGTCCTCGTGGATATAGACGCGCTTGGCCGCGACGCAGATCTGCCCGGCATTGGCGAAGCTCGACCAGAACAGCTGTTCGGCGACCTTCTTGGGATCGGCATCGGGCAGCACGATCGAGGCATCGTTGCCGCCCAGTTCCAGCGTGATGCGCTTGAGGTCGGCGGAGGCGCCTTCCATGATCTTCTTGCCCGTCGCAGTCGAGCCGGTGAAGGTGATCTTGTCGATGCCCGGATGCTCGGTGATCATCGGCCCGAGCGCATCCTCGCCGGTGATGATGTTGACAGTGCCCGCCGGCACCTTGTCGGCGATCAGCTCGGCGATCCGCAGGGTGGTGAGCGGGGTGAAGGGCGAGGGTTTGAGGATGATGGTGCAGCCGCTCATCAGTGCGGGCACGATCTTCTGGATCGCCATCATCACCGGAAAGTTCCACGGCACGATCCCGCCGACTACGCCCACCGGCACGCGGCGATGGCGATGGAGGCGCGTATCGTCGTCCTGGATGATCTCCTCTTCGAGCTTCAGGGTCGATTGCGCGCTCGCCATGCCGGCCGCGCCGTAGATTTCCTGCTGCGCCTGGGCGTGCGGCTTGCCCTGTTCGCTCGTCAGCAGGCGGAACAGCTCGTCGGCATTTTCCTTGATCGCGGCGGCGATGGCCTGGCACACGGCCTGGCGTTCCTCGAAGGAGCTGGTCTTCCAGCTCTTGAACGCCTCGCGCGCGGCGAGCACCGCGCTATCCAGTTCCTCACTGCCGCAGGCGGGCACCTGGCCGATCACTTCCTCGTTCGCCGGATTGACGACGTCGAGCCAGCCGTCGGCATGGCGCATCTCGCCATTGATGAGGTTCTTGTACTGCGTGACCATGTCTCTCTCCCAGCAAATGCTATGCGTTGCGTCTCGCTTTTGAAGGTGGACGATGCGCAGGAAAAATCAATCATCAAAAGCGTGAGATGACGGGGAGAGACGGCGTATCGGTGATTGCGCGCTCGCAAGGGTGCCCTATCACCTGCACAGACAAAGAGGAGACGAGGCATCATGAGCGACAGCGAAAGCAGCGATACCAAGCCCGATCTGCTGTTCTACGGCAGCCCGCTTTCCCCCTTCCTGCGCAAGGCAGCGGCGGTCGCGATCGAGAAGGGCGCGGACTTCGACGTCGAGCCGGTCGATATCTTCAACATGCCCGACTGGTTCCTCGCGATATCCCCGATGCGCCGCATTCCCGTCCTGCGCGACCGTTCGATCGCCGAGGAGGGCACGGGCGGCACGATTGCCGATTCATCCGCGATCTGCGCCTATATCGAGCGCAAGCATTCCCAGCCGCCACTCTATTGCGAGGACGCCTTCGCGCACGGCCGCGCGTTGGCGATCGAGGAATATGCCGATACGGCGCTGGCGATGGCCTGCGGCATGGGCATTTTTCGCCCGATCTTCTTTGCGAGGATGCAGGGGCAAGAGCCGGATCTGGACAAGGCGCGCGCGACCTGGCGCGAGGACATGCCGCCGATCCTTCAACGGCTGGAGGATATGCTGGATGGCCGCGACTGGTTTGCCGGCAGCGCCATCTCGATCGCCGATATCGCCGTGACGGCGGTGCTTATGCAGATCGATCTGGTCGCGGATTATGCGCTGGACGACGCGACTGCTCTGGCCGCGCATCAGAAGCGGGTGCGTCAGCGGCCGTCCATCGCGCAGCCCTTCGAAGGCGCCGAACGCTTTGTGCGCAAGGCCTTGCCCGAAAGGTTCGACCTGACCTAAGGCCGCGCGAGGCAAGAGGACAGGCTGCCCGACATTCATGGCAAAGAACTGGTGTATCGGGATTATCGGGGGCTCGGGCCTCTACGATATCGAGGAGATCGAGGACGAGCAGTGGCTCGCGATCGAAACGCCGTGGGGCGATCCTTCCGATGAAATCCTGTGCGGAACGATTGCCGGGGTGAAGGTCCGCTTCCTGCCGCGCCACGGCCGTGGCCATCCGATCGCGCCAGGCGAGGTCAATGCGCGCGCCAATATCGATGCATTGAAGCGCGCGGGCTGCACCGATATTCTCGCGGTGTCGGCGGTCGGCAGTTTGCGCGAAGAGATCGAGCCGGGGCGCTTCGCCGTGGTCGAGCAGTTCATCGACAATACCAGGCAGCGCGCCTCGAGCTTTTTTACCAGCGGACTCGTCACCCATGTCTCGATGGCCGATCCGGTCTGCGAGCGGCTGTCCAAGATGGCGGTGAAGGCGATCGGCGCGGCGGGCGGCAAGGTGGCGACGGGGGCGACCTATCTCGCCATGGAAGGCCCGCAATTTTCGACCCGCGCCGAAAGCCTGATGTACCGTGCCTGGGGCGCCGACGTGATCGGGATGACGGCCATGCCCGAGGCCAAGCTCGCGCGCGAGGCGGAGCTGCCATATGCGCTGATCGGCATGACGACCGATTATGATTGCTGGCGCATCGACGAGGACGGCAATCCCGAAGCCGCGGTCGACGTCGCCAGCGTGGTTGCGCAGATGCAGGAGAATGGCGCGCTCGCCCGCGCGGCGCTGGTGGCGTTTATCGAAGGGCTGCCAAAGACCCGGCGCGCCTCGCCGATCGACACTGCGCTCGACAACGCGATCATCACCGCGCCCGAAGAACACGACCCCGCTCTGATCGCGCGGCTCGGCGCGGTCGCGGGGCGGGTGCTGGAATAGGCTGACGCGCTCTCTCCAACCGGGTGGGTCAGCCAGGCGTGTTGCTCACATTGTAGTCGCGGATCTCGTCCTGGCTCAGGCAATAGCGCGTGCTCGGATCGTCCTCGTTCTCGACCGCCTGTTGCTGATACATGACGTCGGTCAGGAGCTTGCGGCTGATCCCCATGCGGATCAGGAAATCGTTGTCCTCCGAGGCGAGCAGCGCGCTCGACTGTTCGATGCTGGCGATCAGTTCGGTGGTCGCTTCTGCGCCGTCGATCACCGCATCGTCGATCATCCAGCGATCGCGCGTATGGGTGAACATGTGGACCATGAAGATGCCGCCCTCGTCGACGAAGCGCGGCTGGCCGCCCATGAAGACGAAATTGCACGCCGAAAAGCACGCCCAGCCCGCCGGAATACGCGTGGCGAGGCCGGGATAGGAGCGGATGATCCGCCCCGCTTCGTTGCCCGCGCTGGCATTGCCGCCCTGCGAGCGCAGCCAGATTTCCGCGATCTGCGGGTCGCCGTCGATCGCCGCCTTCAGCCGCTCCGGCAGCCCGGCATCGATCCGCCCCTCGGCCAGCAGCACGCGCACGCCGCCGCGATCCGCCGGGGCCAGTGTCATCTTTTCGGCCGGGCCCCAGTCGGGCTCGGCAGGGCAGGAGGGATTGTCGGGATCGTAGGCCGGCTCGGACGCCGCCAGCGCCAGCAGGCCCAGCGCGCTCGCTACAAGACGCCCTGCGCGCCTCGAGAAGCCTAGTCTAGGCAACGATCGTGTAGCGGGCATTGCCGGCGAAGCGGCACATCCGCTTTTCCGCGCGGGTTTCCTCGCCCTCGACGATGACGACATCGGTCACGGTGATGCAGTCCGAGCCATCGCCCGACGCGTTCGCTTCGCGTGCGGTGACGGTGGAGGAGCCGCTCACGCCTTCGCGGGTGCGCGAGGTCCAGCTGCTGGTCTGGCCGACCGGCGGACCGCGCAGCGCGCCGTCGTCGCTTTCATCGTCCTCGTCGACGACCACATCGGTGTCCGCGTCCGATACCTCACCGGATTCGCCCGGCGTTGCGCTGTCATCGCTCGCTTCGTCGGCGGCAGGCACCCGCGTCGCCTCGAGCGTCGCTTCGGCGGCCTGTTCCTGCTCCTCGGGTTCGAGCAGGCAGGCGATTTCGTTGGAGAGGACGTTCGTGAACTCGGCCACCGGCACGAAGGTCGGCACCCCGGCGCGGCGCGCGGTGCGGCGGCCGATGCCGCCCAGAATACCCCCCAGCACGCGGCCCGCGCGGCTGCTTTTCTTGCCCTCGCCGCACGTATCACTGCTCCGCGCGCTGCGCTGAACGTCGTTCAAGAGCCCACGAAACTGCGCCTGCGCGACGACAGGCTGCGCGGCGAGAATGCCTGCGCTCGCCAGCATGGCCGCGCGTCTGAAAACCTGTCCCATTGCAAAAACGCCCCCCTGAAAATGCCCCCCGGCGCATCCTGCGCCACGGATGCCGGTTTACGCCCGCGCTGGGGCAAGGTCAAATCGGTGCGCCCGGCGACGCGGCGCGATTTGCCGCGTAAAATCAACGCCCGGACGTGCTCGCCCGCGCTTTGATCACTCGTCCTTCCAACGTCCGCGCAAGGGCTCGAACCGGTCGACCCGGATCGACTGCCACACCCCGCCGACGAGATAAGGATCGTCGTTGACGGTCGCGCGCGCGGCCTCCTCGTCCTCGGCCTCGATGATCAGCAGCGAGCCCACGAACTCGCCCTTGGCATTGGTCAGCGGCCCGGCGACGGCGTAGTTTTCGGTATGCTTCGCCATGAAATCGCGCTGCGCCTCCTTGTGCGCTTCGCGCAGGCGCTCGTTGTTCTCGCCATCGCGGCAATAGAAGCAGAACAGGGCCATGCGCGTGGGGACTCCCGTGAAGAACGAAGGGTTGGCCCGCGAAGATAGCCGAGCCCCGGCAGCGATCAAGGGAGCGCGCATCCCGGACGCAGGCGCTTGATTGCGCGTCGGTGCAGGTCCACATCCGACCGCAGCACAAAAGCCGGGCGAATCGCCTCGCTTCGCGCAACGCCTCCTCCCCAAGCGAAGGGAATGCCCGCCGACGTGAACGCCCCGCACAAACCTGAACGGCCCGCGCCGGAAACCGCCGCCTTCCGCCCGCTGGATCGCAGTGAGCTGCGCCGCGCCTACCGCGCCGAGGAAGAGGCCTGCATCGCGCGGCGGCTCGAACAGGCGGCGCCGGCGCGCAAACTGGCCGGCGAGGCGGCGGATTTCGCGATCCGCCTGATCGAAGGCGCGCGGGCGCATAAGGCATCCGGGATCGACGCTTTCCTTCAGCAATACGGGCTCGACACCGAGGAAGGCATCGCGCTCATGTGCCTGGCCGAAGCGCTGCTGCGGGTGCCTGACGATGCGACCGCCGATGCGCTGATCCGCGACAAGCTGGGCGAGATCGACTGGGGCGAGCATCTGGGCGAAAGCTCCTCCACCTTCGTCAATGCGGCGACCTTCTCGCTGATGCTGACGGGCGAAGTGCTCGAACAGCCCGACGCGCATCAAAAGGGCATGGGCCGCACGCTCAAATCGGCGATGAACAGGCTGGGCGAACCCGTCATCCGCAAGGCGACGCTCCAGGCGATGCGCATCCTGGGCGGTCAGTTCGTCTATGGCCGCAACATCGAGGAAGCGCTGAAACGCGCAAAGCCCGAGCGCGCGAAAGGCCTCACCCACAGCTTCGACATGCTGGGCGAGGCGGCGATGACCTTTGCCGATGCGGAGCGCTATCGCCGTTCCTATGCCGAGGCGATCGAGCGCCTGTCGCGCGAGGCCACCGGAACGGTCGCGACCGCGCCGGGCATCTCGGTCAAGCTCTCCGCGCTGCATCCCAAATATGGCTATCTTCACGCCGAGGAAGCGATGCGCGACATCGTGCCGATCGTGAAGGCGCTCGCCTCCCAGGCGCGCGATGCGAACATGCATTTCACCATCGACGCCGAAGAGGCCGAGCGGCTCGAGGTCAGCCTGGACATTCTCGAGGCGCTGGTCGCCGACGACGAACTGTTCGCGCGCGCCGACGGCACCTGCTGGGAGGGTTTCGGCCTCGCCATCCAGGCCTATCAGAAGCGCGGTCTGCCGCTATGCGACTGGACCGCGAAGCTCGCGCGGCGGCACGGGCGGCGGCTTTTCGTGCGGCTCGTCAAAGGCGCCTATTGGGACAGCGAGATCAAGGTGAGCCAGGTCGGCGGGTTCGAAGATTACCCGGTCTTCACCCGCAAGATCGCGACCGACGTCTCCTATCTCGCCTGCGCCGCGCGCCTGTTCGAGCATGACGATTGCATCACCCCCGCCTTCGCCACCCACAATGCCTACACCGTCGCGGTGGTGAAGAAATTGTCGGACGGAAAGCCTTTCGAATTCCAGCGCCTGCACGGCATGGGCGAAGAAGTGTTCGAGACGCTGGCGCGGATCGAGGGCAATGCGAAGACGCCGGTGCGGATCTACGCGCCAGTCGGCGGTCACAAGGAGCTGCTCGCCTATCTCGTGCGGCGCCTCCTCGAAAACGGCGCGAATACCAGCTTCGTCAACCGGATGGGCGATGCCGAGATTGCCGCCGAGGAGCTGGTCGGCGATCCGGTCTCCGAACTCGCCGCAATGGAGCCGCGGCGCAATCCGGCGATCCCGCTGCCGCGCGACATATTAGACGAGCGGGTCAACAGCGCGGGAATCGACCTGTCCGATCCGCTGGTGCGCGAACCGCTGATGAAACGGCTGGCCGAACTTGCGCAGGAGCAGTGGAGCGCCGAGCCGACCTTCCTCGCGCGCGAGGCGGGCGAAATCGCGCCGATCACCATGCCGCACGATCTGACGCGCGAGGTCGGCACGCGGCGCGACAGCACGGCCGAGGAGGTCGACACCGCCTTTGCCCGCGCGGCCGAGATCCAGCCGGGCTGGGATGCGCTGGGCGGCGAGCGGCGCGCGCTGCTGCTGGAGGCCGCCGCCGACCTGTTCGAGGAGCATTCGGACGAGTTCCTCTCGCTATGCCAGCGCGAGGCGGGCAAGACGCTGCTCGACGCCATCGCCGAACTGCGCGAAGCGGTCGATTTCCTGCGCTATTATGCAAGCGAGGCGCGGCGGCAATTCGCCGGGCCGATCCACTTGCCCGGCCCGACCGGCGAGGAAAACACCTTGCGGATGCATGGGCGCGGTGTGTTCGCCACGATTTCCCCCTGGAACTTCCCGCTCGCGATCTTCATCGGCATGGCCTCGGCCGCGCTCGCCGCGGGCAATTCGGTGATCGCCAAGCCCGCCGAACAGACGCCGCTGATCGCCGCGCTCGCCGTCAAGCTGTGCCACCGCGCGGGCATCCCGCCCGAGGTGCTGCAATTGCTGCCCGGTGCGGGCGATGTCGGACAGATGATCGTCGCCGATCCGCGCGTGGCCGGGGTCGCCTTCACCGGCTCGACCGAAACCGCGCGCAGCATCAACCGCGCGCTGGCCGGGCGCGACGGGCCGATCGCGACGCTGATTGCGGAAACCGGCGGACAGAACGCGATGATCGTCGATTCGTCCGCGCTTCCCGAACAGGTGGTGCGCGACGTGCTCGCGAGCGCATTCCAGAGCGCGGGGCAACGCTGTTCGGCGCTGCGCATGCTCTATCTTCAGGACGATGTCGCCGACGAGATGCTGGAGATGATCCGCGGCGGCTTCGAGGCGCTGCATGTCGGCGACCCTGCGCTGCTTTCCACCGATGTCGGCCCAGTAATCGATCCGGATGCCCAGGCCGCGCTCGAACGCCATGTCGCGCGGCGCCGGCAGAACCATCGCACCGTCTGGCGGCTGGACCTCGATGCGCAGCTTGCACGCGGCTGCTTCGTCGCGCCGACCATCATCGAACTGGATTCGATCCTCGACCTTAAGCGCGAGAATTTCGGGCCGGTCCTCCACGTCGCGCGGTTTGCGGGCGAGGAGCTCGCGCAGGTGATCGAAGACATCAACGCGACTGGCTACGGCCTGACGCTGGGCCTGCACAGCCGCATCGCCGCCACGCATCGCTTCGTCCAGGCGCGCGCGAAGGTCGGCAATCTCTACATCAATCGCAACCAGATCGGCGCGGTCGTCGAGAGTCAGCCGTTTGGCGGGGAGGGCCTGTCGGGCACCGGCCCCAAGGCGGGCGGACCGCATTATCTCGCGCGTTTCGCCACCGAACGGGTGACCGCGATCGACACCACCGCCGCTGGCGGCAATGCGAGCCTTCTGGCAAGCCTTTGAAGCGGCGGGTCTAATCCGCCTTGCATCGCCGGGGCGGGCTTGCCTCGCAGGGGCGGGGCGCGATAGGAGAGCGCCATATGATGCAACCCCTCCTGCGATACGCAAGCCACTTCCTCGCCATTCTCGCCCTGCTGTGGAGCGGGGCGGCGCTCGCCGATGTGCGCGTCCACTTCCACAGTTTCGACGGCTCGGTCCTGTTCGGCAGCCGCTATCCGCACGCTTTCGTGGTGCTCGAGGGGACGCTGGACGACGGCACGGTGGTGAACGAGAATTACGGCTTTTCCGCGCGGCGGGTGACGCCCGCGATCCTCTCCGGCCCGGTCGAGCATATCGTGATGACCGAAAGCGCCAAGAGCGTGGCGAGCACCAACCGCCATTTCACGCTGACGGTGGACGACCGCGACTATGCCAAGGTGATCGCGCTGGTGCGCAGCTGGCAGAATGCGCCGGGTCGGTTCTACGATCTAGATACGCGCAACTGCATTCACTTCGTCGGCGAGATCGCCAAGGTGCTCGGCGTGCGGGTGACCTATCCCGACAATATGCTACGCCGCCCCAAGAAGTGGCTGAACCACGTGGCGAGCCTGAACCCCGCGCTTGGCGCGGCGCGGGTGGATTGATGGATTGGGGGCTGGTGCCCCCTATTCCTTCCAGCCCCTATTCCTTCCAACCCCACGTCATCAGGCAGGGCGGAATGTTGCGCCAGACATAGCCGGTATCGAGCCGGTCGAACTTTTCGCGGGTCAGATCGCGCGCGGCGGGTTTGAACTGATAGGTCATGAACGAGCCTCCCGGACGCAGCACGCGGTAGGTCGCCCCGACAATTGCCTCGCCCACAGCCTCGGGCAGCGAGGACACCGGCAGGCCCGACAGGACATGATCGGCATGGGCATACCCGGCGCGGTGCACGATATCCTCGACATCGCTCGCCGATCCGAGCACCGCGCTGAACCGGCGATCCTCGATCTCGCGCCGAAGGTAGTCGACGAAACGCGGATTGGTGTCGATCGCGATCAACCGCGCGCCCGGCTTCATCCGCTCCAGGATATGCGGGCAGAACGTGCCTACACCCGGCCCGTATTCGACGAACAGGTCGCATTGCTCCCAGTCGACCTTCGAAAGCATGACGTCGATCGTGGCGCGTGAGGACGGGATCACCGAACCGACCATTTTCGGATGTTCGAGGAAGCCACGAAAGAAAATGCCGAGCGGTCCCATCATGCGATCGGCCCTGCGACTGACAGCGCGTCTGGCCCGATAACTCAAACTCCTACTTCGCGCCCGCTCGCGCCCGCGCCGCAGCGCCTGCGCGCTCAAATTCCCAGTCAACTTCGAAACTCCCATCGCGCGCCCCTGATTTGGAAGCGCTCGTGCCTATACTAACGATCCGGGCGCTTATGTCGAATGCCGCCCCGACATACAAACATCATAGTTTGTGAAGAAAAACCTTAATCACAGTCCCAGCCCATCGCAAAGCGCGCCTATCCAGGATGGGATAAGCCCGGCACCCACGCTTGCGCGCCTGCGCCCCATGCGCAAGGCAGGGACATGGCCATTCTTTCCGACAAATGGATTCGCGAAGCCGCCACCACGCGCGCGATGATCGAGCCTTTCGTCGAAGCGCAGTGGCGCGAGGGGTGCATTTCCTACGGTCTTTCCTCCTTCGGCTACGACGCGCGGGTTGCGCCCGAATTCAAGATCTTCACCAATGTCGACAGCGCCGTCGTCGATCCCAAGGACTTCGCCTCGAACTCCTTCGTCGACCGCGAGACCGATATCTGCATCATCCCGCCCAATTCCTTCGCGCTCGCCCGCACGGTCGAATATTTTCGCATTCCGGACGACGTGCTGGTCATTTGCCTCGGCAAAAGCACCTATGCCCGCTGCGGGATCATCGTGAACGTGACGCCGCTGGAGCCGGGCTGGGAGGGGCACGTGACGCTCGAATTTTCGAACACCACCCCGCTGCCCGCGAAGATCTACGCCAATGAAGGGGCGTGCCAGTTCCTGTTCCTGCAGGGGAACGAGCGGCCCGAGACGACCTATGCCGACCGCGCGGGCAAATATATGGGCCAGCAGGGCGTGACGCTGCCGCGGCTCTAGGCGCTGGATGGTTCGAACGCCGCGGATTTTGAGGGCAGTGTTCGCACAACAAGATGCTGGCACGCAGCGTCCGATGCGTCTAGCGGAGCTTCGCCACAATCGAAGCGCCTCCGCACCGAATGATCCGCAACCCGATACGACTGATCCCCGCGCTCTTCTTCGCGGTCATCGCGTTTGGCACACTGCTCCTGTGGCTGCCGATCTCCGCCGCGGACGGCACGCCTGCGCCCTTCATGACCGCCCTGTTCACCGCGACCTCTGCCGTTGCGGTTACCGGGCTGATCGTCGTCGACACGCCGACCTATTGGTCGACCTTCGGGCAGAGCGTCGTCCTGCTGCTGTTCCAGATCGGCGGCTTCGGCATCATGACTGCAGCGACCCTGCTCGGTGTCGTGGCCGGGCGGACCTTTCGCCTGCGCGATCGCCTCGCGACGCAGGTCGAACGCAGCCGGCTCGATTTCGACGATGCGCGCTCGGTGCTGCGGCTCGTCTTCGTCATCACCCTGGCGGTGGAGGCGCTGGTCTTCGCCATCCTCGCCGCGCGGCTGCGCTTCACCTATGGCTACGAATGGGGCGAGGCGGCGTGGCACGGATTGTTCCAGGCGGTTAGCGCCTTCAACAATGCGGGCTTTTCGACCTATTCGGACAGCATGATGGGCTTCCAGAGCGATCCGGCGATGCTCTGGCCGATCATGATCGCCGTCATCATCACCGCGCTGGGCTTCCCGGTGATGCAGGAATTGCGCTACCGGCCCTTCGATTTCAAGCACTGGACCCTGCACTCCAAGATCACCGTCAGCGGCACGGTCATCCTGCTCGCATCCGGCTTCCTGTTCGTGCTGCTCGCGGAATGGGACAATGCCGATACGCTGGGGCCGATGGCGATCGGGGACAAGGCGTTGAATGCGATGTTCCATTCGGTCATGCCGCGCACTGCGGGGTTCAATTCGCTCGATGTCGGCGCCTTTCGCGATGAGACGCTGCTCGCCAACTACGCGCTGATGTTCATCGGCGGGGGAAGCGCGGGCACGGCGGGCGGCATCAAGATCACGACCTTCGTGCTGCTGCTGGTGATCGTCGCCTCCGAAGTGCGCGGACAGCGCGACGCCGTTCTGTTCGATCGCCGCGTCAGCCGCGATGTCGAGCGTCAGGCGCTGTCGGTCGCCGTCCTCGCCGCCACGCTGATCGCGATCGGATCGGCGATCATCCTCGCCACCACCGAACTCGCGCCGCGCGACGTGTTCTTCGAGACGATCAGCGCCTTTTCCACCGTCGGCCTGTCGACCGGGGCGACGGGCAGCCTCGGCACGGTAGGGGAACTGGTCATCATCGTGCTCATGTTCGTGGGCCGAGTGGGAACCATCACGGTCGCCACCGCGCTTGCCCTTGGCGCATCGCGCAAGCCCTATCGTTACCCCGAGGAGAACCCGATTGTCGGATAATCGCTACCCCGTGCTCGTGATCGGTCTGGGCCGGTTCGGAACGGCTGTCGCCAATTCGCTCACACGCATGGGGCATGAAGTGCTTGGGATCGACAATGCCGAGCCGTGCGTCCAGGCGCTCGCCGACAAGCTGACCCAGGTGGTCGAGGCGGACACCACCGATATCGACACGCTGCGCCGCCTGGGCGCCGCCGATTTCCGCAACGCAGTGGTTGGGATCGGCAGCGATATCGAGGCGAGCGTGCTCACCGTCCTCGCGCTAAGCGACCTCGGCGTGCCGAACATCTGGGCCAAGGCGACCAGTGCCAATCACGGGCGCATCCTGGAACGCACCGGCGCCACCAACGTCGTCTATCCCGAAGCGCGCATGGGCGAGCGGGTCGCCCATATCCTGTCGGGTCAGATGATCGACTTCATCCAGTTCGACGACGAATTCGCCATCGCCAAACTGCGCGTGCCCGATGCGATCGTCGGCCAGACGCTGGAAGAGGCCGGAGTGCGCACGAAATACGGCATCACCGTGGTGGGCATCAAGCGGCCGCAGCAGGACTTCGTCTATGCGGTGCCGGAGACACAGGCGCTCGAAGGCGACCTGCTGATCGTGTCGGGAACCACCAACCAGCTGCAACGCTTCGCGGCCAAAGCGTAAGGTCGAGGCGCGGCGTTACACGGCGACGCGCCCGCTTACGCCTATGCCGATCCCGAACCGCTCAGCTCTTCGAAGCGGAGGTGGCGAAACGCACCGGTGCTGGGTTTCGCAAAGTAGAACCCCTGGCAAAGGTCGATGCCGAGCTCGCGCACGAACTTGGCTTCCTCCCTTGTCTCGATCCCCTCGGCAAGACAGGTCACCCCGAGCGCTGCGGTCATTTCGACGATGGAATGGACGATTGTCTGCCGCGCGATGCAGCGATCGATCCCCCTGATGACGGCCATGTCCAGTTTGATGAGGTCGGGCTGAAAGTCCGAAAGCAGGGAAAGTCCGGCAAATCCGGCACCGAAATCGTCGAGCGCGATGGTGAAGCCGAAATTCTGATAGGCCGCGATGATCTTGCGCAGATGATCGACGTCGCGCATCTGTTCGTCTTCGGTGAATTCGAACATCAGCTGCGACAGATCGATCTCGGCCCGGCTGGCGGCCTCGAGGGTCGTCCGGATACAGGCCGCCGGTTCGTAGACCGCGTTCGGCTTGAAATTGATCGAGAGCTTCGTTCGCCCATCGCGCGGCAAGCTGGCGCCCGCCAGTTCGATGGCTTTCACGCGGCACGCCTGGTCGAAGGTGTAGACGCTCTCGTCATCGACCTGGTCCAGCACATGGCTGGCGGGTTGGTAGTCGAGCCCTCTGACCAGCGCTTCGTAACCCCAGATGCGACCCTGCTTCAGATCGACGATCGGCTGGAATGCCATCGTGAAGTCGAAGCCGAGGGACCGGCCCCGGTGGCACGCACTGCAGCCTCTCGCCCGCGCGGGGAACGCAATTGGAGATGATGGATGAGCGATGGCGTTCATGAAAGACCTTGGACGCGGGATTGCCCGGTGTTCGCGGTGCGAGGTTTCAATTCGATTAACGCTTGCCTACGCATATCTCGCCGGTTGGCTGTGGTCGGACGATCGGCCAGGCCAATGCCGCCGCCCGGCTTTCCTACATGCGGCAAGTCTGGCTTGGTGGCGTGTATGATCCCCGCCCCTCCCCCACACCTCGCCGGCGCATCTCGCACAGTGACACTTGGCCGCGCCGACAGTGCCACTTCACGCCCGCGGAGGGTGACGGTTTGGACCGAAAATGTGACACTTTTCGAAGGCCCGGGTGACGCTTTCACGCCGACAGTGACACTTTCGGCCCCCTATAGTGACACAATCGCGTTTTCGCTCCTGGACCGTGTTCCACCTGTTCCATGCTGTAGGAATGGCGCGGCGCATTCGCGCCCGCCTTTGACAGGCCCGCAGACAGCGCCCATGTCGGCGCCCGAAGGAGAGAACACCGATGGCTGACAGCAACGACACCCGCGAATTCGACATCATCGTCTATGGCGCAACCGGCTATACCGGGCGGCTCGTCGCCGAGCACTTCGTGCGCGAATATGGCGGCAAGGCGGACGCGCCCAAATGGGCAATGGGCGGGCGCAACAAGGCGAAGCTCGAGGATGTGCGCACCCTGATCGGCGCAGCCGACGATACGCCGCTTGTAGTCGCCGATGCCGATAGCCGCGAGGCGATGGAAGCGATGGCGAAACGCGCCCGCGTGGTGCTGACCACGGTCGGCCCCTACCAGCTCTATGGCGATGAACTGGTCGCGGCCTGCGCGACGCATGGGACCGACTATGCCGATCTGTGCGGCGAACCTGCCTGGATGGCCGAGAAGATCGAGGAACTGCACGAGGAGGCGAAGGCAAGCGGGGCGCGCATCTGCTTCTCCAGCGGGTTCGATTCGATCCCCTTCGACCTCGGCGTGCTCATGACACAGAAACACGCGACGGAACGCTTCGGCCAGCCGGCGAGCCGCGTGCGCGGGCGGGTGCGGGCGATGCAGGGCACGTTCTCGGGCGGCACCGCGGCGAGCCTGACCGCGACGATGAAGGCGGCGGCAAAGAACCCTGGCGTATTCAAGGTGCTGAGCGATCCCTTCGCGCTGACCGGGGACTTCACAGGGCCGAGCCAGCCTTCGGGCATGGTGCCAACCCATGAGAAAGACCTGGGCAAATGGGCTGCGCCCTTCGTCATGGCGCCGATCAACACCAAGAACGTGCACCGCACCAACTACCTTCTCGGCCATCCCTATGGCGAGGACTTCCGCTATGACGAGATGGTCCTGACCAGCCCCGGCGAGGCCGGCAAGGCGGCGGCCAATGCGGCGGCGCAGATGATGAAGAACCCGTTCGGGGCGAAGCCGCCCAAGCCCGGCGAGGGGCCGACCAAGGAGGAGCGCGAGAACGGCTTCTACGACGTGCTGTTCGTCGCCGAAGGGCCCGATGGCAGCGCGCCGCTGCACTTCGCGGTCAAGGGCAAGTACGATCCGGGCTACGGCTCGACCAGCCGGATGCTGGCCGAAACCGGCATGGCGCTGCTCGAAAGCGATGCGGCGGGCGGGGTCGGTACCCCCGGCTCGTTCCTGGGCGAAGCGCTGGTCGATCGCTTGGAGAAGCGCGCCGAGCTGACCTTCGCCTTGGAGAACTGACGCCAGCGCGCGGGGCCGCCCGCGACTGGGCTTTCCTACAAGTCGCCGGTCTCGCTATGCGGCGGGGCGGTCCGGACGAACCGCCCGCGTATCAGGGTTAGAAGCTAAGGCGCGCGCTCGCACGGATGTTGCGGCCGGGTAGCGGCACGAACTCCTTGGTGAAACTCGAATGGCGGCGCCCGGTCGCGTCGAACAGGTTCTCGCCCGCGAGCTGGAAGACGACGTTGCGGTTCTGCTCGAAGGGACGCCAGCTGAGGTAGAGATTGACGAAGGTGAAGTCGTCGGTGACCGTTTCGAACTCGGAGACCTCTTCCTGGGTACCGAAGAACTGGACCTCGCCGCGAATGCCGAAAGCGCCCGCCTCGGCATCGAGCGCGCCGAGCAGACTGAGGGGCGGGATGCGCGGCACGTTCGATCCGTCGGCGAACTCCGCCTCGACATAAGAGGCGCGCACGTCGCCCTTGATGAGGAGATCGTCAGTCTCGACGATCGGGAAGACAACGTCCGCCTCGAAACCGATGAAGTCAGCATCCTGCTGGAGGAATTCGAAGACCGGCAGATCGTCCTCCTCCTCGCCGGTCGCGCTGAGGAAGATGTAGTCGTCGAAGGACTGGTAGTAGATGGAGGCGCCGAACTCGAGATTTCCGATATCGCCCCTGGCAAAGGCTTCGAGACCGATCGAGCTCTCCTCGCGCAGGTCCGGGTCGCCGATCTCGAAGGTCTGGGTCGCGATATGCGGCCCGTTGGCGAACAGTTCCTCGCCCGCCGGCGCGCGTTCGGAGGTGGAGAGCGATGCCCCGATGCGCACGCCAGCCTCGGTCTCGATCGCGGCCGAGATCGCCGTCGAGAACAGGTCGAAACCGCGCTCTACATCGGTGACGAGGTTCTCGACATCGACTCGCTCGTAGCGGATGGCGCTTTCGAGATCGAACATGCCCAGCTGCGTTTCCTGGACGGTGAAGAGCGCGAATTGCGTGGTGTCGTTGGGCTGGACGAAAGCCTCTTCGCCCACCGCGCGGAATTCGCGCGAGACGAACTGGGCGCCGATCACGCCCCCGCCGCGCTGCGCCAGCTCGGCGCGCGCTTCGTAGGTTTCCGTGTCGAAGACGGTGCCGACTTCGGTGCCCTCGAACTCGGTGTGGGTGTAGTCGGAATAGGCGCCGCGCAGCTTCAGCCGCTCGAAGAACCCGGCACCCAGCGCGATATCGCCGCGCAGATCCGCCCGCCATTGCTCGAGACCGATCGAGACGGTTTCCTCGCCTTCTTCCTCCTCCTCGCCCTCTTCACCTTCCTCGCCCTCTTCGCCTTCCTCGCCGTGATGATGGCCGCCCTCGGGATTGCCGACGAGGCCGTAGAACGTATCGAAGTAACCCAGCGAAGCGCCGAAGCTGCTTTCGCCCAGGATCAATCCGACCCCGCCATTAAGCGTGTAGGTCTCGGTCGAGCTGTTAGGGAGAAAGTCCTGCTGGTTTGCCGCTTCGCGCAGTTCGGCGGCTTCCTCGAGTTCGCCCTCTTCCTCCTCCTCGCGCGCATCGGCGAGCAAATCGGCGCGCAAGGCCGGGCTGAGCTGGAAGTTGGGAATCTCGAGATCATCGGTCTCGCGGTAGGACCCGTCGAAATGGAGCACCAGATTGCTCGCAATCGCAAAGTCGATTGAGGCCCCACCGCTGCGCAGTTCGCTGGCCGTGTCGAACGCGGTAAGAGCGTCGATATGCACGCCGTTCTCGGGGACTTCGAGCGGGATGCGACGGTCGATCACGTTGACGACGCCGCCGATCGACTGGCTGCCGAAGAGCAGCGCCGCCGGGCCGCGCAACACCTCGATACGGGTGACGGTAAGCGGATCTACGGTGGTCGCATGGTCCGCCGACGTGTTGCCGACATCGGCGGTGCCGAGCCCATCGATCAGCACGCGCACGCGTTCGCCATCGAGCCCGCGCAGGATCGGCCGCGACGCGCCCGGCGCAAAACTTGTCGCGCTGACACCGGGCACCTTGATAAGCACTTCGCCCAGCTGCCCGGCAAGATTGCGCTGCACCTCCTCCAGTTCGAGCACGTCCTGTCCGGCGATGAAGTCGAGCTCGTTGAGGGATTCGGCAGACACCAGGATGTCGCCGCGATAATGCGGTTCGTCGCGCGGCGGCTGCACGCGGCGATCCGAACGCTGCTCCCGGTCCTGCGTCTGCTCCGTAGCGGAGGCTCCGGTTTCGCTATCGTCGACGCCGTTCTCGGCAAAAGCGGGCGTGCCGTAGGCAGCGAGAGCGATCAGGCTGACCGCGGCAAGTGGGCGAGCGAAAGTAGTCATAGGAAGTCCATCCGGGGCCTTGCTGATGTAATAACGTATCATCGCTTTAGTGCAATCGCGCCGAACCTCAAGCGCCGCAGTCCGGAAAACCCGCTTTGCAACGGTGTGCGGGACCACATCTTCCCGCGCTGCGACAAAAAGGTCACATTCGCGCATGGAGGGCACGTGTGGAATGGGGCAATCGCTTTCCTGGAAAGCGATGCGGGCAACTCCGGCCCACTTCTGTCCAAGCTCAGTCCTGCCGACCTTCGCTACCGGCGTTTACGGGGTAGGCGTCCACCAGTTGATCGTCTCAACATCGTGCGCAGAGGTCCAGACGCCCTCGGGGGTATGGCGTATGGCGCCGCTGCCCTCGGGGCGACCGACGCGCGCCCGGATCGCGCCGTCGGCGGCGTCGATCACGACGAAGGTCTGATCCTTGGTCGTGCGCAGCCAGACCAGGCCCGCGCCCGTGTCGATATCTCCGTAGAGCAGATCGTCGCCGACCTTCGTGCGGCCAAGCACTTCGAGACTGTCGGGATCGATGCGCGCGACCGTGCCATCGCCCTGTTCCTGCACCCACACCGCGCCCTCGCCCGCGGCCAGGAAGCCGGGCTGCTTACCGAGCGTGGCCGTGCCGGTGACTTCGTTGGTTGCGGGGTCGATCCGTTGCAGGAGGTTCTCACCGCTCGATACCGCCCAGAGATTGCCCAAAGCGAATGCCAAGAAGAACGTGCCCGGTGCGACCTCAACCTGGGCGATCGTCTCGTTCGTCTGCGGATCGATCCGCGAGATGAGGCCCTCGGCATCCGTGGGCACCCATACCGAGCCGGCTCCGGCAACCACATTCGTCTCCCCGCGCGGCTCGGCGATCCCGGTGTCGAGGATCGCCTCCACCCGGGCCGCTTCGGTGTCGATCTTGTAAAGATTTAGGTCGGCGCAATTGGCGACCCAGAGGGAGCCATCGAGCAATGCCATTGTGCCGCAGGGGCGCGGCACCTTGACCGTCGCCACCAGTCCATCCTGCGACCATTGCTCCACCATTCCATCCTCGCGCGAAAGGCGGTTCGTGGCCCAGACAGTGTCGCCATCGATCGTCAGAAAATCGACGAAGCCGGGCACTTCGATCGCTTTTTCCTCGAATGCCAGCATTCCCGCATCGCGCGGCGCGGGAGTCGTGCTGCACGCGGCGGGTGCGAGCGATACGAGGGCAAGGGCGGCAAAAGCAGGGCGGACCATCGGCACATCTCCTTCATGCACCGCACTGCAAAGCGCGGTTTCGTTCGGTTGCCGGGCACCCTCTTCGACGGACCGTCTGATACGGCTTCTGTGTCAGTAGAGAAACATATGAATAATACCCGCGCGCGCAACGGTAATAATTTTGCGATGGACACAGCGGCGGAATGGCGCAATGTTGCACATGCGAAAGGAATTGACCGATGTTCGACCTGCGCCGCCGCGCTCTGGCCTTCTTTGCCCTAGCCTTCGCATTCGCGCTCGCCTCCTGCGGCGGTCCGACCGAAGACGCCGCGGCAGAGCGGACCGAGTTCGATATCGGCTGGTCGATCTATGCGGGATGGATGCCCTGGCCCTATGCCGATCAGGCGGGCATCGTCGAGAAATGGGCCGACAAATACGGGATCACGATCAATTTCGTGCAGGTCAACGACTACGTCGAATCGGTCAATCAATATACTGCGGGGCAGCTGGACGGTGTCACTGTAGCCAATATGGACGCGCTCACCATCCCCGCCGCCGGCGGGAAGGACACGACCGCGATCATTCTTGGCGATTATTCAAACGGCAATGATGGCATCCTGCTGAAAGGCGCGAGCGACCTGGCCGCGATAGAAGGGCGGTCGGTCAACCTCGTCGAGCTTTCGGTGTCGCATTATCTGCTGGCGCGCGGTCTGGAAAAGAGCGGTCTGGGAATGACCGATGTCAGCACGATCAACACCTCGGATGCGGACATTGCGGGGGCGTTTTCGTCACCCGACGTCACCGCCGCCGTCGCCTGGAACCCGCAGCTGACGACGATGAAATCCGCCCCGCAGGCCAATCTGGTCTTCAGCTCGGCGGACATTCCCGGCGAGATCGTCGATCTGCTCGTTGTCGATACCGCGACGCTCGAGGCCAATCCCGCCCTGGGCAAGGCGCTTGCGGGGATCTGGTACGAGACGCTTTCGATCATGATGCAGGACGATGAGCAAGGGGCCGAGGCGCGCGCAGCGATGGCGGCGCTCGCGGGAACGACACCGGACGTGTTCGAAGGTCAGCTCGAGACCACCTATCTCTACGCCGATCCGGCGGCGGCGGTGGAAGCGACGTCGAGCGAGGCGCTGGTCGAAACCATGCGGCGGGTGCGCGATTTCAGCTTCGCGCAGGGACTGTTCGGACCGGGCGCAAGATCCGTGGACGAGGTCGGCATGAGCTTTCCGGGTGGGACGACTTTGGGCGACGAGAGCAACGTCACGCTGCGCTTCGATCCGACATATATGCAGATGGCCGCCGACGGCGCGTTGTGATCGCCGCCCGGCCTGATACTTCCGCTCCGCCGCCGGGCCTTCGATGAGCGGGTTTCCGGGAGCCGGACAGAAGGGCACCCGCTTTCTGCTGGGTCTTCTTCCCATACTGCTGCTGCTCATTCTCTATCTGATTGTGGCAGCGGACCGGAACGCGATCAATCCGAACGACAAGATCCTGCCGCTGCCGAGCGCGATGGGCGAGGCGATGTGGGGCCTCGCTTTCGAGCGTGATCGGCTGTCGGGCCGCTATCTGTTCTGGGCGGATACGGCGGCGAGTCTTTACAGGCTCGGCATCGGGCTGGCGATCGCGACGCTTAGCGCGCTTGTCATAGGTCTGTTGCTCGGAGGGCTGCGATCGATACGCGCGACGTTCGGCCCTCTGGTCACCGGCATTGCCGTCATCCCGCCGATCGCACTGCTGCCTATCCTCTTCATTACATTCGGCCTCGGCGAAACGGCCAAGGTCGCCCTCATCGTGATCGGCATCACGCCGTTCATGGTGCGCGACATCGCCGCCTATGTCGCCGCCTTGCCGCGTGAGCAGATCGTAAAGGCTCAAACCCTTGGTGCGAGCACGTGGCAGCTTCTTCTGCGCGTCGCACTGCCGCAGGCCATGCCGCGCCTCATCCAGGCCCTCAGGCTCTCGCTCGGCCCGGCCTGGGTCTTTCTGATTTCCGCGGAAGCGATCGCCTCGGATATCGGGCTTGGCTACCGCATATTCCTCGTTCGGCGATATCTCGCGATGGATGTCATCCTGCCTTATGTCGCATGGATCGCGATACTCGCGGCGAGCATCGACTTCCTCCTCGCCTGGGCGAGCCGGCGCTTGTTCGCCTGGGCGCATGGAGAGGGACAGTGAGCGCGGCGTTGCAACTTCGCGACGTGTGGGTCGAATATGGCGACAAGGTCGTTCTCGAACGGGTCGATCTCGATATCGAGGAAGGTGCCTTCGTCTCGATCGTCGGCCCGTCGGGTGCGGGCAAGAGCAGCCTGCTCAAGCTCGTCCTCGGCCAGACGTCGCCGAGCCGCGGCGCGATCTCGCTGGGCGGCGTCCCGCTCAAGCCGCAATGCACGCCCGATCGCGGGGTAGTCTTCCAGCGGTATTCGGTGTTCCCGCACCTGACCGTTTTGGGCAACACGTTGTTCGGCCTCGAATGCGAAACGGCGCCGCTCATGGGCCGGCTGTTCGGCAGGCGACGCCGCGCAGCTTTGCAAGAGGCGCGCGAAATGCTCGAGGCGGTCGGGCTCGAAAACGCCCTCGACCTTTATCCGGGTCAGATGTCGGGCGGAATGCAGCAACGCCTCGCGATCGCACAGGCGCTCATCAAGCGTCCCCGTATCCTGCTTCTGGACGAACCCTTCGGCGCGCTCGATCCCGGGATTAGGGGCGACATGCACACGCTGATCACCCGTCTCTGGCGCGAATACAGGCTGACCATTATCATGGTCACCCACGATATCCGCGAAGCATTCGGTCTGGGAACGCGCGTTCTGGCGCTCGACAAGGTCCGTATCGATCCGCACGCCCCCGATCGCTATGGCGCAACGGTGGTCTACGACCTGCCGCTGGATCGTAAGATTGCCGCCGAGGCCGAACGCGCGAAGGCGCGGCCCGAATGCGAAGACACCGGCCCCGACGATGCCGAGTCTGCCGATGGCGGTATTACGATTGACAAGATACATAATAATTGAGAGGATTTTCCATCATGGCAACGAGCCCCGCCAATCTCGCCCGCCTCAGTATGAGCCTGCCCGCGGAATTGCTGCGCGACCTCGACTGCATGGTCGAGGAACGCGAATTGCCCTCGCGGTCCCAGCTGATCGCGCAGCTTATCCGCCAGGCATTGGCCGAGCACGAGGCGATGGTTCGCCCGGAAGAGATGCTCGCCGGGACGGTCACGCTGGTATATCGCGGCGATCGTGGCAGCGTGCGGCACCAGCTCGCCATTACTCAGCAGCATTATTTGAAGGAGGTCATCTCCTCGCAGCACGTCTTTCTGGAAGACGACCAGTCGCTGGAGGTGCTGCTGGTGCAAGGTCCGGCCGAGCGGCTCGAAGGATTGTGCGACGCGCTGCGCCGCATCCGCGGGGTCGATCAGCTGCAATTGGTGACGACCACCGCCCTGCTCCCGCCCCTGCACGAGCAGGACGACGACAGCGCCCTGCCCGATCGCGGCGGTATAGCCGCGTGACAGGAAAGCTCGACGATCCCAAGGCGGCGCGCGACCATGCCCGTTCGATGGCGGGCACGCTCGCCGAGGCGATGCCGATCCTGCCGCCGGTTGCCGAAGACCTGCCCGAGGGCGTCGATGCCTCGGACCTGGTCTGGGAAGAGTCGATCGCGCCGGGCGGCTACGCAGCGCGGCGGCTGTCGCGCGGGTCGCGGCTGCGCCTGATCGACACGCAGGGCGATGCCTGCGCCGCGCTGATGATATTCAATGCCGAGATGCCGACCGAACGGCTGAACGTCGCGGATACGGTCAAGGTTCAATGGAACGCCTATCTCGAAGCGGGCATGCTGTTACTGTCGGACATGGGCCGCGTGCTGATGAGCATTCTGGAAGACGATGCCGCGACCCACGATGCCTTTTGCGGGACGTCGAACGCGCGCACCAACGCCGAGAAATATGGCGAGGGCCGCAACAGCGGCGCATATCCGAACGGCCGCGATCGCCTGCTGCTCGGCGCGGCGAAGTTCGGCCTGGGCCGCCGCGACGTTCACCCCTGCGTGAACCTCTTCAAGGGCACGCGGATCGAGCACGATGGGGCGATCACGCCGCTCATCGGTCCCTACGAGCCGGGTCGAAAGGTAATCCTGCGCGCGGAAATGGATGTCTTCGTGGTGATCGCGAACGTCCCGCACGTCCTCGATCCGCGTGCCGACTATACCGTCACCCCGCTGCGCGCGACCGCATGGCGCGGGGCGCCCGCAGTGATGGACGATCCCGTCCGAACCGCCACGCCGGAAGGCATGCGCGCTTTTCTCAATTCCGAAGATTATTGCCGCCGATGAACGACATGGCTGCCATCGAAGGCCTGACAGGCGCGATCGTCCATGACGAGATCGTGCCGGCGCGCGCCCCCTGGCTCCACCATGTAAAGGCCGGTCAAACCCTGCGAATCGTCGATCTCGAAGGCAATCAGGCGGTCGACTTCCTGCTCTATTCGACGGCCGACGATGCCGAGCGCTACAGCGCGCAGGACACGGTCGCCGCCCAGGGCAACATCTTCCTGCGCGAAGGCAGCATCATCCGCTCGAACGAGGGCAATGCGATGATGACGGTTCTGGGCAGCTCGGTCGATTACCATGACACGATCGGCGGGGCGTGTTCGTGCGAATCCAATACGCTTCGCTACGGCCATCATACGAAGGCGCAGCATGCCTGTGTCGACAATTTTATCGAGGCGAACCTGACCGAAGGGCGCGGCAAGCGCGACATGGTCTCGAACATCAATTTCTTCATGAATGTGCCGGTGATGCAGGACGGGACGCTGGGGATTGTCGACGGCATTTCCGCGCCCGGCCTGTGGGTCGATCTGCGCGCCGAAATGGACGTCACCGTGGTCGTCTCCAACTGCCCGCAGATCAACAATCCGTGCAACGGTTTCAATCCCACGCCCGTCCGGATGATCATCACCCAATGAGCGCGAACACCGTGCTCGTCGCCAACCGGGGGGCGATCGCGACGCGGATCATGCGCACGGTGCGGGCGATGGGCCTGCGTTCCGTCGCGGTCTATTCCGAAGCGGACGCGGGGTCGCTGCATGTCAGCCACGCGGACGAGGCGGTCTGCATCGGCCCCGCCCCGGCCGCCGAGAGCTATCTCGACATCGAGCGTATTCTGGAGGCCGCGCGCAAGACCGGCGCCGACCTGATCCATCCCGGTTACGGCTTCCTGGCGGAGAACGCGGATTTTGCGGAAGCCTGCAAGGCTGCCGGGATCGCTTTCGTCGGCCCCACGCCGGACAACATTCGCACCTTCGGCCTGAAGCACAGCGCCCGCGCTTTGGCCGAGGCGAGCGGGGTTCCGCTCGCGCCGGGCAGCGGTTTGCTCGGCGATATCGACGAGGCCGTGCGCGCTGCCGAGACGATCGGCTTTCCCGTCATGCTCAAGGCGAGTGCGGGCGGCGGCGGCATCGGTATGCGCGTCTGCCGGGATATCACGGAGCTGCGCGATGGGTTCGCCAGCGTCGCGCGGCTGGGTGCGGATAATTTCGGCGATGCGGGCTTATTCCTCGAGCGGTTCGTCGCGCAGGCGCGCCATATCGAGGTCCAGATCTTCGGCGACGGCGAAGGTCGCATCCTGCCGCTGGGAGAACGCGACTGTTCGCTTCAACGCCGCAACCAGAAGGTGGTCGAAGAGGCGCCTGCCCCCAATCTGCCGGCAGACAAGCGGGCCGAACTGATCGCAGCGGCGGTAAGGCTGGGCGAGGCGGCGAAATATCGCTCAGCCGGAACCGTTGAATTCCTGTACGATGCGACCCGCGAAGAGTTCTTCTTCCTCGAAATGAACACCCGGCTGCAGGTCGAACACGGCGTCACCGAGGAGGTGATGGGGATCGACCTCGTCGAATGGATGATCCGCGGCGCGCAGGGCGACTTCGCCTTTCTCGACCGCGCGCCGCCCGAACCCAGCGGTCATGCAGTTCAGATGCGGCTCTACGCCGAGGACCCTGCCCTCGATTATCGCCCGACCACCGGGACGATCACCGGGCTGCATATTCCCGAGAACATCCGGGCAGATACCTGGGTCGCGCCCGGCAGCACGATCGGCGCCTGGTACGATCCGATGATTGCGAAGTTCATCACCCATGAGAATAGCCGCCAAAAAGCGATCGCGGCCATGCGCACCGCGCTCGACGAAGCGCGCCTGGGCGGGCTCGAGACCAATCTGCGCTGGCTTCGCAGCGTGGTTGGCGATCCACGCTTCGCCGATGGCGACGTCGATACGAAGCTGCTCGAAGGCGTGCACTTCACGCCTCAAGCCGTGCGCGTCGTTTCGGGCGGGGCGTCGACCACGGTGCAGGAATGGCCGGGGCGGCTCGGGCTCTGGTCGGTGGGTGTGCCGCCATCGGGTCCGATGGACGATCGCTCGTTTCGCCAGGGCAACCTCGCGCTCGGCAATCCCGAGGGAACCGCCGGCCTCGAAGTCACCTTCACCGGCCCTTCGCTGAGCTTCGCTGCGCCCGCGCGCATTTGTCTAACTGGCGCCGATTTCGATGCGACGCTGGACGGCGCGCCGGTGCCGCGCGGCGAACCCTTCGACGTCGCTGCCGGCCAGACCGTCGCGCTCGGCCGGGTGCGCAGGGGCGGCGTGCGCGGCTATATCCTGTTTGCCGGCGGGCTCGACATACCCGAATATCTCGGCAGCCGCGCAACGTTCGAGCTCGGACAGTTCGGCGGCCATCAGGCCCGGCGGCTGGTGGCGGGCGACGTTCTGCACATGGCCGGCGCTCCAGTCGGCGAAGAGGCGGACGCGTCCCAACCGGAATTCGCGGATGATTGGCGCATCAGGGTGATGTACGGCCCCCACGGCGCGCCCGATTTCTTCACCGACGACGACATCGCCGCCATCCTGTCCGAAACCTGGAAGGTTCATTACAATTCCAATCGCACCGGCGTGCGCCTGATCGGACCCAAGCCCGAATGGGCGCGCAAGGACGGTGGCGAGGCAGGGCTTCACCCCTCGAACATCCACGACAACGCGTACGCCGTCGGCGCAGTCGATTTCACCGGGGACATGCCGATCATCCTGGGGCCCGACGGCCCTTCGCTCGGCGGCTTCGTCTGTCCCTTCGTGGTCGTCGCGGCGGACCGCTGGATGATCGGCCAGCTCGCACCGGGCGACAGCGTCGAGTTCGTACCCGTCGAGATCGGGCAGGCCGAAGCCGCTCCCGCAATCAAAGCCCCACGCAAGGAGACAGCCGGTCTTTCGCCGATATTGGCCGAGTTCGCCGCCGAAGGGGAGCGCCCGCGCATCGTCTATCGCCAGCAGGGCGATCGCAACATTCTCGTCGAATACGGGCCCATCACGCTCGACATCGAGCTGCGCATCCGCGCTCACGCCCTGATGCAGGCTCTGGAAGCGCAAGCCCTTCCCGGCGTCATCGATATCACGCCGGGCATCCGCTCGCTCCAACTGCATTTCGACGGGCAGCGTTTGACTCAGGCCGACGCCCTCGCCGCGCTGATCGAGGCGGAGGAGGAGCTCGGCGAACTCGGCGACTTCACCATGCCGTCGCGCATCGTCCATTTGCCGCTCAGCTGGCGCGATCCGGCGATAACGGAGACAATCGAGAAATATGCCGCCACAGTGCGCGACGATGCGCCGTGGTGCCCGGACAACATCGACTTCATCCGGCGCATCAACGGACTGGCGGATGCAGACGCGGTCAGGCGCACGGTGTTCGATGCGAGTTATCTCGTCCTCGGGCTCGGCGACGTCTATCTCGGCGCGCCCGTCGCCACGCCGGTCGATCCGCGCCATCGCCTGGTGACGACCAAGTACAATCCCGCACGTACCTGGACGCCGCCCAACGTGGTGGGGATCGGCGGCGCCTATATGTGCATCTACGGCATGGAAGGGCCCGGCGGCTATCAGCTGTTCGGACGCACGATCCAGGTCTGGAATACCTATCGTCAGACCGATGCTTTCACCGAAGGAAAGCCCTGGCTGCTGCGGTTCTTCGACGAAATTCGCTTCTTCCCCGTATCGGCTGAAGAGCTCGCCGAATGGCGGCGGGACTTTCCCGCCGGAAGACGATCGATCGAGATCGAGGAAAGCGAATTCAGTCTTTCCCGCCATCGCGCTTTCATCGCCGAAAATGTTGCGTCGATCGCCCGCTTCGAAGACCGCCGGCAGGCCGCATTCGATGCCGAGCGCGACGCTTGGGAGCGCAGCGGCGAATTTGCCCGCGTCAGCGAACTGACTGACACCGCAGGCTCAGCTGCCGCAGACCGACGCGCCCTCGACGTACCTGGGGATGCAGATCTCGTCGAGGCGCCCTTCGGCGGAAGCCTCTGGAAACTGCTGGTGGCCGAAGGAGATAAGGTCGAGGCGGGTCAGAGGATCGCGGTGATCGAGGCGATGAAGATGGAAAGCCCGCTGGAAAGTCCTGTCAGCGGTACTGTCGAGGCTTTGTACGTCGAAGAGCGGCAGGCGATCGATCCCGGGACGCCGATCCTCGCCGTCAGGAAAAGCGGGTGAACCCGCTCGGCGAGCGACTGCGCGCCTGCGTCATTGCCGAGGCGGTCAACACACGCCAAACCAGTGCCGAAGCAATCGCCGAAGACGCTATCGAGCGGATTGCAGTCTACGACGCGGTCCAGCCACAGATATGGATCAGTCGTCCCTCGTCCGGCGATATTCTCGATAAGGCGCGCGCCGTGGACGCGCGGGTCGCGGCTGGAGAAACGCTGCCGCTGGCAGGGGTGCCGTTTGTGGCAAAGGACAATATCGACGTTGCCGGAATGAAGACGACGGCCGCCTGTCCGGCATTCGCCTATTTGCCAGCGTCCGATGCCACGGTCGTGGCGAGGCTCCTCGACGCAGGTGCAATCTGCCTCGGCAAGACCAACCTCGATCAGTTCGCGACCGGGCTCGTCGGGACGCGCAGCCCCTATGGCATTCCGCGCAACGCCTATCATCTCGATTATATCAGCGGGGGTTCGAGTTCGGGCAGCGCGGTCGCTGTCGCGGCGGGGCTGGTGGCCTTCGCGCTCGGCACCGACACGGCGGGGTCGGGACGGGTGCCGGCCGCGTTCAACCATCTGATCGGCTTCAAGCCTAGCAAGGGCCGTTTCAGCACCACGGGGCTGGTCCCCGCCTGCCGCACGCTCGATTGCATCACGGTTTTTGCTGGCGCGCCGAGCGATGCCTTGCTGCTCGACGAGGTTCTTGCAGGCTTCGATCCCGCCGATCCCTTCTCGCGCCCGCACGAAGACCGCCCGCTGGACGCGCGCCGCATCGGCGTTGCCCGGCCCGATCAACGCGCATGGTTCGGCGACGCGGAGGCGGAACGCCTCTATACCAAGGCGCTCGAAAACCTCGCTGACCAAGCAGAGATCGTCGAATTCGATATCGAACCGCTGAACGAGGCGGCGCGCCTGCTTTACGACGGCCCCTGGGTGGCCGAGCGCACCGCCGCCATCCGCGATCTGCTGGCGCGCGACGCGCATGCGCTCGATCCCATTGTCCGCGCCGTGATCGAACCGGGCGCCGCGATCGGTGCCGTCGACGCCTTCGAGGGCATCTACCGTCTGGCCGAGATCAAGCGCTGGTCCGATCACCTATGGCAGGATATCGACGCGCTCCTTTTCCCGACAACCGGAACCATCTACCGGGTGCGCGAGGTCGACGCGGAGCCGATTGCGCTCAACAGCAATCTGGGGCGCTACACCAATTTCGTGAACCTGCTCGATATGGCGGCGATCGCCGTGCCCGCCGGCGCGCGCGCCAATGCGACCGGCTTCGGCATCACTCTGATCGGCCCCGCGCATAGCGATCGCGGCCTTATCGACCTTGCTGCAACCTACCTGTCGGCTGCGCATCTTCCAGCGCTGCCGCCGCTCGATCTGGAGGGACGAATGGACCGTGTGAAACTCGCCGTTGTCGGCGCTCATCTCAAGGACATGCCGCTGCATTGGCAGCTGACCTCGCGCGATGCGTCATTCGTCGAGGCGACCACGACGGCGCCGACCTATCGCCTGTTCGCGATGGCCGACAGCGTGCCGCCCAAACCCGCCCTCGTCCACGCCGCCGATGGCGCGTCGATCGAAGTCGAGATTTACGAGCTCGATGTGGCCGCCTTCGGCAGTTTCACGGCGGAGGTCCCCGCGCCGCTGGCCATTGGCACAGTCACCCTTGCCGACGGATCGAGCGTCAAGGGATTCGTCGCTGAGCCCCGCGCTACCGAGGGCGCGCAAGACATCACGGAACTCGGCGGATGGCGGGCCTTTATCAAACCTGCGGACTAACGAACGATAATTACGCGCGCGCTCGTGTTTCTTATCAAGATTACGCCGGACTGGCATAAAATTGTAATATTACTCTTGACGCAACTCGTCATATCGATACGCTGCAATCAATAAGAGAAACGGGAGATTGGATGCCTCGCCGGGACACGCGTTCCGGCGGCACTTCGTCGTGCTGCATGCGAAGGGTTTGCGGCAACTGGGGTCGGCAGATCATGGAGAACTTACGATGGCAGGTGTGCAAGTCGGCAACCGGATAATCGGAGCGGACGCCCCCGTCATCGTCGGCTGGGAGAATATCGGACGCGTCGAAGGAGGACCGCTGAAACGCGCCTTCTTCACCTATTTCCAGCCCGCCATGCTCTTCGGCGCCATCGCCTTTTTCTACTGGGCGCCAAACGAATGGGCCGTGGCCTCCACCGCCTTCGCTTTCGGGATCGTCTTCAAAATCTTCCTGCTCTGTTTGGAGTGGATCAATCCGCGCTACGACAGCTGGAAGCTGACGTGGAAGGAATTCGCCACCGACGTGTTCTATGTCGGCATGGGCTACACCGTCGTGCGCATGATCGAGGCCTATTTCGGTGCCGATGTGATAACTTCGGCCGTCCAGGGAGCGTTCGACTGGGACAAGTTCGCCTGGTTTCTGGCAATGCCCCTGATCGTGCAGGCGCTGGCGATCTCGCTGATCTTCGAATTCGGCCAGTACTGGATGCACCGCGGGATGCACAATTGGTATCCGCTGTGGCTGACCCACGCCCCGCATCACTACATCACACAGCTGAACATCAATAAGGGCGCGGTCGGGCATCCGATCGAACTCGTCCTGATCGGCCTGGGTGTCGGCGGCTTTTTCGATTTCATTCCCCGCGCCTTCCTCCTGGCCGGCGCGATCGGAATGACCGTGGGCGTTTATCAGCACATCAACGTGCGCTTCAACACGCCGCGCTGGTGGCGCTACATCTTCAACACGACGGAACATCACAGCGTTCACCATTCGCAGGATTACCAGGCGACCCGCAGCAATTACGGCGCGAACTGGATCATCTTCGATCGCATGTTCGGAACCTGCATCGACGGCGAAGCGGAAAAGCTCGGCATGGAAGGCGGACGGCGCATGGATATTCGAGAGACCATGCACTTCCCCTTCAGCGAGGGCATGAAAACGATGAAAACGCGGTTCGGCAACCGCGCAAAGGCAGGACCAGAGGGCGAAGTAGAGCCGGCGGAATAAGTCGGCGATCGACTGCCGTCCCAGATAATGTGGGGCATTTCGAGAGGCTGGATCGGATGACCCGCGCTTGCGGGAACGGGGAAGCTTTGCCCGGCGACGAGATGGATTGGAAACGAGAATGACATTCAGGATCGCGATCGAGGAATGAGCGGGGGGCTTCGCCTTTTCGAGCGCATCTGGCGCGTGCGAAGCTCTCTGCCACTCGAAGAAGATCTTTCTACTTCGCAGGTGTTCGAACGCCTCGATCCATTGTTCCAGACCCCGGGGACCGAGGTGGATATCGCCGGCGACACGCTGACCTATTCCAAGGCCAACCCCGCCGCGCAGGACAAGCTGGCGACCTTTACCAGCGGCACCCTCACCGTGACCGAAAGGGAAGGCGCGCCCGCGCTCGCCTACGATGTGCGCAGCACCGCTTTGTGGGTCTGCTTTCTCGCTCCGCTATTCTTCGCGGGGATGGCGCTGCTCGCGATGGGCCTGAATACGCTCGACCCGGTTGACCCCGATCGCGATCGCAGCGCGCAGGAAGAAAGCGAGGAGGCGGAGCCCCCGCGCGAACTGCACTGGATCGACCAGATGCTGGGCGCGCCCGCGCCCGAAACCGAAGAGGAAAAGGAGCGCCGCGAAGCCGAGGAAGGGGAGGACGAGGAGGAAGCCCATGACTGGATACCCGGCGCGGTTCTGGCCGTGATGTTCATAGTCATCTTCGCCGTGGGCCGCGTGCTCGAGCCCTACCTTCTCCGGCGAACCTTGCGAACCGCCCTGCGCGGAGGCTTCGTAGCGACGCCCGAAGGGCCTCGCTTGCGCGAAAGCTTCGATCAGCGGGACGATTCCGACAAGACGCCCAAAGACGCGGCCGCAGAAGCCGCGCCAGTCAACGAGAACCGGGAGAGGAGGACAATTTAGCGCAAAGGGGGAAATTTCATGACCACCGATCGTCCCGCAACATCTCGCCACGCGGTTCTGATGGCATCCTTGCTGTCGGTTTCGGCAACGGCACTTTCGGCATCGCCGCTTGCCGCTCAGGATATCGAAGCGACGCAGGATACGCCGAACGGGGACGACATCGTCGTGACCGGTTCACGGCTGAAGCGCGATCCGAATCTTGGCTCCGCCTCGCCCGTCGTGACCATTACCGCCGAAGCGCTGCAGGGCGGCGCGGACGTTACCGAGGGACTGCGCGAGATACCCGCATTGGCAAGCTCGGTCACCAGCGCACAGACAATTGACCCCGGCGAACTCGATTCCGGCGCGTCGATCGGCGCGGCGACGTTGAACCTTCGGGGGCTTGGCGCGCAGCGCACCCTCGTTCTCGTGAACGGCCGCCGCCATGTTGCGGGCGTAGCGGAAAGCGCGATCGTCGATGTCAACTCGATCCCGCCTTCCCTGATCGAAAGCGTCGAGGTGCTGACCGGAGGCGCCTCGGCGGTGTATGGGGCGGATGCCGTTACCGGGGTGGTCAACTTCGTCCTGCAGGACGATTTCGACGGCGTCGAGGTCGGCGCGCGCGGCGGTATCTCGGACAATGGCGACGGCGAGCGGTTCGAACTGTTCGGAAAATTCGGCAAGAATTTCGGCGACGATCGCGGCAATTTCGTGATCGCGGCGGATTACAGCCGCGATGACGGGCTGCGTTTCGGCGACCGCGAGCAATATCGCGACGGGAATATCAGCGCCGACGGACCAAACCCCTTCCTGCGCTTTCAACAGGGCGATCTCGGCGGCACGGATACGCCCAATTTCAACGCCTTCTACCGCCCCGAAAACGGTCGGTTCCCCTTCGGCTTCCGCATCCCTCAGCCCGGCAGTTCGGACTTCGACGCGATCTTCTCAGGTGGTGTCGCACCCACCGCGGCCGAACAGGCGCTGATCGACCGGGCAGTCAACGCGCCAACGCGCTTCATCGGATCGCAATACCAGTTTCAGATCACCTCTGCCGGCGGCGTGATCATTCCCGCCGACTTCCTCGATCCCCAAACCGACATCAACAGTAACGGCATAAGCGACTGCCTCGAAAGCTTCACCGGCTTCAACGGCCTGTTCGATTTCGCAAACGCCTTCGGTCTCGCCGGAGGGTGCTACATCAATACCGAGAACGGTCTGGAAGTCGTTCAAGACGGGCTAATCGCGAGCGACTTCAACGCGTTCGGCGGCAATCAGGTGATCTTCGACAACAACGCCTTTCTCGTGCCCGAGATCGAACGTTTCGCGATCAATATTCTCACGGATTACGACATCTCGGACAATGCGAACGTCTATTTCGAGGGCAAATATGTCCGGCAGGAAACGACCTTCGGCACCGTCCAGAACAGTTTCTACGATCTTCTGTTCGTCGCCCCGGACAATCCGTTCATTCCCACCCAGCTGCAAGGCGTGGCGGACAATGCGGGCGGGCTCTACATCACCCGCGATCCGACCGATCTCGGACCGAACATCGATGAAAATCTAGCCGAAACTTACCGGTTCGTCGGCGGCATCAACGGCGAGCTGAGCGATACGATCACCTTCGACGCTTCGGTCAACTGGGGGCGCTACGAAACGGTCGAGACGAACAACAACAACGTCCTGCTCGACCGGTTCTTCGCGGCGATCGACGTGACGACGGATGCCAGCGGCAACCCGGTCTGCCGCAGCGAGCTCGATCCGACGGTCCGCTCGCCTTCGACCATCTTCGGGATCCCCACCGGCCAGTTCGGCTACCTCACCTTCGAGCCCGGACAAGGTCAGTGCGCGCCCGCCAATCTGTTCGGGGTAAACTCGATCAGCGCCGAAGCGGTCGACTTCATCACCGCGACGACGATCAACCGCTTCGAGACCGAACAGCTCGTCATTCAGGGTTTGCTGACCGGCGACACCAGAGCGTTTCTGAACCTGCCCTATGACGCGATCGATTTCGTCGTCGGCCTGGAATACCGGGACGAGCGCAGCTTTTCCCAGTTCGATCCGCTGGTCCGCGGTATTTTACCGGTGACCACCGTCGACGGGGAGGCGGGGCAATTCGTCGGCGACATTCTCGATGCCGACGGCAACCGGATCTTTCCGCAGGATTCGCTCGCGACGCCGCCGGACGTCTTTCAGGCCAATTCGGGCGGGCAATTCGACGTCTTCGAGATTTTCGGCGAGATCGGAACCACCCTGGTCGAAGATGTGCCGGGCATCAACGAGCTGCGGCTCGAAGGGGCGGCGCGTTACGGCGACTATTCGACCGTAGGCGGCGTGCTGACCTGGGCGGTGAACGGCTTCTATTCGCCGGTCGAGGACGTCCGCTTTCGCGGCACCTTCTCTCGCGCGGTGCGAGCGCCGAATATTTCCGAATTGTTCGCTCCGCCGCAGGGGGTGGGCTTTCGCCCCTTCGATCCGTGCGACCAGACCGAGATCGATCGTCTCCAGGCCGACGGCGATCCCAACATTCAAAACCGGATCGCCAATTGCCGGGCGGACGGCATCCCGGTCGGCTTTTCCGATCCGCTCAGTGCGCGCTTCACCGGCACGATCGCGGGCAATCCCGACCTGCAGGAAGAGACCGCCGACACCTTTACCGTCGGCGTGGTGTTGCAACCGCGCTTCGTTCCCGGGCTCAACGTCACCGTCGATTACTACCAGATCGACATCAGCGATGCGATTTCGCTGCCCGATCCGCAGGACGTCGTCGACAATTGCTACGACAGCGCCACCTTCCCGAACGATTTCTGCAGCTCCTTCACCCGCAACCGCGACCCGGCTTCGGCGCAGTTTCTGGGCTTCAACTCCTTCACCCAGCAACAGATCAACTTCGTGGCCATCGAGACGGCGGGCATCGATGCGGCGATCAGCTACGGCTTCGCGATCGGGGAGCACGATATAGGCCTATCCGCGATCGGCTCGTGGGTGGACAAGGTCGACTTCTTTTTCGATCCGACCGACGACACGAATGTCGATCCCGAATTGGGCGAAATCGGAAGACCGGAATGGTCCGGCCGCGCCTCCGTGAATTGGGCGTTCCGCTCCTTCAGCCTTGGCTACACGCTGCAATATCTGAGCGAAATGACGCTCGGCGATGTCGAAATCGAGACCGTCGATGCTCAGTTCGGCGAGGTGGGCTTTGCCGACGAATATTTCATTCACGATCTAATCGCGTCCTACAGCTTCTCCGACGATCGTTTCGAAGTGTTTGGCGGGGTGAACAATTTTACCGACGAAAAGCCGTTCATTACCGAGCGTGCCTATCCGGTGAACCCGATCGGACGGTCCTTCTTCCTCGGCGTGCGCGCTTTATTCTGAGAAGTCTGCCGGGGCGATCCGGCAGCGGAGCCCGACGCCACCGCACCCGGTTCGCCGCCAAGTCGTATACAATCGTCGGTTGAAGAATGCCTTAAGTTAGCGTAGCACAGCCGATTGTATACATCAGAGAGGTCGGGCCTGCATGTTGCGCTATGAGTGAGGCGTCGTCGAATGCTTACGATGTGATCCGCCGTTCGATCATGGAAGGCGATCTGCTCGCCGGGCAAAGGTTGCGCGAGGCCGATCTCGGACGTTTGTGCAAAGTGTCGCGCACGCCGATACGAGAGGCGCTGAGACGTCTCGAAAGCGACGGTATCGTCTCGATCACGCCGAATTCGGGCGCGGTGGTCACCACGTGGAAGCCCGACGAATTGCCGGACCTCTTCCTGGTCCGCGCGACGCTCGAAGGAATGGCCGCACAATTCGCCGCGCAGCGCCGCAGCGAGGGCGATCTTCATGCCCTGACACAGCTCGTCGAGGCGATGGACGAGATGGTGACAAAGGCGGGCGATTTCCCGCTCGGTGATGGCGCTCTTGCCCGAATCGCCAACATAAACCGCGAATTTCACGACACGGTTCTCAGTGCCGCGCGCAGCCGGGCGCTCCACGACACGGCGCGCAGATTGCTGGACGCCTCGGTAATGCTGCGCAGCTTCACCGATTACGACCGTAGCGCTCTCGAACGCAGCTGCGCCCAGCATCGCGAACTGACCGAGGCGATCGCCGCGCGCGATCCGGAGCGAGCTTGCGCGGTCATGCGCGCCCATATCCTTGCCGCAAGAGGAGGCGTTCTCGCGGAGGAATGAAAAGGGGCCACCGGACATAACAGATACCCAGCCGGCGGCCGCGAATTGAAGGGAGAGACCATGAGGAACCTTGCATCTACCGGACTTGCCGCGCTTGCCTCGGGGGTTGCGCTTTCGTGTTTGTCCGCACCCGCCCTTGCTCAAGAGTCGCCTGCCCAGGACACCGAAGGCGTGCCTTCGCCCGAAGCGGACGAACTTGTGGGGCCGGGGATCATCGTCACCGCCCGCCGCCGCGAGGAATCGGCCCGCGACGTTCCCATTTCGCTCAGCGTTTTCGGGGAGCAGGAATTGCTCGAGACCAATGTCGAAGGTCTCGACGATATCTCGCTCTATACGCCCAATCTCGTGGCCAGCTGGGACTTCAACCCGCAATTCACGACCATCTCGATCCGCGGGCTCACCTCCAACACGTCCAATGGCGGTATCGACCCGAGCGTCGGCGTCTTCCTCGACGGGGTCTATCTCGCGCGGCCCGAAATGTATTCGACCGAACTGGCGGATATCGAACGGGTCGAAGTGCTGCGCGGACCGCAAGGCGCGCTCTACGGCAAGAACACGACCGTCGGCGCGATCAACATCATCACCCGCGAGCCGAGCGACGTGTTCCAGGGCCGGGTCGATGCAACGATCGGCAATTTCGATCAGCGGCGCGTGCGCGGCTGGGTAAATGTTCCGATAAGCGACCAGGTCAGCGGGCTCGTATCAGGCTTTGTCCACCGGCGCGACGGCTTCACCACCAATACGGTCAACGGAGAGGACCTCGGCCGCACGGATTCGCAAGGGGTCCGGGCCAAGCTGCGTGTCGAGCCGACCCCCACACTCGATATCACCGGCACGGTCGAATATTACGAAGATGATGCGGACGGAACGACGGGGGATTTCTTCATCCTCAGCCCGCTCACCGGATTGCTCGAGGGCGACACCAATCCGCGCGACTATCGCAATGCGGTGAACGACAACGAGGTCGTCGCGCGGGAGAGCTACGGCTACACGCTGACCGCCAATCTCACCGCCTCCGACGACATCACGATCACATCGATCACCGCCTATCGCGAACTCGATTTCGACCTCGTCTTCGACTTCGACACCACGCCCGCGCAATTCATCCAGTCGGGCAAGATCGAGACGCAAAGCCAGTTCACCCAGGAATTGCGCGCGGCTTCGGATTTTGCCGGGCCGTTCAATTTCGTGGTCGGCGCGTTCTATCTCGACAGCGAACTCGACCAGTTGACCGAAACGGTCATCGGCCCAGCGCTCATCGATTTTGAGCTAGTGCGCCAGCGCCCGTTCCTCCAGAACACGTCGTCAATGGCCCTGTTCGGCGAATTGAGCTGGCAGCCGACCGACAGGCTGCAGATCGCGGCGGGACTTCGCTACACCGCCGAAGACCGGGACGTCGTGACCTCACAAAGCGGGCTCGACATTCCGACGTTGGACGAGGAGCGGCTGGCGCGTTCGGAAACCGATCTCTCGCCCACGCTGACCGTGACCTACGAGGCCTCGCCCTTCGTCACCCTGTTCGCCCGCTATGCCCGGGGGTTCAAATCGGGCGGCTTCAACGCGGCGACCGTCGAAGGCGACATCACCGATTTCTCCGGCACAGAATTCGAAGAGGAAACGGCCGACTCCTGGGAAGCGGGCGTCAAGGCTGTTACCCCCGACGGGCGTCTCGCAGTCAATATCGCGGCCTTCTACACCCTCGTGCAGGATTTGCAGGTCTCGGACTTCGATGGCGACCAGATCGTGGTGCGCAACGCGGCAGAGGCCGAAAGCTACGGGATCGAAGCCGATTTCAACTGGACCCCGATCGACGAATTGCTGATCGCCGGCTCCGTCGGTTTCAACCCGACCCGCTATGTCAGCTATCCCGACGCGCCGGGCAATCCGCCCATTCCGCCGAACCCGCCAACACGCGATCTTTCGGGAGAACCCCTCTCGCGCGCGCCCGAATTCAATGCATCGATCCGCGCACGCTACGAATTCGATCTCCTGGCCGGCAGCTACGCAGCGGTGGACTACACCTATCTGTCTGAGCACTTCCTCGGCGCGGAAATCGATCCCGCCAGTCTTCAGGACGATTACGGCCTGCTCAACGCGCGGATCGGCGTGAACATCGTGGACGACCTCGAGGTAGCCGCCTGGGCCCGGAACCTGACGGACGAGTATTACTTCACCGCCGTTGCCGCCCCGTTCGGCGATGTCGGGCGGATCGGCTGGCCGGGTCAGCCGCGCACTTACGGCGTCGACGTCATCTTCTCGTTCTGAAGCGATGAGCGACGAGGCATCGGCTGGGACTGCCAGCGTCCTTCGCAGATGGCAGCGATCGGTCTATGGACTGCCCTATCTTGGCTATTCGATCGCAACATTGCCGGTTGCCGCGTTCATCCCCGCCTTCTACGCGTCGGAAAGAGGCCTCGAGCTTGCAGCCGTCGGCGCGCTGCTGGCGCTGACCCGGCTGAGCGACGTAGTCACCGATCCTTTGATCGGCTGGCTTTCGGACCGGCTGCGCACCCCGATCGGTCGGCGCAAACCCGTCATCCTCGCGGGGCTGCCCTTGCTGTGCCTGTCTGCCTGGATGCTGTTCGTGCCGCCGCAGGATGCGGGCGCAGCGCATGTTTTTGTATGGTCCGCCCTGCTCTATCTCGGCTTCACCCTCGTCGACCTGCCCTTCAAGGCGTTCGGGGCGGAATTGTCGCCGCAATATGACGAGCGCGCGGAGCTGGCGGGATGGCGCGAAGGCTTCGGGCTGCTGGGAACGGCGCTCGGCCTCGTGGCGGTCTTCGCTCTTACGCGCGAGGGAGAGGGGTCGCTTGGCGAGCAGCTTTACGTTCTGGCGCTTATCGCCGTTTGCGCGACGCCGCTCCTGTTTCTCCTGACTCTTACCGCGCTGCGCGAGCCCCGGCCTCCGGGCCAGGCGAGCCGCGATTTGTCGTTCGGCGCGAAGTTCCGGGTGATCTGGCGCAACGGACCCTACCGCAGGCTGCTTTTCGTGTCGCTCGTGCTTGTCGCGAGCGGCTTCGGCGCCGCCGCGCTGACCGCGTTGATTCTCGACCAGATGTTCGGGGAGGCGCAGCTCTTTCCCGTCCTGCTGCTGGCCGAGCTGATCGCCATGGTCGCCGCGATCCCATTCTGGCTGTGGCTGGCGAGGCGAACCTCCAAGCATATGAGCGTCGCGATCGCGGCGGGATGGGGCGGGCTGATCAGCCTGCTCATGCCGCTGATCGCGCAATCGTCGTTCGAGCTTTTCTTCGTTCTCGCCGTTCTCAAGGCGATATCGCTCGGCGCGATCACCGTGCTCCTCAACGGCATCGCGGCCGACGTCGTCGATCTCGATGCGGCCAGGACCGGCGAGGAACGCACCGGCATCTACTTCGCCTTCTGGGGAATGGTGAACAAGGGCGCGGTGGCATTGGGCGTGCTGGCGGCCACCAACATGCCCGCTCTCTTCGGCTATTCCGCGAGCGCCCAAGGCGTCACGAATGCCGGCGTGTTGTTGTGGGTCTACGGGCTGGCGCCGGCACTGGGCCTTTTGCTGTGCATCCCCGTGCTTTGGAATTGGCCGCTGACGAGAAAGCGACAGGAGCGCCTTCGCAGTCTGATCGATCGCCGAAATGCGCGCATCGTGCAGTTCGGGGCGGCGCCTTGAGGGCAGGCACACGCGCAATTCGAAGCCCTGCTGGACGTTCCGTCGCCGCGTCTCTGTCGACAATCTTTTCAACGCAGCAGAATGCGCAACGGTTTTCCGCGCAGAAGCAAAGCCATCCGCTGATTTGGAAGAAAATGGAGCGGGCGAGGCGATTCGAACGCCCGACCCCAACCTTGGCAAGGTTGTGCTCTACCCCTGAGCTACGCCCGCTCACTGGCGCCATGACAGAGTGGCTAGTTCAGCATTCTCTGCCGGGGAGGCGGCGCAGTTAGCAGCGGTGCATCCGGCTCGCAAGTCCAAATGCCTCGCAGGTCCAAAAATCGCAGTTTATCGCCGCCGATGCTGGCCAAGCCCGCCCCTACGCTTCACAAGTCGGCAATAGGCCCCACATTGGGGCGAAGCGGGGCGAAGCGCCCCACGCCGGTTGTCCGGAGCAACGACAGGAGCACGACCTTGGCCAGTATGGGTCTGAACATCGAAGAACAGAAAGCCGTCGAGACGTTTCGCAAGGAGGTCGTCGATCCCTCGCAGACGAAACTCGTCATCGTCGATTTCTGGGCCGAATGGTGCGGGCCGTGCAAGGCGCTGACCCCGGTGCTCGAGAAGGTCGCGGCGGACTATGCCGAAAAAGGTGTGGTGCTGGCAAAGATCAATGTCGATGAGCAGCAATTCATAGCCGGCCAGTTTCAGGTCAAGTCGATCCCCACGGTTTACGCGATGTTCCAGGGCCAGCCGGTCGCCGATCTCACCAATGCCCGTACGGAGAGCCAACTGAAACAGCTCCTCGATCAGTTGCTGGCGCAACTGCCAGTCCAGGCTGGCGCCGATGGCGGCGGGGCGGGACAGCAGGGTCCTTCGCCGCAGGAGATCGACCAATTCGTGGCCATGGGCGAGACCGCACTCGGCGATGGCGATGCGCAGCGTGCGGCGGGCATCTTTTCGCAAGTCACCGAATTCGCGCCCGACAACGCCGCCGCGCATGCCGGGCTGATCCGCGCGCTCGTCGCAATGGAGCAGGTCGACGAGGCGCGGCAGGTTCTCGCCTCTGTCGAAGCCGATCCGCGGCTTTCGGGCGATCCGGCCATTGCCGCGGCGAAGAGCGCGATCGAGCTCGCCGGAATACAGGTCGACGAGGGGGAGCTGGCGGCCCTGCGCGACGCTGCGGCCGCTTCGCCGGACGATATGGACGCGCAGTTCGCCTATGCCGAAGCCGCCTTCGCCGCTGGCCAGCGCGACGCTGCCGCGGACGCGCTTCTTGGCATGATCGAGCGGGACCGGGAATGGAACGAGGGCGCGGCGCGCGCCAAGCTGCTGCAGATTTTCGAGGCGACCGGGCTCGAGGACGAGTGGGTCGTCGCTACTCGCCGGCGACTATCGAAAATTCTTTTCGGATAGAGCCTGAGCGCCCATGTCCACTCGCCTTTCGATCTTTCCGCTACCCGGCGCGATCCTCTTTCCCGGATTGCAATTGCCGCTTCACATCTTCGAGCCGCGTTACCGCGCGCTGGTAGGCGATGCGCTGGTGCGCGATCGGCGGATCGCGATGATCCAGCCTCAGCGCGCTGTCGAAGGCGCGCCACTCTACAAGGTCGGCTGCGTCGGACGGATCGGCGAGATCGAGGCGATGGATGACGGGCGCTACAACCTGATCCTGGAAGGACATGCGCGCTTCCGCCTCCGCCGTGAGCTCGATGTGGCCACCGCCTTTCGCCAGGTCGAGGGCGATCTGATCGAGGACGACGCGGACGAGACACTGAGTCATGCACAGCGCGGCGGCTTCGAACGCGAGGCGCGCGCTTTCGCCGATGCGCAGGGGTATAGCGTCGACTGGGATTCGGTCGAGCGGCTGGACGACCAGTCGCTGATCAACGGCGTTTCGCAGATCGCGCCGTTCGATCCCGCTTCGAAACAGGCGCTGCTCGAAGCGGACAGCCTTACCGACCGCTGCGAATTGCTGGTCCAGCTGATGCAGTTCTTCGGCCGCGGCGATCCGAGCGAAGAGATCACCACGCTGCAATAAGCATGGGGCCCTAGCCCGCCCCGAATGCCCCGCGCAGCCCGTCGATCACATATTGCGCGGCCAGCGCCGCCAACAGCACGCCCAGCAGCCGTGTGATGACCGCCTCGACCTTGTCGCCGAGCAGGCGGATGAGCGGTCCGGCAGCGACCAGCGCGGCGGCGGTGATGGCGAGCACCAGGCCGAGCGCTGCGAACACTTCCACCGTTTCGGCCGGCGTTGCCGCCTCGTTCATCAGCAACATAATCGCCGCGATCGCGCCCGGCCCCGCCAGCATCGGCATCGCCATCGGGAAGACCGACACATCTTCGACCTCGCTCGCGCTGACCTTGTCTGCGCGTTCGGTGCGCCGCTGGGTGCGTTTTTCGAACACCATCTCGAAGGCGATGAAGAACAGCATCAGCCCGCCCGCGATGCGGAAACTGTCGAGCTCGATGTGGAGCGCCGCCAGAAGGTCTTCGCCGAAGAACGCGAAAATGAGGAGGATGACCGCCGCGATGGCCGTCGCGCGCAGGGCCATGATGCGGGCCTGCGCGTTGGTCGCGTGTTTGGTCAGCCCGGCATAGATCGGGGCGCAGCCCGGCGGGTCGATGACCACGAACAGGGTGATGAAAGCGGAGACGAAGAGTTCGGGCAGCATGGCAGCGCGCCCTCCATCACCCTTCCGGCGTCGATGCAAGGCTTTCTTCGATCGCCGTCACCCATGCGCCTTCGTAGTGATATTCGGCGACGACATATTTCGCATCCGTTCCACGATGTTCGAAGCGCCAGCGCAAGGTGCTGTCGGGGGATTGGCGCACATCGCCCGGACGCTCGGCGAGCGGCGATGCGGATGGCGGGGGCGGCACCGGACTGCCCGGTCGCGGACAGGTCGCGACCAGACCTTCGACCGCGTCGATCGCGGTGACGACGATGTCGCCATCCTCGAATTGCGGGCGCGGCGGAGGCTGCGGCACATCCGGCCCGGCAACATCGTAGACCCAGAGATAGGTCCCATCCGCCTGCCTCTCCCAGACGGTCACGTAATTGCCGACCAGCCCTTGCGGATTGCGAAAGCGTCCCTGGCTGATCGCAAGCGCCCCATCACAGCTCATGACTACCGCGCGCGGCCCCCATTGAACGGGCTCGGCGGGGTCGGACAGGCTCGCGAACAGCGCCTCCGCCGCAACCGGTCCGCTGCGCCCGTGAATGACAGCGCCCGGAGCTGCGAAATTGCCGTGTGCCGTCCATTGCCCCTCTTCGCGCGCGGCCCGGGCGAAGGCGATTTCGGTCTTGACGATGGCGCTGGGCTGCGCCGCGCCGGGCGCGGTTTTCAGCGCGCGGGCGATGACGGTGTCGGATGGACCCCTCGGGCGGCTCGGCCCGCATGCCGCGAGCGCGAAGGTCGCTATTGCGAGCAAGGTAAGGCTGGCGGCGGTTTTCATAAGTCTTGCAGAACCTCAAGTCCTTCATTGCGATAGGCGGCAACCAGCGTGTTACGCAGCAGGACCGCGATCGTCGTCGCCCCCACCCCGCCGGGAACGGGCGTGATGGCGCGGACATGTTCCGTCGCTTCATCATAGGCCACGTCGCCCACGATCCGCCCCTTCGCTTCGCCCGGTTCGGGGTCGAGCCGATTGATGCCACCGTCGAGTACGACAGAGCCCGGCTTGAGCCAGTCGCCACGGATCAGATTGGGCACCCCCACCGCAGCCACCACGATATCCGCGCGTCGAAGCAAGCTCTTGAGATCACGCGTACGGCTATGCGCCATCGTTACGGTGCAATTTTCCGAAAGGAGCAGCTGTGCCATAGGTTTGCCGAACAGGATCGAGCGTCCGATCACCACTGCATCGAGACCGCTCAGATCGTCGAAAAGGTCGCGCAGCAAAAGCAGGCATCCCAGAGGCGTACATGACACAAGCGTATCCATGCCGAGAACCAGTCGACCCGCGTTCGTCGGCGTGATGCCATCGACGTCCTTATTCGGGTCGATCGTTGCGATGACAGCTTTCTCGTCGAGATGTTTCGGCAAAGGCAATTGGACAAGAATGCCGTCGACAGCTTCGTCCGCGTTCAGCCTTTCGACCAGATCGATCAACGTTTGCTGGTCGGTATCCGCGGCAAGGCGATGTTCGAAGCTCGCCATGCCCGCAGCGATGGTCGCCTTCCCCTTCGCGCGGACATAAACCTCGCTCGCGGGATCCTCGCCGACCAGCACGACGGCAAGCCCGGGTTTGCGCCCAGTCTGCTCGGCAAAGGTGTTCGCCTGCGCGCCGACCCGCTCGCGCAGCTTCGCGGCGAACGCCTTGCCGTCGATCCGCTCGGCGCTCATGCAGCGGCGGTGATGATGTTGCGCAGCACGATCAGCACGATCTGCGCGCCCACGATCAGCACCAGCGGCGAGAGGTCGAGCGCGCCGGTCTGCGGCATGACATTGCGGATCGGGCGCAGGACCGGATCGAGCAGGCGATTGATGGATTCGTAGACCTGGCGCAGGAAGTCGTTCGACGGGTTGACGACGTTGAAGGCGAATAGCAGCCCGATCACGAACTGGATGATGATGAGCATCACGAAGACCTGCACCAGCAGCTCGATGATCTCGTAGAGGGCGAAAAGTCCTTGCATGTATCCTGTCTCGAAGCCTTGTGTTCAGAAAGCCGCCTTAGCCGGTCGGCAAATGGATGTAGTTGCTCGTAGCCGTATTATCCAGCTAATACGCCAATGATCGAGGCGCATCATGCGGGCCAGCCGCTCCCGCCCCTCTTTCATACCGCCGCCTGGCGCACCAGCGTGCCGGCGCCGCGCGCGGTGAAGAACTCCAGCAGCATGGCGTGCGGCACCCGTCCGTCCAGCACCACCGCCGCCTCGCAGCCCGCTTCGACCGCGGCCACGCAGGTTTCCAGCTTCGGCACCATGCCGCCGCTGATCGTGCCCTCCTCCCGCAAACGGGCGATGTCCGCGGGCGTGAGTTCGGGCAGCAACGCGCCCTGGCTGTCGAGCACGCCGGCAACGTCGGTCAACAAGAAGAGCCGCGCCGCCCCCAGCGCGGCGGCGATGGCGCCGGCCATGGTGTCGGCATTGATGTTGTAGGTCGCGCCGTCCCTGCCGCCCGCTATCGGGGCGATGACCGGGATCATCCCGGCGGCGACCGCGGTATCGATCAGGCTGGTATCGACATGCTCTGGTTCGCCCACGAAGCCCAGGTCGACGACGCGTTCGATCAGGCTGTCGCTGTCGCGGGTGGTGCGCTCGACCTTGCGCGCGGTGACCAGCTTGCCGTCCTTGCCCGATACGCCGATCGCCTTGCCGCCCGCCTGGTGGAGCCAGCCGACCAGTTCCTTGTTGATCGCGCCCGACAGGACCATTTCGGCCACCTTCGCCGTCGCCTCGTCGGTGACGCGCAGGCCATCGACGAAGGTGCTCTCGACCCCCAACCGGCCCAGCATCTCGCCGATTTGCGGTCCGCCGCCATGCACCACCACCGGATTGATGCCGACCGCCTTCAGCAGCACGATATCCTCGGCGAAGTCGCGCGCGGCGCGCGGTTCGCCCATCGCGTGGCCGCCATATTTGACGACGAAGGTGCGCCCGGCATAGCGCTGGAAGTAGGGCAGCGCCTCGATCAGCACTTCGGCCTTGGCGAGGTCGCGCGTCCCGTTGGCAGGCGAGCCTGCGATAGCACCGCTCTGTTCCTGCGACGTCATCGCATTTCCCTCTTCGTTGGCTCGCGCATCATGTGGGGCGCTTAGACGTTCGGCCGACGGGTTGGAAGGGTGCGGCGCAGCGAAGGGGCTTGCCGCGGCGGGTACGATCCGTAGACTGCATCGTGGGCGATCAAACATGCAAGGGGATCACACATGGAAGACCGGACCAAATCTCAGGAGGCGGACCCGGCCGCCACGCACACCGATACGCGCAGCGCCGCCCCCGGTTCGAGCCACCCGCCGAGCACCGGGCCTTCCGGCAGCAGCCCGGCCAATACGACCGGCTTCGACTTCAACCAGCCGACGATCATCGCGCTGTGCTATCTCGGCAGCTTCGTGACCGGGATCAGCGGGCTGGTCGGCATCGTCCTTGCCCACGTCTGGCAGGGCGAGAACCGGGAGGGCTGGGCCGCCTCGCACTTCACCTATCTCATCCGCACCTTCTGGATCGGCTTCGCCGCCAGCCTGGTGGCGCTGGTGCTCAGCTTCGTGCTGATCGGGTTCCTGCTCTATCCGATCATCGCGGTCTGGGTCGGCATTCGCAGCGTCATGAGCCTCATCAAGGCGCAGCGCCGCGAGCCGATCGCGGATCCGAACACGCTGGCGTTCTAACACGGCTCTCTAAGACGGCCATCTAAACTCGCAACCGAACACGACGAGGGCGCGGTATGGTTTGTCGCCATACCGCGCCCTTGTCTTTGTAGGAAAGGGCGAAACCTAGTCGGTCGTCGTCGTCTCGTTGGCGGTCGCGCTGCTCGCCGGCATCGCGCTGTCGGCGGTGATGTCGTTGGTCGGCTCGGCGCCCGAGGGCGCTTCGTCCTCGCTTGTATCTTCGGGACCATAGGCGTTTTCGCCCGGCACGGCGGTCACCGGACTGGCATCGCCTTCGGGGTTGGGAACGCCGATACCGGGCGCGTCGGCGGAGACGACGCTGCCGTCCTCGGCGGGCGATTCGCCGATCACTTCGGGTTCGGTCGAACAAGCCGCCAGGGTGAAGCTCAGCGCGGTTGCGCTGGTCAGGAAGGCGGCGATGGGTTTGAACGTTTGACGCATTGGTAAGCCTTGGGTTTGTCGTGTCAGGTTTGCCCAATCAACGCCGCGGACCGCTCGCAGTTCCGCCGGCGCAGCCATCCGTCCCGAAGCGCATTGCCCTTCGGCTCAATACTCGTCGGGCTGCAGGCCGCGCTCCTCGCCGCGCTGGGTGCCGTCCTCGCCGCTTGGCAGGATGTTCTCGCCTTCGGACAGTTCCGCATTGCTCGACGCCTCTCCTTCGGGATCGACCGCATCGACCCCCGGCACCGCCTGGACGATCGCGGGATCGCTGATCGTGTCGGGTTCCTCGGCGATCGTGGGTTCGGGCATGTCGTCCACGCCGGCATTGGCGCTTTCGTCCTCGGCGGTGCAGGCGGCGAGCGCAAAGGCCAGCGCGAGCGGGGTGGTGAGAGCCATGGTGCGGCTGCGGAAGGGGATGCGCATTGGGGATTCCTCCTACGTAACTGCCCTATGCAATGCCGCGGCGCGGAGTCGGGTTCCCGCATCGCCCTTAAGCAAGCGCCGATCCGAGCCCACCGCCTGCCGACCCGCCGCGCATTGGGCTGGCCGGGTTCGTGCGACCAAACCCTACAGGATGGAACAGGTGGAACACGGTCCTGGGCGGAAAATGCCGACTGTGTCACCCTGGCCCGCAAAAGCGTCACTCTAGGCCCCAAAGTGTCACTCTTTCGCGGCAAAGTGTCACCCTGCCGGGCGCGGAGCGTCCCTGTCTGGCAAGGCGAGGTGCGGCGGAAGATCGGGAGCGGACGCATCGGCATAACCGGCCCGCAATAGCGCGCGGCGCCGCATGTAGGAAACGGCGCCCGCGTCTCTTTGGGCTTGTCGGGGCATATCTGGCCAAAGAGTCATCCGCACCGTTTCTCCTGACATCCCCGCCCGTTACTCGTCATCCCCGCGAAGGCGGGGATCCCGCTTCTTCTGAACCCGCCGAGCAGAAGTGAGCTGGACCCTGGATCCCCCGCCTGCGCGGGGACAGGCAAGTTCGGGGTGACGGTTGTGGGGAGAGATAGTCATCCCCGCGGGAGCGTGGACCCAGCTTCTTCCGGGTCCGCCCGCCAGAAGTAAGCTGGACCCCTGCCTTCGCAGGGGTAACGAGATGGTCTGCTAACGGTGATGATCGACGACCCGCTGACACAGGGCCACGAATTCCTCGTGGCTCATATCGTTCTTGGCATCGTTGTGCGCCACCCGCAGATGACGAAGCGCCAGGAGCCGTCCGGCTCGAATACGTGGTCGACCGATACGCTCTTTTGTTGGAAGGCTCAAAAGAGCACCGCGGCGAGCGGCGAAACGTCTGCAATTAAGTGGCAAGCGGACCACTACCTCCGACGTCATCCCGGACTTGATCCGGGATCAGGCTTCTTTTGGCAGCCCCGAGCAGAAGAAAGCCAAGCCCCGGATCCCCCGCCTGCGCGGGGGCAGGCAAGCATCTCCAGAGCTTGTCGAAGGGTCCGGGGCGACGTTTAGGGGAACGGTGGGAAGACGACCGGTGCCCACCCTACCAGAAATAGACCACCACAAACGCCCCCGCACATAGCTGCAACCCCGCGACCATGTGGAGGTGCGTGCTGAAGGGCTGTTTGCGGGTCTTGTGCCGGAACAGCGCGCGGCCTGCATAGGCGCCGCCGATCCCGCCGATCAGCGCAAGGTTCAAAAGCGTCGCTTCGGAAATGCGCCGGTTTCCCTTCTCGGCATAGGACTAGTCCAGACCGAAGGCGGCAAAGGCGAGGAGATTGACCACGGCAAGCGCGGTAATCCAATCGGCCGGGCCGACACCGAGTTCGCTGAAGGGCATGGGGGCGGATTAGCACGCGAGGAATTGAGGAACCCTTGCCACCGAAAGCGCGCCCCCATCCTCCCTCGTCATCCCCGCGAAGGCGGGGATCCCGCTCCTTTTGGAACTGCCGAGCAGAAGTAAGCTGGACCCCGGATCAAGTCCGGGGTGACTATTAGGGACGGCGTGAACGAAATTCATCACGGCCAGCGCGGTGATTCGGACGACCGGGCCGACACCGAGTTCGCTGAAGGACATAGGCGCTTTCACACAGGAAAGAGCTCTGTAATCAATTGGATGATCTGACTTAGTTGACCAGAGAAGATCAAGTACGCTGTTGCAAGGACATGAGGTTTCGCGGCGTTTTTTCCGGCTTCTTTGAAGAACTCTTCGAAGAAGAATTTCTGATGTTTTCCAACCCACTCAATGATCTTATTGCCTGTGTTTCGTAGGACATTTTTGGCCGCGCCGATTTTGTCAAAGTTAGGCGATTGGCTCTCAATCTCCGCTGATAGTTCATTTAATGCCGAGCCCACCTCATCTAATTCTCTTGCAGTTAGCGCTGATCCACCGGGCGGATTATTGTGTCCTATCAACCCATCTTTGGCACTCACACCTTGTTGCTGCCTAATGGACGCAAGGGTTTCTCGTGCCCTTATGATTGGTTCGCGAGCCCCTAATCTTGCAAGCTCTATGTTCGAGGCGTCCGGCTTCTCACCACTTTCTTCTTCGGATTTTCGGATCAGCCGACCTCGCTCGAGTCTGTAAAACCTAAAGACCGGATTCTTTATCATTGGCCGCAGCACGTGAGCGCCATCAAATCGTGTGGTTTCGTCGGCGACTGCTCCCGTCAGATCGTTATCTTCCACCAACCGAACATTCTGCAAATCAGCTCCGCGCAGGTCAGCTTGGCAAAGGTTCGAGTTGTTGAATATCGCGCCCCGCAAGCTCGCGTTGATAAGGACAGCTTTATCAAAATTCGTGTGTACGAAGCTCGTTGACGTGGCGATGCAGCCATCCAAATTTGCGCCGCTCAAGTTTGTTTGGGTGAAGCTTGCGCGTGTCAAGATTGAGCGCCGCAAGTTCGTTCGCGGGAGTTCCGCATGATCAAATTTCGCGCCGGAGAAATCTCTGTGACTTAGGGACAAGCCGGCAAGGGTTGCTCCGCGAAAATCAGCATTTACGAGGTCTTTTTCTCCGGCATTGAGCGCCGCTATATCGGTCGGGTCCGCCACCTATCAGACTGGACCTACTCCGCAGCCTCAACCCCAAACAAACCCGGACCGCCGTCCTCGGCCTCGTCCTCGTTCACAGCCTTCGCCTTCTGGCGCTTATCGAAGCTCGACCACACGTCGTTCCAGTTGCCGGTCGTCGCGCCCTTCGAATACTCCGTCGCGCGGGTTTCGAAGAAGTTGGCGTGCTCGACGCCGTTCAGAAGCGGGGCGAGCCAGGGGAGCGGGTGCTCCTCGACCATGTAGATTTCCGTGAGGCCCAGCTGCTTGAGGCGCCAGTCGGCGATGTAGCGGATGTAGCGCTTGATTTCCTTGGCCGTCATGCCGTTCACCGGGCCCATCTCGAAGGCGAGGTCGATGAAGGCGTCTTCGAGGCGCACGGTCTTCTGGCAGATGTCGATGATGTCTTCCTTCACCGCCTTGGTCAGGCAGTCGCGCTCCTCGCAGAAGGTGTGGAACATCTTGATGATGCCTTCGCAATGCAGGCTTTCATCGCGCACCGACCAGCTGACGATCTGGCCCATGCCCTTCATCTTGTTGAAGCGCGGGAAGTTCATCAGCATGGCGAAGCTCGCGAACAGCTGAAGCCCCTCGGTAAAGCCGCCGAACATGGCGAGCGTGCGGGCAATATCCTCGTCATTGTCGACGCCGAATTGCTGCATGTAATCGTGCTTGTCCTTCATCTCCTCGTAATCGAGGAAGGCGGCATATTCGCTCTCGGGCATGCCGATCGTGTCGAGCAAGTGGCTGTAGGCCGCGATGTGCACCGTCTCCATATTGGAGAAGGCGGTGAGCATCATCTTGATCTCGGTCGGCTTGAACACGCGGCCATATTTGTCGTGGTAGCAATCCTGCACCTCGACATCGGCTTGAGTGAAGAAGCGGAAGATCTGGGTGAGCAGGTTGCGCTCGTGCTCGGTGATTTTCTGCGCCCAGTCGCGGCAATCCTCGCCCAGGGGCACTTCCTCGGGCATCCAATGGATCTGCTGTTGCCGCTTCCAGAACTCGTAAGCCCAGGGATATTCGAACGGCTTGTAGGTCTTGCGGGCTTCGAGCAACGACATCTTGTGTTTCCTTCGGTTCGCTTGAACGACTCATATAGGGAATCATGCCGGCTTTTCGAAGGCAAGCGGGGTCACGCGGCTGGGGATAGAGCGTGCAAAATGCGAGTCGAATGGATGGGGCGGGCCGGGCTCGGAACCGGCGGCGTGGTCTCTGGGTTGGTCAGGTGACAGGCGCACCCCCCTTCCCCCCGCGCCGACATGCACAATCAGGAGACAGATCATGGGCGACAATCCGCTCAAAGGCCCCTACCCCGATGGCGACAGCCGCAACGTGACGCTGACGCGCAAGAACAACACGATCGAGCCGCCGCGCACCGGTCCGCGCGAAGGAGAGGCGCGGGCCGAGGCCGAACGCCGCGACGACGTGGAGCCGGATGTGGAAGAACATGGCCGCACGAGAGAGGTGCCGGCCGACACGACGCGGGCCGATGCCGCGCATGGCACCACGGGCGGCGCGGACCTTGCCACCGGATCGCCCAGCGGCGCGGTGAGCCAGACGCGGCTGAGCGACACCTCGCGCGATCCAGACCGACGCTCGGATAGCTAATCGCCGGCACTGCCGGCGACGGTTTCGTACGCGCTACATACCCGCCGCTGCGATCACGGCCATCCACATGAAGGGCAGCGCGAGCAGTCCGACGACCATATGCAGTCGCCCGGCATTCGCCGCGTGCCCCTCGGGTCCGCGCGTCAGGCGGATGCCGTTGAGGATGAAGCCCAAGAGGACGATCGTCCCGATAATGCCGACCCAGATTTCGCTTGCCATGATCCCGCATTCCTTCGTCTGAACCGGGAGGATGCCATAAATCTGGGCTGTGCGCGAGTGGGCTTCGCCGGGCGGCTCAGCAGAAGCGCTGCGGTTTCATGTCGCTGATGTCATCGAAAACCATGCGGCGCGCCGCGATGACGGGATCGGGCACGTGGCTTGCTTGGAATGCGTCGAATTGCGCCTCGCTGAGCGGTGCCTGAAAGCCGATACCGACCTCGCCGTCCGACACCCATTTGACGATCGCGCGGTGTGGGCCGGTGCCGGCGACGAAGATCTGGATCGGCGCCCCCAGCGCAAAGCGCCGCCCGCCACAATCGAACCGGCAGCCGCCCACCGAAAGATCGCGCAAGACGACATCGCGCGGCTCGCCCAGATCGGCGAGATAATGTCCGGGCAGGTTGATCGTCTTGCGCATGGTCTGGCGGGTACGCATGCGTGCCGACTTAATGAATGTTGGTTAAAGGGGGGTGGATCTGGGCGCCGCGCCGATACGTAAGAGCCCCCGCATGGCGCTCTGCCATGTGGGGGCCTCAAACAAGACTATGCAGCCTGCAGGTTCGCGGGCGGTCTAACGCCATGTCGAAGGTCAGTCTCAATCGCCAACCTAGTTCGTCGATCCGCTCCTCCAGTGACCAACGCGGCGATGTGAGTGGGACCGTAAATTGCAATGCGTGGCCAAGCGTGATGACTAACGCTGAAGGAATTTAAGCGGTCAGCGAAACTGTCGGTTTCGCCCACATAGATAGCTTCGTATCTGAAGCCATCAGAACGGCAGAACACATACACACCGGCCGTGGGGTTAAACATCGTTCCAAGGGGATGCACTTCGAACGAATGACGGAGGCCGCTCTGTCCTAACCAATACACAACTGACATCTGAAAACCTTTCATACATTGCTGAAGGGATTGACGTCAGACGTGACTTAGATTCAAAGGCACTTGAACGGTCTGCCATCCCTTCGATGGACGATCGAGGCCCGGAACCAGCCGCAAACTGGTCCGGGCCACTATTTTTCCGGATTACTGGACCGGAAACTCGATTGATTTCTTCTCCTACTGACAGCTCAGACATTCCTCGTAATCGGTCTGCTCGCCAGCGGCTGCGCTGAGCTCGATCTTAGCCGCTTCGCCGGTATTGTCCGCTTCGACGCCGCCGGCAAAGCCTGCGCGCTGGACCGATTTCGAGCGCAGGTAATAGAGCGACTTGATGCCCTTCTCCCACGCCTGGAAGTGCAGCATCATCAGATCCCACTTGTCGACATCGGCAGGGATGAACAGGTTCAGCGACTGCGCCTGATCGATATACGGCGCGCGGTCGGCGGCGAATTCGAGCAGCCAGCGCTGGTCGATCTCGAAGCTGGTCTTGAAGCTTGCCTTTTCCTCGGTGGTGAGGAAATCGAGGTGCTGGACGCTGCCGCCCTTTTCCAGGATCGAGTTCCAGACATTGGTCGAGTTCTTGCTCTTCTTGTCGAGCAGCTTTTCCAGATACGGGTTCTTCACGATGAAGCTGCCCGACAAAGTCTTGTGGGTGTAGATGTTGGCCGGGATCGGCTCGATGCAGGCGCTGGTCCCGCCGCAGATAATGCTGATCGACGCGGTCGGCGCGATCGCCATCTTGCAGGAGAAACGCTCCATGGCGCCCATTTCGGCCGCGTCGGGACACGGCCCGCGCTCCTGGGCAAGCAGCATCGAGGCTTCGGATGCCTTGGCCTGGATATGCTTGAACATCTTGAGGTTCAGCGCTTTCGCCATCGCGCTTTCGAAGCCCAGCCCCTTCGACTGCAGGAAGGAGTGGAAGCCCATGACGCCAAGGCCGACCGAACGCTCGCGCTCTGCGGAGTACTTGGCGCGCGCCATCTCGTCGGGCGCGCGGTCGATATAGTCCTGCAGGACGTTGTCGAGGAAGCGCATGACGTCTTCGATGAACTGCTTGTCGGTCGACCACTCTTCCCACTTTTCGAGGTTGAGCGAGGAGAGGCAGCACACCGCCGTGCGATCGTTGCCGAGATGGTCGATGCCGGTCGGCAGCGTGATTTCGCTGCACAGGTTCGAGGTCGAGACCTTGAGACCCAGCTCGCGGTGATGCTTGGGCATCATGCGGTTCACCGTGTCGTTGAAGACGATATAGGGCTCGCCGGTTGCGAGCCGGGTTTCGACCAGCTTCTGGAACAGCGAACGCGCATCGACGGTGCTGCGAACCTCGCCCGTCTTCGGCGATTTGAGTTCGAATTCGGCCCCGTCGCGCACGGCTTCCATGAATTCGTCGGTCAGCAGCACGCCGTGATGGAGGTTCAGCGCCTTGCGGTTGAAGTCGCCCGAGGGTTTGCGGATTTCAAGAAATTCCTCGATCTCCGGGTGGCTGACGTCAAGGTAGCATGCCGCCGAGCCGCGCCGCAGCGAGCCTTGCGAGATCGCGAGCGTGAGCGAATCCATCACCCGCACGAAGGGGATGATGCCGCTGGTCTTGCCGTTGAGGCCGACCGGTTCGCCGATGCCGCGGACATTGCCCCAATAGGTGCCGATGCCGCCGCCCTTGGAAGCGAGCCAGACATTCTCGTTCCAGGTGCCCACGATCCCGTCGAGGCTGTCGGAAACCGAGTTGAGGTAGCAGGAGATCGGCAGGCCCCGCGACGTGCCGCCATTAGACAGCACCGGGGTGGCGGGCATGAACCACAGGTTCGAGATGTAGTCGTAGAGACGCTGTGCATGCTCGGCATCGTCGGCATAGGCATCCGCAACGCGCGCAAAGAGATCCTGATATGTCTCGCCGGGCAGCAGGTAGCGATCGGTCAGCGTTTCCTTGCCGAATTCGGTGAGGTTTGCATCGCGCGCTTCGTCGACGACGATGTCGAAGCGGCGCGGGTTCACCTTCTTGCTGCCTTCCGCCTTCTCGCTTCCGGCAGCCGCCATGGCCTTGCCCAGCGCCTCGGCGCCTTTGGCCGCCACCAACGCGTCGCTTCCCACATCTGCCTTGTCCATCGTCACGGCCTTTTCCTGCTTCGTCGGGGCGTCTCGAACCTCGCCCGTGTCGCCATCGCTTGCCACGTCGTCGCTCGCCTTGAATTCCATCATTCGCCCCACTTCACCCTTTTCTTCGAATCGGAACGCCGCCGATCCACATCTGACCACCTATAACGCAAAAGCCGCTTTGTTCCGATTCTGTTCCAGCCCACTTCATCGACAGCCTGTGCACCGTCCTGTCCCCGGTATCGGCCCATCTGATGGCCTTTTCCGAAAGCGCCGCCGCACCAAACCTGCGCCCGTTTCGCACCCCCTCCAGCGACTCCCCGCCCGTTCGCCCCTGTCCAGTTTCATGGGGCGGCCTTCACGAAAAACTACCAGTGTTTGGGGGTCCTGTGCGAACCGAACCACCAGATGATGAATCAGCGCGGAGGTAGGGTCAACGCCTGATTAACCCTTATCAGGCGTGCGGGCATGGTGTGTTAGGCGATTGCAACGCCGCGACGCGTGGACCGAGCTTGAGTCGTCCAGCGCGCAAGCCCCAAAGTGAATCTGTGAAGAAAAATATGGTGATTGAATCAATCGAATCCAGCGATGGATCGATCGAACCGGGAAACGCAATAACTTTGCGTTACGGCCGAGCCCCGAACGAAAAAGGCCCCGCACGCAGCGGGGCCTTCATGGAACGCATTGGCGCTACCGGCTTATTCCATTTCGTCGGCGACCTCGTTCACTGCGTCGGCGCGTTCCTCGCCCATCTCCTCGACGGCGTCGGCACGCTCATCGAGCCGTTCCTCGCCCGCTTCGGTCATGGCGTTGTCGGCCTGGTCCTCGAGCATATCGGCGCGATCATCGCTCGACTCCTCGATCATGTCGGCGCGTTCTTCGAGGGCGTCGCCGGTTTCCTCGGTCGCGGAATCGGGACCGCAGGCAGCGAGCAGGGCAATGGCGGGCAGAGCGGCAAGTGCAGTCAGTTTCATCGTGTATCTCCGGCATATAGGAGGATTATGCTTCGCTCTGCTCGGCCAACCCATATCGCGGCCGCGCAAAGCAATCGGCTTTCTACAGCATTAACAATCCAATCCAAGCGGCGTTCCTATTTTCGCCACAATCGAAGTGGCGCGCGCACGTTTGGGGCTTGGCGCTAGCCGCTATCGGCATCTGTTTCGGGCTGCTGCGCCCTTTCCAACCTCTGAGCTTTTTTACTCCCGACGCGCTCCTCACTTTCGCTTTCTGCGCTCCGCCGATAACCTGCGTCAGTCCGCCTCGCTGCTCGCCGTCGCCTTTGCCGATTTCGCGTGCTGCGCGATCTCGCTCGCCAGCGGCTCGATCAGTTCGGGCGGCAGATCGTGGCCCCAGCCGGGATAGGTGACCAGCTTCGCGCCCGGAATGTGCTTCGCGGTGTCCTCGCCCGCCTCGAGCTTCACCAGTGGATCGTCCTCGCCGTGCAGCACCAGCGTCGGCACCGATACCTTGGCCAGCCGTTCGCGCCGGTCGCCATCGTCGATGATCGCGGCGAGCTGGCGCGGCAGGCCGGGTGGATAGACGCTGCGGCGCACATTCGTCAGCGTGCGCTCGCGCTGGCGCTCATGGTCGAAAGGATAGCCCGGACTGCCGATATTGCGCGCGATGTTGAGCCCGTGTTCGACCACCGCCTCCTCCTCGAGCGAAGGCAGCGGCTTGGTCAGCGCGTCGATCGCGCTCTTTTCCGCCTGCGGCAGCTTGGCATGGCCGGTGGTCGACATGATCGACGTGAGCGAGAGCAGCCGATCGCCGTGATGGATCGCCATCAGCTGCGCGATCATGCCGCCCATCGACGCGCCCACCACATGCGCCCTGTCGATACCGAGCGCGTCGAGCAGGCCGGCGGCATCGTCGGCCATGTCCTTCAGCGTATAGGGGACCGAGGCGGGGAAGCCGACGCGCTTTCGCAGCACCTGCAAGACCGGGCGCGGCGCCTTGGCGCCCTCCATCTTCTGCGACAGGCCGATATCGCGATTGTCGAACCGGATGACGCGAAAGCCGTGGCCGACCAGCGCCTCGACGAATTCGTCCGGCCACAGCGTCATCTGCGCGCCGAGCCCCATGACGAGCAGCATCGGCTCGCCATCGCGATCGCCCTGTTCCTCGTAGAATAGCTCCAGATCGTTGGCTTCGATATGCGGCATGCGGGCGCTCCGGCAAAATGGCGAGCGCGGCGGTGGCCCGCTTCGATGGTTCGGTCGGAACCAAAGCGGGTTTGCCTGGCGAGATCAAGCCGCAGTTGGGGGCCGGGCGGCAGGTGGACGGGGAGCTGCCCCCGCCCCGCCCCCCGCGCGGGCCGTCACCCACCCAGGACGATCACGTCGCCTTCGTCCCGTCCCGCGGCGAGCCGCGCGGCTTCCGATTTGCGAAGCTGGGCGACGAGCACCTCATATTGCGCAGGATTGTCGGCGAAGATGAGGTTCGCGATGAACCGCGCCTTGTGCGCATTGCGGACCGGCACGTCGCTGAGATCGCCCAGTTTGCGCACCGCGAAGCGCGCCGCTCTGAGCGCCGTCCAGTCGGCGGAGTTCGACAGCACCTCGATGTTGCCCGGCCGCCCGCGCGCATTCATTTCGAAGGTCAGCTGGACGAGGCCCGGTCCCGGATTGGTATGGCGCATGCGCGGTTCGACTTCGAGCGCGCGATTGAGCTTGCGGGTGGCCCTTTCCTGCCAGGCGGTCATCTTCTCGGTCGAGGTGACGACGATATCGTCCGCGCGCTCGCTGGCATTTGCCGGGGTCAGCGGCAGCGCAAGAGCGAGCGTCAGAGCGGGCGCCAGTGGCAGGGCGGCGCGCAGGGGCGTGCGTAGAAGGGGCTGGGAATAAAGCATGGTGATCATCCTCTCGGTTCCGATTGGCAAAGATGATCGGCCGGAAGAATGCGAGCGGTCGTGGTATCAGTCCATACGCGCGGCAACATCGGCATCGTTCAGTCGATCCGCCGCCGGGGGAAGGATTTGAGGGTCGCGTTGGCTCCCACCCCCGGCGACGGTTCCCTTCTCGCGCGAATGACAGAATATTTCAAAGCAAGCTCGATAAACGACCTATCCTATCGTCAAGAAGGCGATCGGGATAGATAAACAACCAACCGAAGCCGATGAGCGTCGTTGCGCGATCTGCCTTCATTCAGCGGAGAGAGGCGAGTATGCGGTGTCAGCTTCGCCCGCCGTCAGGAGGCGGGCGAACCCCGCCAGTCGGGGCCGCCGATCGGAAGCCCCTCGCCTTCGAGCATATCGAGCACGCCGCCCTCTTCGGCCAGCACCCGCAGCGGCACCACCGCGACCGTCACGCCGTTCTGCCGCGCGGCATCGACGATCATCCCGGTCCAGACCTGCCTGATCTCCTCGCCCAATTCCGGGTCCGCCCAGGGCCAGCAACGGCCGAGCGCAATCTCGAGCGGGTTGTTCATCACCGCGGGAATGTCGAAGCTGCGCCAAGCGTCGCCGCGCGCGCGGATAATCGACGCTCCCGCCTCGGTCGCGCTCATTGCCGCCTCGAGGCAGGGGATATGGCTAACCGCGGGCGCATCGGCGAGATTGTCGAGCAGGTCCTCGCCGCGAAACCTTTCGGGCCGGACGATCCGCACATCGGCATCTTCGGCGGCCTTCTCGACCACTTCGGTCGCATCGTCGAGCGTGTCGTCGTCGAAATCGAGCCGCCGGGCGAGCAGATCGAAGCCGGTCATCAGGAAGGATCGGCGATCGTAATCGATGTCGTATTGCGCCTCGAGCGCGGCCAGCCGCGCGCGCTGATCGGCGTCGAGATAATCGCCCGCGACGCTCTTGCCCGGCAGTTTGGTGAAACGTCCGCCGCGGAAGATCAGCCGCAGAACGTCGCCCGGCGAGACCTTTGGTCGCGCGCGCAGGATGACGCGGTCGGCCTCGGCAGTGGCTTCCTCCAGCCGGTCCGGAAACCACGGCGTCGCCTCGGGCACCGCACGCAGCTCGCCCACGAGAATGACGGTGCCCGAGGCTGTGTCGATCGTCCACATCGGCGCGCCCGACCGCTGGGCGGTGACGACGATGGCGTTCTCGCTCGGCGGCGTGTCCTGCGCGAATGCGGGCGAAGACAGGGCGAGCCCGCAGATTGCGGGAATGAGGGCGATGCGCATCTTTCGGTCCTATCGCGGGTTGACTGCACGGTCTGTGAACGATCGGCGCGGGGTGAGCCTTCGTTTGCGCATGTAGAAGGTTTCGCTCACACATCGATAATTGTCATTCCCGCGAACGCGGGAGCCTAGGGCGGCTAAGCGCTACCTCTCCCCTGGGTCCCCGCGTTCGCGGGGATGACTTGGCGCGCTTACGGCACCAGCACAGTATCCTTCGCCACCTCCAGCGTGTCGGGATAGTCGAGCGTGTAATGCAGGCCCCGGCTCTCCTTGCGGGCGAGCGCGCTCTTTACGATCAGCTCCGCCGATTGCAGCAGATTGCGCAATTCGATGAGGTCCGTGGTGACGACGAAGCTGCCGTAATAATCCTCGATCTCGCGTTTCAGCAGGTCGATCCGGTGGAGCGCGCGTTCGAGGCGCTTGGTGGTGCGCACGATGCCGACATAGTTCCACATGAAGCGGCGGATCTCGGTCCAGTTCTGCTTGATGACGACCTGTTCGTCGCTGTCGGAAACGCGGCTTTCATCCCAGGGGAGGATGGCGGGGGGCGCAGCGAGTTCGTCCCAGCGCGCGAGGATGTCGCGCGCCGCCGCTTCGCCGAAGACGAAACATTCGAGGAGGGAATTGGAGGCGAGGCGATTGGCGCCGTGAAGGCCGCTCTCGGTGCATTCGCCCGCCGCCCACAAGCCCGGCAAGTCGGTGCGCGCGGCAAGGTCCACTACCACGCCGCCGCAGGTATAATGCTGCGCGGGCACGACCGGGATCGGCTCGCGCGTCATGTCGATACCGAGACCGAGCAGTTTTTCGTGGATCGTCGGAAAATGGCCCGTCACGAAATCGGCGGGCCGGTGACTGATATCCAGATGGACATAGTCGAGCCCGAACCGCTTGATCTGATCGTCGATTGCGCGCGCCACCACGTCGCGCGGGGCGAGCTCCATGCGCTCGGCATCGTAATCCGCCATGAAGCGGTGCCCGGTTTCCGGGTGTTTCAGATGGCCGCCCTCGCCGCGCACGGCCTCTGTAATGAGGAAGTTTTTGACCTCTAGATTGTAGAGGCAGGTCGGATGGAACTGCATCATCTCCATGTTGGAGACGCGCGCGCCGGCACGCCAGGCCATGGCGATGCCATCGCCGGTCGCGCCGCGCGGCGCGGTCGAAAACTGGTAGACGCGGCCCGCACCGCCCGCGGCCAGGATGGTGGCACGGGCGATATGACGCTCGACCCGGCCGCTTTCCTCGTCGAGCGCGTAGACGCCCCAGATATGGCCGGCAGCGGAAAACTGCTCGCGGTGGCGATCGGTGATGAAGTCGATGCAGGTCCGGCCCGGCAATAGCGTGATGTTCTCGTTCGCCTGCGCAGCCTCGAGCAGCGCGGATTGCACCGCCCAACCGGTCGCATCATCGACATGGACGATCCGGCGATGCGAATGCCCGCCCTCGCGGGTGAGATGAAGGGAGTCGGCATCTTCGTTGAAAGGCACGCCGAGTTCGACCAGCCGATCGATCGATTCCGGCGCGCGCTCGATCACGAATTCCACCGCCTCGCGGTCGTTCAGCCCGGCGCCGGCCACCATCGTGTCGCGCACGTGATGCTCGAACGTGTCGCCGGCATCCAGCACCGCCGCGATCCCGCCCTGCGCCCACGCGGTCGACCCGCCCGTAAGCGTGCCCTTGGCGAGCACCAGCACCTTCTTCGAGACCGCGAGTTCGAGCGCGGCGGTAAGCCCGGCGGCGCCCGATCCGATGACGATGATGTCATGCGCAGTGGCGATGGCGGCTGGCGGGACGGCGCAGGATTTGGGCATAAGCGCAGCGCCATGGCGTGCCTGCCTGCAACTGGCAAGCCCGGCGCAAACGCAGCGCTTCAACCATCAGTGGTCGCGCTCGCTTTAGTGGCGAAGTGACGAACCTCGCATCGCCCGCAATGACGACGGTGATGGGCAGGAACATCGCACCGATATTGCTAGCCTTATTCTCTTATGCCCCCGTCCCCGTCAGTTGGACGAAAACGTCCTCCAGATCCGCCTCGCGCGTGGTGACGTCCTCGATCGTCATGCCCTGGCTCTGCAGGATCGCGAGCACCTGGCCGGCGCTCACCTCGTCCTTGTCGTAGGTGATCTCGATCGAGCTTTCGCCGGTCAGTTCGACTTTACGGAAGGCGTCGTGTCGGGGCGGGGCGGATAGCTGCGAGGCCACCGAGACCGCGACGATCTTCTCGCGCGCCATGTCGACGAGGTCGCGCGTCGGCTTGTGCGCGATCAATTCGCCGTGATTGATGATAGCGATCTCGTCGCACAATTCCTCGGCCTCCTCGAGATAATGCGTCGTCAGCACCACGGTGACGCCTTCGCGGTTCATCCGGGCGACAAGCTCCCAGAGCTGGCGGCGCAGCTCCACATCCACCCCCGCGGTCGGCTCGTCCAGCACCAGGATCGGGGGCGAATGCACCATCGCCTTGGCGACCAGCAGGCGCCGCTTCATGCCGCCGGACAAGGTGCGCGCATAGGCGTCGCGCTTGTCGGAAAGCCGCACCGCTTCAAGCAGCGCCTCGCTGCGCCTGTCGCTCGCCGGAATCCCGTAGAAGCCGCCCTGGTTCTCGAGCACTTCGTAGGGCGTGAAGAAGGGGTCGAAGACGATTTCCTGCGGCACGATGCCGATCGCGCGGCTGGCATTGCGGCGCTGTTCGTCGATGTCGAAACCCCAGATTTCGCAAGCGCCCGAGGTCTTGTTGACGAGGCCGGCCAGGATGTTGATCAGCGTCGATTTACCCGCCCCGTTGGGGCCGAGCAGCCCGAAGATCGAGCCTTCGGGCACGTCGAAGCTCACGCCCTTGAGCGCGAGCTTGCCCTCGGCCTCCTCCCCCTTCGCGCGGGGCGGGGGCGCGTAGCGTTTGACCAGATTGTCGATGCGGATGGCGGGCGGGCTCATGTTACACCCGGCTTTAGAGGCCGCGCGTCATGACACAAGAGGGGCAATGTTTACGGCCATCCCCCCCGCGGACCTCCTGAAAGGTTAACCACCCGATCAGACCTTTCGCTTAGCTCATGGCCGGCACGTTGAACGAGGCTTCACCACGGCAGGTAACCATGGCACTCGCGAGATGGCTCATTATCGCAGGCGCGGCGATAAGCCTCCCCGTGGCGACGCAGGCACAGAGCGCAGACAACGCCGATGCCAGCGGGACGCTGCTCGATCAGCTGTCGGTCACCAAGACCAGCGCCCTCGATTTCGGCACTATCGCGGTGACCGGCGCGGGAACACTGATGCTGGCCCCCTCGCCATCGCCGCGCTGCGAGGCGACCGGCAGCGCGTTCGAGTTCCGGGTCGGCGGCACCCTCAATGTCGGCGAGGATCAGGCCCCCGGCACCTATTCAGGTGCCTTCGAGATCGGGCTCGACTGTCAGTAGGGATTGCGGCTCACGTTCCCGACTTCACGGTCTCGAGAGCGCGCTTGCCTTGGCCGGGATCGGCGCGTAATCGCTCGCGCGTGATGAACGTGCCTCCGCCCGAAGTGATCAAGGTCACCACGCGCCGCGTCAGCTGCGATGGCGCGAGCGACATTCGCGGTGGCAAGAACTATCGGCCCGCCGCGCTCGGCCATCCGCGCATCTATCTCGAGATCGACGAACACGGCTATGTCGATTGCGGCTATTGCGATCGGCGCTTCGTGCTCGAAGGTGGTCCGGCAGACGGCGTCGATCAGGCGAGCCTGCCCGACATTTCCGAAGGCGGCGATCCGGGTCATCGCTAGCGGCGGACCGGCCGACCATCCTGCACGCTCGCGTCGCGCCGCGGTTTAAAACGATCGTTAACGACTGCATGCGTAAAGCCCCGGTTCGCGGCAAGACCAGGGGGTTGGCGCATGGTGCAAATTTCGATCCGATTGGCTTTCGTGCTGCTTGCGGTATGGGCCCTGGCGCTCGCGCCGGGCGCCGTTCGGGCGCAACCGACGGAGCAGGCACCCTCGCGCGCTTTCCTCGTCACGCCCTTGAGCTTCGTCAAGGAAAGCGATCTCGACTTCGGACAGATTATTCCGGGCAACACCGACGGGACGGTGGTGATGGATTCGACCGGGGCGGTGACCACGACGGGCGGCGTGATCCAGGTCGCCGGAACGCAGAACCCGGCCCGTTTCTGGGGCTATGGCACCTTCAACCAGCGCGTGCTCATCAATGTCGATGCCAACTCCTATACGCTGCGGCGCGAAGGCGGGACCGAGACGATGCTGATGGACCAGATCCTGATCGGCAGCCAGCCGCCGATCGTCATCAGCACGCGTCCCCGCCGGTTTCGCATCATTAACCCGGACGGCTATTTCTCCTTCACCATGGCCGGACGGCTGCAGGTCGCCTCCGACCAGGCGCCGGGCGTCTATTCGGGCGAGTTCACCGTCACGCTCGAATACCAGTAGGGGCACGCGCCGGGCTGCTCACCGCAGGTTCAGGCGGGGCCACTATGCTTTGCCTGTTGTAAGCTGCCGTTTGAGCCTCGCTCCGTGTCCGCCACGCCGTGAAGGAGACCGTCCATGTTCGCCCCCCGTCCAACCAGAGCATTCGCCGCCCCCGTCCTGGCCGGTATCGCTACGCTCGGGCTCGGCGCGCCGACGGCAGCGCTTGCCGATGAGGGGCAGGCGGAAGAGGCGGACCAGGTGGAAATGAGCGAGGGCGAGGAAAAGCTTGCCGAACTCCTTGAAGGACGAGTCGCGGGCGAGCCGCAAAACTGCATCAATACGCGCCCCTCCGGACTGCAACTGACCGTTATCGCCGACACGGCCTATGTCTATGGCCGCGGCAATACGATCTACGTCCAGCGTACCATCGATCCCTCATCGATCGGTCGCAACGACGTCATCGTTACCCAGCGTTTCAGCGGGACGCGGCTCTGCCGTCTCGATTTCGCCAATTCGATCGATCGGATCACCGGATTCTTCACCGGCCCGGTCCAGTTCGACTATTTCGTGCCTTACACGAGGGTCGAAAGCGACGGCTGATCTGCGCGTTGCTTCGCCCGGCGCGTCCAAACTCCTGCCCCACAGATCTATCGAAGAGCGATAAGCGCGCGTTTCGCGCCGGAGCTCCTCGAGCGATATGCCGCCAAGGAGACGATTCGGGTTCAAGGGCGACGCCGCACTTCGGGAAACTTCGGGCGAGCGGCCTAGCGAGAGACCTATACCGCCTGCCGGGTGACCGCCTATCACCCCGTCCATGTTGCTGACGGCATCGTGAGCAGCATCGCGACCGGCCCGCCATCCGAGCAGGCTCGCTGCGATAACAAGGAGGGGCCACAGCCAATCCGCAAACGTCAATTCCACGCCATTCCCCTTGCGCCCCCGGCATCGGATGGGCGGGGGCGCCGTCAAAGATCCAGTCGTCCAGCGAGGCTGCACGCAGCCTCCCTGCCGCGCGCCTTGCCGGAGCGAAGCGATATCTAGCCGATCCGCCCGGCGTTCCTATTCGGGTGGTTACGTAATTGTGCTCTAGGTGCCTTACCCGTCACCATGTCAACGCGGCCTTACAGCAGTCGTTCTACCGGGACCGGACGCGGCAGCGCGCGCCTCAAGCGGGCACTTCCTCGCGGTTCATCGCATTCATCCGCGCAAGGATATCGTCCGCCTCGCGCATGATCCGGTCGATCAGTTCCTTGCAGGTGGGCACGTCGTTGATGAGGCCGGCGACCATGCCGCAGCTCCATGCACCCTTGTCCATCTCGCCTTCCATCATGATCGAAGGGTATACGCCTGCGACCTCGGGCAGGATGTCCTGGATGGTGAGCTCGTCGCCCAGATCTTTTTCCTTCTGCAGCAGCCGCTCGACCGCGTCGTTGTTGAGCACGCGCTCGGTGTTGCGCAGCGGGCGCATGACGAGCCGCGTGTCGAGTTCGCTCGCCTCGATGATCGCCTGTTTGACGTTGTCGTGCACCGGCGCCTCTTTCGTCGCGATAAAGCGCGTGCCCATGTTCATGCCTTCCGCGCCCATGGCGAGCGAGGCGACCAGGCTGCGTCCATCGGCCATGCCGCCGCTCGAGACGAAGGGGATCTCCAGCTCGTCCGCCGCGCGCGGGAGCAGAATGAAGTTGGGCACATCGTCCTCGCCCGGATGGCCGCCGCATTCGAAGCCGTCGACACTCACCGCGTCGCAGCCGATAGACTGGGCCTTGAGGCTGTGCCGCACGCTGGTGCATTTGTGGATTACCTTGATCCCCGCGTCCTTCAGCGCGGGCAGCACTTCCTGCGGGTTGCGTCCCGCGGTTTCGACCACTTTCACACCGCCTTCGATGATGACCTTTACCAGGCCCGGATAATCGGGCGGCGTGAGACTGGGCAGGAAGGTGAGGTTCACGCCGAAGGGCTTGTCGGTCATGTCGTGACACCGCGCGATCTCGTTCGCCAGCTTCTCGGGCGTCCCCTGCGTCAACCCGGTGATGATGCCAAGGCCCCCGGCATTGGAGACCGCCGCCGCCATTTCCGCAAAACCGACATAGTGCATGCCGCCCTGGATGATAGGATGCTCGATGCCGAACATTTCGGTGATGGCGGTTTTCATGTGGGCTCTCCTCTGCTGGTTCTGGCGCGAAGACCCCGGTTGGCGGCCCACGCAATTGCGCGTAGCCTTAGACAACCGACCCGCATTGACAAGGATATCGCAAGCGCATGGTGTCACCCCAACAGCCCATCGACAGCCCCTTCGGCTACCGTTCCACGGCACGCGAAGTGGTCGCCGATATCGACTTGTCGGGGAAGCGGGTGGTGGTGACGGGCGGTTATTCCGGCATCGGCACCGAGACCGTGCGCGCACTCGCCGGGGCCGGAGCCGAGATCGTCGTCGGCGCGCGGCGGGTGGACCAGGCGGAGGACGTGCTGAGCGGCGTGGACGGCACGATTGCGGTCCTGCCGCTCGATCTCGCCGACCCTGCCACGATCGACACATTCGCCGCCGAGGTGGCGCGAAAGTGGGATCGGCTGGACATCCTCGTGAACAACGCCGCGATCATGGCAAGCCCGCTGATGCGCGAAGAGCGCGGCTACGAAATGCAGTTCGCGGTCAATCATCTGGGGCATTTCCAGCTGACGGCGAGGCTCTGGCCGTTGCTCGCGGCGGCGAACGGGGCGCGGGTGGTGTGCCTGTCCTCGATCGGCCATCGGCTGCATTCGCTCGATCTGGACGACCCCAACTGGGAGCGGCGCGATTATGCCAAATGGCCCGCCTATGGCGCCGCGAAGAGCGCCAATGCCCTGTTTGCACTGGAGCTCGACAAACGCGGCGAGGCGGGCGGCGTGCGCGCCTTCGCGGTCCATCCTGGCGGCATCGCCACACCGCTGCAACGCCACCTGACGATGGAGGAGCAAAAGGCGATGGGCTGGTACGACGATGAGGGCAACACGCATGAGAGCTTCAAGTCTCCGCAAGAAGGCGCGGCGACCAGCGTGTGGTGCGCCGTCTCCCCGCTGCTGGCCCGCATGGGCGGCGTATACTGCGAGGACTGCAACATCGCTGAGCCGGTTTCGGCCGACAGCAAGGGTCGCTCGGGCGTCTTGTCGCATGTACGCGACGAAGACCTGGCGAAAGGACTTTGGGAGACCTCCGAGAAACTGACCGGGGCGACCTTCCGCCCCTAGTCACGTTCGATCGGGCCAGTCTCGCACAGGTCACTGACGGTGCAGATATCGCATTTCGGAATGCGCGCGCGGCATACGCGCTTGCCGAATTGAATCAGCCAGAAATGTCCGTCGCGCATCGCCCATTCGGGGCTGCGCTCTTCGAGCTGCTCAGCGGTCTTCTCGGCTGTCTTCGCCTTGGTCAGCCCGATCCGGTTGCACACGCGGTGGACATGCGTGTCGACCGCGATGACCTCCTCCCCGAAGGTGAAGCTCATCACGATGTCCGCGCATTTGCGCCCGATGCCCGGCAGACTCATGAGCCCTTCGCGGGTCGAGGGGACGACGCCGTCATGCTCTTCGAGCAGCGCGGTGCAGAACTTGCGGATGCTCTTGGTCTTGTTGTTGTAGAGGCCACAGGGCTTGATCGCTTCGCGGATCGCGTCGTCCTCAAGCGCCAGCATCCCTTCGGGCGTTGTCGCCAGCTTGAACAGCGCCTTGGTCGCGGCGGCGGTGTTGCGGTCGAGCGACTGCGCGGAGAGCATGCAGGAGATGCAGGAGCGAAAGGCATCGGGCTGGCCCTTCGGCCCCTTGGCGTTTTTCGTGCGCCCCGGCATCGCCTCGGCAAGACGGCGGTAGACCTCTTCAACCTCTTTTTCATCCAGCATGAGTGAAAAGCGCTCAGCCGGCTGCGGCGGTTCCCGAGTCGCACCATTCTCGCACCGGGCATTCCTCGCAATGCGGTTTGCGCGGTCGGCAAGTGGTCTGTCCCAGCGCTTTCAGCAGCAGGTGATGTTCATCCATATCGGCCGCCGACCATTCTTCCGGAACCGCGGGCATGAGCGCGTCATAGGCGCGCGCGGTGTCGGCCTTGGGCGGCACGATCCCGGCGCGCTGCATGATCCGGCGGTGATGCCCGTCAATCACCATCGCGCGGCGATCGAAGGTGCTCGCATTCATCACTCCGGCGGAGATCTTGCGCGCGACGCCGGGCAGCTGTTCGAGCCAGGCCATCGCTTCGTCGGTCGGAAGGTTTGAGAGATGGCGCAGGTCGACGCTCGCGCGCGCCTCGATCACGGCGTTCAGGCAATCCTTCAGCCGCTTTGCCGCAACGCTCAGGAAGGTCTGGCGCCGCAATCGGTCTTTCAGATCGCCCACCGGCGCTGCCGCGACCGACTCCCACGACCCGTATTCCGCGAGCAGTGCATCGGTCGAGGCATTGGACGCCGCGGTCTTGGTCTGAGCGCCGATCACGCCGTGCACCAGCACCCATTCGGGGACGCGGCGCTTGTCGGGCGGACGCACGATGCGCCCGAACCGTTCGATCAATGCGGCTTGGATCCGCCGCAGCCTTTCGGTGCGATCGTCGGGGCCGAGGGGCAGTTGCACGTCCCTCCCCGGACCCTCGCGATTACTGCCGCAGCTGTCCGCGAATGGCTCCGGCGGGATATTCGGCGGTGTGGACGTTGACGTAATAGTTCTCCAGACCCTCGTCGAAGGCCTGTTGGACCCATTCGGTCTTCGAGCTGCAGCCGCGCCAGCCGCCTTCGGTCGCCTGGCTGAAGGCGAGCACGACGGGGCCGTCGGTGCCTGCCGCGCCGCGGTGGATGTGCGCGCCGGTGATCGGGCCAAGCCCTTCGAGGTCGTTCAAATCCCAGCACACGCGCGTCAATTCGTCGGCAAAGCTGACCTCGGCGGTTCCCGAAGCGTCGGGGTCGCCCCGATGCACTTCGTTCGCGCCGCTGAGCTCGGCGGTGTAGGTGGTCGAAATCTGCTCGGTATAGGCTTCCTGGATGGTTTCGCAGCCGGCGAGCGGCATCGCGGCGGCGATCAGGACGAGGGCGGGAATACGCATCGGGCTACCCTTTCATTGCGGCAGGATACCCAACCAACGAGCGCGCGCCCGCGACGTTCCGTCTCTCGCCCCTGCTGCCCCTCGCGCCCCTAGCGTTCGAAAGCCAGGCTGAAGGTCACGGGCACGACCGGAGTGATCGAATCGAGCCCGGCAAGCTCCTGCAATTGCGCCAGCCCGTCGAGCAGTTCGAGCTGTCCGGCATCGACGATGATCGGTTTGTCCGAGACCGCCAGAACCCGGTCCGCCGAGGTCCGCGTGACCGTGACGTCGGCCTGGAACGGCGCCTCGATCCCGCGCAGCGTCAGCGTGCCGTCGAGCGAGGTCTGCGTCGCCTCGCCCACGCCCAGCGCTTCGAAAGCGGCGGGGTCGATCTGGGCGGTGACGGTGGCCGAAGGATTGTCGGCGACGCCGAAGAAGATGTCGCGCATTCGCTCGTCGCGAATATCCACCCCGGTCGAGACGCTGGACAAGTCGATCTCGATCGTCGCCGCGCCCTCCTCGCTGACGCCGCCGGTGACGTTCTCGAAACTGTTGGTCTCGCCTATCGCGCCGCCCTTGATCGAGACATAGGAAAGCTCGGACGCCTCGCTGTCGATGGTCCAGGCGGCATCGGTGAGCGCAGCCGGCGCGGCCTGTTCTTCCGAAGCGCAGGCGGCGAGTGCGATGAGGACCGCGGGGGCGAACAAAGGTCCTATACGGAGGCGGGAAGTCCTAATCATACAGCTCTCCATGCTCGCTAAGTTGCTGTTCGACGCGTATCGAGACGTACGGTGCTTGCCAATGGGTTCTGCCTAGGAAGCTGTGCTCTAGTTGGCGCTTAATCGAAAAGCCTTTGCTTCTTTAGCGAAGGTCGAGTCAATTAATCGTTCGTCGCATAAGAAGAACTCACCGCCTTGAGACGTTCCGATCGATGCAAATCGCTTGTGCAAGTTGCCCTCAGCTTCATCTGCATCATGACCTGAGCGATATGGCTGCGACTTGACACGAAGCTGCCATCTCATTTTCGATGATGGCGGAAAACCGATGTTCAATGCTGAAAGTCGCGATTGAAGGTTGTTCGTCCTTCCGACCTTTATGAGCCGCTTTTTTATTAAGTCGTACCTGCTAAGCCCGAGCATTGTCTCCAAGGAACCTGAAAGTTCAAAGATATAAACGAATGTTTCGCCATCTCTATATTCGGACTTTCTGAATCCATAAGATGGCTTTGGACCGTAACTAACTTTCCATTCTTCGAGAATATCGGTCTTTCGCGCGACATCAGTTCGATCGATTGGCTCCTCACCAAACACATTTATTCGCGTAACTCTCAGCCTTGAAATTCTCGCAGCCTCGCGTTCTGAAACAAGCTGGCCATAGCTCGCAAGGGATTGACCATTGCTGCCCGTGTAGGTTTCTGGAAGGAGGTCAGCAACACCAATGCGCTGATCAATCCGCCATGCTTTTCGGACCGGAACTGCGAAACACCAAGAGTCTTCTTTACCGAGCCGCACCTTCTCTTTCAGACTTTCGGGAGAGATTTTGTCGATATCCCGAATCTCCGTAGGCTCAACTTCGAGAATGCCGAGCAACTGTTTCCTATCTGAAGCTGCCGTGTTTTTGACATCGGCTCCATACACCAGAACCAAATCGCCAACTCGATACTCGTTGAGGAAACGAGAACGCCCGCCTTCAAAGGTGAAGCCGTAATAGCCTTCATGTTCCGGATCAAATCCCCAGAATGCAGTTAACCAAAATCGGGGGAAATCGTTCATAGCGCTCACTCCCACTCGATCGTGCCCGGCGGTTTGCTCGTGTAGTCGTAGACCACGCGGTTGATCCCTTGCACTTCGTTGACGATGCGGGTGGCGACCTGGGTCAGGAAACCGGCGTCGAAGGGGTAGACATCCGCCGTCATACCGTCGGTGCTGGTGACGGCGCGAAGGCCGCACACACTGTCATAGGTGCGCCCGTCGCCCATCACGCCGACCGTCTTGACCGGGAGCAGCACCGCAAAGGCCTGCCAGATCGCATCGTAGAGCCCGGCGCGGCGGATTTCCTCGAGATAGATCGCATCGGCCTTGCGCAAAATGTCGCAGCGCTCGCGCGTCACCTCGCCGGGAATGCGTATTGCAAGGCCGGGGCCGGGGAAGGGATGGCGGGCGACGAAGGCCTCGGGCAGGCCGAGCTCGCGGCCCAGTTCGCGCACTTCGTCCTTGAAGAGTTCGCGCAGCGGCTCGACGAGCTCCATGTTCATGCGTTCGGGCAGGCCGCCGACATTGTGGTGGCTCTTGATCGTCACTGACGGTCCGCCGGTGAACGATACGGATTCGATGACGTCGGGATAGAGTGTCCCCTGCGCGAGGAAATCGGCGCCGCCCACCGCTTTCGCTTCCTTTTCGAACAGGTCGATGAAAGCGCCGCCGATGAATTTGCGCTTCTTCTCCGGGTCGGTCACGCCGGCCAGGCCGGAGAGGAATTGCTCCTCGGCGTTTACATGGACGAGCGGGATGTTGTAGCTGTCGCGGAAGAGGGCGACGACCTGCTCGGCTTCGTTCATGCGCATGAGGCCGTGATCCACGAAGACGCAGGTCAGCTGGTCGCCGATCGCCTCGTGGATGAGGACCGCGGCGACCGCACTGTCGACCCCGCCGGAAAGCCCGCAGACGACGCGGCCATCCCCTACCTGCGCGCGAATTTCCTCGATTTTGGTCTTGCGGAACTCGGCCATCGTCCAGTCGCCCGCCAGGCCGCAAACATGGCGTACGAAATTGGCGAGCAGCTTCGCGCCGTCGGGCGTGTGAACGACTTCGGGGTGGAATTGCGTGCCGTAAAACCTGCGCTTCTCGTCGGCGATCACCGCGAAGGGCGCGCCGTCGGATGTGGCGACGATCTCGAAGCCGGGGGCGAATTTCGTGACCTTGTCACCATGGCTCATCCACACCTGATGCCGTTCGCCCTCGTGCCATAGCCCGTCGAACAGCGCGCATTCCTTGGTAACGGTGAGATAGGCCCGCCCGAACTCGCCGCCTTCCCCGGTCTCGTGTCCCGGACGAACTTCGCCGCCAAGCTGCTCGCTCATCACCTGCTGGCCGTAGCAGATGCCGAGGATCGGCACGCCGGCTTCGAAGAGGCCGTGCGGCGCTCTGGGAGAGCCTTCGTCCGGCACGCTGGCGGGCGAGCCCGAAAGGATGATACCTTTGGGATCGAGGCGCTCGAACGCCTCCTGCACCATACTGAACGGCGCGATTTCCGAATAGACCCCCGCCTCGCGGACACGCCGCGCGATCAATTGCGTCACCTGGCTGCCGAAATCGACGATCAGGATCGTGTCGGGGCGGTTCGATTCGGACATGTCGCTCGCTGTCATGCGGCCCGGATTAGGGCAGCGGGGAACGCGCTGTCCAGCACGCGCAGACGGCATCGACGAGGGTTTTGCGTGGACTGCGCGTGGTCAGGCCGTTGGGCGCGCAAACGGGGGCGGGATGGAGTTGGTCGGAGCAAGCCTGCCAGCCACGCCGTTAGTTGCATATTTTTCAACGTAGCTGCGGATTTCGGCATTTGTGTTTGATGCAATCGAACATCATTTGGAGTTCACGGCGGCGCGGCACGTATTCCCCCTCTCTCCCCCGTGTCGCGCGCTATCCGGGCGATGCCCCCGCATTCCGCCCGCGAACTGCCAGCAATGTTTGGCAAGTACCGGGGGCGCGGTCACTCCGATCTTCCCCCCCCCTTGAGGGGTGGCCGCGCCTCCCAACTCTTTCGGGCATAACATCCTGCCCACGCTCCTTGCCGTGTGGTTAGGCCTGCCTTTATCCCATCAATCGCTGTGCCCGATCGCGCAATTCGGTCTTGAGCAGTTTGCCGATATGGCTGCGCGGCATCTCCTTGATTGCGTGGAGCGTGCTCAACCGCTGCGTCTTGCCAAGCCGGGCGTTGACCGCGGCGAGAATGTCCTCGGTCGGTCGCGCGTCAGCACCGAGCACCGCGAACCCCACCGGGGTCTCGCCCCAGCGCTTCGATGCGATGCCGACGACGGCGGCCTCCACAACGTCCGCTTCCTGTTCGAGCGCCGCCTCGAGGTCGCTTGGATAGATATTGAACCCGCCCGAAATAATCAGGTCCTTCGCCCGGCCCACCAGCTCGACGAAGCCGTCCGCATCGACCCGTCCGATATCGCCCATGCGCATCCAGACTTCGCCCGTTTCGGGATCGGTCCACTGCGCCTCGTCGGTTGTGTCGGGACGATTGCGATAGCCGCTCATCATGGTCTGCGAACGTCCCACCAGATTGCCGGGCGTGCCGGGCGCGACCTCGCGGTCCTCATCGTCGAGCACTTTCAGTTCGCTGCCCGGCGCGGGGCGCCCGACCGTGTGCAGCTTGCCTGGAAATTCGTGGGCTGCGAGCAGGCACACCACGCCGCCCTCGGTCATCGAATAGATCTCGATCAGCGCGCCGGGCATCCGCTCCAGAACCTCGCGTTTGAGCGCAGGCGAAAACGGCGCCGAGGTGCAATATTTGATCGTCAGCGCCGAAAGGTCGTGATCGTCGAACCCCGCATGGTCCATCAGCCGCTGATATTGCACCGGCACCAGCATCGTCACCGTCGTCCGGTCCGCGCTCGCGTGATCGAGCCAGCGCGCGCAGTCGAACTTGCCCATGATACGCACCGTTCCGCCCGCAAGCAGCGGGGCGAGGAAGGCGACCATCGTCGTGTTCGAATAGAGCGGCGTCGAGGCGAGCGAGCGCACGTCCAGATCGGCGGCGAGGTAGGACAAGGCGGTCGCGGCGAATTGGCGCCAGCGCATCTGATGCGAATGGACGATGCCCTTGGGGATGCCGGTGGTGCCGGAGGAATAGATGATGTTGAACGGATCGCCGGGCGCGGGATCGTAGTCGGGCGCGCGGGCGCCGGGCGGGGCCATCCAGCTTTCGATATCCTCCAGCGGGACGCGGATCAGGTCGGCGCCGATATCCGCGCCGAGCTCCGCCGCCTTGCCCGCATCGATGAAGAGATGCCGCGCGCCCGAATCCGCCGCCATGCCCGCAAGCTGGTCGGCGCTCGCGCTAGTCGTGAGCGGTGCCGCGACCCCGCCTGCACGTATCGCAGCGAGGAAAACGAGCGCGTAGTTGATCGAACTCGTGCCCAGGATCGCCACCGACTGCCCGCGTTCCAGCCCGGTTTCCACCAGCCGCGCCGCCAACCGCTCGATTAGCCCGATCAGCTCCGCCCAGGCGCAATCGCCGCGATCGTCGATCAGCGCGATCGCATCAGGCTGTATCCGCGACCAGTCGCGCAGGATCTCGGGAAAGGAGCCGAAGGATTCGGCGAGCTTGGCGCTCATCAACTCGGCGGCGGCGGCGCTGGGTGTTTCGATCGTCATCGCGGTGGTTTTACCTCGCCGCGGGCGCGCTGCAATGGCGGTTTCTTTACCCGTGCCCTCCGGAATGCGATGACCGGGTTCGAACAGGCAAGGGACCGGGAAAGAACGATGGTGCGAAAGTGGAACCGGGCAGCGTGCGCGCTGATATTGATGGCTGGTGCGGTGGCAGCGCACGCCGAGGAAGAGGCACAACCGGCCGAAGGCGAAGCCGGCAACCCCCGTGTGCTTGCCATCCTCGCGCATCCCGATGACGAAATCGTCATGGCGCCGGTGCTCGCCCGCTTGGCCCGCGAAGGCGGCGAGGTCGCGCTGGTCTTCGCCACGAGCGGCGATGCCGGTCCCGGCGTCAGCGGCATGGAACCGGGCGCGGCGCTCGCGGCCCTGCGCGAGGATGAGGGGCAATGCGCGGCCACGGCGCTCGGCGCCGGCGAGCCGATTTACTGGCGCTTCAGCGATGGCGAATTGGGCGAGGGCGCGCGCAATTCCCAGGACACCATCCGCAGCCTCAGCGCGCGCATCTCGGCGCTTATCGCCGCGCAGAAGCCCACAACAATCCTGACGTGGGGCCCGGACGGCGGCTATGGCCATATCGACCACCGGATGATCAGCAATGCGGTGACGCAGGTGGTCCAGGAGGAGGGGGAGGACCGCCCCGAACTGCTCTACGCCGCGCTGCCGACACCGGACGAGACCGCGGTCGGCCTGCCCGGTTTCGAGGATTGGGCGACGTTGCACCCCTCGCTCGTCACCCATCGTCTAAGCTACGCCGACGCCGATCTGGCCTCCGCGGCGGCGGCACTCGACTGTTATGGCAGCCAATTCGATCCGGCGATCCGCGCCGCTTTGCCCGGCCTCCTCCACCAGCAGGTCTGGCGCGGCACCGTCGCTTTCCGGTCGGCCTTCGGCGAGGCGGAATAGCGCCGCGACGCCGACTATCGGCGGCTCGTTCACATTGGCTCCACCGCTTCCGCATGGCCGCACCGCGCCATTCGTCCCCCCATACGCGGTCCCGGTGGAAAAGCGGGGGTGAGAGCCGGCTCGCGATTTGGGTTTCGGCGCCAGCACGCCTATATAATTGGCATGGAAGATACCCCCGCACAGCCGACCGGAAATACTCGCCGAAACGGCGAATATGGCGCCGATTCGATCAAGGTCCTCAAGGGCCTCGACGCGGTGCGCAAGCGCCCCGGAATGTATATCGGCGACACCGACGACGGGTCGGGCCTACACCACATGGTGTTCGAGGTGTCCGACAATGCCATCGACGAAGCGCTGGCGGGGCATTGCGACCTCGTCCTGATCGAATTGAACCCCGATGGCAGCGTAAGCGTCGAGGACAATGGCCGCGGCATTCCCGTCGACATGCACAAGGACGAAGGCGTCTCCGCGGCCGAGGTCATCATGACCCAGCTGCATGCCGGCGGGAAGTTCGAGAACACCAGCGACGACAATGCCTACAAGGTATCGGGCGGGCTTCACGGCGTCGGCGTCTCGGTGGTCAACGCGCTCAGCGAATGGCTCGAACTCACCATCTGGCGCGACGGCAAGGAGCACTGGATGCGTTTCGAGCACGGCGATGCGGTGAACAGCCTCGAAGTGAAGGGCCCCGCGCCCAAGGTCGATCAGAACCCGGACGATAACGGTTTCAAGAAGGGCACGCGCGTCACCTTCCATCACTCGAACGACACGTTCAAGAACGTCACAGAATACGATTTCGACAAGCTCGAACATCGCTACCGCGAGCTCGCCTTCCTCAATTCGGGCGTGCGCATCCTGCTGCGCGACAAGCGGCACGAGGAAGTGCTCGAACACGACCTGTTCTACGAGGGCGGGATCGCTGCCTTCGTCAAGTATCTGGATCGCAACAAGGAAGCTCTGATTGCGGAGCCGATCTCGGTTTCGGCGGAGAAGGACGGCATCGGGATCGACGTCGCGCTCGAATGGAACGACAGCTATTACGAAAACGTCCTAACCTTCACCAACAACATCCCGCAGCGCGACGGCGGCACCCATCTCGCCGCCTTCCGCGCCGCGCTGACGAGCACGCTCAACAATTATGCCGAGCGTTCCGGGCTGCTGTCCAAGGCCAAGGTCTCGCTTTCGGGCGAAGACATGCGCGAGGGGCTGACCGCGATCGTCAGTGTCAAGCTGCCTGACCCGAAATTTTCCTCGCAGACCAAGGACAAGCTGGTCTCCTCCGAAGTGCGCCAGCCGCTGCAATCGCTGATGGGCGAGAAAATGAACGAGTGGCTGGAGGAGAACCCGGCCGACGCCAAGGCGATCGTTCAGAAGATCGTCGACGCCGCCGCCGCGCGCGAGGCGGCCCGGCGCGCGCGCGAGATGAGCCGCAAGGGCGCGATGAGCGTTGCCAGCTTGCCCGGCAAGCTCGCCGATTGCCGTGAGCGTGATGCGACCAAGGCCGAGATTTTCCTGGTCGAGGGGGATTCCGCCGGCGGCTCGGCCAAGGGTGGGCGCGACAGTCAGTACCAGGCGATCCTGCCGCTGAAGGGCAAGATCCTCAATGTCGAGCGTGCGCGGTTCGACCGGATCATCTCGTCCAAGGAAGTCGGCACCCTGATCCAGGCGATGGGCACCGGCATTCGCGACGAATTCGACCTTGAAAAGCTGCGCTATCACAAGATCGTGATCATGACCGACGCCGATGTCGACGGCGCGCATATCCGCACGCTGCTGCTGACCTTCTTCCACCGCCAGATGCCCGAAATCGTCAAGGCAGGGCATCTGTTCATCGCCCAGCCGCCCCTGTTCAAGGTCGCCAAGGGAAAGAGCGAGGTCTACTTGAAGGACCAGGCGGCGCTCGATCGCTACCTCGTCGATGCCGGACTGCAGGGCCGCGTGCTCGAAACGGGCGGCGGCGCCCGCTCGGACGCGGATCTGCGCGAGTTGGTCGATCAAGCGCTGCGTCTGAAGAACATGATCGCCTTCGTGCCGCGGCGCTATGACAGCGCAATTATCGAGCAGATGGCCCTGTCGGGCGCGCTCGAACCGTCGCTCTCCGATGCGGACCGCATGGCTGCGCTCGAACGCACGGCGGCGAAGCTCGAGGCGGGCGACGGGGAGGCGCGCTGGTTGGTGCGGAGGCTCGAAAGCGGCATGGTGCAGTTTTCGCGCGCCTGGCGCGGGGTCACCGACGTGCACGAGATCGAGGGCCGCTTCCTCGCCAGCACGGAAGGCCATAAGCTGCACCAGATCGCGGCGCCGCTGGCGGAAACTTTCGACGGTCCGGTGCGCCTGGCCAAGGCCGGTGATACGCCTGATGAGGACGTGCAGGACGATGCCGATGCCACGGAGGCGGAGGCCGATAACGGTGATGCGACCGCATCCGATGATGATGCGATCGCGCGTCCGAGCCAGCTGCTCTCCGCGGTGCTCGCGGCGGGGCGCAAGGGCCTCTCGATCAGCCGCTACAAGGGTCTGGGCGAGATGAACCCCGAACAGCTTTGGGAAACGACGCTCGATCCCGAAAACCGCATCCTGCTTCAGGTCAAGGTCGAGGACGCGGACGTCACCGACGAGATCTTCACCCGCCTGATGGGCGACGTCGTCGAACCGCGCCGCGAATTCATCCAGGATAACGCTCTCAGCGTCGCGAACCTCGACGTCTGACGCGCGCAGACCCCGGCCTATCGTCGCCTCTTGATGTTTGACGGGCGAAGCGCGACATCCGAATTCGCAATGTCGACGATCGAACCGCATGAAAAATCCGCGCTGGAGCATTGGAGCTTCCTGCTGCTCGTCGCCATCGTGTCGATCCTGTTCGTCTGGGTCACCTGGCCCTTCGTCGGGCCGGTCATGTGGGCGGCGCTCGCGGCGATCATGTTCCACCCGCTCTATCGCTGGTTACTCGTGCGCACGCGCGGACGACGCAATCTTTCCGCGACCCTGTCACTGCTGACGATCTTCGTCGTCGTCCTGCTGCCCGCAGCATGGATCGGTTCGATCGTGGTCGAGGAGCTTGCGCGCCTGATCGAAACCCTGCGCGAAAACCCGATCGACATCGCCGTGTGGTTCGATGCGATCATGCAGCGGCTTCCCGCTGCGCTGCGCGATATGGCGGTCGAGAACGGCTGGAACAATCTCGCGCAGGTGCAAGATCGGCTCGAGGTGATGCTCGGCGAAAGCGCCGGACTGATCGCGCAGGAAGCGGTCGCGATCGGCAGCGGCGCGCTCGAATTCGTGCTGAGCTTCGGGATCGGGCTTTACGTTCTGTTCTTCCTGCTGCGCGACGGGCGGCGGATCGGCGACGCGCTTACCCATTTCGCCCCGATCGAGCACGATATCGCGCAGCGCCTGTCGGACCGCTTTCTCGGTATCGTACGCGCCGTCATCAAGGGGTCGGGCGTGGTCGGGCTGGTGCAGGGTTCGCTCGGCGGGCTCATGCTGGCGATCGCGGGCGTGCCCTCGCCGCTTCTGCTGGGCGTATTGATGGCGATCCTCGCGCTGATTCCCGCCGTCGGAACGGCGCTGGTCTGGGGGCCGGCGGGCATCTGGCTGCTGATCGTGGGCGATATCTGGCAGGGCCTGTTCGTGCTCGGCGCCGGGCTCGTCATCATTTCCAGCGTCGACAACGTCCTGCGTCCGATCCTGGTAGGGCGCGACACCGGCATTCCCGACTGGCTGATACTCGTCGCCACATTGGGCGGCATTTCGCTGCTCGGCTTTTCGGGTATCGTGGTCGGGCCTCTGGTCGCCGGACTGTTCCTGGCGACCTGGTCGATCCTGGGCGAACAGCGCGCGCATAACGAGGCAGACGCCGCGCGCTACCGCACGCGCGTGGACAAGGACGGCAAGGCGCGGGGAGAGGAAGAGGCGCTGGGTGACGAGCGGAATGGAGAGGGAACCGATCGCGCCGCTTCGGATGCCGCACGCTCCGATGCCACCGAAGCACCGCCGCGCGCCGCGGCCCAGGACGCCTGAGCCACCATGGGACCGCTCGTAGAACCCGGCAGCCAGGCCGAACAGGTCGGACGCCTCATTCTCGCCGGCTTCGCCGTCATCGCCCTGCCCGCGCTGCCTTTCGGCGCCTATCTCGTATATCCCTTTGCGATCCTCACCACCTGGTTTCACGAGATGGGCCACGGCATGACCGCGCTCGTCCTCGGCCAGCAATTCGAGCGGCTCCTGATCTTCGCCAACGGGTCGGGCGTCGCGGAAAGCTATCTGTCAGTCGATGCATCGCGCTTCACCCGCGCGACGATCGCGGCGGGCGGGCCGATCGCGCCCAGCCTGGCGGGCGCGGCCCTGATCGTCGCCAGCGCCCACCGCCGCGCCTGGCGACCGGCGCTATGGCTCACCAGCGCGGCGATCTTCGCCTCGGTGATCGTCTATGTCCGTTCGCCGGTGGGCTATGCCGTGCTGCCGCTGGTCGCCGCGGGGATCGCGGTCGCCGCCTGGAAGGCGCCGCCGGGCCTGGCGCGCTTTCTGCTCCAGTTTCTCGGTATCCTCGGCGCGATGAGCATGCTGCGCGACTTCAATTACCTGTTTACCGAGGAGGCCGTGATCGGCGGGCGGCGCATCCTTTCCGACACCGGCCAGATCGAGGCCGCCTTGTTCCTGCCGCACTGGGTGTGGGCGGCGCTGATCCTGCTGGTATCCGCGCTGCTGATCGGGGCGAGCCTGCGCTATGCCCTGTCGGATCGCCGCCGCACCGCGCTTTCATCGCCCCGCCGGCCAGCCAATGTCCTGCAGTTCAAGCGAGACTCCGACCGTACGCGTTGAAACCGCGTGCGCCTATGAGGCGACCCGAATGGTGTTGATCCCCTTGGCATCGCCCCTGGTCTCGCCCGACAGACCGATGAAGACCGTGTCAATGATCCGCGCCAGCTTGTCCTCGGTCAGCTTGTCGCCGAGATAGATCAGCGCATCGGGGAGCGTGTAATTCGACACCATCTGGTTGATCAGCGACAGGGTCTCGTCGATGCTCAGCCCGGCGAAATAACCGTCGGCCTGCGCCTGCACGATGATTTCGCACAGATAGTGATCGGCAAGATCGACATAGGATCGCACCCGTTCGAAATTGGCCGCGCCCATCTCGCAGATCATGGTGAAATAGGCCGGGTCCTCGCGATAGCGATCGCGCGAGATGACGAAGCGGCTGCGGAAGAATTCGTACATCTTGCGGTTCGGCGGCAGGTCGGCGGCGAGCACCTCTTCCATGACGGCCATATGCGGAGCGAGCCATTGCTCGGCGACCGCATCGAACAGATCGTCATAATCGTCGAACAGCTGATCGAACCGGCCTCGCGACAGCCCGCTTTCGCTCTGCGCGACCTGCAGCGGGATCTCGGTGCCGCGCTCGGCGACGAGGCCGAGCACCAGCGCCGCAATCCGCTTGCGCTCTTCGTCGCGAGCCTGCTTGGTGAGGGGCATCGTATTTGGCGTTCCCTTGCGCTCGGCCCTACATAGGCGATTGGCCTGCGCGCTTAAAGGCGTGCGCGGGGAATTAGTCGCAAAGCCGCCCTCAAGCATCCTCTTCGGCGGCGATGAGGTTCGCCGCCTGCGCTTCGAGCACCTTGTAGCGATCGTAATCGGGGCGGTGTTCGCGCAGGAAAGCGGCGATATGCGTCAGATCGCGGCCGAAGCTGTCCGTGGGCATGTAGGGTTCGGAAAAGCCAATCCGATGCCGCTCAGGATCGACCCAGGTGATGACGATCGGCACCTTTGCCGCGCGCGCGATGTGCCAGAAGCCAGAGCGCCATTCGCCTTCGCTGCGGCGCGTGCCTTCGGGCGCCATGACCAGAGCCAGCCGGTCCGCCCGCCGGTAGGCGTCGGCCACCTGTTCGACGTAATTGGCGCGTTTCGTCCGGTCCACCGGCACGCCGCCCATGTCATACATGAACTGCCCCATCCAGCCTTCGAACAAGGTGTGCTTGCCCATGAAGCTGGGCTCGATGTCGAACTCCGCCGTCGCGCCCAGGAAGAACACGAAGTCCCAGTTGGACGAATGCGGCGCCCCGACGATCAGGAACTTGTCGATCTCGCGCGGCAGGCGCCCGCTGACCACGCGCCACCCCTTCGCCTTCCACGCGGCGAGCACTGCCGCGCGCATGATGCGCGACAGGAATGTGGGTTTGCGGGCGGTGTTTTGCGGCAAGGTGGTTCCCTCTCCCCGGGGCCTGCACGGCCTAGCACTTGCGTAAGGGAAAGCGAGGGGATTTCAGACGAGCAGCGGAATCGCATTGCCCCCATTGTGCGCAAGAATGGGGAGTAGCAGGCTCCCCGTCCGCTCCCTGAGCCCCACTGCGAGCAGCGAAGGCACCGCCGTCAAAGCGAGATAAATCGGTTCGAGCGCGAACCCGTCCGCCGCCGAATAGGAAAAGGCGTGCGCGAGGCCGAACACCAGCGACGACAGCAGCGCGCCCCAGCCCCATCCGATCCCGGCAAAACGAGTCCGCGAACGGAAGGCCTCGTTAAGCGCCAAAAGCAGGATGCCCCGGTAGAAAATCTCTTCCTCGATCCCGGGCATGGTCAGTTGGAAGGCAACGGTTTCCGCCGACGCTTTGCCGCCGCCGAAAACAAGCGCGATCACGACGAAGAATGCGAGATAAAGGCCTAGTACGAACACGGACGGACCCAACGAGCCTTTGGCTTGCCTCAGGGTCAATCCGCTTTGTTTCCACCCGAAGGCGGCGAGCGATGCGACCAGCAGGGACGCTGCGAGCGCCATCAGTTTGCCCTGCCAGTTCCAGTCGCTTTCCGGAAGAACCCAAGGAATCGTGCCCCATACGCGCGTGAGCATGGCATCGTTGAGCACGATCAGGCCCACCGACACCAGCAGCCAGCCAAGCGAGAAATTCCGGCGGTCGGCGAGGCCCAAGGCTAGCCCCAGAGCGAGCACTATCCCGCAAATCGCGAGAACCGAAATAACCGCATCAGGCATCAGCCGGTCCCGCTTTCGAATTTGACTGATGCAACTGAGGCTGTTTCGGTGATCACATCCTGAACACACCGAATGCCGGCCGCTCGGGGATAGGCGCTTCGAGCGTCGCGGCGAAAGCCAGGCCTAGCACGTCGCGCGTCTGTACCGGGTCGATTACCCCATCGTCCCAAAGCCTAGCGGTCGCGTAATAGGGGTTGCCTTCGTCTTCGTATTTCTGGCGGATCGGGGCTTTGAAGGCCTCGGCTTCTTCCTCGCTCCAACTGTCGGCGTCGCGGTGGACGGTGGCGAGGACGCTTGCGGCCTGTTCGCCGCCCATCACGGAAATGCGTGCATTGGGCCAGGTGAACAGGAAGCGCGGGCTGTAGGCGCGGCCCGCCATGCCGTAATTGCCTGCGCCAAAGCTGCCGCCGATCACCACGGTGATCTTGGGGACGGTCGCGGTGGCGACCGCGGTAACGAGCTTCGCGCCGTGCTTGGCAATGCCTTCCGCCTCGTATTTCCCGCCGACCATGAAGCCGGAAATGTTTTGCAGGAAGAGGAGCGGAATGCGGCGCTGAGCGGCGAGTTCGATGAAGTGTGCGCCCTTTTGCGCGCTTTCGGAGAACAGCACGCCGTTATTCGCAAGGATCGCGACCGGCATGCCCCAGATATGCGCGAAGCCACAGACGAGCGTCGAGCCGTAATGCTGCTTGAACTCGTGAAACTCGCTGCCATCGACAAGCCGCGCGATGACTTCATGGACGTCATAGGGCGCGCGCACATCTTCGGGAACGATGGCGTAGAGGTCGTCAGCGTCGAATTTAGGCGGGCGCGGGTCCTTCAGCGCGATGTCCGCCGCCGCGCCGGTGTTCTCGCCCAGATGGCTTACGATATCGCGCACGATGGTGAGCGCGTGTTCGTCATTCTCCGCCAGGTGATCGACCACGCCCGACCTTTTCGCATGCAGGTCGCCGCCGCCAAGGTCTTCGGCGCTGATCTCCTCGCCCGTCGCGGCTTTCACCAATGGCGGTCCGGCGAGGAAGATTGTGCCCTGATTGCGCACGATTACCGTCTCGTCGGACATGGCGGGCACATAGGCGCCGCCTGCCGTGCAGCTACCCATCACGCAAGCGATCTGCGGGATGCCGATTGCGCTCATATTCGCCTGGTTGAAGAAGATGCGCCCGAAATGGTCGCGATCGGGGAAGACCTCTGCCTGATGCGGCAGGTTCGCGCCCCCGCTATCGACGAGGTAGATGCAAGGCAGCCGGTTCTCCTGCGCGATTTCCTGCGCGCGCAGGTGCTTTTTGACCGTCATCGGGTAGTAGGTCCCGCCCTTCACGGTCGCATCGTTGCACACGATCATGACCTGCCGCCCCGAAACGCGCCCGATCCCGCAGATCAGGCCGGCGCCGTTGATGGCATCCTCATACATTCCGTTCGCGGCAAGCTGCCCGATCTCGAGGAAGGGTGAGCCCGGATCGAGCAACCGTTCGACGCGCTCACGTGGCAGCAGTTTGCCGCGCGACACATGCCGCTCGCGCGAACGCTCCGGGCCGCCCAGCGCGGCTTCGGCCACGGTATCGCGCAGGTCGCTCGCAAGCGCCTTGTTGTGCTCGAACCGCGCCTTCGCGTCCGGCGCCTCGCGGTCGAGCTGCGATGTGAGAACGGGTGCACTCATTGTTGCTCCTCCGCCTCTTCGGGCGCCTTGACGAAGAGATAGCGGTACACGCCGATGCAATTGATGCACAAAAGGCCCACATTCTGCCAACCGACCGCGATGCCTATTTCGCCGAGAAAGGCCCAGGCCACCAGAGCGGCCGAGCTCGTGACGAAAATCACGAAACCCCAACCGGTCCATTGTGCGCCGAGATTGAGCGAGACGATCAGGGCGGCGACCAGCCCCGATGCAGCGCCATATACCTGGAGCGCCAAAAGCAATTGCTCGCTCAAGCTGCTGCCCCGATCAACTCGCGCCCGATCAGCATGCGGCGGATCTCGTTCGTGCCCGCGCCGATGTCGAGCAGCTTCGCATCGCGCATGTAGCGCTCCACCGGCCAGTCGAGCGTATAGCCCGCGCCGCCCAGCGCCTGTACGCTTTCCGCCGCCACCTTGAACGCGCTTTCGCTCGCATAGAGAATCACGCCCGCTGCATCGAAGCGCGTCGTCTGGTCGGCGTCGCAGGCCTTGGCGACGGCGTAGGTGTAGGCCCGCGCGGTCTGCAGCGCGACATACATGTCGGCGACCTTGGCCTGCATCAGCTGGAAGCTGCCGATGGGTTTGCCGAACTGCTTGCGCTCGCGAAGATAGGGGATGACCGTGTCGAGACAGGCCTGCATGATGCCGAGCTGCAATCCAGCGAGCACCACGCGCTCGTAATCGAGCCCGCTCATCAGCACGCCGACGCCGCCATTCAATGGCCCCATGATCCGGTCTTCCGGCACGTGGCAATCGTCGAACACCAGCTCTGCCGTGGGGCTTCCGCGCATGCCGACCTTTTCGATCTTCTGCCCGATGGAAAAGCCCTCGTCGTCCTTCTCGATCAAGAAGGCGGTGATCCCGCGCGAGCCGGCACTGGTATCGGTCTTGGCATAGACGACCAGCGTATCGGCATAGGGCGCGTTGGTGATCCAGAACTTAGTGCCGTTGAGGACGTAGCCTCCCTGCACCGCTTCGGCCTTCAGCTTCATGGAGACGACGTCCGACCCCGCCGCCGCCTCGGACATGGCGAGGCTGCCGACATGTTCGCCCGAAATCAGCGGTTCGAGATATTTCGCTTTCTGCGCCTCGTTCCCCCAGCGGCGGATCTGGTTAATGCACAGGTTCGAATGGGCGCCGTAGGATAGGCCTAGCGAGGCCGACGCGCGGCTGACTTCCTCGACCGCGATGACATGTTCGAGATAGCCCAGGCCAAGCCCGCCATCCGCCTCGTCCACGGTGATGCCGTGAAGGCCAAGTTCACCCATCTCCCGCCACAATTCCTCGCGCGGAAAATGATCCTCGCGGTCGATCTTCTCGGCGAGCGGCATGATCCGTTCATCGGCGAAGCGCGCGACGCTGTCGCGGATCATCGCCGCGCTCTCACCGAGCTGGAAATCGAAATCGGGGGTGGCTCGCATAGGGGATCTCTTCGGGATTGCTGGAATAGTGGGAACACAGATGGGGTCGGATGGGCGCGATCGCCCGGTCTGGCGCGCGCCTTAGCAAGCCGGTGCGTGGAGGCCAACGCCGCTGTGCGCGCCAGCTTTACAGGAAGGAGCGCTTGGCGCGCTGTGCAATCCTCTCTAGGCTCGCTGCCCATGCGCGCATGCCCTCTCCCGCCCCTTTTATCGATCGTTCTCGCGCTACCCCTGCTGACGGCCTGCGCCGAAGAAGGCGGCAGCGCGGATAGCGATCCGTCCGCAACCGGTTTGCCGACCGGAACGGCGGAAGAGGGCGATGCGGAGCCGCAGGCTGCGACCCTGCCGATGGCTGAGACCGGCTGGCTGACCATCGGGCGCGACGGATCGGTGCAGACGACCTATTTCGATCCGGACGGCCGTTACCGCGATGTGCGCGGCGGCGCGCCCTTCGGCGAGGGACGCTGGGAACAGCGCGCCGATGGCCGCATCTGCTTTCGCCCGGAGCCGCTGGAGCCCCCGCCGCAGGAGGGCGAGCGGCAGACGGGCGACGAGGCGGGTGGCGATGGGGCCGGCGAGGCACCCGCCGCCCCCGCGCCCGCGATCCCCGAAGAATGCTGGAAGACGAGCGCGCCCGAGGCCGATGGCTCGGTCATCGCCACCAATGACGACGATCGACGCGTCGAATTGCAGCGCGTGACCTATATCGCGCCCGTCGCTGACGACGATGGCTGACTTGCAACGAAACCCGCACATTTGACGCAAGATCGCCCTATCGTGTCCGCATCCGGCGGCGCCGGCGAACTCGCCGACCCCGTGATCCGCTTCGACGCAGTGACCAAGCGTTATGGCGGGGTCGTGGCGGTCGACGCGGTGACTTGCGATATTGCCGGCGGCAGTTTCACCGCGCTGGTCGGCGCTTCGGGATCCGGTAAGTCGACCCTTCTCAAGACGATCAATACGCTCGAGACACCCGGCGAGGGCCGCGTCCTGCTGCATGGGCAGGACGTCGCCGCGATGGCACCGGCGCGGCTGCGGCGCCGGGTCGGCTACGTCTTTCAGGGGATAGGCCTGTTCCCGCATTTCACCGTCGCGGAGAATATCGCCATCGGACCGCGGCTCGCGGGCGAAGCCCTGCCGCGCGAGCGCATCGAGGAATTGCTGCGCCTGGTCGAGCTCGAACCCGAAATGGCGAGCCGCATGCCCGATGCGCTGTCGGGTGGGCAGCGCCAGCGGGTCGGCGTGGCGCGCGCGCTTGCCGGCGATCCCGAACTGCTCATCATGGACGAGCCGTTCGGCGCGCTCGATCCGATCACCCGCGATGCGCTCGGCGAAAAGGTGCGCGAGCTTCACGATACGCTCGGCCTCACCACCATCATGGTGACCCACGATATGGCCGAAGCGCTGCTCTTGGCCGACCGTGTACTGGTGATGGAGGCGGGACGGCTGGTCGCCGACGAGCATCCGCGCGCCCTGCTCGGCGGAGCGGGCGGTGAAACGGCCCAGGGCCTGGTCGCCGTACCGCGCGAACAGGCGGAGCGGCTCGCCCATATGGAGCGCGATAGCGGCAGCGATTGGGCGGGCGCGGTTTGAACGAGATCGCGACCATATTGCTAGGGCTCGGCGACAAATTCGCCGCGCATGTGCTGTTGGCTGCGGCGGCGATCGGGCTGGGCATCTGCGTCGCGCTGCCGCTGGCGATCTGGGCCAGCCGCTCGCCCCCGGTCGCGCGCACGGCGCTGGGTTTCGCCAGCTTGGTCCAGACCATCCCCGCGCTCGCCCTTCTGGCGCTGTTCTTCCCGATCCTCCTCTCTTTGCGGGAGGTATTCGGCGAAAACCTGCCGACGCTGGGCTTCCTCCCCGCGCTGCTCGCGCTCGCGCTCTACGCGTTGTTGCCCATCTTGAGGAACGCCGTCACCGCGCTGGCCAATCTCGACCGCCAAGTGCTCGAGGCGGCGGACGGGGTGGGCATGACCGGCTGGCAGAAACTGCGCCTGGTCGAAGCGCCGCTTTCCGCGCCCTTCATCATGGCGGGCATCCGCACCGCCAGCGTGTGGACCATCGGCGCGGCCACGCTTTCGACCACGATTGGCCAGCCGAGCCTGGGCGATCCGATCTTCGCCGGCCTGCAGACGCAGAACTGGGCGCTGGTCCTCGCCGGCTGTCTTGCCAGCGCCGGGCTGGCGCTGGTGGCCGACGCGCTGCTTGGCCTTATCGAACGCGGCTTTGCCCAGCGGCGGCGCTGGCAATGGGGCGCGGGCGCGCTGGCGGTGGCGCTGGGCGTCATGGCGGCGCTTTTCGCGCAGTGGGACGAGGGCGACGAGGACCGCATCGTCATCGCCTCCAAGCAATTCTCCGAAAGCTATATCCTCGCCCAGCTGATCGGCAGCCGCCTCGAAGAGGCGGGGTTCGAGGTCGAATATCGCGACGGGCTCGGTTCGGCGGTGGTCCACAGCGCGGTCGCCTCCTCAAGCATCGACATCTCGGTCGATTATACCGGCACGGTCTGGACCAACGAGATGAAGCGCACCGACAATCCCGGGCGCGAGGCGATGTATGACGAGATCGTCGAATGGGAGCGCGCGAATACCGGCATCCGCATCCTCGGGCGGCTGGGTTTCGAGAACGCCTATGCCTTCGCCATGCGCGAGGATCGCGCGCGCGAACTCGGCGTGGAGACGTTGGAGAACCTGGCCCGGGTCGCGGGGCGGCTGACCGTCGGCGGCGATCCGGAATTCTTCGAACGGCCCGAATGGGTGGCGGTGCGCGATGCCTACGGGCTCGATTTCGACGCGCAGCGCAATTTCTCGCCCACCTTCATGTACAACGCGTTGCAATCGGGCGAGGCCGACGTCATCAGCGCCTACACCTCCGACGGGCGGATCGCGGCGGACCGGCTGGCGGTGCTCGAAGACCCGCGCGAAGCACTGCCGAGCTACGATGCGATGATCATGCTGAGCCCGCGCATCGCCGACAACGAAGAGGTAATCGCCGCGCTCGAGCCGCTGGTCGGCGCGATCCCGGTGGACACCATGCGCGAGGCGAACTTCGCCGTCGACCGCGAAGGCGGGGGGAAGCTGTCGCCCAAGGAGGCGGCCGAGGAGTTGGCGCAGCAAATCGGCCTGTAGTCGAAACGGTCGCGCAGCGACCGCAAGGGCGACCGGCCGCCCGCAGGTGCCCCATAGTGGAGCGTAGGGAATAGCGCCGAGGACGCAGCCGCGGATGCGACTGCGAAACGCAAACTACCTCACCCGCCGCCACACCTGCGCCTGGCAGAACGGGCCGATGCAGCCCTTGACCTCGATCGTGTTCGCGCCCGTGCGGCGGATGACGGAGCGGTAGCTCTTGCCGCTTTTGGGATCGTAGATCCGCCCGCACCACAGATCCTCTTCCTCGCGAAAGCTGCTGAGCACGGGGAGGCCTAGCAGGCGACGTTTGCGCAAGGCAGGTTCGGGGTTGTTGACGTCGCGCTGATCGGCGCCATCGGGCGGAGGCACCAGGAAGCGCGCGATCCGCCCGCACCAGCTGCTGCCACAGCGGCCGATCTCGACCACCGCGTCGCGCTCTTCGGTGACCCAGCGCCCCGCGATCGGTTCGGCGGCGTTTGCCGAAGTTCCACCGGCGACGAGCGTCGCCAGGAGCAGCAGGATCGTCATGATGCGATGTCTCAGCATTGCTCGAACCTCTCCCTCTTACTGCTCGAAGCCGACGCCGAACGGCCAGCGCCGCCCGCAAATGCCGAGCACCTTGAACAATAGCCCCATCTGCCCGTCATCGACCAGCCGGTCATATTGCCGTTTGAGCTTGGCGGTTTCGCCCGGATTCTTGCGTTGCAGCGCTTCCAGCCGCACGTCGATCCCCATCGCGCGCAGCCAGTCGCCCTGCATGGTCAGGCCCATGACGTCCGCCCCGTTCGCCTCGGCAACCGATTTCAGCAGTTCGAAATCGACATGGGCGGTGAGGTCGGCCTGTCCCGGATGGGCGAAGGGATCGACCTTTTCATGCGCGCGCAGCGCCTGCAGCGTCGAGCCGGCACGCAGCTCCAATGCACCGTAATCGAAGATAAGCGCTGCGCCGCCCTGTTCCTTCAATCGCTCGGCGATCGCGCCCATCAGCGCGGTGGCCGCGGGGCTGGTCTCGATCATCGTGCCCTGCGAGGCGCTGCGCCAGCTTTTCGGAACGATCGCATCCATCGGCTCGCTGCCTGCAACGAAGGCGAAGTCCGCATCCTCGCGCACGGAGCCATCGGGCGCCTCGGCCAGACCCACCATCCGCTCGTGCCAGCCATCCGCGGCGCGCACCAGCTGGTGGATCGGCAGCGCATCGAAAAACTCGTTGGCGACGATCAGCAGGGGCGCATCCTCGGGCAGCGTCGAGATGTCGTCGTGATGATGGACGTCGGGAAATGCCTCGCGCTGGAGCTTGCGCAGCGCGGGCGAGACTTCGACGAAATGCACCTGCGGATCGAAATCGTAGCGGGCCGCGGTGCGCAGCGCGTCCTTCGACAGCGTGCCGCGGCCCGGTCCGAGCTCGACGAAGTGGATATGCTTGCGCGCGCCCATCCGGACCCAGAGATCGGCGAACCACAGACCGACCAGCTCGCCGAACATCTGGCTGACCTCGGGCGCAGTGATGAAATCGCCCTCCTCGCCCAGCGGATCGCGGCTGGTGTAATAGCGCGCATTGCTCTCGGCCATATAGTGCGCGAGGCTGATCGGACCGGTTTCCTTGATCAGGCGGCGGAAGGTTTGCCCGAGATTTTTCGCCTTCTCGGCGGCCTCGGCTTGGCGCTCGGCTTCCGCCTTCTCGCGCGCCTTGGCCTCGGCCTTGGCTTTCTTGCGCGCATCGGCCTCGGCTTTTTTTCTCGCTGCCGCTTCTTCCCGGGTCTTGCGCTCGGCCTCCTCTTTCGCCTTTCTCTCCGCCTCTTCCTTCGCCTTGCGCTCAGCCTCTTTCTTGGCTTCGCGTTCTGCCTCTTCTTTCGCCTTCCGCGCGGCTTCCTCTTTCGCTTTGCGCTCCGCTTCTTCTTTTGCCTTGCGCTCGGCTTCTTCTCTGGCCTGTCGTTCGGCTTCCTGCTTCGCTTTTAGCGCCGCTTCTTCCTTGGCCTTTTGCTCAGCTTCCTCCCTGGCTTTCCGCTCCGCTTCCTCCTTGGCTTTGCGTTCTGCCTCTTCTTTTGCCTTCCGCTCCGCCTCTTCTCTGGCTTTACGCTCAGCCTCTTCTTTCGCTCTTCGCTTAGCCTCTTCCTTGGCTTTGCGCTCCGCTTCCTCTTTGGCTTTCCGCTCCGCCTCTTCCTTTACCTTGCGCTCGGCTTCTTCCGCGGCCTTGCGCTTCGCCTCTTCCTTCGCCTTACGTTCGGCTTCCTCCTTGGCTCTCCGCGCCGCCTCCTCCTTAGCTTTCCGTTCCGCCTCCTCTTTCGCCTTGCGCTTCGCCTCTTCCTTTGCCTTGCGCGCGGCCTCTTCCTCCGCCTTGCGCGCAGCTTCCGCCTCGCGCTCTGCTTCTTCAGCTGCGAGGCGCGCGGCGTCCTCTTTCGCCTGCCGCTCCGCGCGCTCCTGCGCAGCGCGGCCGGCGGAGGTTCGCGACGTGGTGGCGGGAAGGACTTCGGTTTGCGAGCCGTCTGGTTCGATCAGGCGCAGCGGTACCGCGCGCGCGGTGACGAGGGTAAGCGCGCCTAGGCCGGCCGGGCCGTGCGCATCCCCGCGCCCGTGCCCACCGGCTTCCTCGTCACGGCGTAGAGCGTGACAATCAACCCGGCGAGGATCAGCGGAATGGTCAGCCATTGGCCCATCGATAGCCCGGTCTGTGCTGCAAAGTCAGCCAATTGTGCATCGGGCTCGCGAAAAAATTCGTTGACGAAGCGGGCCAGCCCGATCCCGATCGTGAAGATACCGACCAGCAAGCCGGGGCGATAACGCGCGCTCGTCTTCCAGAACAGCAGCAGCAGGACGACGAGCAACACCAGCCCCTCAAGCCCCGCCTGGTAGAGCTGGCTGGGATGGCGCGCGACGTCGCCCGCGCGCGGATCGGGAAAGATCATCGCCCAGGGGACGCTCGCCGGGTCCGCCACCCGGCCCCACAATTCGCCGTTGTTGAAATTCGCTAGCCGGCCGAGCAGCATGCCCATCGGGACGCTCGGCGCGACGTAGTCGCATATCCTGAGGAAGGAGAGGTCACCGCGCTTCGCGACCCAGCCGATCGCCGCGAGCACGCCCAGCAGCCCGCCGTGAAAGCTCATCCCGCCTTCCCACAGCTTGAGCACGTCCAATGGATTATCCCAGAGTTCGGGCTGATAGAAGATCGCGTAGCCCAGCCGCCCGCCGATGATGACGCCCAGCGTGCAGTAGAAGAACAGATCGTCGACATGGCGCTGCGCCATCGGGGCGCCTGGCGTCTTCACTGCCCTGGACGTGTGCCAATAGGCGAAGATCACCCCAATCAGATAGGCCAGCGAGTAGAAACGCAGCTGGAACCCGCCGATCTCGAACAGATAGGGCCGCATGCCGAGATCGGACCAGTAGATCGGTTCAGCGGCAGCCGCGATGATGGCAGCGAACGGGGCGGCAATCGATGTGCTGGCGCCTGCAGCAAGTAGTGACAGCACGTGGCGGACCTCTTAATGGTGTCGAGAGCGACCGCGAGGAAAAGCGGGCGCGTCGCGGGCGGCTTGTGGCACAGCGCGCGGGCCGGGGAAAGGGTGTCGCCGCAGCTGCGCGATAGGCGCTGCGGATTGCCGCCGATGCCGCGCCGGCGCCGCCATGCTGCCCGCGGATGAAACAGAACAGCGTCCCCACGAAGGGCCGCACGATGGAGAGAAATTGCACGATGCCGACACAGTTGGACAACGCCCTCGAAGCGATCATGGGCGAACTCACGAAAGAGGGTCAGCCCTTCCACACGACCGGCATCGATCGCGACGAGGTCACCATGCCCGCCTTCACCGCCGCGCCGCCGACGCTGGCGCACTATTTCGCGCATTTCTGCAATGAACACAAAGACGTCGAATTCATCGTCGATGGTGAGATCCGCCTGACCTTCGGACAGACCTACCAGGCGGCGGTCTGCGTGGCGGAAAGTCTCGTCGAGGATCACGGCGTTCAGAAGGGGGACCGCATCGGGCTCGCCGCGCGCAATTCGGCGAACTGGATGATCGCCTATATGGGGGTCGCCATGGCAGGGGGCTGCGTCACTCTGCTGAACGGCTTCTGGACCGGGGAGGAACTCGCCTACGGGATCCGCCTTGCCGAATGTTCGATCGTGCTCGCCGATGGCGACCGTGCCGCGCGGCTCGAAGGTACCGACCATTCGGCGAAGATCGTGACCATCGAACACACCGCGCCGCCACAAGGCCTCGCGGCGGTGTGGAAGGCGCCTGCCGGTTTCGAACAATCCGCCGCGATGCGCATGCTGGGCACGCTGGGACCGGACGATCTGGCGACCATTCTCTACACGTCGGGGTCCACCGGCCAATCCAAGGGCGCCTATTCGGACCATCGCGGCGTCGTGTCGGGCGTCATGAGCTATGTCGCGCAGAGCGCCATGGCCAAGCTGCTGATGGAGAGCCGGGGCGAGGACATGGACGGACAGCCGAGCGCGCTCGTCGCCGTGCCGCTGTTCCACGTGACCGGCGAGGTGCCGCTTTTCCTCCAGTCCTTCGCGATCGCGCGCAAGCTGGTGCTGATGCCCAAATGGGATGCGCTGAAGGCGATCCAGCTGATGGCCGAGGAAAAGGTGACCTATTTCGTCGGCGTGCCGCTGATGAGCTACGAAATGGCGACCCATCCCGACCGCGACCAATACGACCTATCCGCCTGCAAGAGCTTTGCCGCGGGCGGCGCGCCGCGACCGGTCGAACATGTCACCAAGATCAAGGAAGCCTTCCCCGGCGGCTTCCCGCTATTGGGCTACGGCCTGACCGAGACCAATGCGGTCGGCTGCGGCAATTTCAACGAGAACTATCTGGCCAAACCCGGATCGACCGGGCGCGCCTCGCAGCCCATCGTCGACCTCGCGATCCTCGACGATGACGGCAACAAGCTCGAACAGGGCAAGGTCGGCGAGGTCTGCATCCGCACTGTCGCCAATTTCCTTGGCTATTGGAACAACGAGGAGGCGACCCAGGCCGCCTTCACCAAGGACCGATATTTCCGCACGGGCGATCTCGGCTATCTCGACGAGGACGGCTACCTCTACATCGTCGATCGCAAGAAGGACATCATCATTCGCGGCGGCGAGAATATCAGCTGCATCGAGGTCGAGGACGCGATCTATGCGCATGACGACATCGCGGAATGCTCGGTGTTCGGCCTGCCCGACGATCGCATGGGCGAAGTGCCCGCAGCAGTGATCCTGCCGAAGGACGGGCGCGACGACGTGACGCGGCAGGCGGTGCGCGCCTTCCTGCTCGAACATATCGCCCCCTTCAAGGTGCCGCTCGAAGAGCATATCTTCATCGTCGATGAAACGCTTCCCCGCCTCGGCACGCAAAAGGTCGACAAGAAGACTTTGCGCGAACAGTACGCAAAGGCGCTCGCCGCTGCCTGACGTTCGTTCGATTGGCTTGCAAAGGGCGTGAGCGAGCCGGCCCTCACCCCGGCCCGCCGCCGCATTCCGCGCCAGCGCGCGATTATCGATCGCCGCGCGCTGATGGGTAAGATCGATGCGCTCGCGCGCGAGGAGGGCGAGGCCGCGCGCCCCGCCATTCTGGAAGCATTGCGCGATGCGCTGGACGACGGGCGGCGCGAGCTCGAAGCCCGGCTTGCGGACAAACCTTCGGCAGGACACGAGATCGCCGGCGGTTATGCCTTCCTGACCGACCAGCTGGTGCGCGCGATCCACGATTACGTCACCACGCATGTCTTCCCCCTCGCCAACCGCACCATCGCCGAGCGGCTCGCGATCCTTGCGGTCGGAGGCTATGGGCGCGCGGAAATGGCGCCGCATTCCGATGTCGACATCGCTTTCATCACGCCGATGCGCCGCTCGCCCTGGTGCGAACAGGTGATCGAGGCGATGCTGTATCTGTTCTGGGACTTGGGGCTGAAGGTCGGCCATTCCAGCCGCACCATCGCCGAGACCATCCGCATGGCGACGAACGATCTCACGATCCGCACCGCCCTGCTCGAAGCGCGGCTGGTCTGGGGCAGCGAGGGGGTCTACGAAGAATGCCGGCGCCGCTTCTGGGGCGAAGTCGCCAATGGCAATGCCGACAGTTTCCTGCGCGAAAAGCTCGAAGAACGCAGCCAGCGGCACAAGCGCATGGGCGACAGCCGCTATGTCGTCGAGCCAAACGTCAAGGACGGCAAGGGCGGTCTGCGCGATCTCCAGACGCTCTATTGGATCGGCAAATATATGCACCGCGTCGACAGCGCCTCGCAGCTGGTCGATGTCGGGCTGTTCACTCGCAGCGAATATCGCAGCTTTCGCCGTGCCGAGGGGTTCTTGCTCGCCGTACGTTGCCACATGCACGCGCTCACCGGGCGCGCGGAAGATCGGCTGACCTTCGATCTCCAGCGACAGGTCGCCGAGCGCATGAATTTCGCCGAAAGGCCGGGCAAGAGCGCGGTCGAGCGCTTCATGCAATATTACTTCATGCAGGCGAAACGCGTCGGTAGCCTGACCGGCATTTTCCTTTCCCACCTTGATGCGGAGATGGCGAAAAAACGGGCGCGGCGCGGCTTGCCGGGCGTTCGGAGCGCCAGGTCACGCAAGGTCGAGGGCTTCGTGGTCGAAGGCGGCTGGATCAGCGCACCCGGCGACGACTGGTTCCGGGAGGATCCGGTGCGGCTCATCCAGCTGTTCCAGCTTGCCGAGGCTGAAGGGCTCGAGGTCCATCCCGAGACCATGCGCCAGGCCAATCGCGACGCCAAATCGATCGATCGCAGTGTGCGCAAGGACGCGCACGCCAATGCGATCTTCCTCGATCTGCTCGCTGGCGAACGCGATCCGGAAAGCGCGCTGCGATGGATGAACGAGGCGGGCGTGTTCGGCCGCTTCGTCCCCGATTTCGGCCGCGTCAATGCGCAGATGCAGTTCGACATGTATCACCACTATACGGTCGACGAGCACACGATCCGCGCGATCGGTCTGCTCAGCCGAATCGAGCGCGGCCTGCTCGAAGGGGATCATCCGCGCGCCACGGAGCAGATCGGCAAGGTCTCCTCGCGCCGCGCGCTCTATGTCGCGGTTTTGCTGCACGATATCGCCAAGGGGCGGGGCGGCGACCACTCGGTGCTCGGCGCGCAGGTGGCGCAGCGGCTGTGTCCGCGCTTCGGCCTGTCGGACAAGGAAACCGAACTCGTCGCCTGGCTGGTCCTCCAGCATCTGCTGATGAGCTCGACCGCGCAAAAACGCGACCTCACCGATCCCAAGACGATCGAGGATTTCGTTGCCGAGGTGAAGACGCTCGACCGGCTGCGCAATCTCGCGATCCTGACCGTGGTCGATATTCGCGCGGTCGGCCCGGGCACCTGGAACAGCTGGAAGGGCCAGCTCATCGGCGAGCTGTACGACGCGGCGCAGGAACGGCTGCGGCTCGGCCACAAGCGGCTCGGCCGCGAGCACAAAATCGCTGCGCGCAAGGAGGCGGTGCGCGAGGAATTGGGCGAGCATGCGCAGCTGATGGACGAGGTCGGCAATCTTCTGGCCGACGCCTACTGGATCGCCGAGCCCGAAGACATCATCGCCAAGAACCTCGCGCAATATGCCGAGGCGCGCCGGATCGACGATCACCTCTCGATCCATTGCGAGGTCGATGCCGAGCGCGGCGCGACGCTGGTCAGCGTGATCGCCGCCGACCATCCGGGCCTCTTCTACAGGATCGCGGGCGGCATTCACCTGGCCGGGGCGAACATCATCGATGCCCGCATCCATACGACGCTGAACGGTTATGCGATCGACAACTTCCTGATCCAGGACGGCAATGGCGGACCGTTCTGCGAAGCGGCGCAGATCGAGCGGCTTAGGCAGAGCATTCGCGACGCGCTGCTCGCCCGTATCGAGCTGGTTCCGCGGCTGGCCGCCCGCCCGCTCCCGCATTCGCGCGCCAAGGCCTTCACCGTCGCGCCGCGGGTCAATTTCGACAACGACGCCTCGAACCATTTCACCGTCATCGAAGTCACCGCGCGCGATCGCTCCGCGCTGCTCAATCGCCTCGCCCATGCGCTCTACCGCGCCAATCTGATCGTCCAGTCCGCGCATATCACCCATTACGGCGAGAGCGCGGCGGACACGTTCTACGTCACCGATCTGACCGGCAGCAAGGTGACTGCGCCCGAACGGCTGGCCGACATCGAGGCCGCCCTGCTCGACGCGGCCAGCGACCGCCGCCAGCTCGAATTGGAACGCTCGTGACTTCGCGCTATCGCTCGCTCAGAAGGAGCAGCGCGATCGTCTTCGCATCGTAGCCGACGAAGCCCCATTCGGTCGCGCTGCCACCGATCGGGTTCCACAGCCCGTCATAGCGATTGGCGAGGAGGGTGCGCGCGGGCGGTTCGAAAAGGCTCAGGAAATCGTGCGCGCAGGCGGTAGCGGCGTCATGCGCGAGCCAGGGCTTTGCGGGGTTTGCAAGCGTGCCGGTCAGCGCCTTGACGATTTCGCCCTCGCCCGAACGCGGCTCTCCTGGCGAGGCTTCGGCGTCGAGCAGCTCCCAGTTGAACCCGATCGCGACAAAGCCCCGGGAAGTGACGAAATCATCGGCAATCCGGTGCGGCACGCCCAACTCCATCCGCCGCGGGCCATGTTCGAAACGCACCGCCGCCCCCGTTTCCAGACACGCGGTCCAATTCGCGGCGAAGTCCGGCGGGTTCATCCGCGTGCCCCGAACAGGGCCGTCCCCACCCTGACATGCGTCGCTCCGAGTTGGACCGCCGTTTCATAATCACCGCTCATCCCCATCGAGAGCCCCTCGACCCCATTGTCGCGTGCAAGTTTGGCGAGCAGGGCGAAGAACGGCGCGGGTTCGATCTCCGCGGGCGGCAGGCACATCAGCCCGGCAACCGGAATATCGGCATCGCGCACCTTGGCGAGAAACTGCGGCACCTCGGAGATCGGACAGCCGCCCTTCTGCGCCTCGTCGCCGATATCAACCTGCACGAAGCAAGGCACGCGCCGGTCCGCCTTGTCCATCGCCTTGGCCAGCGCCTTCAAAAGGCTCAGCCGGTCGAGCGAATGAATGACGTCGAACAGCGCGATCGCATCCGCCGCCTTGTTCGATTGCAATTGGCCGATGCCGTGCAATTGCGCGTCGGGATAGCGTTCTTTCAGGGCAGGCCATTTGTCTTGCGCCTCCTGCACCCGGTTTTCGCCGAAGGCCCAGTGCCCCGCTTCGAGCAGCGGTTCGATCCGATCCGCAGGATGGGTCTTGCTGACCGCGATCAGCGTGACGTCCTCGGGATTGCGGCGGGCGGGCTTGCAGATACGCGCGATATTGGCGCGGACATCCTCGAGCTTGGTGGCTGCATTTTCCATGCCCGCACGGCTATAGCGCGCCGGTGTGCAATTCAACGCCGCTCCCGCGCCTCTGGCTGCTCTCCGACGAGCGCAACAATGCGCGGCTCGAGCAAGCGCTGGCCGCCCTCCCGCGCGGCAGCGGGTTTGTCTACCGGCATTATCACCTCGCCGAGGCCGCGCGGTACGGACGTTTTCAAGAGCTGCGCCGTGTGGCGAGGGCGATGGGGCACGCGATTGTCCTTTCAGATAGTGCCCTGACCGCGCGGGAATGGGGGGCGGACGGCATTTACGGTCCGCCGCGCGCGCTTTGGCCGCGGCGCCGCGGGCTGCTTCGCCTGGCAACCGCGCACGACATGCGCGAAATCGGGCTGGCGAACCGGCTGGGGGCGGACGGTGTGCTGCTGTCGCCGGTGTTTGCCACGCGCTCGCATCCGGGCGGCGGGGTGCTCGGACCGGCGCGCTTTCGCCGGTTGGCGCGATATACGCAGGCGCCGGTGATTGCGCTCGGCGGGATGGACCGGGACCGCGCGCGCGCGCTCGGCTGGCTGCGATGGGCGGCCATCGATGGGTTGAGTTAACCCCCGTCAAGGGGTGGCGGGGAGTTCGACAGCCCGCCGCACTGCGCTTGACCCCGAAGCTCCGAGGATTCATGATGTGTTCCGCATTTGAGGAGCCCCGATGGCCACCCGCGCAATGAGTTCCCGCAAAGCCCCGCAAGCCGACTGGCGCATCGCCTTTCGGCGCAGTGTGCGTCGTGTGGCGCAGATGGCGGGCGCGGGCGTGCTTGCATTTGCCATGGTGTTCCTGGCGCTCGCGCTGGCGAGTTACACGCAGACCGATCCCAGCCCCTCGACCGCCGCCGCCCCCGATCGCATCGCCAACTGGATGGGCAGCTGGGGCGCGTGGGCATCGGACCGGGTGCTGTTCGCCTTCGGCCTGCCCGGCCTGTTGCTGCTGCCGCTGCTCTATGTCGCGGCCCGCCGGCTCGGGCACGCCGCTTCGGGCGAGGACGAGATGGAAGGCGAGGAACCGACGCGCTGGTGGCTGCCAACCGGCATGCTGCTCGCCGCGATGGTGCTGCTCGGTACTTTCCTGACCCTCGCATTCGGCACCAGCACGGGCACCCTGCCGGCGCAATGGGGCGGGGTCTCGGGTCTGCTGGGCGGCAGCGCAGTGGAAGCGGTCGCGGCGCGGTTCGGCGAGGATCTGCGCGGCTGGGTGATACTTGGCGGCGCGTTGGCAAGCCTTGCCGGAGCGACGGCGCTCCTCACCCGCATCTTCGCAATCGATTGGCGCGCGGCGATGAGCCTGCCCCGCGCGCTCGGCAGCGGCGGCGGGGTGCTTGCGCGCCTGCCCTTACTGCGTCGCAGCGCCAAAGGCGAAACCTTCGCCGACGAAGAGCTAGCCGCCGCGCCCGCCCGCGCCCGTCGCAGCAAGGCTCCTGCGCTCGCCGACGAGCCCGCGGCCCCACCGCGCCGCGCGCCCGAGATCAGCGACCCGTCCGCCCCGCCCAAACGCGCCAATCCGGCCAGCAAGACCAGTCAGCGCGACATGTTCGCGACCTACGAACTGCCGAGCCTCGATCTGCTCGCCGATCCCCCCACCGACGCCGCGCCCAAGCTCGACAAGCTCGCGCTCGAACGCAATGCACGGCTGCTCGAAAACGTCCTGGACGATTTCAACGTCAAGGGCGAGATCACCGCCGTGCGCACCGGGCCGGTGGTGACGATGTATGAGCTCGAACCCGCCCCCGGCATCAAGGCAAGCCGCGTCGTTGGGCTAGCAGAGGACATCGCGCGTAATATGAGCGCGATCAGTGCGCGCGTATCGCCAATTCCGGGAAAGACCGTGATGGGCATAGAACTCCCCAATGCGGACCGGCAGATGGTGATGCTGCGCGAACTGGCCGGTTCGGCGAGTTTCGCTGAGCACAAGGGCAATCTGCCCATCATCCTCGGCAAGGACATTGCAGGCGAGCCGATCATCGCCGACCTTGCCGCCATGCCTCACCTGCTCGTCGCGGGCACCACCGGCTCGGGCAAGTCGGTGGGGCTGAACTGCATTCTTCTAAGCCTGCTCTACCACTTCACGCCTGCCGAATGCCGATTGATCCTGATCGATCCCAAGGTGCTCGAGCTGAAGAGCTACGACGACATTCCGCACCTGCTCAGTCCCGTGGTGACCGAGCCGCACAAGTCGGTGCGCGCGCTCAAATGGGCGGTCGAGGAGATGGAAAAGCGCTATCGGATGATGTCGAGCATCAATTCGCGCAACATCAACTCGTTCAACGAAAAGGTCCGCGCCGCGATTGCCAAGGGCAAACCGCTCGGCCGCCGGGTCCAGACTGGGTTCGACCCCGATACGGGCGAGCAGCTCTACGAGGAAGAACAGCTCGATTACGAACCGCTGCCGCAAATCGTACTGATCGTCGACGAGCTCGCCGATTTGATGGTGACCGTGGGCAAGGAGATCGAGGTCCTGATCCAACGCCTGTCGCAGAAATCGCGCGCCGCCGGCATCCACCTCATCATGGCGACGCAGCGCCCCTCGGTCGACGTTATCACCGGTGTCATCAAGGCGAACCTGCCGACCCGAATCAGCTTCAAGGTGACGAGCCGCATCGACAGCCGCACGATCCTTGGCGAGCAGGGCGCTGAACAGCTGCTGGGCAAAGGCGACATGCTGTACAAGCCCAACACCGGCGCGACCGTCCGTGTCCACGGGCCTTTCGTCAGCGACGACGAGGTCGAGGCGGTGGCGGACTTCTGGCGAGCGCAGGGCGCGCCCGAATATGTCGACGCCGTCACCGAAGAACCCGAAGACGGCGGCGGACTTTCCTTCGAGGACGAACTCACCGCTTCGGACAGCCCCGAAGAGCGCAAATATCGCCAGGCCTGCCAGATCGTGGTCGAGAACCAGAAGGCTTCGGGCTCATGGCTTCAGCGCCAGATGGGTGTGGGCTACAACACCGCGGCCAAGTGGATCGAGCGGATGGAGAGCGAGGGGCTGGTGGGCCCTGCCAATCATGTCGGGCGCCGCGAGATTTTCCGCGACCAGGACGGCAATCCGATCTAGAGCGGCGCGGCGATGTCCGACGACGCTTATTCCGCCCCCTTGCAAGCTTATGCCGCTTGGGTGGCGGATGCGGGGCGCGATTGGCCGGAGGCGGCGCTCCATATTGCCCGGCGCGCGCTGATCGACACGATCGCGGTGATGGTCCCGGGTGCTGACGACAGCGCGCCGGCCAAGCTGTGGCCGGTCGTCTCGGCTTGGGGCAGCGGACCTTCGCGCGCGGTCGCTCGCAGCGAAACGCTCTCACCGCCGGGGGCTGCGCTCTTCAACGGCACCGCTGCCCATGCGCTCGATTTCGACGACAATTTCGATCCGGCCAAAGCGCACGCCTCCGCCGTGCTCGTGCCCGCATTGCTGGCGCTCGGCGATACACGCGATGCCTCGCTCGGCGATTTGTTCGATGCCTATATCGTGGGGCTGCAGATCATGGGTGTGATCGGACAGGGGGTGAACCCGTTTCATCGCAGCCGCGGCTGGCATGCGACCGCGACCCTCGGCGCGGTGGGCGCGGCGGCGGCATCTGCGCGGCTGCTTGGCCTCGATACGACCCGCTCCGCCCATGCGATCTCGCTGTCCACCAGCCTTGCGGGCGGGTTCATGAGCCAGTTCGGATCGGACGCGAAGCCGCTCCATGCCGGGCTCGCCGCACGCGGCGGGGTCGAAGCTGCCCTGCTGGCCGAAGCCGGCATCACCGCAGGGACGGCCACGCTCGACGGGCCGACCGGGCTGCGCACCCTGATGGTCGGTCAGGATGTAGAAGATCTCGCCACGGCGATGGAAGGCAGCGCCGAACACGGCCAGACCATGCGCCTGCGCACGGAAGATATCGGCACGCCGCTCCACATCACCGAACATGGTCTCAAGGTGAAGCGTTTTCCCAATTGCGGCAGCCTCCACCGCGCGCTGGATGGGCTTCTGGCGCTGATGGAGGAACACCAGCTCGAAACGCGCGACATCGAGCGCGTGCTGGTCCGCGCCCCAGCAGCGCATCTGCGCAATCTGATGCATGAGGACCCGCAGACACCCGCCGAGGCCAAGTTCAGCCTCGAATATAGCCTTGCCGCCGCCCTGCATGATGGAAATGTCGGCCTCGCGGATTACGAACCCAAAGCGCTGCAACGACCCGAAGTGCGCGCTCTGATGGATCGGATCACGAAAGAATATGTCGACGCGCTCGAAAGCGAGTTCGCGACCGAGATCCATCTGACGCTGACCGATGGCCCCGTGTTGCAAACCGCCATCGCCATGCCGGTCGGCAGCAAGGCGCATCCGATGGACGACGCTCAGCTCTGGCGCAAACTCGAGACGTGTCTTGCCGCCGCCCCCACTTTTGCGAATGCCGACGCGCTCATGGAAGAGCTCGCCGCGCTTGATTTGGGCAAGCCCATCCGCCAACTGACTGCGAGAATGACCGCGCCGAAGGACTGAGGCAGGGACGAAGGGGGGAAGCCATGGCGACGCAGAGCGACGGCGACAAGGTCACCGTGCTGGTGCTCGCCGCGAGCCGGGCGGGGCCGCACGATGCGGTGGCGCAGCTGCAGGGCGTCAGCCACAAATGCCTGGTCGAACTGGACGGCGAGATCATGCTGGCGCGGGTCGTGCGCGAAATCGCGCAAAGCCGCCATGCCGGTGATATCTGGGTCTCGATCGAAGACGAGGCGCTGCTGCGCCAAGTGCCCTATCTCGCGCGGCTGATGGAGGAGGGGCGGCTCTATTTCGTGCCCGCAGGCGACAATCTCTTCGCCAGCATCATGGACGCTGCCGATACGATACCGGCGCCCTATCCGCTAGTAGTCTCGACCGGGGACAATGCGCTGCACACCGCGGAGATGTTCGACCATTTCTGTGCCGAGATGCTCGCAAGTGGCGCCGATGCGGCGGTGGCGATGACCCCGGCTTCGACCATTCTCGAAGCCTATCCCGACGGCAAGCGCGCCTTCCACGAATTGAAGGATGGCGGCTGGTCGAGCTGCAATCTGTATGGTGTCGCCAACGCGCAAGCGATCCGCGCCGCGCGCGTGTTCGAGACCGGCGGCCAGTTCGGCAAACAGCCGCGGCGCATCCTTAAGGCATTCGGCCTGCGCTTCATGCTGATGTATCGCTTTTCGCTGGCGACGATCGACCAGCTGGCGCGCTACCTGTCGAAACGGTGGGGCGTGCGTCTAGCGGTGGTGCGTATGCCATTTGCGGATGCGCCGATCGACGTCGACAATCCCGGCGACTTCGTCCGCACCGAGGCGATACTCAAGGCGCGGCGCGGCGAAGACTGATCCGAGGGGCCGATCAGCCGCCCGCTTCGGCCGGCTCGCCGCTCATCGCGGTGCGCTCGGCAGTAAGGTCAGATCGGGTCATCGCAATCCGCTCGTTCACCCGCCGCTCGTTCAGCGCCATGGTTTCCGGAGGCGAGGCGACCATGCCGATCCCGGTCAGCGGTCCGCCCTCGTCCCAGTTCTTCACCCATTCCTGGAGATAACCCTCAAGACCGGGGATGGCGCGCATATGGGCGCGCTTGACATAGACATAGAGCGGCCGCGCGCCCGGATAGGCGAAGCTCGCGATATTTTCATAGGTCGGTTCGACCCCGTTCATCGGGATGCCGTCGACCTTGTCGGCATTCTCGTCGAGATAGGAGAAGCCGAAAATGCCGATCGAGCGCGGATTGCTCTCGATCTTCTGGACGATGAGATTGTCCTGCTCGCCCTGATCGACATAGGCGCCGTCCGAGCGGACTTCGGTGCAGATGCGCTGGTGCTCGTCCTCGTCGCGCTCTTTCAGCGCTTCCATCTCGGGATTGGTGTCGCAGCCCGCTTCGAGCACCAATTCCTTCAGCGCATCGCGCGTACCGCTGGTGCTGGGCGGGCCGTAGACGAGGATCGGTTCGTCGGGCAGCGAAGGATCGACATCGGCCCATGTCCGCGCGGTCTGTTCACGCCCATAGGGGTTGGCGGCAAGCGCTTCGTAAACGATGCGAGGGCTGAGATCGAGCTCGATCCCGCCTTTGGCCGCAGCGAGGGCGATCCCGTCGAGACCCACCTGCAATTCGATGATGTCCTCGACCCCGTTGGCGGCGCATTTCTCGAATTCGGAGAGCTTCATCCGGCGCGAGGCATTCGCCATGTCGGGCGTGTCCGGCCCGATGCCCTGGCAGAACAGCTGGATCCCGCCGCCCGTCCCTGTCGATTCGATCAGGGGCGACTTGTATTCGGGATTGGAGCGGGCAAAGCTTTCTGCGACCTGTTTGGCGAAGGGATAGACGGTCGAGGAACCGACCGCGCGGACCCAGTCGCGAGACTGGCCACCCGAGGCGTCGCACCCGCTCAATGCCATTGCGGCGAGACCGGCAAATCCGGTCAGACGAACCCATTTCATGTGTTTTGAAACCTTCAGCTGAAATTCGTTCGTTATGGTAGACTTCGCGTGTGACACGGGCATGACGACGACCTCCGAGCCGCCGCGATCGACCGGCCGGCAGTATGTGCGCCTTGCCCGTGCTTAAACCGCCCTTAAGGGGTTGGCTTTAGACGCACAAAGATGGTGCCGATGCGCGTAATTCTCCTGCGATTTTACGTGCTTGTTCTCGCCGTGCTCGGAGGGAGTGCCTCGGCCGTAATGGCTCAGGATAATGGTCCTGGCGACTCTGCCGCAGTTTATGCCCCCGCCTGTCAGAAAGTGACCGATAGCGATGCCGAAATCGCCAAAATCGTGCGCGCCTTCGAGGAAAAGCGCGGCTGGAACTGCGGCGATGCGGGCTGGCGCGCCGATCGCATGCTTGCCTGGCTGTGGTTCGATGCCGGTCAGTGGGAGGGCGAGGCATTGCCGCGCTATTTCTACAGCCGGATCGCACGTCACCAATCCATCACCTTCACCGCGCTGGATGAGGACGGCACCGCGCGCACACAGCGCTACGACGAGAGCGATGGCCGAGCGCTCGCCGCCGGGCCGGTCTTTCAGGTGGCACTTCCCGAGGTCACCGCGGAGACGCAGGCAATCCTGGTCCGGGTCGAACGTCCCCATTCGGTCCCGCTGTTGACCGAGGCGCGCCTCACGCCCGTTTCAGGGCAGGCCGAATGGACGCAGCTCGATATCGCGCTGCTCGCGCTGGTGGTCGGCATGCTCATATTGCCGCTGCTCTTCGACATCAGCTTCTTTGTCGTGCTGCGCGAGAAGTTCATCGCGCTCCACGCGCTCATGGTCGCCTCAATGATGGGCTATGTCCTGTTCGCAGGCGGTCTGATTACCGTTGCGATCACCTTGCCCGTGGCGCTGATCGCGGCGGCGGGGGCGCTGTTCTGGGCGATCGGCTGCGGGGTCGGGGCGCTGTTCCTCGCCGCCTTTCTCGAGCCGGGGACGCAAAGCCCCCTCATGCGCCGGGTGACGCTCGTCACCGGCTGGTGGACAATCCTCGTTTGCGGCTTTTTCGCGCTGCAGCTGCATTTCGTCCATCCGTTCGACGATCGCGGCTATTTCATCGCCTTCCTGCCACTGATCGTCGTCGTAACCGTGGCGATCGCCGAGGCGCTCGCACGCGGGAGCCGTTCGGCGCGGTTCCTCGCGGTCGGCTGGACGCCGGTGATACTCGCCTCGATCGAGCGTCTGCTGCGCGGGGTCGGCGTCTATATCGGCCCGTCGAGCCTCGATCAGATGCTGTTCCTCGCGACCGGCATCGAAGTCGTCGTCATCAGCCTCGCCATCGCCCAGCGCTTCCTAGCCGTGCGGCGCGAGCGCGATGATGCAGTGACCGAGGTGCGCATGCTCGAACAGCTTTCGACGCGCGATTCCCTCACCGGCTTGCTCAATCGGCGCGCCATCACCAAGCGTTTTTCCGAGTTGCATGCGCAGGGCTTCGACACTCTCGCGCTGATCGATCTCGACGATTTCAAGGCCGTCAATGATCGCTTCGGCCACCAGGTCGGCGACGAGGCGCTGATCGCCTGTGCCGATGCCATTCGCGGAGGCGAGGAGCGCGATACGATCGGCGTACGGCTGGGAGGCGAGGAATTCGTCGTCTTGCTGCGCGGCCCATCCGCCCATGCCCGGGCCGAAGCCATTCGTCGCGCCGTGCCCGTGCACATTACCGGCGCGGTGCCGGGTCTCGAACAGCCCGTCACGGCGAGCATGGGGCTTGTCGAACTCCCGCGAACGACCAGCATGCCGATGTCCTTCGAAGAGCTGTACGGACGCGCCGACGAACTGCTCTACCAGGCGAAGGCCGCCGGCCGAAACCGCACCTGCTTCGAACGCCTGACCATCTTTACCAGCGCCCCGGCATCGAGGCGCGACGCCGAATTGGCCGCCTGAAAGCACATTTTCCTGGCGACGTTTACGGGGCGTATAGTCCTTGTCTCGTAAGAGTTTTGACGGGCCGGGTCGGGCATGTTTCTCTGGCGTATTGCTTGACCGCGCTTGCGCTTTTCTTGGTTGACCGCGCTTGCGCTTTTCGCAGGCGGTCGGCTGGCGGCCTCAGCGCCGGCACACGCCGCGCAGGCCGACCTGTGCGCGGTCGGACCGACCCAGCAAAGCCTCGCGCAAATGTCCGAGTCGGCGCTACGGCAGCTCACCTGCGAAAAAGCAGCAATCGACCTTGGCGAAGAGCGCAACGTGATGCGCCTCGATGTCCCAGCCGGCGAGGCTCCCTCCTTCCTCATCAGTCGCACGGCACGTTTCGATTCGCTCGAAATCACGGTTCCGACCGACGAGGGGGTCTTCCGCTCGGACGCCGGATTCGGCGAAATCCGAGCCACCTTTTTCGACCGTCAGTTCGCCGTGCCACTGCCGCGATGAGGGCCGGCCCGAAGCGGTGGTGGTGGAAGTCGTCGCGGCGACGCAGGCAACCATTTTCGATCGCCTTCACCTGGCGGACGAACTGCCGGGATCGAGGCGCTGGGGCGCTGGCCGGCGAACCTCTATTTCGCGTCGGGCGCGCCGTTAGGCATCGTCTTCATGGCGTTCCTGTTCGCCGCCTATCGCAATGGCAGCAAGACCGTACGATATTTGATCGTGGGCCTCCGCCCGCTTCTCGTAGTTGCGCTCGCCCGGGTCTTGAGCTTCCTCCTGCCCGGCATTCCGACCATCGACGCCAATGAATTGCTGCTGGTGGCGACCCTGATCGAGGTTACCGCGACTGCGCTCGGCGTCGCCAGCCGCTTCCTCGTTCTGAAGCTCGAACGCGATCGATTTCACGCAGAGAAGGATACGCTGGAGAGCGTCGCCGAACGCGATCCACTGACCGGCCTGTTCAACCGCCGCGCCTTGGATGCGAAATTCGACGGGCTGCGCGCTCAGGGCTTCGACACGATGGCGCTGATCGACCTCGACCGGTTCAAGGATATGAACGATCGCTACGGCCACCAGGTTGGAGATGCCGTGCTGCGATCGGGCGCCGACGCGCTGAAGATGGCGGGGAATCGCGATTGCATCGCGCTCCGCCTGGGTGGCGAGGAATTCATGCTGCTCTTGCGCGGTCCGCATGCGGTGATGCGCGGCGAAGAGCTGCGTCGGGCGATGACGCGGCGGATCGCGCATGAGGTCGACGGGCCGCAACCGGATGCTCTACGAGCGGCTCAAACTGTTCGAACGACCGCGTGCAAGCGAGCAGGTGGCCTAGGCCCGCCGCCGCGCCTCAGCTTTCGCGAAACGGCGCCAGCACCTCATCCCTGATGCGCGCCGGCCGCCCGCTGCCGCGTTCGAGCATGGCCCAGGTGGTCCGGGCCGAAACCATGCGCTTGCCCGCTGCGTCGGTGAAGATTGCCACGCGGACAGAGGTCGCTCCCCTGGCCTTCCCATCGATATGAGTTTCTCCGAGCGCCGTCTCGCCCGCGCCGATATTGCCGCGATAATCGATCTCGTGTCGCACCACGACCCAGATATAGCGCGCCCGGTGGCCCGGATCGGCGACCGCGTCCCAGTGCGCGGTGGCGATGTCCTGAATCCACTGCACCCAGACCGAATTGTTGACATGGCCAAGCTCGTCGATGTGGCGCGGCTCGGCGGTGAAAGTCTTCGAGAAACGAGGCGGCGCCGGCGCGTTCATGATGCTGGAGTGAGGTCCACGCCTATCGCGGCCAGATCGCGGCGGGCCTGCGCGGCGTTGGTGAATAGGAATGCCTCCATACCCACCGCTCTTGCGCCTTCGACGTTTCGCGCGACATCGTCGAGAAAGACGCATTCCCGCGCAGTCAGTTCGGCGGTATCGAGCAGCCAGCGATAGATCGCCGGATCAGGCTTCAGCACACCCAGTTCGGCAGAGACCGCGGCCACTTCGAATAGCGGCCAGAAATCGTGGACGCCCTTCAGGTGGGCGACGATCTCGTGGACATTGTCGGTGATGGCGAAGGTGCGATAGCCCGCCGCCCGGCATTCGCGCAGGAGCTGCGCGCTGTCCGCGATCAGCGGGAAGCTTGCGAAAAGCTCGGCATAGAGGCGGTCGATGTCCCCGCGCGCGAACCCGTCCTCGGCGATATAGCGCTGCGCCGCCTCCTCCAGCGTCAGTTCGCCGCGATTGACCGCGATCCAGGTGTCATGCCCTCGCAGGGGTGCGACATAATCGGCGGCTGCGACGCGTTCTTCGCCAAAGGCACGGCGCTCTATGCCCGCCGGATCCCACGGAACCAGCACGTTGCCGACGTCGAAGACGAAATTGCGGATCGCCACCCGATCAACTGCCGCTCGCTTTCGGCGCCATCCCCATCTGCCACAGGATGAAGGCAAATTCCTCCGCCGTCTCGCGCAGGGAATTCCAGCGGCCCGACTGCCCGCCATGTCCTGCGCCCATATTAGTCTTGAGCAGCAGGGTATTGTCGTCGGTCCTGGTATCGCGCAATTTCGCGACCCACTTGGCAGGCTCCCAATAGGTGACGCGCGGGTCGTTCAGCCCGGCGGTCACCAGCATGGGCGGATAGTCCTGCGCCTTCACCTGGTCGTAGGGCGAATAGGAGAGGATGTAGGCAAAAGCCGCCTTGTCGAGGATGGGGTTGCCCCATTCCTGCCACTCGCCCGGCGTCAGCGGGAGATCCTCATTGAGCATCGTGTTCAGCACATCGACGAAGGGCACATGCGCGACGATAGCGCCATATTGCGACGGGTCCTGGTTGACGATCGCCCCCATCAGCTCGCCGCCCGCCGAGCCGCCGCTCGCGGTGACCATACCTTCTGCGGTGTAGCCTTTCGCGATCAGCCCGCGACCCGCATCGACGAAATCGTTGAAGGTGTTGGTGCGCTCGAACAGCTTGCCTTGCAGATACCAGCGCCGGCCGAGATCGTCCCCGCCGCGAATATGCGCGATGGCATAGGCGAAACCGCGATCGACCAGGCTGAGCCGCGTCGTCGAAAAGCCGGGCGGGATCGCATAGCCATAGGCGCCATAGGCATAGAGATGGAGCGGCCCCGGCCCCTCAATACCGGCCTCTTCCAGAATCTTCGCGCGGTCCTTGCGCATGACGATGCTGATCGGGATCATCGTCCCGTCGCGCGCCTCGATCGACACGCGCTCGGTGATGTATTGCCCGGCGTCGTAGCCGCTGGGGATCTCCCGCTGCTTGAGCAGTTCGAGCGCGCCGGTGGCGACGTGATAATCGTAGACCGAATCGGGCGTCACCATGCTCTCATAGGAAAGCCGCAAAACGTCCTGATCGTATTCGGGATTGTTCGACAGGCCGGCATTGTAGCTCGCTTCGGGGAAGGCAATGGCCTGCGCGCTGCCCGGCGCATCGTAGCGGCGGATCTGCACCTGATCGAGGCCATCCAGCCGCCCCTCGGTTACGAAAAAGTCCTCGAACAGCTCGAAATCGGTGAGGTAGAATTCGTTCGAGCCTTCGATGACCGTGTTCCAGTCGCCCGGCGCGGCCAGATCGGCCTTGGCGAGGCGGAAATTGACGTGATCGTCATTGGTCCACACCCAGACCTCGCCCTCGCGGATATCGGCGGCATATTCGACGCCTTTCTCGCGTGCGCGGATCAGCGTCTGCGCACCCGTCGGATCATCTGCCGAGACGAAGCGCACCTCGCTCGTCTCGTTGTCGCCGGTAGAGATAAGAAGATAGTCTTCCTGGGCAGATAGGCTCGCACCGACCTGGAAGGACGCGTCGCTTTCGGCATAGACAGTCTCATCTTCCGACTGGGCGGTGCCGAGCCGATGAACCATCAAACGGTCGACGCGCCAGTTGTCGTTCACCTTGCCATAGATCAGTCGGGTGCCGTCGGGGGTGAAGACGAGGTTGCCCATCGTACCTTCGATCGCATCTTCGCCCCAAGGGGCGCGGACATCGCAGATCTCGTCGCCGATGGGCATGCCATCGCCGAGACATTTGAAACGGACGCGATACCTCTCCGCTCCGCTGTCGTCGTAGGAATAGGCAAGGATCGTTCCATCTTTGCTGACCGTAGTCGCGCCCAGGCGGTAATATTCGTGGCCCTCGGCCAATGTATTCTCGTCGAGGATCAGCTCTTCCTCGCCACCCTCGACCGGCTTGCGATAATGCTGGCGGTATTGTGCGCCTTCCTCGAACTGCGACCAGTAGAGCCAACCGCCGCGGCGCTGCGGCACGGTCGCATCGTCTTCCTTGATCCGTGCGCGCATCTCCTTGAACAGGTTTTCGGTCAGCGCTTCGTGCGGCGCCATCTGCGCCTCGAACCAGGCATTCTCCGCCTTGAGGTAGGTGAGCACGTCCTCGTCTTCGATCTCGGGATAGGACTTGTCGTAAAGCCAGTCATAGGGATCGGCGATGGTGATGCCGTGATGGGTGTAGCTGTGCTCGCGCTTCTCGGCGATCGGAGGGGATGTGGGCAATTCGGGGCTTTCCTGGTTGTCTGCGAAGGCGGCGGTGGTCCCGGCGAGCCCGAGCGCGAGCGCGCAGGCAAGAATGACATTGCGATGGCGGGACATGGCGCGGGCGCTCCTTCGCGGGTGGCATGCGGCCGCCGGGCGGCCTATGTTGGCTTGATAAGGTTTCCATCCGCCGCGGCAAGAGAGCGCGGCGGACAATGCGGGATATGACGACATGCTGATGCAAACCCACGATGCGCGCCTGAAGGCCCTGCGCGAAGAATTGAAACGCCGCGATCTCGACGGCTTCGTCGTGCCTATCTCCGATGAGCATATGAGCGAATATGTCGGCGATTATGCGCAGCGGCTGCAATGGCTGACCGGTTTCGGTGGGTCGGCGGGCTTCGCCGCGGTGACGTTGACCCACGCCGCGATCTTCGTCGACGGGCGCTACACCGTCCAGGTGCGCGAGCAGGTGGACGAAAGCCTTTTCGATTACCGCAGCATTCCGGGCGATAAGCTCGGCGAGTGGTTCGGCGAGGTGTGCGCTGACGGCGCGCGGATCGCCTACGATCCCTGGCTGCACACCGCGCGATGGGTCGATGCGCTCGAACGGGAAGTGAAGGGGCGCGGCATCGAGATCGTTGCTGCTTCGTCCAACCCGATCGATGCGGTCTGGGCGGATCGGCCCGAACCCTCGGGCGCGCAGGCTCTGATCCATACCGAGGATCTGGCCGGGCAATCTTCCGCGGAAAAGCGCGGCGAAGTCGCGGAATGGCTTACCAAGGAAGGCCTCGATGCGGTGGTGGTGCCGGCACTCGACTCGGTCGCATGGCTGCTCAATATCCGCGGCTCCGACGTTGCGCATACGCCGGTCGCCCTGTCCTACGTGATCGCCCATGCTGACGGCACCGCTGAATTGTTCATGGCGCCCGAAAAGGTCACGCCCGAACTCACCCAGCATCTCGGCAATGCCGTCACCATCCGCGATCGCGATGCCTTCGAGGTGGCGCTGGGCGCGATGGAGGGCAAGCAGGTCAGCGTCGATCCCGATTTCGGCGTCGCCGCGATCGCGCAGACGCTGCGCCGGGGCGGGGCCGAAGTCAGCCTGCGCCGCGACCCCACCATTCTGGCCAAGGCCATCAAGAACCCGGCGGAGATTAGCGGTCATCGCGACGCGCAGGCCCGCGACGGCGCCGCGGTCGCGCGCTTCCTGCGCTGGCTGGAGGAAACCGCGCCTTCGGGCGAGGTCGACGAGCTTGGCGCGGCGGCGAAGCTGCTCGAATTCCGGCGCGCGCACGGCGATCTGCGCGATACCAGCTTCGACACGATTTCCGCAGCCGCCGGCCATGGTGCCCTGCCGCATTACCGCGTCGACGAGGACAGCAATATCCCGATCCCCCCCGGCTCGATCTACTTGGTGGATTCGGGTGGGCAATATCCCACCGGCACCACCGATATCACCCGCACCGTCTGGATCGACACGCCCGAAGGCAGCGAACCCACCGCGGAGATGAAGGACCGCTTCACGCGCGTTCTCAAGGGCCATATCCAGATCGACCGCGCGGTCTTTCCGCAGGGGACCAGCGGCGGCCAAATCGATGCGCTCGCGCGGCAATATCTGTGGGAAGCAGGCGTCGATTACGGCCATGGGACCGGGCATGGCGTGGGCAGTTTCCTCGGCGTTCACGAAGGGCCACAGCGCATTGCCAAACCGGGCGGCGGGCAGGCGGGCACGGCGCAGGAACTGCATGCCGGCATGATCCTCTCGAACGAGCCGGGCTATTACAAGCCGGGCGCATTCGGCATCCGGATCGAGAATCTGGTACTGACGGTCGAAAAGGAAATCGACGGCGCGGAAGGGCGCTATCTCGGTTTCGAACCTCTCACCTTCGTGCCGATCGACCGCCGGTTGATCGCCAAGGAGCTGCTGATGCCTGCGGAAATCGCCTGGCTCGACGCCTATCACGCTCGCGTGCGCGAGCTGCTCGCACCACAGCTCGAAGGCGAGGATCGCGACTGGGTCGAGCGGGAGACCCGACCGCTCTGATCGCAGCGGCCGGGGCGATTGCCTCGATGCCGATGTTCTTGTAATGTTCTCCCCTTCACGAGTCGCATGAGGGAGATTGCAAATGATCGGCTACGTTACGCTTGGCACCAACGACCTGCCCCGTGCGGCAGCATTCTACGATGCGATCGCCACACATTTCGGCGTTGGGCGGATGATGGAGTTCGAAACCTTCATCGGTTGGGGCGAGGCGGGCGGCGCGCCCGGCATCGCCGCGACCAAGCCGTTCGATGGCGAGAAGGCGACCGCCGGTAACGGCACGATGGTGGCCCTGCAGGTCGAGACCCCGGAAACGGTCAAGGCGGTCTACGATACCGCGCTTGCTCACGGCGGGAGCGATGAGGGCGCTCCCGGTCCGCGCGGCGAAGACGGCTTCCATGCCGCCTATTTCCGCGACCCGGACGGCAACAAGCTGAACGTCTTTTGCATGGTCAAGCCTGCCTAACACGCCGGAGGCGGCGGGCCGGGTATCGCTCTTCGGTAAGCGAGACCGACTAGCGATACCCGTCCGCCCACATCGCCTGCGCGCGTTGGACCAGGGCGATTTCGCGCGGGTCGAAGCCGCCTTCGTCCTCGGCGCTCTGGCGCGGGGGAACGGCGGTGATGAAATAGGCAAGGCCCGTCCCGCTCACCGGATCGAACCACAGGCCCGAGCGCAGTCCGTAAGCCTCACCCGCATGGCCGAAACGCGCGCGACCGTCCTCGAACAGCCCATCCAAGCAGGGGCGCCCGGGTGCCTCGAGCATCTGGAAATGCAGGCCGTAGCCGCAGAAAAACTCCTGCCCCTGGACCGCAGGACGGGCCGATGCGAGCGCGGCGTTCAAAGCTTCGGGCGCGATCAGGCCGGCGCCTTCGCTGACCAGCGCCTGTCCGATCTTTGCCAGGTCCACCATCCCCATGCGCACCCCGCCCTGCGGGCTGAAGACCGAGGCATTGCTGCCCGGCACATAGCCCGAAAGGTCGCATCGCACGCCCTCCGCGACGGGAATCGTGCAATTGGGCGGCAGGCCGCTTGCGTCGTCGCGCGCGATGTCGCCGGTATCGCGATAAAGCACGACCGCGCGAGCCACGGTTTCGGGCGAACACCCGATCCAGTTGGCGCAAGCATCGATGCCGAGCGGTTCGAAGACCAGCCGTTCGAGCAGCGCATCGAAGCGCTCGCCGCTCGCCGCCTCAAGGACGGTGGCGACGACCGGAGAGCCGAGATTGGCATAGGCGAACGGCGCCTCGCCCGGCGGAGCATCGTCATACCAGGCGTCCGGATCGGCGAGCTTTTCGCGCAGGCTCTCGCCCAGCGGAATGACGTAGCCCGCCCGGTCGCGAAGGCCGGAGCGGTGCGACAGCAACTGATGCAATGTCACGGATGTGTCGGGAAAGCCCGGGGCGCGGACCGGATAGCCAAGATAGCGCGATATGTCCGCGTCGAGATCGACCTTCCCCTCCTGCTCGAGCCGCAATGCCGCGAGCGCCATGACGAGCTTCGAGATGCTGGCGATGCGAACCGGATCGTTGGCTTCGACCGCGCGGCCCGTGCTGCGATCGGCAACGCCTTCGACGATCAGCGGCGTGATGGTTTCGCGATCGAAGGCAACCACGACACGTGCCGACTCGGCGGGGGATGAAGCAGCGGAAGGTGGCATCGGTTCGGTCTCGATGCCGGCGCATCCAGCGAGGGTCAACGCCGCCACGGCAGCAAGGGAAAAAGATCGCAACATCACCACCGTCCTAGCGCATCAACCCGCCGATAATATTGCGCACGAAGGCATTCGCGCCCGTGCGCACCGGGTCGGCCCGCGACTTCCGGCCCAGTGCCGTCGCCACCGCGATCAAGGTCAGCGAACCCGTGGCCGCCTTAACCGCGCTCTTCCCCGCCTTGCCGAAATCGATCCCCCACAGGCTCGTCGACTTGCGCGGTTCCTTGCGCACCTCTTCGACGCCCTTGCTTTCGACTTCCTGTGCGGTCGCAGCGGCATCGGCAGCCTTCTGCGCGAGCACTTCCGCGGCGCTTTCGCGATCGACCTCCTCGTCATACTTCCCATCGAGCGGGCTGACCGACTGGATGATCGCGCGCTCCTTCTTCGTCACCGGGCCGAGCCGCGAGCGCGGCGGCTTGATAAGTGTGCGCTGGACGACGCTCGGCGCGCCTTCTTCGTCCAACGTCGACACCAGCGCCTCGCCTACGCGCAGCTGCGTAATCGCTTCCTCGACGTCGAGTTTCTCGTTGATGCGAAAGGTTTCCGCCGCCGCTTTGATCGCGCGCTGATCGCGCTTGGTGAAGGCGCGCAACGCATGCTGCACGCGGTTGCCGAGCTGGCCCGCGACATCCTCGGGAATGTCGATCGGGTTCTGCGTCACGAAGAACACGCCCACACCCTTGGAGCGGATCAGCCGCACGACCTGCTCGATCTTCTCCTGCAAGGCATCGGGCGCATCGTCGAAGAGAAGGTGCGCCTCGTCGAAGAAGAAGACGAGCACCGGCTTTTCCGGATCGCCGACCTCGGGCAGGCTTTCGAACAGCTCGGCCAGAAGCCACAGCAGGAAGGTCGCATATAGCTTGGGTGAGCGCATCAGCCGGTCAGCGGCGAGCACATTGACAAAACCGCGCCCCTGCTCGTCGGTGCGCAGGAAATCGTCGATCTCCAATGCGGGCTCGCCGAAGAAATGGTCCGCCCCCTGCGCCTCGAAGCTCAGGAGCTGGCGCTGGATCGCCCCGACCGAGGCTTTGGAGACATTGCCGTATGTGCCCGAAAGTTCCTTCGCATTCGCGCTCGCCCATTGCAGCATCGCCTGTAGATCGGCGAAATCGAGCAGCAACAACCCTTCCTCGTCGGCATGACGAAAGACGATCTGTAAGACGCCCTCCTGCGTTTCGTTGAGATCGAGCAGGCGCGCGAGCAGCAGTGGCCCCATCTCGCTCACCGTGGTGCGCACCGGGTGGCCCTGTTCGCCGTAAAGATCCCAGAAGATCACCGGATTGTCCGAATAGGCGTAGTCGTCCATGCCCAGTTCGCGGGCGCGTTCCTCGAGCTTGTCAGCATGTTTGAAGGTCGGCGAGCCGGGCATGGCGACGCCGGAAAGGTCGCCCTTCACATCGGCGACGAAGACCGGAACGCCGCGGGCGGAAAAGCTTTCGGCAAGCCCTTGAAGCGTCACGGTCTTTCCGGTGCCGGTCGCGCCCGCGATCAGGCCGTGGCGGTTGGCCCGTGACAGGGCCAGATGCTGATCCTCGCCATCGCCGCCCAGGCCGAGAAAGATGTCGTTCATCGCCGCGCCGGTTCCTTACTATTTCGCGCCCGCCGGAGGTGTGGCGGCGTGCGGCGCGGCGGTCAACCTATCGACTTGGCGCGGGCAGGACCCTAAGGGCAGGGGCGATGGGTCAGCCAGCACCGCCCGAATGTTTCGTCCTTCTCGATGATGCGCGCACCCCGGGCGAGGGGGCGGCGGACGCGCTGCTATACGAAGGTCCGCGCGAGGTCTTCGTCGCCCACCGGGCGGACGAGGTGGCGCACGTGCTGGAGGAGGCCGAGACGGCGCGGCAGGCGGGTGGAGAGCTCGCCGGGTTCATCGCCTACGAGGCGGGGCTGGCGCTTGAGCCGCGCCTTGCGCCGCTGGCCGCCGCGCGCACGGGGGCGCACGGGCCGCTCGTCTGGCTGGGCCTGTTCGATGCGCCCCGGCGGATCGCCGCTGGTGAGGTTCCCACATGGCTCGCCTTGCGCGCTGCCGGTGGCGAGCCGACGCCGGCGCCCGCGATCGGACCGCTCGAACCGCAGCTTTCGGCCGGCGGCTATGCGCGCGCTTTCGAAACGCTGGAAGAGGCGATCCGCGCGGGCGACATCTATCAGGCGAACCTCACCTACCCGCTCGCCGGCGCCTATCGCGGCGATCCGGTGGCGCTCTACGCCGCGCTGAGGGACAGCGCGGCTGCCGGCTATGGCGGGATGGTGTTCGACGGGTCGCATTGGCTGCTCAGCTTCTCGCCCGAATTGTTCGTCGCATCGGACGAAACCGGCGAGGCCAAGGCGAAGCCGATGAAGGGCACTCGCCCCCGCGGCGGCGATGCGGCGGCGGACGAGGCACTGCGCGGCGAGCTCGCCACCTCGGTCAAGGACAAGGCCGAGAACCTGATGATCGTCGATCTGATGCGCAACGATCTCGCCCGCGTCGCCGAACCCGGCAGTGTGCGAGTCGAAGCGCCCTTCGCGGTCGAAACCTATCCGACCGTCCACCAGATGGTCTCGGTCGTGCGCGCGCGGCTCGCCGAGGATTACGGCGCGATGGAGCTGGTGCGCGCGCTGTTCCCCTGCGGCTCGATCACTGGCGCGCCCAAGATTCGCGCGATGGAGCTGATTGCCAAGGTCGAACGCGACGCGCGCGGCGCTTATTGCGGCGCCATCGGGCGGATCGGGCAAGACAATACGGCCGCATTCAACGTCGCGATCCGCACGCTGCGCCTGACGCCGAGCGAGAACGGCCACGGCACGGCGGTGCTCGGCGTCGGCTCGGCCATCGTCGCCGACAGCGATGCGTTGGAGGAACGGCGCGAATGCGAGGTAAAGGCAGGGTTCGTGCGCCGCTCTTCGCCCGATCACACCGCGCCCGGTTTCGACCTCATCGAAACCATGGCCTTCGACCCCGAACACGGCATCGCGCTGCTCGAGCTGCATCTTGAGCGCATGAAGAAAAGCGCGGCCGCGTTGGGCTTCCAGTTCGATCGGCATGCCCTGCGCAACCAGATCCAGGCGCTGTGTTTCGAGCTCGAACGCCCGGCCAAGCTGCGCCTGCTCGCGTCGCGCAGCGGGGCCAGTGTGCTCGAAACCCAGCCGCTGCCGAAGCCCTTCGATGGGCCAGTCAAATGCGCCGCCCTGCCTAATCCGCTCGATCCTTCCGACTGGCGGCTCGCGCACAAGACCAGCGATCGCGGGTTCTACGAAGAGGCGTTGCGCGCGGCGCGGCGGCTGGGCAGCGAAGAGGCGGTGCTGGTGCGCGCCGACGGGCTGGTGACCGAGGGCAGTTTCACCAATATTTTCGTGCGCGGCAAGGATGACGTCCTGCTGACCCCGCCCGCCACGCTGGGCCTGCTCCCCGGCGTGCTCAGAACCTATCTGATCGAGAAAGGTCAGGCGCGCGAAGCGGAACTGACGCTCGACGATCTCGCGGGTGACTTCCAGCTGGGAAACGCAACGCGCGGCCTCTTTTCGGCGAAACTGATATGACCACTCCGACCTCCATCGTCGCCCCTCCCATCCTGTTCGAGGATGGCGAAGCGCTCGTCATCGACAAGCCTGCCGGCCTCCCCGTCGACCGCCCGCGGCGCGGCGGGCCGTGTCTCGAAGATTATCTCGATGCGCTGCGGCTGGGCTTTCAGCGCCGCCCCGCGCCGGTCCACCGGCTCGACACCGACACGTCGGGCTGCCTGCTGCTGGCGCGCAATCCCAAGGCTTTGAAACGGTTCAACAAGGCGTTCGAGGAGCGGCTTGTCGCCAAGACCTATCTCGCGATCCTCGATATGGAGCCTGCGCAAGGTACGGGCACGATCGACCTGGCGCTCGCTAAGATCAGTTCGGCGGAAAAGGGCTGGCGCATGATCGCGGCGAAGAAGGGCAAGCCGGCCATCTCGCACTGGGAGCTGTTGCAGGTGATCAGCGAGGGAGATCGGCGGCGTTCGTTGATCCGTTTCCGTCCGGAAACCGGCCGCACCCATCAATTGCGGGTCCATGCGCTACAGGGGCTCGGCTGCGCGCTGCTGGGCGATCCGGTCTACGGGCCGAAGCGCGGGCAAAATACGGGCGCTGCGCGCACCATGCTCCATGCCGAGACCATCGCGGTCGAGCGCGCCGGCAAACCGCCAATCCAGGCATTCGCGCCCTTCCCCGAAGACTTTGCGTGCGCCGGGCTGAGCGCCCCGGAGGTGCCCGGGTTCGAACCTGCCGATGGATGACACGCTGCTTGCCCGCGCCCATGCGCTCGCCGAGGAGAGTTTCCTCGCGGGCTCGGGTCCGGGCGGTCAGAACGCCAACAAGGTTGCGACCGAAGTGCAGCTGCGGGTCAACATCTACGCGCTGCGCCTGCCCCCGCCGGTCTTCGCGCGGCTGCGGAGCCTGGCGGGCTCGAAACTGACCGCAAGCGGCGATCTCCTTATCTCCGCACGCCAGCACCGCACGCAGGACGCCAACCGTCAGGCGGCGCGCGACAAGCTCTCCGAACTGCTCGAGGAAGCGCACAGGAAACCGAAGAAACGTGCAAAAACGCGCGTCAACCGGATCGGCAAGACCAAGCGCTTGAAAGCCAAGAAGGCGCGGGGAGAGGTCAAGGCGAAACGCGGCAAGGTCAGCCGGTCGGACTGGTGAGCGCGGCTTGACTTTGCCGCGTGAATCGCCCATTGGCGCGCGCTGAAACGGCGGCGCTCCCGATATCCGGGCACGTGCCGCTCTTCGTATTTCCGGCCCTCGGGGCCCATCAAGCACCTTTCAGGAAACCGCCATGGCGAAGCCAGCAACCGTCAAGATCCGCCTCGTTTCGACCGAGGGCACCGGCTTTTTCTACGTCACTAGGAAGAACCCGCGGAACATCACCGAAAAGATGACGTTCCGCAAATATGATCCGGTTGCCCGCAAGCATGTCGAGTTCAAGGAAGCCAAGATCAAGTGATCCGGCTCTCCTCGCGTGCCGACGGACCGGATGTTACCTAAACCCCGGACAGCGCGCGATTAAGCATCGGTTCAACGCGCTCACCCTAGGAGCGCGTTCATGAAAATTTCGAAACATTTGCGTCCTGTCCGTATGGCTGTTGCTGCCGCGGGTACAGTGGCGCTCGGCCTTGCGCTGGGCGGTCCGTCCCCATCTGTGGGGGCGCTCTCCTTCGTCTCGCCCGCCATGGCGCAATCGAGCGACGCAAGCCTCGACCGTGCGGTCGCCGCCCTGCGCGGTATATCGACCATGCGCGCCGATTTCACACAGACCGACCGGGCCGGCCGATCGGCCTCGGGCACGATGACGCTCAAGCGGCCGGGCAAGATCCGCTTCGATTACGGCAAGAATGCCGATCTGCTGGTCGTCTCCAACGGGCGCTCGCTCTACATGATCGATTACGAGGTCAATCAGGTCGAGCGCTGGCCGATCAAGAACTCCCCGCTTGGCGCCCTGCTCGATCCCAGCCGCGACGTGAAGCAATACGGCACGCTTGTGCCGACCGGCAGCCCGGACGTGATCAGCGTTGATGTGCGCGATCCCAAGAAGCCGGAATTCGGGCGCATCAATCTCATTTTCGTGCGCAATGCGAACGCGCCGGGCGGCCTGCAGCTGACCCATTGGGTCGCGCTCGATGCGCAGAATCACCGCACCACCGTCCGGCTTGCGAATCATCGCTACGGCGTCTCGGTGCCGGAGAGCACGTTCGACTTCCGCGATCCGCGCCGATCGTCTCGTCGCCCGGGGTGAACGGTTCGCCGGTAACAAGTTGTATGTATGCGACCGGTTTCGCGCATTGTTCATTTAAGTGAAAGACGAATTCGACTAGTAATACATTACAGGACGGCCGAGGTCAGGGTTTCCCCCCTGTTGCCCTTTCCGCCAAGACGCCGTGCTGCACAAGCGTGACGAACGCTAACATGGAACCCCGGTGCCAACGCCCCCGGCACCGGGGTTTTTTGTGTCCGGACTCCCGAACACGCTATTCCCAGCCGAACGCGCTGCGGATGATGTTGTAGATCAGGTTCTGTTCGATCACGCCGCGGGCGCGGTGGGCGCCTGGTCCCTGGGCGTAGAGCGCGACGTCTTCGCCGGCATGGGTCTCGCTGCCGAGCGGGATGGTCGCCTGCTGGCGAGCCATGACGCCGGTTTCAGGCATCGGTCGGACATCCATGCCGGCGATCGAACCCATGCCGTTGGCATAGCTCAGCGTCGTATAGGGCACACCGTCTTTTGCGAGGTAGGGCTCGCCATCGACCTCCCGTTCACCATCGGGTGGAACCACCAGACCCAATATGTCGTTGCCGCGCCGCGGATAGCCCGCGATGGTGAAAACGTGGCTGTGATCGGCGGTGACCAGGATCAGCGTTTCCGCAGGATCCGTATGGTCGATCGCATATTGGATTGCGCGCGCGAATTCGACCGTCTCCTCGAGCGCATAGCCTGCACGCCCGTCATGATGGCCATGATCGATCCGGCCCGATTCGACCATCAAGTAATACCCGTCCGGATTGTCTGTGAGGCGCGCGATCGCCTCGCGCGTCATGTCGGTCAAAGTGGGTTCGGACGAGGCCTCCTCACGTTCGGCGACGTAGGTCATGTGGCTGGGCGAAAACAGGCCGAGGACCGGGCGATCCGTTGGAGCGACTGCCAACGCCGAAGCATCGGTGACATAGGTTCCCCCGGTGCGGGCTGACCACCGCGCCGGCAGATCGTCGTCAACCGCGACGCGGCGCCCACCGCGTTCGCTGCCGAAGAAGGCCGCCGTCCCTCCGCCGAGCGCGACGTCCCAGTCGGCCTCGACCAGCTGGCGTGCGATATCGCGGCAACCGAACCCGTTCTGGTCATCGGGAATGGCGCTGTCGGCTTCCCAGTTGCGATCGACGCTGCGGGCAAAGACGCTGGCCGGGGTCGCGTGGGTTATCCGTGCCGTGCTGACGATCCCAAGAGCAAGGCCGCGGTCCTTCACCTCCTCGCCCAACAACGGCAAGTGATACGCCTCCCCGACCCGGCAATCGCCGCGCGGGGCCTCCGGTCCGATCCCGAGCAGGCCGATCCGCGTCTTTTCGCCCGAATGCATCGCGGTCGCCGTGCCCGCGCTGTCGGGCACCTGGGCGTTGGTGTTGTAGGTCTTGACGAGCGCGACATTGTCGAACGTCTCGAACGGTAGGACGTATTCCTCGCCCGCCAAGCCCTGCTTTTGGCCGGCATAGATACGTGCCGCGGTGATCGTCGAGATGCCCATTCCGTCGCCGATGAACAGGATAACGTTCTTGGCCCTCTCTTCGGAAGCGTGGCTTGCCGGAGCCGACGCGCTGACGACCGGCGCGCTGCGATAGGCGTGCGAACAGCCGCCGAGCAGGAACGCTGCGAACAGGATCGATTGGGCGAGCGGGCGGGACATGGGACATTCTCCTCGTAAACCGGGCGGTGCGATCGTGCGCTATCGCCGATCAGTATGACGGCATAGTGAGAGGTGGCGTTTTTCCGCGGCCCTGCCTAAATCCTCCCCCCATGCTCTCCGTCGCCACCTGGAACATCAATTCCGCGCGCCTGCGGCTGCCGATCATCGAACGCTATCTTCGCGAGGAAGCGCCCGACGTGCTGTGCCTGCAGGAGATCAAGTGCGAAAGCCATCTGTTCCCGGCCAGGGCGCTGGCCGAAATGGGCTACGAACATCAGGCGGTGAGCGGGCAAAAGGGCTATCACGGCGTCGCCACCGTCAGCCGGATGCCGATCCGCGAGGTGTCGCGCCGCGACTGGCAAGACAATGGCGAGGCGCGCCATGTCGGCATCGAAGTGGTCGGGCGCGATATGGTGATCGAGAACGTCTATGTGCCCGCCGGCGGCGACGTTCCCGACCGAACGGTCAATCCGAAATTCGGCCAGAAGCTCGACTTCCTCGAACGCATGTCGCGGTGGGCCGACGGGGTCGATCGACCGACGCTGATTGTCGGCGATTTCAACATCGCGCCGCTCGAAAGCGACGTGTGGAGCCACAAGCAGCTGCTCAAGGTCGTCAGCCACACGCCGGTCGAGACCGAGAGCCTGCAACGGTTCAAGGATGCGCACGGCTGGATCGATATCGGGCGCGAGCACATCCCCGATCCGGCGCGCTATTACAGCTGGTGGTCCTATCGCTCGCCCGACTGGCGCCGCAACGATCGCGGGCGGCGGCTCGATCATATGTGGGCGAGCCCCGCCTTGGCCGCGCAGGCAAGCGCGCATCGCGTCCTCGAAGACGCGCGCAGCTGGGAAAAGCCATCGGACCATATCCCGCTGCTAACCGAGTTCGACGTGTGACGCGGCCACCCGATCCTGTGCCCGACCCCGCGTCCAGCCCCGAACGGCGCGCAGCGCAGGCGGTCGACGCGCTGCGACATGGCTGGCCGCTCAATATGAGGGGGGAAGACGGCTCGGCGCATCTGCTGCTTCCAATCGAGACAGCGATTGCGAGCGGCGCGACCAGCGAACGCCTACTGATCTCAGCAGCGCGCTCGGCGACGCTCAAACTCGCCAACCAGCTGGCCGCCGCGCGGCCGCATGCGCCAGTCCTGATCCGTGGCGGCGAGCCGTTTGACCTGCGCGCCGCGCTGCCCATCGCCGATCCGGCACTCGATCTTGGCAACCCGCTGAAAGGGCCTTTCCGCGCTGAGCCGATCGCGTGGCAGGATGTCGCCGAAGCCGCGCTCGAACTCGCGCGGATCGCCGGCATTCTCCCCGCCTTCATGGCTGCCCCCGCGGATGCCGGGGAGGCGCATGCGCTCGAAGCCGACGACCTCGCCGCTTTCAAGCAGGCCGGCTCGCTGCGCATCGTCACGCGCGCCCGCCTTCCCGTCAGCGCCAGCGAGGATGCCGAGATCGTTGCCTTCCGCTCGCCCGCCGACATGCGCGAACATGTCTCGCTGATCATCGGGCGCCAGACGGGCGACCGGATCCCGCTGGTACGCGTGCATTCCGAATGCCTCACCGGCGATATTCTTGGCAGCCTGAAATGCGATTGCGGGCCGCAGCTCGACGGCGCGCTTCACGAAATGGCCCGTCATGCGCGTGAAGAGGGCGGCTGGGGACTGCTCCTCTATCTGCGCCAGGAAGGGCGCGGGATCGGACTCGTCAACAAACTGCGCGCCTACCGGCTGCAGGATCAGGGCTTCGACACGTCCGACGCCAACACCCGCCTCGGCCTGCCCGACGAGGCGCGCGATTTCCCCGTCGCCGCGCGGATGCTGGATCTGCTCGGCGTGCATAACATCCGCCTCCTCACCAACAATCCGGCCAAGGTCGAGGCGCTGGCCGATGAGGGAATAGACATCGCCGAACGGGTCGCGCATCAGCTGCCCGACAACCCCCACAACCTGCGCTATCTCGCGACCAAGCGCGACCGGCACGGACATCTGCTGACATGATCGGCCCGGAAATCCCCGTCACCATCCGCCCCGAAGCGGCGGGCGATGACGACACGATCTTCGCGTTGACGCAGGCGGCGTTCGAGGGGATGGCGCATAGCGACGGCGATGAGCCGCGCATCATCTCGGCCCTACGCGAGGCAGGCGATTTGGCGCTGTCGCTGGTGGCCGAGGATGGAGTGCGGATCGTGGGGCATATCGCGATTTCCCCGGTCACGATCAGCGATGGAACGCGGGGCTGGTTCGGCCTCGGCCCGGTCTCGGTCGCGCCCGATCTGCAAGGACGGGGCATCGGCGGCGCGCTCGTCAAACGGGCGATCGCCGACATGCGGGTGTCGGGCGCGCGAGGCATCGTGCTGCTCGGTGACCCGGAATATTACCGCCGCTTCGGCTTCGCGCACGATCCGCGTCTGACCTATCCCGGCCCGCCGGCCGAATATTTCCAGGCGCTGTCGATGGCCGGCGAAATGCCGTCCGGCGAGGTCAAATACGCGCGGGCTTTCGGCTCCTAAGATAGCGCGATTGCCGGCGCCTAAGGTCGATGCGGCTGGCCGACCGTGATGGTTTCGCTCCGCTCCTCCAACACGCGCGCCGCATTGCATCGGGCCCGGGCCCACTGCGTTGCGGGCGGTGCGATGATCTCCCCGCTCTCCAGAACGATCTCGAAGGTCACGGTGTCCGAGCTGTCGCTCGGATATCTGTCGCCAGGCACGTGAACGTCGAGGACCAGACGATCATCCGCTTCGGAAATTGCGGCCTCGTTTCGCCAGGCCGTCGAACTAACCGAATGCGACAACGCCGCGATGTAATCGGGGGGCAGGAGATCATCCAGCCGATACGACCGGATGACGGTTCCGCCCTCGCCATAGATCGCGATCACATGGTCTCCGCGCCCTACCGCGCCCCAGTTGTCGAGCGTCACCACATGGCGGCCATCGTCGGCAATCAGCGCGCTTACCGGCGCCAACGGATTGAGCAAGTTGGCCGTCCAGACCGGCTCCCACTCGTCCGCATCATTTCGACGCTCGAGAACACCGACGGCCCTGTCGGTCGTATGGTCTCCTTCCGTGGCGGGTCCTTCGAACGATGCGGGCTCGATCGTCAAACGATAGCCGCCATCCCGCGACATCACCGTATCGGTTTCCGGCGGCAACCACCTATCGGCGCAGGCGGCTTCGGGATAAAGCATTGAGAATCCGGCCGCACTTGCCGCCAAGAGTCCCAGCATAAGGAACCGTTTCAATAACATGTGAGCGGGTTAGCGGCAGGGCGCTTGCCTGCAACTGAATGGTCAGCGCCGCTGATACCCTGCCAGACCGTCGGCGAGCCGATTTCCGCGCAGCGCGATGTGCGATCCCGTCCAGTCGGCGAGGAACGCGCTCGAGCGCGAAATGCCGGGGACGAAGCGCGCTTCGTTGTCCATCACGGTCAGTCCGTCGCTCGGATGCAGCACGTCCTCGGCGCCCAGCGCGATGAAGGCGGAATAATTCTCCTTGTCGCGCCCCTGGACGAACCAGTTGCCTGCGATCAGCCCCTGGCTGCCCGCGGGCAGATCGATCATGTAATTGGTGCCTTGGCCGGCGGCATCGTCGAAGCTGTTGTCCTCGATCACGACCTGTGCCGCGCGCGACTTGACGTAATGACCGCCGGTCCCGCGTTCGAAGCGGCTGTCGCGCACCGTCAGCCGCCCGTAATTGCCGACATAGATCGAATGTGCGCAGCCCGCCGCGTTCTCGCAGGTGCCGAGCCCGCTGAAGGTCGAGCGCATGATGTAGACATGGCTTTCGGGCGCATTGCCCGCAAGGATACCCTGCTGGCTGTTCGCAAAGCGGGAATAGGCGACGTTGAGCGCGCCCTCTTCGAGGCGGATACCCGCGCCGTTGCCGTCCGGCACGAAGATGCCAGCGAAATTCAGCCCACGAACTTCCGCACCCATTCCCCTGAGCACGAGTGCCGCCTTGCCTTCGCAGGCCGTACCCTCGAAAGTCACGGTGCCTATCTCGCGCGCGGCATAGATGACCACGCCGCCGCGCTGAACCGCGCATTGGCGATAGGTGCCCGGCGCGATGCGAATGGTGCCGCGGCCATCGCCGATGGCATCGAGGGCCGATTGCAACCGGGCGAAGGACTGGCCGGTTTCGGCTATGGTGAAGGCGCCGGGTCCGCGATTTTGCGCGGCGACGGGCGTGGCAACGGGCGCGGCGAGGAGGGTCAGGATCGCGGCGAATGCGGCGCCCACCATCGACGTCGCAAAGGCGCTCCGGCAGATTGGCGAGGCGAACGGGTTAGGCATACAGCCAGCCTTAGCCGCATCGCTTCGCAAACAGGCACCCGGAACCGCCCATGTGCCGTTTCGGCGCATCAATTGAGGCTTGGCTTAACCGGGCTGACGCCGCTACATTCTGCTCCGCAAACAAACAATCGGCAGGAGAGGAACGAGTGCCATGAGGAAATGCGCGATAATCGTGGGTGCCGGCAGTCTGGCGCTTGCCGCCTGCGGTGACACCGACGACGCATCGACTGAAGCGATGCCCGATACGGTCGAGATGCCCGCGGAAGAGGCGCTCGAGCCGGTTGACGAAGAGCCGGTCGCCGATACCGAGGTCGCCGGCCCGCCGCCCGCACCCGAGCCCACGGCCCCCGATCCGGTGACCACCGAGCAGGCTGCCGATGCCGCCGCCGATGTCGCCGCCGCGGCAGCCGCAGCCGCCGCTGCGGCCGAGGCGGCAGGCGATCCGGGCGAAGACCCGCCGCCGCCCCCGCCGCAATAAGGGTGCGGCGCGAGGCGTTCCTTGTACGCGGCCGGGTTCGGGCCGCATTGCCTCTCGCATTGGCCGCGTCTTGCTTGACCGCATGCGGTGGTCCGGTCGCGGGCGATGGGCCTGGCGGGGTCAGCGAAGGCGAAGCGCGCGCGCTCGACGAGGCGGCGCAGATGCTCGAGGAGAAGCGCCTGCCCGAAGGGGTGATCCCCGATCGCGCACCGGCGACCGGCGCGCCCGCCGTTCAAGCGCCGCCCGACAGGCAAGACACGGAGAGCAGCGAATGAACGCCCCCGACACAGCAACCCGCTTCGCCGCCGGCATGGACGAGGAGGCGTTCGAGCAGTTCGCCGAGCAGCTGAAACGCTATGTGCGCGAACGACTGATCCCCGCGGAAGCCGAAGTCATCGCAAACGACAAGATCCCTGAAGAAATCGTCGACGAGATGCGCGAGATGGGCCTGTTCGGTCTCTCGGTGCCCGAAGAGTATGGCGGCGCGGGCCTCAACATGACGCAATATGCGCGCGTCGTGAATATCATGGCTTATGCCGCGCCCGCCTATCGTTCGATCTTCTCGATCAATGTCGGGATGTTTGCGAGCGCGCTGAAAAACGGCGCGACCGAGGCGCAGCGCGCGGAATGGTATCCCAGGCTGGTGGAAGGCAAGATCGCCTGTTTCGGCCTTACCGAGCCCGGATCTGGAAGCGATTCTGCCGCGATGGCGACAACGGCGACGCCGGATCCTGACGGCAATGGCTGGGTGCTCAACGGCACCAAGCGCTACATCACCAACGCCCCGCACGCCGATGTCGCTCTGATCATGGCGCGCACCGAGAAAGATGCGCTGCCCAAGAACGCGCATGTCAGCGCCTTTCTCGTGCCGATGGACACGCCGGGCATCTCCACCGGCTCGCCCGACAAGAAGATGGGTCAGGCGGCGAGCCATATCTCGGATATCATACTCGACGATGTGAAGGTGCCGGGCGATGCGCTTTTAGGCGGGGAGACCGGCAAGGGCTTCCGTTTCGCCATGCAGAGCCTCGACAATGGGCGGATCTCGGTGGGCGCAGCGGCGACCGGTTATGCACGCCGCGCGCTCGATTCAGCGATCCGATATGCCAATGAGCGCAAGGCCTTCGGCGAACCAATCGCACGGTTCCAGCTGATCCAGGCGATGCTCGCCGACAGCGAGATCGAAATCTATGCGGCGGAAAGCATGATGGCGGACGTCACGGCGCGCGCTGACCGGGGCGAGAACATCCTTATCAAGGCCGCCGCTTTCAAAGTCTTCGCTTCGGAGATGTGCGGGCGCGTGGTGGACCGGGTGGTGCAGGTCTATGGCGGCGCGGGATACCTCGCCGAATACGATGCCGAACGCTTCTTCCGCGATGCCCGCATCTACCGCATCTACGAAGGCACGACGCAGATCCTCCAGCTCCAGATCGCCAAGCACATGCTGCGCGAATGGGAGCGGGCCAACACTTAAATCCTTGTCATTTCCGCGAAAGCGGGAACCCAGAATGGCAAGATGTGCGGGCGGCTCTGGGTCCCCGCTTTCGCGGGGATGACTAATTGTATCAATTACTGAATAATTTGAGCATCATCGAAGTCTCCAGCTTCGTCGCCTCGCCGACCGCCGGCCTCTACTGCGCGCAGATGGGCGCCGACGTCATCCGGGTCGACCACACAGCAGGCGGGCTCGATTACGACCGTTACATCCTGACGAAAGAAGGCCGCTCGCTCAGCTGGGAGAACCTCAACCGCGCGAAGAAGTCGGTCGCGCTCGACCTGCGCAGCGGAGAGGGGCGCGAATTGTGCGTCGAGCTGGCCGCGCGGACCGGCAATTGCATCACCAATCTGCCCGAGAAGAGCTTTCTCAGCCATGATGCGATGAAAGCCGCACAGCCGCAGGGCGCGCCGGACATGACCTCGGTGCGCATCATGGGCTGGCATGACGGGCGCCAGGCGATGGATTTCACGGTCAACGCCGCATCAGGCTACCCGTTGATGTGCGGGCCCGAGGACTGGGACATGGAAACCGCCCCGCCGGTGAACCAGGTGCTGCCCGCATGGGACTTCATCACGGGCGCCTATTGCGCCTTCGCCCTGCTCGCCGCCTTGCGCCACCGCGATGCGACCGGAGAAGGGAGCGAAGTGCGCGTGCCGCTGGGCGATGTCGCGATCGGCACGGTCGCGAACTCAGGCATGATGGCCGAGATGCTCTACCGCGGCGGCGATCGCGAGCGCCTGGGCAACGCGATCTGGGGCGCCTTCGGCCGCGATTTTCGATCCAAGGACGGCGTGCGCTTCATGGTCGCCGCGCTCACCTCGAAACAGTGGAAGGGTCTGGTCGAAGCCTTCGGCGTTGCGCTGCCCATCTCCAAGCTCGAAGCCAAAGAAGACGTGTGCTTCGCCGACGGCGACCGTCCGCGCTTCGAGCATCGCCATGCTCTGTTCGACATCTTCCAGAACGTCGCGGGGAGCCACGAATATGCCTCCCTCGAAACCCGCATGGCCGCGCAGGGTTGTACGTTCGAGCGCTATCGCACCGCGCACCAGGCGGCGAACGATCCGGTCCTCGTGGCGGACAATCCGCTGTTCGGCCCCTCGCCCGCCAATCCGAGCGGGTTCGAATATCCCGCCACGCGAAGCTTTGCGAACCTGCCGGGACGTGAGGCCGCAGACCCTTCACCCGCGCCCTATCTCGGACAGCATTCCGAAGAGGTGCTCGCGGAGCGGCTTGGACTTTCCTCAGGCACGATCGGAAAGCTCATCGATGCAGGCACCGTCGCGCTCAGCGACAAAGACAAAGTATACAACCGCTAAGGAACGGGCATGACCAGAAGAGCCGCCATCGTATCGCCCCTGCGCACGCCCGTGGGC
>NZ_JAZBON010000012.1:0-16523 GCF_036351135.1 Erythrobacter sp.
AGGTCGACAAACACAATCGCCACCCGGCCCCGTTCGCTAAGTCATTGGCGAACGGGGCCGTTTTTTGTTGAGGTTACGATGATCCGAATTCTTGCGACCGCTTTGGCCGCGTTTGTCTTGAGCGCCGCTTCACCTGCCCTCGCCAACCCGCAGCTGGCGCTGACGCCGGGCGCGCGGGCAAATATGGAGGTGCTGGAGACGCGGCGCGTGCAATCCAGAGCTTTCGATTACGAGCATGCGGTGACGATCGCGCTGCCTGCCACCTATCGCGTTGCAGAGGATCGCACCTATCCGGTGCTCTGGGTGCTCGACGATCCGCTGATGACGCGCAATGCCATCGCGGCGGTAGATTTACTGGTCGCGGGCAACATGATGCCCGAAGTCATCGTCATCGGCGTCGGTAGCCCGTCCGAGGAAGGCCTTGCGGGTGTCGGCAGGCGGATCATGGAGTTCTCTCCGCCCGGAGACGGCTTTTCCGCACCCGGCCTCAACCGCGAAGCCTTCCGCTCGGTCGCGCCCTTGCCGCCGTACCCGCACCGCGCGCCGGACTTCCTGAACTTCCTTATAGACGAATTGCGCCCGCAACTCGCGAATGAATTCCGCTTTGCCGACGATCATATCTTGCACGGCCATTCACTCGGCGGGCTGTTCGCAGGCTACACCCTATTCGCGCGTCCCGACGCGTTCGACCGCATGATCATCGGCTCCCCTGCCATGGCCAATGTCGATGATGCGGTATTCAAGCTCGAGGAGGAATTCGCAGGCTCCAACGATACGCTCGATGTCGAGCTGTTCGTCGGCGCCGGTGGAGAGGAAGGCAATGAGTGGTTCCTCAATGCAGGCGCCATTCTGAGCGGGACGGCGCGCTTTATCGAGCGGATGAATTTGCGCGGCTACGAAGGGCTGAGCATCGAGAGCCGTATCTATAACGGCGAGAACCACTACACCGTCGCCCCGCGCATCATGAGCGACGCGTTGCGTCACTTCTATCGCGAGGAAGCCGCCGCGATCGGATCGAGCTGGCCGCAGAAACCGTAGGGTGGGGGCGCGGGCGATGTGATAAGGCTGTGGCCCATGCTGCCCACATCGAAAGCGCCCGCGTCGCCTGCCCGTTGGCCGAAGCTCGATTACGCCGCCGACAAGCCGGTCATCGAAACCTGCCACGCCTACCTCCAGGTGATCGGCAAGCTGCCCACAAGGGCGCGGGCGTGGTCCAATCACGGTTGGCAGCTGGCCCTGCGCGTGGTGCCGCGCGGCTTTCGCACCTATCCCGTGGTCGCGGGCGAGCACGAGGCCGAGGTGCTGTTCGATTGCCTGTCGAGCGAGGTGGTGGTGGATGCATCGGACGGCTCGCGCCAGACTGTCGCCATTACCGGCAGACGGTTGCGGACTTCTTCGCCGAGTTCGAGCAAGCGGTGAAGCGCGCCGGGGTCGGGTTCGACATCTCGGGCGCGCCGAATGAAGTCGAACGCGCCATCCCCTTCGCCGAAGACACGCGCGAGCGGCACTGGGACGGCGACACGATCCGCCGCATCCACGCCGCTTTTCGCAGCATCGACCGGGAGTTCGAGACCTTCCGCGGGCTCTTCGTCGGCAAGTCCAGCCCCTCGCATCTCTTCTGGGGCAGCTTCGACCTCGCCGTCACACGGTTTTCCGGCCGCGAGGCGCCGCTCCATCCCGGCGGCATTCCCAACCTCCCCGACCGCGTGACCCGCGAAGCCTACAGCCACGAGGTCGCGAGCGCGGGCTTCTGGCTCGGCGGGGGCGGGATCGAGGGGGCCTACTTCTACGCCTATGGCTATCCGACACCCGACGGGGTGAGCGATGTCGATCTAGGTATTGCGGGCGCGTACTGGCACGAGGAGCTTGGCGAGTTCGTGCTTCCCTATGCCGAAGTGTGCGCTGCGAGCGATCCGGGCGGCCTGCTGCAATCCTTCCTCCAGCGCAGTTACGAAGCCGTCGCCGAAGCGGGCGATTGGGAGCGCGAAGACCTCGAGCTGCCGGCGGTCCATTACGGCAGGCCCTACGATCTCGAGGCGTATCGCAGCGGCGCATAAGCCATCAGGCGCCCCACGATTGCGTGCCGGGCGCCGCAAGCGATGCGAATTGCGGCGAGGATAAGGGCGGCGAACAGTCCGCGCCCGGTTGGGTGCTCGCCATGTCGGTCGCGGCCTCGAGCCTTCCATTTATCAATGGCTCTATCGTCAATGTCGCGCTGCCCGCGATCCGCTCCGATCTCGGTGCGAGCGCGGCGGAGACGCAGTGGGCTGTCAATGCCTTCACTTTGCCGCTCGCTGCGTTACTGATGCTGGGAAGCGCGCTGGGCGATCGGTTCGGGAGGCGGCGCGTGCTGATGACGGGGGTGGTGATCTTCGGGATCGCCAGCCTTCTGTGTGCGACCGTTCCAACACTCGAGGCGCTGATTATCGGACGCGCGGGACAGGGCGTGGGCGGGGCGCTGCTCCTGCCTAGCAGTCTCGCGCTGCTCAACGGTGCCCATTCCGGCGAGGCGCGGGGGCGCGCGGTGGGCACATGGGCCTCGGCAGGGGCGGTGTCGGGCGCGGTAGCGCCGTTCGCAGGCGGCTGGCTTGTGGAGACCTTCGGATGGCCTTCAGTCTTCTGGCTGCTTGTGCCGATCAGTATCCTCGCCTTCGCGCTCGCCTGGTGGAAGGTCGACGAGGTGAAACGTCCCGACGATGCGGCGACCGATTATTCGGGCGCAGCCAGTGCTACCCTCGGGCTGACCGGGATCACCCTGGCGCTCACCTTCTGGAGCGCGAGCGGCGTGGGGGACTGGCGCGTTATCGCCTCTGCGCTACTGGGTATCTTAATGCTCGCGGTGTTTTTCGCGATCGAGAAGCGCAAGGGCGATGAGGCGATGATGCCGCTTGCGCTGTTCGGCGGGGCCTGCGTGGTCAGCCGCAATGTTCTGACCTTCCTCCTCTATGGAGCGCTCGGCGCAATGCTGCTCATTCTGCCCTACCTACTGATTGAGAGTAGCGGCTATTCGCCCACCATGGCGGGGCTGGTGATCATGCCCTTTCCGATCATTATCGGCTTCGGTAGCCCGCTGATGGGTGGGCTCGCCGAGCGGATCGGAGTGCGCCTGCCGCTTTCGGTGGGGCCGCTGATCGTGACCGGAGGGTTGCTCCTGGCGCTCCGGATCGGGCCGGAGACCGATTACTGGACCAGCGTCTTCCCGGCGCTTGTCGTCATCGGTGTCGGCATGGCGATTGCCGTGGCCCCGCTGACAAGCGAGGTGATGGCGGCGGTGGAGGATAGCTATGCGGGGACGGTGAGCGGGCTCAACAACGCAGACTCACGCACGGGCGGACTCATCGCGGTGGCGCTGATGGGCGGGGTGCTGTCGCTGAGCGGGCAGGCGCTGTTCGGCGGGTTTTACGGAGCGGTCTACGCTATGGCGGCTGCGGCCGCTTTGGCAGCGCTCACCGGGTGGTTCGGCCTGAAGCCGCTCGAAAAGGCCGAGCTCGCCTTCTCCTAGGAGCGCGCGTGCTTCTTTGCTATTTGCCGATCATTCCGGCACGAAAAGGAAAGTTCCGGACAGCCAGTAGATTTCCGTTTCGCCTTCCCAGTTCGAATCGGTGCCCATGAATGCCCAGAGCCGCCCCTCCTCGTCGGTCGTGACGATGGGAGCGTTGTCGGGATCGGTCGACAGCTCCTTTTCCTGAAACGGGCCGAAGCCGCCGCAGGTGCCGCCGGGGATCACCTGTTCGATGATGCCGATCGAGAACGGGCTGCCATCGTCGGCATTCTGGGTGCCGTGCTCGAAATTGGGCACAAGAAGACCCGCATTGCCCGGATCGGTGGAAACCTCCAACATCGGCTCAACCGGCGAAGCGCCCGCCTGAATGACCACGCCGCCCGGAGACCCTCCGGCACCGACGCATCCTGGGGGAACGTTGGCGGCGAAGCGCACCGTCGCCTCGACCCGATATTCCTGAAGCGGGATCAGCCCGTCGATCGGTTTCCAGAGAAACATGAAAACGTCGTCGGAGCGATTGACCGAGAACATGCGGAAGCCTTGCACGCCGAGGCCGGGAACGGTCTCGATCCCGGCGTCGAACTCGTAAATGTCGAGGTCTGCGTCTTCGGGATATTCGGAGAAAACCGGTGTAAAACCGTCCTCTCCCTGCGAAAAATCGAAATCCAGCTCCGCGGTGATGGGGCTCGGGCTGGGCGTGGGACTGGGCGTCGGTGTCGAGGTTGGGGAAGGAGTTGGAGCCGGGCCTACGATCGGCGGCGGCCTGGTCTCGTCGCTTCCGCAGCCGCCGAGAGCGACCGTGGCCGCTGCGAGGAGAAAAATATGCGTGCGCATTAATGCCGACCCTCCCGCATGGGAGAAAGCCATCCGCCCGCTGAACGCTGAATTAACACGTCCTGTCAGGCTCTAACACAAACCGCTGATCCATAGACCTTTTCGTCTATCTTTCGTCAGCTGTGCGCAGCGATGAATTCCTCGACGACCGGGGCCACTTTCGTCCGCCAGCGGCTGCCGTTGAAGATGCCGTAATGGCCAGCGCCTTCGGCCATGTAATATTTCTTCTTGTCCCTCGGCAGATTTGGCGTGAGCTTCAGCGCCGCCTTGGTCTGGCCGAGCCCGGAAATGTCGTCCCGTTCGCCCTCGATCGCGAGCAGGGCGGTGTGGGTGATACCGGACAGGTCCACGACCTCGCCCTTGTGCTCGAAGGTGCCGTTGGGGATCGAGTGCTTCTGGAACACCTCCTCCACCGTCTGCAGATAGAATTCCGCCGTCATGTCGCACACGGCGCGATATTCGTCGTAGAAATCCTTGGTCGCCTGCGCGCTTTCCTCGTCGCCCGCGCTCAGATGTTTGAACATCTCGTAATGGCTCATCATGTGGCTTTGCAGGTTCATGCTCATGAAGGCATTCAATTGCATAAAGCCGGGATAGACCTTCCGCCCCGCGCCGCGATATTGGATCGGGACCGTCGCGATCACCGAATTGCGGAACCACGAGATCGGGCGCGTCATCGCATGATCGTTGACCGTGGTCGGGCTTTCGCGCGTGTCGATCGGGCCGCCCATCATGGTGAGCGTGTCGGGGCTGGCAGGTGATTTGCGCTGGTTGAGAAGCGAGGTTGCCGCAAAGGCGGGGACCGAAGGCTGGCACACCGCCATCATGTGCGGGCGGCTCGCCTTGCCGCGCTCGCTGCCCGATTGCGCAGCGATATATTCGAGAAATTCGATCAGATAATCGATGTAGTCGTCGAGGTCGAAATGCCCCTCATGCACCGGCACCGTCTTCGCATCGGCCCAATCGGTGATGTAGACCTCGCAGCTTTCGAGCATGCGTGCGACCGTGCCGCGAAGGAGCGTTGCGAAGTGCCCGCTCATCGGCGCGACGATCAGCAGCTTGGGTCGCCGGGCGGTCGCTTCGCCGTCGACGATGTCGATCCCTTCGACGCGGAAGCGCTTGAGATCGCCGAAGGGGCGGTTGAGAACCGTGGATTCAATTACAGAGTGTATCGCCCCATCAACTGTGGCCTCGGTGATATTGAAAGCAGGCTTCCCGTAAGGCGCGGTCGCATGGGCGAGGACGTCGAAGGCATTGGCGGCCATCGGGCCAAGGCCCACGCGGCTCCATGGATTGGCCGGATGGGCGAGCAATTCGGAGCTCAGCGAGGCAACGGTGCTCACCGAATTGAGCCAGCTGCGCTGGAGTTCATAGGCCTTGTAAAGCATGTCTGCCCCGTTTCTGCGTTTGGCGTGCGACCCCACACGCGGCGTCTGCAATTGCCCTCGATCATGGACGGCTTTGCCCCATTGTGCAACGCACAAAGCCTGACGGGAGCTCCTGCCCCCGGCGCACGCGCAATTTTTGCACGTGAAATTTGCCGGGCCAGCGACTAGGTCTTTGCCGCTATGGACGGGGCAGCGAATAGTGATGCGACAAAGCTTCGCGCGGCGGATGCGGGCGCCGAAGCGACACAAGACGAGCCGAAGTCGCGCAAATCGCGCTCGCTCGCGCCGCTGCGCATGGTCTATCGCGAGGCCGGCAAATATCCCGCGCAGATCGGTTGGGCGCTGCTCGCGCTGTTGACGACCGCGGCGGCGACGCTGGCGATCCCTTGGCGCTTCAAGGTGATTATCGACGAGGCGTTCGGCGGCGGGGCGAGCGCCGAGGATATCGGCCACGCCTTTCAATATCTGCTGATGATCGTCGTCATCCTCGGCATCGGGACGGCGATGCGTTTCTATTTCGTCAGCTGGATCGGCGAGCGCGTGGTCGCCGATATCCGGCTGAAGGTGCAGCGCAACCTGATGCGCCTCTCGCCCGGTTTCTACGAGGAAAACAGTCCCAAGGAAATCTCCAGCCGGATGACCTCGGACACAGCGATCATCGAAACGGTGGTGGGAACGACCGTCTCGATCGCCTTGCGCAACACGCTGACCGCGATCGGGGGCACGCTGCTGCTGCTCTATCTGGCGCCCACCCTTACGATGGGGCTGCTTCTCGGCATCCCGCTGGTGCTCGCCCCGATCGTCTTTTTCGGGCGCAAGATCCGCAGCGTGTCGCGCTCCAACCAGGACCGCGTGGCCGATGTCGGCGCCTATGTCACCGAAGTGCTCTCGGCGATGAAGGTGGTGCAGAGCTTCGGGCAGGAGCGGCGCGAGGGCGACCGGTTCGGTGCGGTGGTAGAGCGCACCTTCGACACCGCGCGTCGGCGCATCGTGCTGCGCGCGGCGATGACTTCGATCGTCATCCTGCTGATCTTCGGCGGGATCACGCTGGTCATGTGGCGCGGCGCGCTGGCGGTGGCGGACGGGACGATCAGCGGCGGAACCATCGCCGCTTTCGTCATCACCGGCGGGCTGGTCGCCGGATCGTTTGGCTCGCTGACCGAGGTTTACGGCGATCTGCTGCGCGGCGCTGGCGCGGCGAGCCGGCTGGCCGAACTGCTCGAAGCGCGGCCCGCCATCGCGCCCCCGGCCCGGCCCGAGAAATTGCCCGAACCGCCGCGCGGCAGCCTATCCTTTCGCAACGTCACCTTCCGCTATCCGGCGCGGCCCGAAGTGCCTGCGCTCAGGGATTTCAGCCTCGAGATCGAGCCGGGCGAAACCGTCGCCATCGTCGGCCCTTCGGGCGCGGGCAAATCGACGATTTTTCAGCTGATGGAGCGCTTCTACGATCCGCAGGTCGGCACCATTCGCCTCGACGGCGTGCCGCTGACCAAGGCGGACCCCGCCAATATCCGCGATCGGCTCGCCTTCGTGCCGCAGGACGGCGTGCTCTTCAGCGCCGATGCGCGCGACAATCTGCGATACGGCAAATGGGATGCGAGCGACGAGGAAATCTGGGAGGCGGCGCGCGCAGCTAATGCTGAAGGCTTTCTGAAGGCGCTGCCCCGCGGGCTCGACACCTATCTGGGCGAAGGCGGCACGCAGCTTTCCGGCGGGCAGCAACAGCGCATCGCGATTGCCCGCGCGCTGCTGCGCGATGCCCCGATCCTGTTGCTCGACGAGGCCACGAGCGCACTGGACGCGGAAAGCGAGCAGCTGGTGCAGCAGGCGCTCGAGGAGTTGATGAAGGACCGCACCACGCTGGTCATCGCGCACAGGCTCGCCACTGTACGCGCGGCGGACCGGATCGTGGTGCTCGAAGACGGCGCGATCGTCGAACAGGGCACCCACGCCGAACTCACCGCCGCCGCCGGCCTCTATGCCCGCCTCGCCACGCTGCAATTCGCAGCCGAAGCGGCCTAGGGCGTAGGCATTTTTTCGACGAAGCGCATTTGCCGGGCGACAGATGACACCCTTCCAGCGCCGCCACGGCTAAGCCACTCATCGCACAAGACAAATATAAGGGACCGACGCCATATGATCCGCACAACCACGCTCCTGCTCGCAGGAACCGCCGCACTCGCTCTTTCCGGCGCCGCTGCCGCCCATGAAACCCACGGCCTGCCGGGCGACGAGATCGGCAAGCTCGAAGCGCATGAGGAGATGGGCGGCGACGAAAACTCAGCACCGACGATGGACTTCGGCAGCTGGGGCGTCGGGCTCGATACGATCGACGCAGAAGTCGATCCGGGCGACGACTTCAACGCCTATGTCAACGGCAAGTGGATCGCGGCGAACGAGATCCCCGCCGACCGCCAGCGTTACGGCGCGTTCGACATGCTGCGCGAAGGCGCGACGCAGGACGTACGCAAGCTCGTCGAGGACCTGGTCGCCTCCGATCCGGCTCCGGGCACCCAGGCGCGCCGGATCGTCGATGCCTACAACTCCTTCATGGACGTGCGCGCGATCGACGCTTCCGGCCTTGCGCCCGCCCAGCCTTACCTGTCGCAGATCATGGGTGCACAGGACCTGGCCGCGCTCATGCGCGTCGGCAATCAGTCCGCTTTCCCCGCATTGGTCAGCGCCGGCGTCACCATCGATGCCCGCAACCCGACCGACTATGCCGTAGGCATTAATTTCGACGGCATGGGCCTTCCTGACCGCGACTATTACCTCGTCGATTCCGAGAGCAATCTGGAGATCCGCGAGAAGTACAAGGACTATCTGACGACGGTGCTGACGGCTGCGGGCTATTCCGATGCGCGCGGCGCGGCCGAGGCAGTCTACGCCTTCGAGACGAAGGTCGCGGAGCTTGAATGGGCGCGCCAGATCCTGCGCATGCCGCAGCTCACCTATAACGAACTGACGCCCGAAGACCTTGCCGAAATGGCGGGCGACTTCCCGATCGACGCCGTACTCGAAGGTGCGCAGCTCACCGGGCAGACGCGCTTCCTCGTGCGCCAACTGCCGCCGACCCAGGAAGAGATCGAAGCGCTCGGCATCACGCCGGCACAGCTCGAAATGATCGGCGGCGGCCTGCCAGCGATGATGGAGCTTCTGACCGATACCTCGCTGCCGACGCTCAAGGCCTATATGGCAAAGTCGATGCTGCGCGGCCTCGCACCGCTGCTGTCAAGCGATCTCGATGAAGCCACTTTCGATTTTTACGGCCGCACGATCAATGGTCAGGAAGAGCAGCAGGAGCGCTGGAAGCGCGGCATTTCCGCGGTCGAACAGGCATTGGGCGAACAACTCGGCGCGCTTTACGTGGCCGAATATTTCCCGCCCGAATCGAAGGCGCGGATGGACGAGCTGGTCGCAAATCTCACCAGGAGCATGAACGAAGCGCTCGACCGCAACGAATGGATGACCGAGGCGACCATCGCCGAAGCGCGCACCAAGCTCGAAGGCTTCGTGCCGATGATCGGCTATCCGGATGAGTTCAAGACCTATGATGGGATGGCAATCCGCGCCGATGATCCGGTCGCGAACGCTGTTTCGGCGGCGAAATGGTGGGACGAGGAAATGCGCTCGCGCCTCGGCACCAAGGTCGACCCGAGCGAATGGGGCATGACGCCGCAGACGGTGAACGCCTATTATTCGCCGCTTACCAACCGCATCGTCTTCCCCGCCGCGATCCTCCAGCCGCCTTTTTTCAATGCGAATGCCGATCCGGCGGTCAATTATGGCGGTATCGGCGCGGTGATCGGGCACGAGATCGGCCACGGTTATGACGATCAGGGCTCGCAATTCGATTCGACCGGCACGCTTCGCAATTGGTGGCAGGCCGAGGACCGCGAAGGCTTCGAGCAATTCACCAGCAAGATGGGCGAGTTCATCGAGGCCTATTGCCCGGTCGACAGCCCCGAAGGTCCCGTCTGTCTGCGCGCCGGCCAGTCGATGGGTGAGACTTTAGGCGACGTCGTCGGTCTGCAGATGGCCTACCGCGCCTACAAGATGAGCCTCAATGGCGAAGAGGCGCCGGTGATCGACGGCCTGACCGGCGACCAGCGCTTCTTCCTGGGCTTCGCGCAGATCTGGCGCGGAATGGAGCGCGAGGAGAGCCTGCGCAACCGCGTCATGACCGCGAACCACCCGCCGGGCGAATTCCGCCTCAACAATGCGGTGCGCCATCTCGATGCGTGGTACGAGGCGTTCAATGTGACGCCGGACGACGAGCTGTATCTGCCGCCCGAGGATCGCATCTCGATCTGGTAGGGGGTTTTCTCAAATCCTGTCTCTCCCGCGAAAGCGGGAACCCAGGGCGATGCAGCGCGACTTGGCCCTGGGTCCCCGCTCGCCGCGCGCGGCGGTTTATCCTGAGCCCTGTCGAAGGGCGGGGATGACATGGAAAGATGCCATCACACCCACGCTTGACACTCGCCGCGCGCCCGCCAAAGGCGCGTGGCGATGACTTTCCTCCAGCTTCTCATCATCGCCATCGTCCAAGGGATCACGGAGTTCCTGCCGATCTCCTCGTCGGGGCATCTGATCCTGATTCCCTATCTGACCGACTTCCCTGATCAGGGGCCGCTGATCGACGTCGCGGTCCATGTCGGTTCGCTGCTCGCGATCATCGTCTATTTCTTCAAGGACGTGCTGGTCCTCGCGCGTGGCGGCTTCGCCAGTATCGGGGTGGGCGCCGACAGACCCGGCGCGCCCGCAGAGCGGCGGTTGTTCTGGTGGATCGTGCTCGGCACCATTCCGGCGGTCGTCTTCGGCCTCGCGATCAAGCTCGGCGCGTTCAACAATGTGGCTGAGACATGGTTCGGGATCACGGTGGTCGACGATGACCTCATGTCCTCGATCCGCTTCACCGATCTCATCGCCTTCAACCTCATCTTCTACGGCATTCTGCTGGGCCTCGCCGACTGGATCGGGCGCGAGACCAAGGTGTTCGAGGACATGACCTGGCGCGACGGCTTGCTGGTCGGCCTTGCCCAGGCGCTGGCCATCATTCCGGGGACGAGCCGTTCGGGCGTCACCATGACGATGGCCCGCTTCCTTGGCTATCAGCGGGTCGAGGCGGCGCGCTTCTCCTTCCTGCTTTCGATCCCCGCGGTGGCGGGCGCGGGCGTGCTGATCGTGCCGGAGATTTTCGAGGCGGGCACCGCGCTCGCCTGGGACGCGCTGGTGGCGGGCGTGCTGACCTTCATCGCGGCATTCGCAACGATGGCCTTCCTCATGAACTTCCTCAAACGCGCCTCGATGTCGGTATTCGTGCTCTACAGGGTGGCGATGGGCATAGGCTTGTTCTATTTCTTCTAGGCAATGGCGCTCTTCCTCCTCCTCATCATCGGCGGCCTCACCGGATGGTTCGGCTCCATTGCGCTGCGCGTCGAGGCAGCGGGGGCGATCCTGAAGATGATGGGCGTCGGCATGGCGACCGCGCTCGTCGCCGGGCTGATCGCCAATGGCGGGACGTTCCTGGGTTCGCTCAGCTGGCTTGCGGCGGGCATTGGCCTTGTCGCGGCGATCGCCGCCGTCATCGGCGCCTACGTCTTTCTGACCCGCGACATAGCGGTCTGATTCAGGGGTGGCCTGAGAACGCGCTAGATCGGCGCCGCCCCGCTGCCGCGCCCACCGCGCAGGTGATATTCCTGCGTGCCGCGCTGCACGACGTGATCGACGTCGATGATCGCCGAATTGGCATAGGTGAAGCCGGGGGCGAGGCTACGATAGAGCTTGTCGAAATCGCGCGTCACCGTCTGGCGGTAGAGATCCTCGAAGCTCTCGATCACGAAATAGGTCGGCTGCAGGTCGCTGATGACGTAATCGGTGCGCATCACCCGGTCGACATTGAGCATGATACGGTTGGGGCTTTCGGCCTCGACCGCGAATTTCGCTTCCGTAGGACCGGAGAGGATGCCGGCGCCGTATGCGCGGATGCCGTCCGCTTCCTCTATCAGGCCGAACTCGACCGTGTACCAATAGAGCGCGCCCAACGCCTTCAACCGGTTGTAGCGCATCGCCTTCCATCCGGCGCGGCCATATTCCTGCATGTAATCGGCGAAGGTCGGATCGGTCAGCATCGGGACATGGCCGAAGACGTCGTGAAAGACGTCGGGTTCCTGGATGTAGTCGAAGGTTTCGCGCGTGCGGATGAAATTGCCCGCGGGGAAGCGGCGATTGGCGAGGTGCCAGAAGAAGACGTGATCGGGTATCAGCATGGGCACGGGCACGACGCTCCATCCGGTGAGCTTGCGCAGTTCCTCGGACATCGCGCCGAATTCGGGCACGCCGCCCCGGCCTAAATCCAGCTTCTCGAGGCCATCCATGAAAGCGCTCGCGGCGCGGCCCGGCAGCACTTCCATCTGGCGCGCGAACAGATCGTCCCAGACCTTGTGATCCTCGCTCCTATAATCGGTCTGCTTCGGCTCCAGCCAATCCTCACCGACATGGTCGGGGCGCTTCAAAGGCGCGGTGAAAACGTCGCCGGGCAGATCGGGCAGGTGGCTGAAATCCTGTTCGGGTTGTGCAAGTGTCGCCATAATACGGACGAAGATAGGCGCAGCTGCGTCAAACGCCAAATGCGAAGGAGGGACCGCGCATGAAGGGCAAACAATACAAGGCCGCGCTCGAACCCATGACGCAGGAACTGGTGGCGATGGCGCGGTGGGCCCGTGTGACCGGGCAACGCATCGTCGTGCTGTTCGAAGGGCGCGACACGGCGGGCAAGGGCGGTGCAATCCGCGCGGTGCGCGACAAGCTGAACCCGCGGCAATGCCGCACGGTGGCGCTGGGCAAGCCGAGTGAAGCCGAGCGCACGCAGTGGTATTTCCAACGCTACGTCGCGCATCTGCCGAGCGCGGGAGAAATTGTGCTGTTCGATCGCAGCTGGTATAATCGCGCCGGGGTCGAGCGAGTGATGGGCTATGCCACCGAGGCGCAGGTGCAAGCGTTTCTTGCGGCCGCGCCGCGCTTCGAGCGGATGCTCGTCGAAGACGGCATCCTGCTGTTCAAATACTGGCTGACGACCGATCAGGCGCAGCAGGAGGAGCGGCTGAGGGAACGGCTGGAAGATCCGCTCAAGCGCTGGAAATTGTCGCCGGTCGATCTCGCGGCCCGCGGGAAATACGATGCCTACACCCACGCGCGCGAGGCGATGCTGGCGGCGACTCACACCGATCATGCGCCCTGGACACTGGTCGATTTCAACGATCAAAAGCAAGGGCGGCTAACGCTGATCCGCGATCTGCTCGACCGGCTACCCGATACGCATTGCGAGCCGCCGCCCATCGACTTTCCCGAACTGGAGCGCGAACCGGCGCGCGAGCAATATGGGCTGGTCGAACCGATCACCCCCTATCAGCAAGCCTAGCGGCGGACGGCTTGCTCTCGCTTGACGGGCAACCCGCTGCGATATAAATATGATATCGTATTTATATCGCAACGCAGGAGCCGCCCGACATGTCCGACCTCCCCTCCGCCCCCATGCCGTCCACCGGCAGCGACGCGGGCGCGCCGCGCACGCCCAGCCGGGAAACGGGCGCCAACACCTATAATGGCTATGTCCTGCTGATCGTCCTGTTGGCGACGCTCGCCGTGCCGGGCGCGCTCGCTCTGGCCTTCCCCGAACCGGGCGTCGTCTTGCCGAGCCTGATCGCCGGCGCGATCGGCTTCACCTTCGTCATCTGCGGCTTCTTCATGATCCAGCCGAACCAGTCTGCGGTCATCACCCTGTTCGGCGAATATCGCGGCACCGTCCGGCGCGAGGGGCTGCACTGGGTCTGGCCATGGATGATGCGCAACAAGGTTTCCGTGCGCGCGATCAACATCCATTCCGACAAGGTCAAGATCAACGATCTGCGCGGCAACCCGATCGAGGTAGCGTGCAATGTCGTGTGGCGTGTAAAGGATACGGCGCAGGCGGTGTTCGACGTCGACGATTACAAGGAATTCGTGAACATCCAGATCGAGGCGGGCCTGCGCACGGTCGGCGCCCGCCATCCTTATGACGACATGTCGGACGAGGACGAGACGACCCTGCGCGGCAGCGCCGATGTGGTCAGCCGCGAACTGCGCGTCGAACTCAACGAACGGCTCGAGGTGGCTGGGATCGAGGTCGACGAAGCCGGTCTCACCCACCTCGCCTATGCGTCCGAGATCGCCGGCGCGATGCTGCGCCGCCAGCAGGCCGATGCGGTTATCGCCGCGCGGCAGAAGGTCGTGCTGGGCGCGGTGTCGATGGTCGAGGACGCACTGCAAAAACTCTCGCGCGACAATATAATCGAGCTCGACGAGGAGCGCAAGGCGGCGATGGTCTCGAACCTGCTGGTGGTGCTGTGCGGCGACCGCGAGGCCCATCCGGTCGTCAACACCGGCACGCTCTACCAGTAACCCGGCACGCGCGAGGAGGCAGCCATGGCTGCACCCAAAAAGAAGGCCTTTGCCTTGCGGCTCGACCCGGCGGTTCACGCCGCGGTCGAGCGGCTGGCAGGCGCGGAGCTCCGCTCGGCCAACGCGCAGATCGAGATGTTGCTGCGCGAAGCGCTGGAGCGGCGGGGGATCGAAGTGGGACGGACGAAACCACCGAGACGCGGGCGGCCGCCTGCCGATGGGGACTAGGCGGCCTTTGCGGCCATCACCTGCCGTCCGTCCGACGCAAACGCGCCGAGTTCATAACCCTCGCCGGCGTCGCGCATGGCCAGGAACAGGAGATCGCCTGCAATCGCTGGCGACACACCGCGAAACTCGAAATGTTGCAGCTTGTTCTCGCCGAGCTCGCTTGCCGCAAGTTGCAGAAGCAAGCTCGCGATCAGCGGGCCGTGGACAACGAGCCCGCGATACCGTTCTTCCCCGCGCGCATAGGGCGCATCGTAATGGATGCGGTGCGCGTTGAATGTCAGCGCCGAATAGCGAAAGAGAAGCCGTGTATCCGGCGTGAGCGCGCGAACCGTGTCCCACACGCTTTTGTCGAACCGCTCCTTGCCAGGCTCCGGCGGGGAAAGCGGTGCATCGGGCACGGCGGCCTCGCGATAGACCAGCGTCTGAGTTTCGCGCACCGAAAGCGTGCCATTGGCTTTGGTCTCGTGCTCTATTTCGACGAAGGCGAGCGAGCCGCTGCTCCCGGTCTTCTCGGTGATCGACGCAATGCGACTGGTGCGCTGGATGACCGCACCTGTGACGATTGGTGCGATAAAGTCGATCGCGCTCGACGCCCACATGCGACGCGGCAGGGGGATGGGCGGAAGGAAGCTGTCCTCGCTTTCATCGCGCTGCGGATGTCCGTCCCTGCCCAGCTTCGCTGTCGGCGCTTCGGGTGTACAAAGTGCGAAATGAATGCCCTGCGGCATGATTGCCGGATGCGGCATCGGCAGGTCGAAGGTCCCAAGCCAGCGTTCGGCGAGGCTCTCATCGAGCCGGTCGGAGCACCGGTCCTCGCGCCCGATCCAGGCGTCCCAATCGCTCAAACCGCGCGCTCGAACACGGCTGCGATGCCCTGTCCGCCGCCGATACACATGGTTTCGAGGCAATAGCGCGCTTCGCGGCGGTGCATTTCGGCCGCCATGTCGGCGAGGATTCGCCCGCCGGTGGCGCCGATGGGGTGGCCTAACGAAATGCCCGAACCGTTGACGTTGAGCATATCGCGGCGGCTGTCGTCTTCGGACCAGCCCCAGCCCTTAAGAACAGCGAGCACTTGCGGTGCGAAAGCCTCGTTGAGTTCGACGAGATCGATCTGATCCCAGTCGTACCCGCGCCGCTCGAACAGGCGCTCCACGGCGGGGACCGGGCCGATCCCCATGCGCGATGGATCGCAGCCTGCCGCTGCCCAACCACCGAACCAGAGCGACGGCGTAAGATCCAATTCGTCCAGCTTGTCCTCTGCTACCACCAGGCACGCCGCGGCCGCATCGTTCTGCTGGCTGGCATTGCCTGCGGTGACGATGGCATCGGGATCGCGCTTCTGATCGATGGGGTGCAGGTTGCCCAGCGTTTCCATCGAGGCGTCGGCGCGGAAACCCTCGTCGCGTTCGAACAGGACCGGGTCGCCGCGCCGTTGCGGGACCTCGACCGGCACAAGATGATCGTCGAACCTGCCCGCTTCCCAGGCCGCCGCGGCGTTCTGATGCGAGCGAACCGCATAGGCATCGGCCTCCTCGCGGCTAATTTCGTAATCCTTGGCGAGGTTCTCGGCCGTCTCGATCATCCCGGTGATGATCCCGAAGCGCTCGATTGGTTGGCTCATGACCCGCCCGCGCGACAGGCGATCGTGGAGCGTGATGTCGCCCATCCGTGCGCCGCCGCGTCCTTGCAGGGTGTAATGCTCGACATTGGACATGCTCTCGCATCCGCCAGCGACAACAACATCCGCCATGCCGGTTTCGACCATCATCGCGGCGTTGGCGACCGCCTGAAGGCCCGAACCGCAGCGCCGGTCGAGCTGGTAGCCGGGCACTTCGAGCGGCAGCCCTGCCGCAAGCCACGACCAGTGCCCGATGGCGGGCGCTTCGGCATTGCCGTAGCCTTGCGAGAACACGACATCATCGACACGCTCAGGGTCGATGCCGCTGCGCTTGACCAGCGCTTTGAGGATGATCGCGCCGAGTTCGCCCGCGTTGAGGCTCGACAGCCCGCCGAGGAACTTGCCCACGGGCGTGCGCAGGGGCGATACGATGGCGGCTCTTCTGGTCATGCCCGTTCCTTAGCGGTTGTATACTTTGTCTTTGTCGCTGAGCGCGACGGTGCCTGCATCGATG
>NZ_JAZBON010000013.1:0-172547 GCF_036351135.1 Erythrobacter sp.
CGCGGTGGTGCCCATTTTCACGAGGCTCCACGAACGCAGGATATATTCCTGGATCGAGGCCTTGATCCACCACATCGCATAGGTCGCGAGGCGGAAGCCGCGATCGGGCTCGAACTTCTTGACGCCCTGCATCAGGCCGACATTCCCTTCCGAAATCAGATCGGAGACGGGCAGGCCATAGCCGCGATACCCCATCGCGATCTTCGCAACGAGGCGCAGATGCGAGGAGACCAGCTGCGAGGCGGCCTCGGGATCTTCATGCTCGGCATAACGCTTGGCGAGCATATATTCCTGCTCGGCGGTCAGCACAGGGTATTTCTTGATTTCCGACAGGTAGCGATTGAGGCTCTGCTCGCCGCTCAGCGCCGGGACGGTAGATGCTTTGCTCACTGTGTTCCAAACCTTTCTTTCGCCAGCCTCGCTTTGCCGGACCCCTGATGGGCATCCGGATGATCGGGCCGCATGGTTACAAATGAGGACTTCAACTCTTGAGGGTCATCCTTATATACGTTGGCTGACCGGGATTGGATGCGCATTTCATCGATCAAAACGGCCAAGTTCGTCGATTAGTTCCCGCATGTCGCCCGGCAATTCCGCTTCGAAACGGAGGTTTTCGTCGGTCACCGGGTGGACGAAGCCGAGCTCGGCGGCATGAAGCGCCTGACGCGCGAAGTCCAGCCGAGAGAGCAGCGGTTTGAGGGATTTGGGCGTTTGTCCGTAGAGTGGATCTCCCAATAAAGCATGACCGATTGACGCGCAGTGAACGCGCACCTGATGAGTGCGCCCTGTTTCGAGCCGACATTCGACCAGCGAAGCCGGCCCGAGGCTTCTGATAAGCCTATAATGCGTGATCGCGTGTTTCCCGCGCGAGGAATTCTTGTCCAGCACCGCCATTTTCTTTCGGTTCGCATCCGAACGGCCGAGCCGTGCGTCGATCGTGCCCGCCGGCGGGTTCGGATGCCCGCCGACGACGGCGAGATAGCGCCGGTGGACGCTGTGCGCGGCGAATTGCGCGGCGAGCCCTTCATGCGCGGCGTCGGTCTTGGCGGCGACCAGCAGACCCGATGTGTCCTTGTCGATCCGGTGGACGATGCCGGGACGCGCCGTCCCGCCGATCCCGCTGAGCGATCCGCGGCAGTGGTGGAGCAGCGCGTTGACCAGCGTGCCATCGGGATTGCCCGCCGCCGGGTGAACCACCATGCCCGCCGGCTTGTCGACGACGATCAGATATTCGTCCTCATAGGCGACGATAAGCGGGATATCCTGCGGCTGGGCGCGCGCAGGGGCGGCGGGGGGTACGGTGATGCGGAAGGGGGTGCCCAATGCAACCTTGGTGCTGGGGGAGGTTTGCGTCACCTCGTCCACGTCGACCCGGCCTTGCGCGATCAGAGCCTGAATGCGGGCGCGTGAGAGGTCGGTCTGCTCGGCGAGCGCCTTGTCGAGGCGGGTGGATGAAGAGAATAGCCCTTTGATAACGTCGGTTCTCGAAGTGGAGGACGGTGCTTCGACAAGTTCAGCACGAGCGGATCTTGAAGTTGTCACGCTACCCACACCTGCTCGTCCTGAGCTTGTCGAAGGACTGTTCTTGCTTTTTGACAGCTTTGAGATCGCGTCCAGATCTCCCCGGATCAAGGCCATTTTCTTCGCCCGCGACCAACCCTTTACCCGGCGTTCCATCTCGAACGCTTCCTGCCGTTCGGCGAATTCGCCTGCCCAAACGAGTTCGACCGGAAGCCGTTCGCTTGTAAATTCGGACCCAAGTCCGGCATTGTGCTGTGCAATGCGTCCTTCGAGATCGTCGGTGTGGCCCGTATAATATTTGCCACCACGACAATGCAGCATGTAGGTCCAGAACGGCATGACCGACGATAAAAAGGAAAATCGGTCCTTCGACAAGCTCAGGACGAGCGGTGGCGGGGAACACCCTATGACGGCTCTCTCCCACCGGGCGGACTTGGAGGTATCCCGCCGCGCGCTCGCCGTGATGGAGGCCGCCTCGGATCGCGCTCACCCGAAAGAAGCGTGCGGGCTGCTGCTGGGCCATGGACGCAGCATCTTGCAGGCCGTGCCCACCCGCAATGTTCATCCGCAGCCCGAAAGCCGCTTCGAAGTGGATCCGCAGGCGCTGATCGATGCCCACCGCGCCGCGCGCGGGGACGGGCCGCAAGTGCTGGGCTATTTTCATTCGCACCCCTCGGGCGAACCCGTGCCTTCGGCGATCGATGCCGCGATGTCGGCCGCTGATGGATCGGTATGGGCGATCCTGGGCGAGGGGCAGTTGCGGTTCTGGCGCGATCTTGACGGAGGGTTCCGTCCGCTTTCCTACGTCCTCGTTCAGGCCTAGATATCCTCGCATGTATCGCAGCGACATCTCCCTTCGCCGACATATGCACACGCTGCGCAGCGCAGGTCACTGGAAGCGGCGGTTTTTTGCCCCTAGGACCGTGTTCCACCTGTTCCATCCTGTAGGATTTCGACCTCTCGCATGACTTCGCAAACCGATCTTGCCGCGCTTTTGTGCTCGCGGCTCTGTCACGACATGCTCTCGCCGGTGGGCGCGCTTTCGAACGGGCTCGAATTGCTTGCCGACGAGGACGATCCGGAAATGCGCGCGCGCTGCATCGAGCTGCTCGAACAAAGCGCCAAGGTCAGCACCGACAAGCTGAAGTTCTTTCGTCTCGCTTTCGGGGCGGCGGGCGGCTTCGGCGAGAATGTAGAGGTCGAGGAGGCGAAGGCGGTGATCGCCTCGCTGGTCGCGGATGCGAAGCGGGTCGAGGTCAACTGGGCGCTCGCCGATGCGACCTTGCCCAAGCCTGCGGTCAAGGTGCTGTTGAACCTGGCACAGATCGCGCTCGATGCGCTGATCCGCGGTGGGACGCTCGACATCGGCGCGGAGCGGACCGGCGGCAATGTCGAGATCGTCGCGCGCGCCGTCGGCAATCGCATCGCCTTCGACGAGAGCATCGGCGAGGCGCTTCAGGGCAACATGCCGCCCCACGAAATCACCAGCCGAACCGCGGCGGCGCATATGATCGCGCTGGTCGCCGAGGAGATGGGCGGAGGCCTGCAATATGCGCTCAGCGAAGACGCGCTGGTGCTGGGCGGGGTGTTGCCCGAACCGGAAGGGATGATCGGATGAGCCAGGACGGGCCACAATTCCAGCCCTCGCAGGAGGTCGAAACCGAGATCATCCGCGACATGGAGATCAACGAGCGCACCCACGCCGTGATCCCTTCGCCCAATTTCGACGATCGTGCGCTGCCGATCTCGATGGTGGTGCTGCATTACACCGAGATGCAGCCGATGGAGCGCGCGCTCGGCAAGCTCATCAACCCCGATTCGGGCGTGTCGGCGCATTACATCATCTCCGAATATGGAGTGGTGACACAGCTCGTGCCCGAGGCGAAGCGCGCCTGGCATGCGGGCGTCTCCTATTGGCGCGGGATCAAGGATGTTAACTCGGCAAGCATCGGGATCGAGCTCGACCATCCCGGGCACAGCGCCGCGCAGCGCGACTTCAAGGATGCGCAATTCGAGGCGCTGGTGCCGCTGCTGGCGCGGATCGTCGAGCAATACGACATCCCGCGCGCCAATGTGGTCGGCCATTCCGACGTCGCGCCGATGCGCAAGATCGATCCGGGCGAGTTCTTCCCGTGGGACCGGCTGGCCGAGTACAAGCTCTGCCTGCCCAGGCCCGAGAAGTTCGACAAGGGCACACCCTTCGACAACGAAGGCGCCTTCATCCTCGGGCTCGAGCGGTTCGGCTACGACATCACCGAGGGGCGCAAGGCGATCGAGGCGTTCGAGCGGCGCTGGCGACCGGAGAAGATCGAGGGCAAACCCGATGCGCAATTGGGCGCGATCTTATGGCACCTGCTGCTGGAGCGCGATCGCGGCGACGCGCGCTAGGACGTGCGCATCTGGGTTCGCGCGAGACAATGGGGGGCGCGGTAAAGCTTCCCTACATCCGCGCGCTGGTATACAGGCGCTGACGCATCGGGGGGCCGAGGCAGCCGCGCACTTCCGCTAGGGGATGCGAGGAAAGTCCGGGCTCCACGAAACGAGGGTGGCGGGTAACGCCCGCCGGCTCCGGACATGGTCCGGGGTCAGGGAAAGTGCCACAGAGAGTATACCGCCGATGGCCCCGGTTCGCACCGGGGCACAGGCAAGGGTGAAAGGGTGCGGCAAGAGCGCACCGGGGGCCTGGCAACAGGCCTCGCAAGGCAAACCCCACTCGGAGCAAGGCCAAATAGGGGTCTCGCGCTCGCGCCCGATCGAAAGGGACGGGCAGGCGTGTTTCGCGCCGAGAGACCCGGGTTGGCTGCTCGAGCGCGCCTGGCAACAGGCCGCCCAGATGAATGGCTGCCGCCCGAGCGCTCACAAGGCGCGAGGGAGACAGAACCCGGCTTATGACGCCCCCCGATGTATTCTTCGGCGCTCAGCTCCTCCTCGCTTACCAATCTGAAAGGCAGTGGTGCGCTTGATGAGGCCTAGAATGGCGGGGAGATGGTCATGAAATCTGCGAATATTGGCTGGATCGTGGCCTCGGTGGGAATGGCGCTCTCGGCATGCGGACCAGCTCCGTCAGCCACCGAAAACCGTGCCGAGGTTCGCTGGCGCATGACGATCAACGTCGACACTCCGGAAGGCACGCGCTCTGGATCGAGCGTATGGAGCTTGACGCTTTCAGAACCGCGCGTTGCTTTGGTCTCGCCCTACAACAGCGACTTCGTGGCTGAAGCTGTTGCCGTGGAACTGCCAAACGACCAGGTCTTGTTTGGCCCCATCTATCAGAATGCGCGTAGCATCCAGTTGTTACCCGAGCGTCATTTCGAAGGTCTGGGTTTCAACGCGAGGCTCGAGGACAGGTTGGGAAACCTCCGCAGCGTTGCCTCCAACGTCGGTGCTACGCATGAAATCCCCTGTCAGACGCCGGAACCGGGTGACGAGGCATGGCAAGCAAGGTTTGACTGCCTGCCGCTGGTAGCTTTTCGCGATCTTGACGACCCGACGAGCGTCTTCAAGGTCGATTATTCGAATGCTTCTCAAAGTCTCGGGGACGGCTACGCGATAAACTCGATCGTCATGACGATCACGGACGAGAAGCCAAGCACTACTATTCATGCTCGATTGCCGTGGCTGAGCAGCCTGAATAACAGCGAATACCAATGGGAAAAGCTGCCGGACGGTATCTTCCAAGGAGCCTTCGGCATGAACTTTTCTAGGGGATTGGATGCTCCCTAAAAGTGTTTGCACGGCACTTCGTGGCCTCGCAAACACCTGAGACCTCAATGCAGAATCAAACAAGGCCACGGCGCCAAAACAAAAACGCCGGGCCTCTCCGCTTAAGAAGAGGCCCGGCGTCTTATTCAGCCGGAGCTATGCGAACCCGCTTAGAAGCGCCAGTTGAGGCCCGCCTGCGCCTGGTCGTTCGACAGGACGCCGCGGCCCATATCGCTGGTCACCGAGACCGAGGCGGTCATGTTATGACCCACGGCCATTTCGGCGCCGGCATTGACGCTGACCCAGCTGGGATCGAGCGCGTTGACGATCGTGAAGGGCGTGTCCGCCGCGCCCGCAAAATGCGCGGTGACGACATCTTCGCGGTCGCCCAGCTCGCGGGCATAGGCGACCGAGCCGAACGCCTTGATCGCGCTGGTCTCGCCGGTCTTGATGTCGAGGCTCGCCATGGCGCCCAGCTTCGCGCCGAGCGAGATGAAGGTGCGATCGGCAATGTTCAGGCCGAACTCGCCCGCGCCCACTTCCTCGTAGCCGCCGATGCGGTTGCCGAGATAGTCGACGCTTGCCACCGGACCGACTTCGACGTTGCTGGCAAGGTCGAAGGCATAGCCCAGACGCACGCCGCCGAAGACCTGGCGGCCGCTCGCCTCACCGATCGCGTTCTCGAAGGCGAAGCGGAAGTCGCCCTGCGAGCGCCGATCGGTGCCGAGACGCTGCTGCGCGGTACCGGCATAGCCGTCAGCGAAGAGGCCGCCATCTTCGTAAGACGCGTAGATCGCGACGGCCTCGCTGCGATCCTCCTGGCCCTGGAAGCCGGCGAAGGATTGCTGCGAGTTGCGGATGTTGGACACCGCGATGCCGAAGCTGAACCCGTCTGAGACGCGCATGTCGGCGCCGATGGTCAGCTCGCCGGCTTGTTGCAGCGCGGCCTGTTCGAAGGCGTTGGCCCCGATCTCGCCGGTGCTGACGCCGTTGATGCCGAACGCGCCGAAGCCTGCCGTTCCGTTGCCCTGGACGCCCAGCTGCTGGCCGCCATTGCGGTAGAGCCCGGAAGCGCTGCCGAAGACGCCGAGCTTGCCCGCTTCCGCAGGCGCATTGCCGGCGATCGCGTAGCTTGCATTGCCCGCCGCGGTGAACCCGCCCGCTGCACGCGACCCGCCACGCAGCGCGAGCGTGCGCTGGGCGATCTGGCCGGTGAAACGATGCGAGAAGGCATTGGCGGTGAAGGTCTGGCCGAACGCGCTGGTCGGAGCGAGCGAGGAAAGCGTTGCGCCGAAATTGGCGAGGTTCGCCCCGTCGATCACCGCGAACATGTCCGCGAACTGGTCGAAATTGGCGTTGCGCAGATCATCCAGCGCCGAACCGAGCGATGCGAGATTGTGGCTGCGGCCGACGATCCCGGCAATGCTGCGTGCTCCGATCTCGACGATCACTTCGTTGCCTTCGACCCGCGCTTCGGCGACGAGCGTCACCGAGTTGCTGAACAGGTCGACCTCGGCGAAGTTGCCGTCGATCGCACCAGCAGTCAGGGCAACATATTCCGAGCCGAAGCGCGGACGGCGATCCCCGGTCGTGACGAGCAGCGTGCCGTCGAGCACCGCGGTTCCGGTGACGTTGTAGACGTCCTGCTCGACGTCGCCCCGGCGACCGACACTGAATTCGGACAGCAGGCCGCCCCCGCTCGTCTGGACGTAGTCGCCGTCGATCGTGAGCGTGCCGAAGTCGTTGCGGCCGCCTGCGCTCAGCAGACCTGCGACATTGAATAGCACGTTCACGTCGAGCGTGCCGCCGTCACCCGCGATCTCGCCGCTGGCCAGCGTGTAGATCGGCGCAGACACCAGACCGTCGACCTCGACCAGCCCCGAGAACTGCTCGATGCCCTGAATGGTCGTGAAGCTGCGCTCGGAACCGACGAACACGCCGGCATTGCGATCGTTTACCACCAGCTTGTCGATCTCGACGTCGATATCGACATTGGTCGTGCCCGGACGATTTAGGTGAACTTCGAAATATTGCGCCGGATTTTCGAATGCGGTGCCGACAATACCGTCGGTGTTCTGCGGGACGAAACCGGTCGAACCCGGGCCGAGGAGCGCGGAACTTTCGGGAAGGCTAACGTCGATATCTTCGAAACCGGGTGTTACGGCGGTGGTGTTGTCCGAAATGTCCTGACCGCGAACGAGACCGACTTTCGGTCCACTTGCGAAAATGCCCGGCTCGTTCCCTTCCGGAATGCCGTTCACGATGTTTCCGTTTGCGTCCTCGATGAAGAAGCCGGGATCGAGATCTTGCGTCCAGCGCTTCGGATCCGACCAGTCGCCATTGCCCGACTTGGCCGAGACGTACTTGTACGGCGTGTTTTCGGTGATGAATTCAAAGAACGGGAACAGCGGATTGTAGAAGCTAACGTCCGAATAGGCGCTGCCCAAGCCGAAGAAATCGTAACCACCCGACAAGACACCGATTGCCAGCGGGAAGTCCGCAAGCTGATCGGCGACGAGCGGCGAACCGGAATCACCAGGAGCAGTGCCCGCTTCGAGCGGGAGCGCGTCGCCATCGAAATAGTCGATCGCGAAGACCGCGGCGAGCGAGTCACACGAAATCGTGTCGCCCGGAAAGTCGCAGCCGGCCTGCTCCTCCGGGGTGCGGTCGGGATTATCGAAGTCGGTCCAGTAATATGCCTGCGATTCGATGCCGAGAACCTGCGTTGAGGGCGCAAAATCGGTGAAGACGCCGTCAATGTAGTCCCCCGGACTACCGATGAGACCGAGCATGTTCTCGCCGACGCGGCGCAGGAAGCGCGAACCCGTATTGGTGCCGCCGTTGAGGCCAGTGCCGTTGGTGCCGTAGCCGACCTGGACGACATGGGTCAGTTCACCCAGAGGCGTCAGCAGAATGGGCAGTGAGGGCACGTCGGTAATAGGCGCATCGAGCGCGATCAGCGCAACGTCCGCCCAAGGAAAGCCAAGGCCGACATTGTCCGGATTGGCGGTCGGGTGGATGATGACGTCGGTGCTGCTCGCAACGCCGCCTTCTGCATAGCCGGCGCCGGTGGGAAGATAGGTGAAGAGGCGGTCTGCGCTGCTCTGACCGGTTGCGATGAGCAAGGTGCGTTCGGCACCCGCTTCGGGCAAACCATAGGTTTCGGATGAAGTCGTCGCGAGACCGGCCACACTGTTGTTCACGCAGTGAGCGGCGAACAGGATCGTGCGCGGATTGATGACACTTCCCGAGCAGTTGAAGAACACTGCGCCATCGCTGTTGCGCTGATTGAAGATATGCACAGCGTAGGGCGCGACATTGTTCGGGTCGCCGAAATTCACGCCGACATCGTCGCGGACGATGAGATCGGGTTCGGGATTGCCGACATTGCCGATGTAGCCGCCACCGTCGAACCGTACGCGGACCTCATCAAAACTGTCGAAGTCGGTGAATTCGATCGTGCGGAAGCCCGCGAAGCTGTCCGTCGTCGAATTCGAAGAAGGCGCGGGCGAAGATTGCGCTTCTTCTTCCTCGCTGTCGGACGCTTCGGTCGTCGTGTCTTCGTCGGTTTCGGATGCGTGAACGGGAGAGGCCGCAAGTGCCCCCGCGAGCGCCAGCATGCCGGCGCCCGCAAATTGCGAACGTAGTTTCATGGATTCAGCCCCCTTGGTGTGATCCTGATTCGGGACGCTACATCAAAGTTAAGGGAATCCAAAAGCGAATAATGAACATAGGCAAAACAATTCCATCGATCGACCGCTTGGGTAACAAATCATTGGGCGACAATGGATTAACCCGCTTAAGAACGAGGTGCACCTGTCCCGATATGGGGCAGTTCAGCCGCGTCCGACTCCGGCATAGGTGAAGCCGCGAGCGCGCAGGTCTTCGGGATCGTAGATGTTGCGCAGATCGACCAGGACCGGGGCTTTGGCGAGTTGCTTCACGCGGTCGAGATCGAGCGCGCGAAAGGCGTCCCACTCGGTGACGATGGCAACGACATCGGCATCCGCGATTGCCTGGTAAGGATTTTCGCACATCGTGACCTCGGGCATCAGCGGGCGGGCCAATTCCATCCCTTCGGGATCGTAGGCGGCAACCTCGACGCCTGCATCGATCAGCGTCTGTGCGACCGCGATGGCGGGCGAATCGCGCATGTCGTCGGTGTTCGGCTTAAATGTGAGGCCAAGCAGCGCCGCCTTCTTGCCGCGCCCCGCCTCCGCCCCGCCGAGCGCGTCTAGGACCTTGCGACCCATCGCGCGTTTGCGGCTGTCATTGACCTTGACCACCGCCTCGACGATGCGGGTCGGACTGTCGTAATCTTCCGCCGTCTTGAGCAGCGCGAGCGTGTCCTTGGGGAAGCACGATCCGCCGTAGCCCGGCCCTGCATGCAGGAACTTGGGACCGATCCGGTTGTCCATCCCGATCCCGCGGCTAACATCTTGCACATTGGCACCGACCTTTTCGCACAGATCGGCCATCTCGTTGATGAAGGTGATCTTGGTCGCGAGAAAGGCGTTGGCGGCATATTTGATGAGCTCGCTGGTGCGCCGCGAGGTGAAGAGGATGGGCGATTCGTTGAGGAAGAGCGGACGGTAGACCTCACGCATCACCTCGCGACCGAAATCGTCCTCAGTGCCGATCACGATCCGGTCGGGGCGCTTGAAATCGCCGATCGCGGCTCCTTCGCGAAGGAATTCGGGGTTGGAGACGACCGCGAAACGATGCGGCGTCCCGCTCGCCTGAAGGATGCGCTCCACCTCGTCGCCGGTACCGACCGGGACCGTCGATTTGGTGACCACCACCGCCTCGCCCGAGAGGTTTGCGCCGATCTCGCGCGCCACTTCATGGACATAGGTGAGGTCTGCGTGGCCGTCGCCGCGCCGGCTCGGCGTGCCGACCGCAATGAAAATCGCCGAAGCGCCCGCAATTCCCTCAGCGAGCGATGTCGTGAAGGAAAGCCGTCCGGCGCCGACATTGCTTTCGACCAGCGCATCGAGTCCCGGTTCGTAAATCGGCATGATCCCCTGATGCAGGGCGTCGATCTTGGACTGGTCCTTGTCGATGCAGACGACTTCGTGGCCGAAATCGGCGAAACAGGCGCCCGATACGAGCCCGACATAACCCGAGCCCACCATTGCAATTTTCATCGCTCGTGTCCCCTCACACCCTGTTCGTCCGATGCGACCTTTCTTGGCACACGGCCGGCCTGGCCCGCTCTTGCCGACAAACCCGGCTCAGGCTTCCTGCGCCGCGCGTTCCCCCTGAACGATCGCGATCGATCCGTCCGCCTCCTCGATCGCCTGGATCACGCGTCGCTGCTCGTCCTCGAGCACGAGTGCGGTAAGCACACCTGAACGAAAAGCGCCAGTGTCAATGCCGATCCGGTTGCCGCGGTCCGTCACCCGATCGAAGATGGTATGACCGTGCACCACCACCTTTTCGAGCGGTCCAGAATGATTGAGAAAACGCTCGCGAATCCACAAGAGGTCGCTGCGCTTCTGTTCGTCGAGGGGCACTTCAGGATCGATCCCGGCGTGGACGAAGAGATAGTCGCCGGCCTCGATCATTTCCTCAAAACCTGCGATGTAATCGCGCTCCTCCTGCGGGACGAGCTCGGGCAGGCGTTCGAACAATTCCTCGAGGGTCAGCGCGTTGAAGCGGTCTTTCGCCAGACCATAGGAGAGGATCGTCTCGCGTCCGCCATGCTTGAGGAAATGGCGCAATATTTCCGGCTTCTTGAAGGCACCCAGGAACATGTCCTCGTGGTTCCCGGCCAGCACGCGTACGCGCCGCTCGCTTTGCCAGGCCCGGGTGCGGTCAATCACGCCCGCGCTGTCCGGCCCGCGATCGACGAGATCGCCCAGCAGGACGACCTGCGTATCGCGCGCCTTTTGCGCCGCATCATCCGCATCGATCGCGGCGATCAGCGCCTCGTAAAGGTCCAGCCGTCCGTGAATATCGCCGATCAGATAATGACGCGTGCCGGGAGGCACCGCGGGTAGCGGCACCTGGGGAGGGGGACGAAAAAGATTGCGGATAGCGTCGAACATCGATTGTCGTTTTTATGGGAGGGAGGTGAAGCTGTTGCCAGGCTTCCGCGAGCAGGATCGATCCCTGTGCCGGAGCGGCAATGTCGCACGTAGCGTCCTGTGCGTGAACCTAAGGCGAATGGCGAGCCGCGGCAACCGCCCGCAGCGCAGAGATCTCCAATGCCTGCGGAGGGCTCCGGCTCACACGTGACATTCAGCCATTCATCACGGCGCCCCTTCCGTCCGTCCCCCTTTCCGCGCTAGGCGCGCCTGAACGTATCGGCGAAGGAGCATGTTTCATGGTCAAATATTTGCATTCGATGCTCCGGGTCAGCGATCCGCAAGCGACGGTTGATTTCTTTCGCCTGATCGGGCTCGAGGAAGTGCGCCGCTTCGACGTCGAGGCCGGACGCTTCACCCTTATCTTTTTGGCAGCACCGGGGCAGGAGGGCATCGCCGAGGTCGAGCTGACCTATAATTGGCCAGCCGAAGACGGGTCGCAGACCGAGGATTACGACGGCGGGCGCAATTTCGGCCATCTCGCCTACCGGGTCGAGGATATCTACGAAACTTGCGAGCGGCTTGCCGAGGCCGGACACGTCATTCATCGCCCGCCGCGCGACGGGCACATGGCCTTCGTCAAGACGCCCGACGGGGTATCCGTCGAACTGCTCCAGGACGGTCATCTCGAACCGCGCGAACCCTGGGCCAGCATGGAGAACACTGGCAGCTGGTGATCCCGAGGCAGCGCTCGGCGATCAGCGCAGCGGATCCTTGGGAAAGGGATCGTGCGGCATTTCGCCCTGATCGTCGCATTCCTCGTCGGTGTGGCTGGCGGTCAGGCGCAGGACGACGAAGCCGAGTGCCGCAGAGATGGCCGAGCCCAGAAGGATGCCGAGCTTCGCGGCTTCGCGTAAGGGTTCCTGGTCGGCGTCGGGGAAGGCGAGGCTTCCGATGAAGATGCTCATCGTGAAACCGATCCCGCACAGGATCGCGACGCCGTAGATTTCGGGCCAGCTGGCGCCCGGCGGACGGGCGGCGAAGCCCGCTCGGTCGGCCAGCCAGACGACCGAGAAGATGCCGAGCTGCTTGCCGACGACGAGCCCCGTCGCGATTGCCAGCGGCAGCGGGGCGATCAGTGCCTCAGGACCCATACCGGCGAGCGACACGCCGGCATTCGCAAAGCCGAAGACCGGCACGATGAGATAGGCGCTCCACGGCGCGAGCGTATGTTCGAGCCGCTCGAGCATCGAGTTCCCATCGCGCCGGCGCAGCGGAATGGTGAGTGCGGCGACGACGCCCGCGATGGTCGCGTGGACGCCGGAATTGAGGACGCAGAACCACAGCGCGAGGGCGAGCAGAATATAGGGCCAGAAATAGTCGACCCGCAGTCGGTTGAGCACGATCATCACCGCCAGCACGCCGAGTGCGGCGAACAACCAGACCGTGTAGAGCGCTTGAGTGTAGAACACCGCGATCACGATGACCGCGCCGATATCGTCGACGATCGCGACGGTCAGCAGGAACAGCCGCAGCGAGGCGGGTACGCGGTTGCCCAGAAGGCCGAGCACGCCCATCGCGAAGGCGATGTCGGTCGCGGCGGGGATCGCCCAGCCATTGGCATAGATGCCGCCGCCCGAAATCAGCATGAAGACACCGGCGGGCACCAGCATCCCCGCCGCCGCAGCCAGCATCGGCAAACGCCGCGCGGCCGGATCGGATAGTTGTCCGGAGACGACCTCGCGTTTCACTTCGAGGCCGACGACGAAGAAGAAGATCGCCATCAGTCCATCGTTAATCCACAGATGAAGATCGTAGAGCTTGGGGATCGGGGTCCATGGCAGCTCGCCGTAGAACAGGTCGCGATACTCGTCCGCCATTGCCGAATTGGCCGCCAACATTGCAGCTGCTGCAACAAGGATGAGTAAAATGCCCGCCGAGGCGTCGCCGACAAAGAGCGCGCGGACTGGTGCAAAAATTCGAACTATAGGGTTCTGAATAGATGTCGCGGTCTTGGTCATGGTTAAAGCTGTTCTTCTGTGAATCGCTGCAGTTGCAATCGAAAATTAGCGGTGTTAGCCGTCCGTTCGTTCAAGGAATGAGGGGGTCGCCTTGGCTTACATTGGATGGGATATCTGGCACTGGCTTGCCGTATGCCAGCACGAATTGCTGCTGTTCGCAGGATTTTTCTTTTTGCTGGGCGCGGTCGATGATCTGGCTGTCGATTTGGCGTGGCTATGGCTCAAACTGACGGGCCGGGCAAGGACGGGGCGGGTAACGCGTCAGGAGCTGCAGGAGCGGCCCCTGCATGGGCCCACAGCTGTCTTCGTGCCAGCCTGGCAGGAGGCGGACGTGATCGTCGAGACGATCGCGCATCTGCTCGGCGTCTGGCCGCAGCGGCATCTGCGCCTCTATATCGGAATTTATCGTAACGATGCGGCCACGCTTGATGCGGCGATGGCGGGCGCGCGGGGCGACCCGCGCCTGCGTCTGGTCATTCACGATCGCGACGGGCCGAGCACCAAGGCCGACTGCCTCAACCGCCTTTACGAGGCGATGAGCGACGATGAACTGCGCTCGGGCTTCCGTTTCAAGGCGATCGTCTTCCACGATGCCGAGGACATGGTCGATCCGGCAGGGCTCGGGCTGCTCGACTGGGCGATCGAGGACGGCGCGGATTTCGTCCAGCTACCGGTGGAGCCGCTACCGCAGCCCGCCCGCGACTGGCTCGGCAGCCATTATTGCGAGGAATTTGCCGAAGCGCATGGCAAGGCGATGGTCGTGCGCGGCGCGATCGGGGCCGGTCTGCCGGCGGCGGGCGTTGGCTGCGCCGTTGCGCGCGGCGCGCTGACGGCGATGGAACGGCGTACCTCGAGCGCGCTGCCGTTTGCGTCGGATTCGCTGACCGAGGATTACGAATTGGGCCTGAGGATCGCGGAGTCGGGCGGGCAGTGCCGCTTTCTCCGGGCGCGCGGCGAAGACGATCGTCTGATTGCTACCCGCGCCTATTTTCCCTCGCAGCTTGGGCCGGTCGTGCGCCAGAAGACGCGCTGGGTTCACGGCATCTCGCTGCAGGGGTGGGATCGCACAGGGTGGAGCGGCGGCCTTGCCGAGCGCTGGATGCGTGCGCGCGATCGCCGTGGGCCATTGACCGCACTGGTCCTGGCTCTGGGCTATGCCCTTATCTTGCTAACGGTATTCTCGGCCCTTGCCGCCTCGATCGGCGGTGCGCAGCCGATCGAATTGTCACCGTTGCTGATCGGCGTGCTGATCGCCAATCTCGCCTTCTTCGCATGGCGGGCGGCGTGGCGCTTTGCCTTTACTGCGCGCAATTACGGGATCGCCGAAGGGCTGTTCGCGGTGCTGCGCATTCCGGTGACCAATCTCGTTGCGATCATGGCAGGTAGGCGGGCGGTGTCGGCCTATTGGCGCACCTTCTTCGGCGAGGTGACGGCCTGGGACAAGACTTCGCATTCGCGCCATCCTTCGCAGCCGAGCCACGAGCACAGCTACGATCACAGCTCCAAACAAAGGGCACCCGTGCCGCTCCACGATCTACACCGCACGCAGGTCGACGGCGATCCAGATGCACCTGCTCTGCCTTTGCGGCGCGGTGCTGGGCATGGCGAACCCACTGCGCTTGGGCAGCTGCCCGAGGAGGTCGAGGCATGAGCGCGATCGACACCGTGCGCCGACGCGGCAGCCCGCTCATTATGCTGAGCCTGCTATTGATCTCATGGGTCGGTGGGCGAGTCGCGACCTGGGAGCCGCCCTTCGCCCTGCCGGGCGGAGATGGCGGGATCGGCAAGGTGCTGTTCGCCGAAAACAGCCGCGTCAACATGCGCGAGCCGGGGCCCGCACCGCAATCGATCGCTTATCCGCATCTCCAGGGCCTACCTGCGCTCGCGCCCTATCCGGCCTACGGCAACGGCACAAATCCACCGCCGGCCGCAGGTCTTCCGCCGGCGGGATATGGCTATCCCTACCTCTATTCCTCGGCGCATCCAGCGGCGATGCGCGGCGTGCCGGTGATGGCCTATCCGGTCTACGTACCCTACCCGCCGCCGCCAGCAGCAAGGCGGGCCGGGACGCGCGCGGCGCGTGGCACGGGTGCAAACCGATACGGGCGCTTCGGTCCCGGCGAAGGCGCTTATCCCTATCAACCGTCACCCGATCTTCGCAGCTACGGAGCAGGCGGCGGTGCCGAGCTTCAACGCTTGCGCGCAGCGTTCGATCGGCAAAATCCCTACCACGGGGCCTATTCGGCCTCGGCCTCTGCCAGCGCAGCGAGCGTAGCGCAGGGGCAGCCGCCTTTCGTCGCGCCTCGCCCGCCGGCGTCTCCGCCGCGGGCGAAGCGTGCCGATCGCTGGTCGCTCGACGTCTTCGGCTTCTACCGCCAGGGCTCAAACGCTCTCGATGTCTCGCAGGCGCGCGCACCGACCTATGGCGCGAGCCAGATTGCCGGCAATCTACAATGGCGCGCCCGCCCGTCCTCGTCGCACGATCCCCGCCTCTATGCCCGCGCCTACAGCGCGCTCGTCCCGGGCGGCGAGAGCGAAGTCGCCGCTGGGCTCTCCGCCCGGCCTTTCGGTGCGTTGCCGCTTCGCGCCTACGGCGAGGTGCGCGCGACGCGCAATCCGCTCGTCCCGGATGCGGACGGTTCGGCTTCGAGCGACATCCGGCCGGCGCTCTACGCGGTCAGCGAGGCGGCGCCCGTCAAGCTACCGCGCGGCTTCTCGCTCGAGACATATGGCGCGGCGGGCTATGTCTGGGGCGATTTCGACACTTATTTCGTCGACGGCCAGGCGGTTGCCGTGAAGCCGGTCCTGTCGCTGGGGGGAAGCGACGGTTCGGGCGGACAACTGAGCGTCGGCGCCGGCGCATGGGGCGGCGCGCAGGAAGGGGTCAGCCGGCTTGACATCGGGCCGACCATGCGGCTCGACTGGAGCCTCGGCGACGTCCCGGCGCGCGTCTCGGTCGATTATCGCCAGCAGGTCGCGGGCGACGCCGAGCCCGGTTCGGGAGTCGCCGCCACGGTCTCCACCCGCTTTTAGCGCATAGGAGGGCGCGCCGAGTTTCGGAAGGCGCGATGTCGCGCCTTCCAACGCCCTTCATGCTGCGGTAGTCGCGATGGCATGGACGTCTACCTGCCCATCGCGAATCTCTCGGTCGACGGGCTGTTCATCGTGTTGCTCGGCGGGCTGACCGGCATCCTGTCGGGCCTGTTCGGGGTCGGCGGCGGGTTCCTGACAACGCCGCTGCTGATTTTCTACGGCATCCCGCCCACCGTTGCCGCCGCCTCCGCCGCGACGCAGGTAACCGGCGCCAGCGTTTCGGGTGTGATCGCGCATGGCCGGCGCAAGGGCGTCGACTACCGGATGGGCGGCGTCATGGTCGCAGGCGGCGTAGTCGGCGCGCTGATCGGGGCGCTGCTGTTTCGCCTGTTGCAGGTCTGGGGACAGATCGACGTCGTCATCAACATCCTCTATGTCGTCATGCTGGGGACGATCGGTTCGCTGATGCTGCGCGAGGCGCTCGATGCGCTGTTCCCCGCACCCGAACATCGCGATGCCCGCCCGCGCAAGCGCCGCCACCATCCGCTCGTCGCCGCGCTGCCGTTTCGCACGCGCTTCTACGCATCCGGGCTCTATATATCGCCCATAGCGCCGCTGGTGCTGGGCGTGGTGGTCGGCATTCTGACCATGCTGATGGGCATCGGCGGAGGATTCATCCTCGTGCCAGCCATGCTCTATATCCTCGGCATGAGCGGCAATGTCGTGGTCGGTACATCTTTGTTTCAGATCCTGTTCGTCACCATGGTTACCACCATGACCCACGCGCTCACCACCAAGGCGGTCGACATCATCCTGGCCGGGCTGTTGCTGCTCGGCTCGGTCATGGGGGCGCAGTGGGGCACGCAGATCGCCCTCAAGGCACGGCCCGAGGTCCTCCGACTGGTGCTCGCGGCGATCGTCATCGCAGTGGCGCTGCGCATGCTTTACGGCCTCGGCGTGCAACCCGACGAGATCTACACGGCCAGTCCGCTATGACCCGGTGCCGCAGATTCTCCGTCGCCGCGCTGGCGTTGTGCGTCGCCGCGCCGTTCCTGATGGGCCAGCGCGAGCCGATCCTGGTCCCGGAGGTCAGCCAGTCGCGGGTCGAAGTACGGCAGGGCTTCACCGGCGCGAACCTTCTCCTTTATGGTGCGGTGATCGAGCCGGGGCGGGGCGCCGCCGCCCTTGCCGCCGCAGACCGGGACGCGCTGCCACCCTACGACATTGCGGTCGTGCTTAAAGGCCCCTCGCAGCCCATCAGGCTGCGCGAAAAGGAGCGGATTGCGGGGGTGTGGATGAATGCGCGGTCCAGCGATTTCCGCTCCGCCCCTTCCTTCTTCGCGGTCGCCTCCTCGCGCCCCATCAGCGAGATCGTCGATGCACGCACCGCCGCCATCTACGAGCTCGGCACCGAGTTCATCCAGCTCTCTCCCACCGGCCAGATCGAACCCGAGGAACAGGCCCGCTTCGCCCGCGGGCTCGTCGAATTGCGCCAGCGCGCCGGGCTCTACCAGCAGAACCCGCAGGGGGTGCGGATCAGCGAAGGCGTGCTCTACCAGGCGCGGATCGCGCTGCCCTCCAACGTCACCACCGGCGAATATACCGCCGAGACCTTCGCGATCGCCGATGGCCGTGTGCTGGCGAGCGCCACCGCCGATATCGAGGTGATCAAGGTCGGGCTCGAGGGCAGCGTCGTCTACGCGTCGCAGCGTTGGGCGCTGTTTTACGGGCTTGGCGCGATAATGCTGTCGCTTGGCATGGGGTGGTTCGCCGGGCAGGTCTTCTCGAAGATCTGACACGGCCGGCACCCCGCCGACTGTCGCATTCACAGATAAGCGCGTTCTTGACGCGATCTTAACCTTGCCTCCGCAAAGTCGCCCTGGCTTGGGATCGGGCGGCGCGTATACGCCGTATCGACCTTTATCACGGGGTTTCGAGACACGCGCATGAGCGATATGAGCAACCACAATTTCCCCGCCGGCCAGCCCGGCGCCCGGTCCCAGCAAGAGGCGCCGCGCGTACCTACGCCGGCGCCCGAGACGTCGGCGGAAGGCCGGACGCCGCCGGCTTCCGACAACGGCGGGGAACGAGGCGGCGAGAAGGACAATGCCAGCCTGCCAATCGGCATCGTGCTCGAAATCTCGGGCGCCGGCTCGCAGATCGCCCTCGACATGCAGCGTCTTTCCGAATGCATGGAGGACGAGGACCCTTCGATCATGCTGGCCGGGCAGGTCGGCAGCCAGATCAAGATCCGCGTCGGCAATGCCTGGCTGCTCGCCAATGTCCGCGACCAGCGCAAGGATCGGCGCGCGCAGGACGGCATCATCGCGCATATCGACTTTCTCGGCGAAGGTTCGGAGGAAAAGCTCACCGGACGCATCCACGGCTTCAAGCGCGGGGTTACCCGCTATCCCGTACCGGGTGCGATGATCTATCCCGCGACCACTCCCGACCTCGAGCAGATCTATGCGAGCGACGGCCGCGCCAACATCACCATCGGGACCGTGTTCCCGACACGCGACATTCGCGCCGGGCTCTATATCGACGCGATGCTCGGCAAGCACTTCGCGCTTCTGGGTTCGACCGGGACCGGTAAGTCGACCAGCGCCGCGCTAATCCTTCACCGCATCTGCCAGTCCGCGCCCGAGGGTCATGTCGTCATGATCGACCCGCACGGCGAGTATTCCGCGGCGTTCCGCCAGACCGGTCGCATCCTCGACGTCTCGAACCTCCAGATGCCCTATTGGCTGATGAACTTCGAGGAGCATTGCGAAGTGCTTCTGACCAGCGACGGCAACGAGCGCCAGGTCGATATGGACATTCTTGCCAAGTGTTTGCTGCATGCCCGCTCGAAGAACCGGCTGGCCGAGAACATGGGCAAGATCACGGTGGATTCGCCGATCCCCTATCTCCTCTCCGATCTCTCGACCAAGCTGCAGGACGAGATGGGCAAGCTCGACAAGGCGACTTCGTCGGCGCCCTATATGCGGATCAAGGGCAAGCTCGAAGAGATCAAGTCCGACCCGCGTTACCAGTTCATGTTCTCCGGCATGCTCGTCGGCGATACGATGACCGACTTCATCTCCAAGGTCTTCCGCATGCCGGGCGAGGGCAAGCCGATCTCGATCATCGACGTCTCGGGCGTGCCTTCGGACATCACCTCCACCGTCGTCGCCGTCCTCTCGCGCCTCGTTTTCGACTTCGCGATCTGGGGCCGCGAGGAGAAGACTCGGCCGATCCTGCTCGTTTGCGAGGAGGCGCACCGCTACGTGCCCAACGAGAAGAACTCCGATGGGTCCTCGGTCGGACGCATCCTCAGCCGGATCGCCAAGGAGGGTCGTAAGTACGGCATCTCTCTCGGCCTCATCACGCAGCGCCCCTCGGACCTTGCCGAAGGCGTGCTGTCGCAGTGCGGTACGATCATCTCGATGCGTCTCAACAACGACCGCGACCAGGCTTTCGTGCGCTCGGCCATGCCCGAAGGGTCGCGCGGCTTCCTCGATTCGATCCCCGCGCTGCGCAACCGCGAATGCATCATCTGCGGCGAGGGCGTCGCGATCCCGATCCGCGTCAACTTCGACACGCTCGAGGAGCACAAGCGGCCGGCCTCCGAAGACCCCAGCTTCAGCGAGCTGTGGAAGACCAGCGGCGGCGAGGACGAACTGGTCGAGCGCGTCGTGCAGCGGTGGCGCTCGCAGGGTTGAGGTTGACGCGAGTTCCCGCGAAGGCGGGGACCTTTCCGCAACCTGGCGCCAAGCCGAAAGAGGTCCCCGCCTTCGCGGGGACTCTCCCCCTTTCTCATGTTGCTCTCTCATCGCCGTAGAGGTGGATGTGCAGGCGGTCGCTCATGCGAAAGCCGTGTTCGAGGCATAGCGGCGCCAGCCATTCCTCGCGCTCGCGCAGCGTCGCGCTGTCCGTGCCTTCGGGCATCAGGAAGACGTGGCCGCGCTTGAACATGTAGCGGCGTTGGAGGGCGAGGACCTCGTCGACGTCTTCAGGCTGGGCGATCACGAACTTGAAGAAGGCGCGCGGGTCGGTGGCATAGGCATCGAGCCGTTCCTCGATCAGCGCCAGCTCGCGCAGGTTACCGGAATGCGCGAGCTTGGGGCTGACGTTGTACTGGTCCACGCGAATGTCGACATGCGCGCTCGCCTTGGTCGTGCCGTTTGTCTCCACCTCGACCTCGATGTCGGGCAGGATCGCCAGCATGTCGGCGAGCGCCCCGCATTGCAGCAGCGGTTCGCCCCCGGTGATGACCAGCCGCCTTTGCCTCAGCGCGGCGATCTTCGCGGCGGCCTTGGCGGGGGACACTTTCACCTGATTGGCTCCACGCTCGTACGTGACGCCGCCGCGATGCGGACGCTCGTCGCCCTCGAAGTGCCATGTGTAGGCCGTGTCGCACCACACGCAGGCAAGGTTGCAGCGCGACAGGCGAATGAAGGCCACGGGCTGGCCGGCACTGGGGCCTTCGCCCTGCAGCGAGGCGAAGATCTCTGGATCCCCGTGGTCGTCGGTGGCGAGCACTAGATCGGCCATGCGCGCCTCGCATATCCTACAGGATGGAACAGGTGGAACACACTCCAGCGGGAAAAGCGCGAAAGTGTAATCCTACGCCGCCCAAAGTGTGACTTTGGGCGCGATAGTGTCACCGTGGCTGGGAAAAGCGTCACCCTGCGCCGCGCAAGCGTCACTCTACGCGCATCGCAAGTGTCACTCTCCTGGGGCGCAGCTGTCACACTACGGCCTGGGAAAAAGGCGTTCGGAGTGAGGCGACGGGATGGGGCGGAACGGACCATTCGTGCCTTGTGCCATATCCCGCTTTGGTAGGAAAACTTGGTGTCTGAAAGACCGTTCGTGCTGAGCTTGTCGAGAACGCTTCTAAAGCTCTCGGCTTCGCTCGAGCGTGCCGTTGGCGCTACGCGCCCTCTTCGAGTCCGACACCCGCCTGCGCGGGCGCAGGCAGGCTCAGGGCGAACGGATTTCTTAGTTCAACCCAGCCGCGCCAGCGCCGCCTCCAGCCGCTCAACCTCGGCAGCATGATGCCCATGATCCTCGCGCGCTTTCTCGACCGCTTCGGGCTTGGCGCGTTCGACGAAATTCGCATTCGACAGGCGGCCTTCGAGCGACTTCGCCTCCTTTTGCGAGGCGGCGAGCGCCTTTTCGAGCCGCGCTTTCTCGGCGTCGATATCAATGATGCCTTCGAGCGGGATGATGAAGACGTCCGAGAGCGCAGTTACCTGCATCGCCGGGCCGTCGGGTGCTTCGCCGACGGTCACTGGCGTAAGCCGCGGCAGTCGCTCGATTGCGGCGCTGCTGCGCTCGATGGTGCTCTTCGCCAGGTCCGAAGGCGAAGGGACATAGGCTGCAAGTTTCGCCCCTGGAGCAATGCCGAGCTCGTTCTTCGCGCTGCGCACATTGGTGGTGAGGTCGATCACCCAGTCGATCGCGTCGGTGGCGTCTTTCGAGACTTCGGCGCGGGGATCGGGCCATTTGGCGAGGATCAGGTCGTAGGGGCGCTCACCGCCTTCAAACTCGGCCTGCGCGTGCCAAAGCTCTTCGGTGATGAAGGGCATGAAGGGGTGCAGCATCACGAGTATCTGGTCGAGCGCCCATCCGGCTACTTCGCGGGTCTCCTGAAGCGGAGAAAACTCCCTCTCTCCTTGGGGGGGGAGGGTCGGGGAGGGGGGGCGCGGCGCGTCGGCCCCTCCCCCAACCCCCTCCCCTGAAGGGGCGGGGGCATTGGCAAAGACCGGCTTGATAAGCTCCAGATACCAGTCGCAGAATTTCGACCAGGTGAACTGATAGATCGCATTCGCCGCGGCATCGAAGCGAAGGTCGGCCATCGCCGTCTCGATCTCTTCGCACGCGGCCTGAACCTCGCCGATGATCCACTGGTTCGCGGCGAGCCGCGCCTGCGGAGCCAGAATCGTGGTCGATGCGCCGATGCCGTTGGTCTGGCAGAAACGCGTCGCATTCCAGAGCTTGGTCGCAAAGTTGCGGTATCCTTCGACCCGCTTCTCATCCATCTTGATGTCGCGGCCCTGGCTTTCCATCGCCGCCATGAAGAACCGTAGCGCGTCGGCGCCGTACTGGTCGATGAGGCCGAGCGGATCGACGACATTGCCCTTGGACTTGGACATCTTCGCGCCGTCCGCAGCGCGCACGAGACCGTGGAGATAGAGCCGCGGCCACGGCGCCTCGCCCATATTGTACTGCCCCATCATCATCATCCGCGCATCCCAGAAGAAGAGGATGTCGAAACCGGAGATGAGGAGCGAGTTAGGGAAGTGTTTTTCGAGCAAGGAAACCGGTTGTGCGCCATCCTCCAAACCCGCTCGTGCTGAGCTTGTCGAAGCACCGCTTTCCGTTTCAGCGCCGTTGGAAGAAGTTAAGGACGGCCCTTCGACAGGCTCAGGGCGAGCGGGGTGGGCGGTATTCGTTTCACCTTCCGGCCACCCGAGCGTCGCGAAGGGCCAGAGCGCACTAGAGAACCACGTATCCAGAACGTCTGGGTCCTGCGTCAGTGCGACACCATCACCCGCCTGAGCCCGCGCTTCTTCCTCAGTCGGCGCGACGAACACATTACCCTCTTCGTCGAACCAAGCCGGGATCCGGTGCCCCCACCACAGCTGGCGCGAGACGCACCACGGCTGGATGTTTTCCATCCAGTTGAAGAAGGTCTTCTCCCAGCTTTTCGGCACGATCTCGATCGTTCCGTCTCGCACGTCCGCGATCGGCTTTTGCGCCAGTTTCTCCGCATCGACATACCACTGGTCGGTCAGCCAGGGCTCGATCACCACTCCGCCGCGGTCGCCGAAGGGCGTGGCGATTGCACGCGGTTCGGCGTCCATTTCGACTTCCTCGCCCTTTTTGGTCTTGGCGATGTGCGGGATGAGGTAGCCCTGCTCCTTGAGCCGCTGGACGACCAGTTCGCGCGCGCCCGGTTCTTCGCCGGCAATCTTTTCGGGGCGGAAGCGGTGGAGGCCGATGAATTCGTCGGGCACGAGCCCGTCCGCCGTCTGGCAGACATCGGCATCGATTGTCAGCATGTTGAGCATGTCGGCCGGCTCGATCCCGGCGCGCTTGCCGACCTCGAAGTCGTTGAAATCGTGCCCCGGCGTGATCTTCACCGCGCCCGAGCCGAGTTCGGGGTCGGCATGTTCGTCGGCGACGATCGGCACGCGGCGGCCCGTGATCGGCAGGACGACATGCTTGCCGACGACGCTTTTGTAGCGCTCGTCGGAAGGATGAACCGCGACCGCCATGTCGGCGAGCATCGTTTCGGGGCGGGTGGTCGCGACCTCGATATAATCGCGGCCATCATCAAGCGTCACACCATCGGCGAGCGGATATTTGAAGTGCCAGAAATGGCCGGCAATCGTCTGCTGCTCGACCTCCAGATCGCTGATCGCGGTTTTCAGCTTCGGGTCCCAGTTCACGAGCCGCTTGTCGCGGTAGATCAGGCCGTCATTGTACAGGTCGACGAAGGTCTTGACGACGGCCTTGGTGAAATGCGGGTCCATCGTGAACTGCTCGCGGCTCCAGTCCATCGAACAGCCGAGGCGTCGCAGTTGGTGGGTGATCTGGCCGCCGCTTTCGCGCTTCCATTCCCACACCTTTTCGACGAATTCTTCGCGCGAATAATTCGTGCGCTTGTCCTGACGTTCCTCAAGCTGCCGCTCGACCACCATCTGCGTCGCGATGCCTGCATGGTCGGTACCCACCACCCAAAGCGCGTCCTTGCCGCGCAGGCGCTCGTAGCGGATGACGATATCCTGCAGCGTGTTGTCGAGCGCGTGGCCGATATGCAGCGAGCCGGTCACATTTGGCGGTGGGTTGACGATGGTGAAGGGTTCGGCGTCGGGCCGCTCGGGCCGGAAGGCGCCGGTGCTTTCCCAATGTTCGTACCACCGCTTCTCGATCTCGGCGGGGTCGAAGGTCGTGTCGAGTGTGTGTGTCATTTCGCAGATGGCCATGCCAAGCCCATAGGTGCAGTGCAACACATGCCGTCACTCAAGGCGCGCGATGGGGCGATTTCGGTATCGACCTCGCCTTCGCGGGGGAGGGGGGCACAACGGCGCTTGTCGCGCGACGCATTTACTCGCATATCTCGCAGCCGATATGGATGGGGTGGCATCTTTTACGCTGGAAGAGGACGGCGCAGAGGCCGAATCCGGCGGGAATGACGGCGTGCGCGTCGCGCTCACCGGGCCGCTTCTGGTGGCGACGGTCGGCCCGCTCGAGGAGCGGCTGGACGCGATCACCGATCCGGTTTCCTCCGTCGATATTGCCGGCGTGCCCGAAATGGACACGATCGGCGCCTGGGTGACCTATCGCCTCGCCGAGCGGCACGATGCCCGGATCGTCGGGGCGAGCGACGCGGCCGAGCGGCTGCTGACCGCCGTCCGCTCGGTCGGCGAGACCGATGTCGAGCCCGCCCCGCGGCAGCCGGCCTGGAAACGCGTGCCGCGCTCGATCGGGTCAAAGGTCTTCAGTGCGCGCAGCGGCGTGCTTGGCGTGGTCGGCTTCTTCGGACAGATCCTCACGGGGTTCGCCAATCTCGTGCGCCACCCCTCGCGCTTTCCAGGCCGCGCGGTGGTGCGCCAGATGGAGCTCGTCGGCGTGTCCGCGCTGCCGATCATCGGGCTGATGAGCTTCCTCATCGGCATTGTCATCGCGCAGCAGGGTGCGGTCCAGCTGGCGCAGTTCGGGGCCGAGACGCTGACCGTCAACCTGGTGGGCCGTATTACCCTGCGCGAGCTCGGCGTGCTCATGACCGCGATCATGGTCGCCGGGCGTTCGGGCAGAGCCTTTGCCGCGCAGATCGGCACCATGCGCCTCACCGAAGAGGTCGACGCGATGCGCACCATCGGCATCTCTCCGATCGAACAGCTGGTGATCCCGCGCATCATCGCCTGCACCTTCATGATGATCGTGCTCGGCTTCTTCTCCTCGATCGTCGGGATCATCGGCGGCGCCGTCATTGGCCAATTGTCGCTCGGCATTCCGTTCTTCACCTTCCTCGAACGCATTCAGGAAGTGGTGCCGCTCTACGATGTCTGGGTCGGGCTTATAAAGGCACCGGTCTTCGGGCTGATCGTCGCGCTGGCGGGCTGCTATCACGGGATGCAGGTCAAGGGGGATTCCGAGGCGGTCGGCATCCGCACCACCATGGCGGTGGTCTCGGCCATCTTTGCGGTGATCGTTATCGATGCGTTCTTCGCGGTGTTCTTCACCGAGATAGGCTGGGGCTGAGGCGATGGCGCGACGCAGGAAGAAGCCGGTTCAGCACCCGTCGAGCGCGTTCAAGCGCTTTTCCGACGAGCCGCCGATCGTGGTCGAGGGGCTGGTCAACCAGTTCGGCGATTTCCGCGTGCACGACAATCTCGATCTGGAGGTTCGGCGCGGCGAGATCATCGGCGTCGTCGGCGGGTCGGGAACGGGCAAATCGGTGCTGATGCGCTCGATCATCGGCCTCCAGCGGCCAACGCAAGGCACGATCCACGTTCTGGGCAGGAGCATCACCGATTCCGATCTCGATCAGAAGATCGGCGTGCGCCGCCGCTGGGGCGTGCTGTTCCAAGGGGGCGCGCTGTTCTCAACGCTGACGGTGGGCGAGAATGTCGAGGTGCCGCTGCGCGAATTCTATCCCGAGATCGGACCCGACCTGCGACGCGAGATCGCCCGCTACAAGGTGCTTCTCTCCGGCCTTCCCGAAGAAGCGGTGCACAAATATCCGAGCGAGCTTTCCGGCGGAATGAAGAAGCGCGCCGGGCTCGCCCGCGCGCTGGCGCTCGATCCCGAACTGCTCTTCCTCGACGAGCCGACCGCCGGGCTCGATCCGATCGGCGCGGCCGCCTTTGATCGCCAGACGCGCGACCTCAAGGAGACGCTGGGCCTTACAGTGTTCCTCATCACCCACGATCTCGACACGCTTTACGAGATTTGCGACCGGGTCGCGGTGCTGGCGGACAAGCAGGTCATCGCGGTCGGCACCATCCCCGAATTGATGGAAACCGGCCATCCCTGGATCGACGAATATTTCAACGGCCCGCGCGGGCGCGCCGCGCTCGCATCGAAGGAGCGCGCCAATATCGAGATGGCGGGCGCGGCTTCTCCGAGCGAGGGCTAGGAATTCGGGCGGCGCTTGTTCTCGGGAAACACGGGCACAGGCACGGGCTTAGCCATGGACAGGCACGGGCGATATCGCCCATAGGGAAACGCGATGGAAACGAGGGCAAATCATTTGTGGGTGGGGGCCGTCACGCTGCTGTTGCTGGTCGCGCTCGCCGCATTCGTCATCTGGATCGCCCGCCTCAATCAGGGCGCGGTTAACGAATACGACATCTTCTACAAGCAGTCGGTGTCCGGCCTCGCCAATGGCAGCCAGGTTTCCTATGCCGGCGTGCCCGTGGGCCAGGTCAGCCAGATCTCGCTGTCGACCGAGGATCCCGAATTCGTGCGGGTGCGCGTGCGCGTGCGCGACGAGGTGCCGATCCTGGTCGGCACGATGGCGACGATCCAGGCGAGCTTCACCGGCGTTTCCACCATCATGCTCGACGGGGCGCGCAGGGATGCGCCGCCGATCACCTGCGAGACCACCGCCTGTCCCGAGGGACGCCCGGTGATCCCGCCCGGACGGGGCGGCTTTGGCGAGATCGTCGCCAACGCGCCGCTGCTGCTGGAGCGGCTGGCGACCCTGACCGAACAGCTCAACACCATTCTCGGCCCCGAGAATCAGGAGCAGATCGCGGGGATCCTTCGCAACTCGAACCGGCTCACGAACGACCTGGCGGCGGCCTCGCCCCAGCTCGAATCCACGCTCGCGGAGCTGGAGACCACCCTGCGCGAAGCGGGCGAGGCGCTCGACGCGTTCGAGCAGGCGACCCTGACGACCGACCAGCTGTTGAACGAGGAAGGCCCGGCGCTGGCCGAGGAACTGCGCGGGACGCTCAATTCGGCGAACAAGGCGGCCCTGTCGCTTTCCGCCACGCTCGAAGACGCACGCCCCGCGGCGCGCGCGCTGCGCGAGACGACACTGCCCGCGGCGGAGGCGACGCTGCGAGACCTGCGCACCACCAGCCGGTCCCTGCGCGCGATTACCGAGCGGCTGGAAACCGAGGGCGCGAGCTCGCTGCTGTCGAGCCGTCCGCTGCCCGATTACGAGCCTTGATGAAGGGGTGCGAGGCGTGAAATATCAACTTGGAAGAACCCGTATGATCGCTCGTGTAAGCGCAGCCAAAGCCGCGGCTGCCAGCGGTTTCGCCCTGCTCCTCGCCGGCTGCGTCAGCTTCGGGCCCGAGCCGCCCGAAAACCTTTTCACCCTGACGCCCGACAATCGCGTGGCCCAGGGCGCGAGCGCGATGGCGGCCAGCGGCGCAGGCGAGGGGCCGATCGCGGTGCTGACGCCCGAAACCCCCGCCCGGCTCGACGTGACCCGCATACCCGTCACGGTGACCGATACGCAGATCGCCTATCTGCAAGACGCGCATTGGGTCGAGAAGCCCGCGCGCCTGTTCCGTCAATTGCTCGGCGAAACCCTGCGCAGCCGCACCGCGGGGGGCGGCGATACCGGTATCCTGGTGCTCGACACCGACGATACGCCGGTGGTGGCGACGCGCTTCTTGCGCGGCACCCTGCTCGACATGACCTATGACGCGGCCACCTCGTCCGTGATCGTGCGGTTCGACGCGCTGCACACCATGGACGATGGCAGTGTCGCCTCGCGCCGCTTCGAGGCGCGCGAGGATGGCGTCCTGCCGGAAGCGGCTGCCGTGGGTCCGGCACTGAACCGGGTCGCCAATTCGGTCGCGCAGGATGTCGCCGACTGGGTGATCGCCGCCGGCTGAGCGGCTCAGGTGGCAGCCAACCGCGCGAACTCGCAAGCCCTGACGAAATCCGCCTCGCGCCTGTCGCGGCGGGCTTCGGCCTCCTCGTCGCGGCCCCATTGCTCCGCCTGCCAATCCTCCTCGAGGTTCGCCGCCTGCCATAATGCGCTCGGATCGCTCCCCTCTTCGAGCGCTTCCAGCCCCGTAATCAGCGAAGCGGCGAGGCTGGTCGCGATGTCGAGCGCGGCGAGGGTAAAGGGGCCATGCCCATCGAGCACGCTGCGCAATCTGCCCATGGCGTCGGGGTCCTGTGGACGCGCGATAATGCCCGAGACCCGCGTCAGCATCAGCCCATGCCGCTCCTCGAATCGGCATACGATCGGCTCCCACTCCTCCTGCTGGCGCGCATAGAGCGGCTCTTCCGGGTCGGCGCGGTAGAGCAGCGTGTCGGTCTCGCCATAGGGCAGGATCGCCGCGATGCGCGACGCAGGGTCTGGCGCTATCACGTCGAGCGCGTAATCGGCCATAGCGCGAAGAGGCATTGCGGACGGGTCTATCTTCTCGCCCTGCGCCTCCCATTCCGCCGCGAGCGTGTGGGCGAGTGCCTCGCTCGGCGCGATCTGCGGTGCGCCGCCCGGGGTCTTCACCGAACGGCCATCGAGAAGGACGCGCCAACCCCCGAGCGCCGGATCGACGCCGACCTTCTGGTAGAATCGCTTCATTTGCGGTCCAGGTGATCGGGCAGATGGTTGTCGCGCGCCTTGAAGCGGCGGGCGAGCAGCGGCGGACCGAAGAAGAAGGCGAGCAGCCCACTCACCGCCAGTACGACGCCCAGCCAGTAGGGTGCGGGCAGGACGTCTTGCGCAATCGCGACGCCGACGAGCACCGCGATGATCGAGGCGATCCGGGTGAATTGCAACCAGACGAAACGGGCCTGCGCACGTTCGCGTTCGGCGTCGGTGTAGCGGCTCATGGGGCGCCCAACGCCTCTTGCAGATGCGCGACATCGCGCGCGACCAGCTCCGCACCGCTGGCGAGCAATTCGTCCGCGCCGTGATAGCCCCAGGCGACGCCGACGGCGCGCACACGGGCGGCTCGCGCCATCTGCATGTCGAAGCTCGTATCGCCGATCATCACCGCGTCGCCCGCCTGCGCGCGGGCTTCGAACAGGGCGGCTTCGAGCATCGCCGGATGGGGTTTGGAAGGGTGGCGGTCGGCGGTCTGGAGCGAGACGAACAGATCGGTCAGCCCGTGTTCGGCAAGGCAGGCGGTCAGCCCGCGATCCGACTTGCCGGTGGCGACCGCAAGGCTCCAGCCCGCGCCGTGCAGCGCATGGAGCAACTCGGCGATACCGTCGTAAAGCGGTTCACTGAGCAGCCCTTCCTCGCGCCGTGCGCGGAAACTCGCCTTGTAGAGCTCGACCAGATCGCGCTGCAGCCCGTCCTCCGCTTCCGGCGCGAGCTCGCGGATGGCGACCGGCAGGCTGAGTCCGACCAACTGGCGGACCCGCTCCGGGGCGGGGGGCGTCAGCCGCGCCTTCTCGAAGGCCCGCCGCATCGCCCACAGGACATCGGCCTGGCCATCGACCAGCGTTCCGTCGCAATCGAATATTGCGAGGCGAGTCACCTGCTAAGCCCCCGAGATACGATCACCGCCGTTTCCCTGTCGGCTTGCCCTTCGCCTTTTTCTTCGCCGCAGCTTTCGAAACGGTGCGCGAGCGGCGTTCGCCGCGGCGGTCCTTGCGATATTGCTTGGCGTGGCGGCGGGCGGCCTGCTTCTTTTCCGCAGGCGTGCGCTCGGGCGCTTCGTCGCGGATCGGTGCGGCGTCGGACAGCGCCGGGTCGAATCCCAGCGCATTCATGCTGGCAGCGAAATGCGCGGGCAGATCGGCGGTGACGTCTAGCTTCCCGCCGGCATTGCCCTTGCTTTCCGGAGTCCCGATGATGAGGCGGCGGGCGTGAAGGTGCATCTTGCGGCTGATCGCGCCGGTCAGGAAGGCATCCTGCCCGCCATATTTGCCATCGCCCACGATCGGATGGCCGATCGCCGCCATATGAACGCGCAGCTGGTGCGTGCGGCCCGTGAGCGGTTCCAGTTCGACCCATGCTGCCTTCGTCCCGGCGCGCTCGACCACGCGGTAACGCGTCTTTGCGCTTTGCCCGGCCTCCTCGTCGACATGCATCTTCTCGCCGCCGGTGCCCGGCTGTTTGGCGAGGGGGGCATCGATCGTGCCCTCGCGCACTTCGGGCACGCCGACCACCAGCGCCCAATAGATCTTGCGCGCGCTGCGCCCGGAAAAACGCTTGGAATAGCTCGCCGCGCTGCCCGGCGTCTTCGCGATCAGCAGCACGCCCGACGTGTCCTTGTCGAGCCGGTGGACGAGGCGCGGCCGCGGCTGGTCCTCGCCGTCCATGAAGGCATCGAGCAGCCCGTCGACATGGTTCTTCGTTTTGGTCCCCCCCTGCGTCGCAAGACCCGGCGGCTTGTTCAGCACCAGCGCGCTCGGCGTCTCGCGGATCACCATCGCGCGCGCCATGGTGATCTCGTCCTCGCTCAGGGGACGGCGCGGGCGAGGCGCCTTGTGCTTCGCCTCGCCGCCCGGGGGCACGCGCAGAACCTGACCCGCCTCCAGCCGATCCTCCGGCTTCACCCGTCCGCCATCCACCCGGATCTGCCCGGTGCGCGCCCAGCGCGAGATGGTGGCAAAGCCGATCGCGGGCAGGTTGCGCTTGAACCAGCGGTCGAGCCGGATGCCGTCGTCGTCCTCGCCGACGGTGAACTGGCGAACCTGCTTGGCGCGATCGAGGGACGGCTCGCTCATGACGCGCTCTGAACCGCGATCAGGCCGACGAGAAACGCCGCCATACCGGCGATTACCGAAGCCGCGCCATAGCCCAGCGCCTGAAGCGCGAAGCCGCGATGGACCAGCGTGACCATCTCCGCGCTAAAGGCGCTGAAGGTGGTGAACCCGCCGAGCAGACCGATGCCCAGCAGCAGGCGCAGGCTGTCGGCGGTGACGGGCGCGATGCTTGCGCGGGCGAGCCAGCCTAGCAGCACGCCCATGGCGAGGCTGCCGGCGATGTTGACCGTGAGCGTGGGCCAGGGAAAGCCCGATCCGGAACCTGCGATTCCCTCGACCAGTCGCCCGATCTGGTAACGCCCGAGCGCGCCCAGCGCGCCGCCGCAGGCGACCGCGAGCGATGCGGCGAGGGGGGAGAGGGCGGTGGCGGCCATGATCGGCAGCGCCTTAGCTTGGCGCTTGCCCTCTGCCTAGTGGGAGGAAGCGGGCGCCGGGCCCAGCCGCTCACGTCTTGCCAATCGCCGCCCCTGCCGCTAAAGAACCCGCACGAGCGCGCGGTCCGCCATCGGATTCGCGCCCCATTCAATCGTTCAATTCATGCGCACTCCCGCGTTTTTGCTGGCGGGCTCGGGCGCTTTGTTAAGTGAGGTTCGAGCCGTTTATGCAAATCATCGTTCGCGATAACAATGTCGATCAGGCCCTGCGCGCGCTCAAGAAGAAGCTGCAACGCGAAGGTGTGTATCGCGAGATGAAGCTGCGCCGCCACTACGAAAAGCCCAGCGAAAAGCGCGCCCGCGAAAAGGCCGCCGCCGTCCGCCGCGCCCGCAAGCTCGAGCGCAAGCGCATGGAACGCGACGGCGTCAAATAAGCCAGCCGCCGTTTCATAGGGCCGTTGTGCCGTGCACAAGCGCTTGAAACGCATTACGCGATAAGCCATCAGGGCGCGGGAAATTTCCGCGCCCTTTTGTTTATCGGGCGCCTTCGAACTGGGATCACACATGACCGAAGTCACCCGCGTGCCGTTGCAGCCCGTCGCAAAGGGTTCGCTGACCAAGATCTGGCTCGGCGTCGTCATCGCCGTGCTCCTGGGCGCGGGACTGGCCTTCGCCGCGGTGCCCAAGGGGTTCAGCATCGACACCATCGTCGAGGGCACCGGCCCGACGCCCGAAGAAGGCGACATGGTCTTCGTCAAATACCGGGGCAGCCTCGCCGCAACCGGCGAGGTGTTCGACGAATCGCAGGACATTCCGCTTCCCGTTGCGGGCGTGTTTCCTGAAGGGAGCCCGTTCCCGGTCGAGGAGGACGCGACCATCGAAGGCTTCTACCAGGGCCTCCAGCAGATGCGCAAAGGCGGCCGCTACGAACTCTACATCCCGGCCGATATGGCCTATGGCGCCGAGCCTCCGCCAGGCGCGCCGATCCCGCCCAATGCCGATCTCGTCTTCGAAATCGAAGTTGTGGATTTCATGAGCCGCGAGATGTTCGATCGCAATCTGGGCATCCTGCAACGCGCGATGCAGTCCGGGCTGGGCGCGGGGCCGGGTGCGGCTCCGAGTGACGGGCCGCAGACGGCGGGGCCGGGGGGCGCAGGCGCGCCGCCGCCGCCCCAGCCGACCATGCCGGACAATTGAGCGCGCCGCGCCGCGCATAGCAGAGGAACGAGGCCGATGTCGGTCGACAAGGAAATGGTCGCCAAGATCGCCAAGCTGGCGCGCATCGACATGCACGATGCCGAGCTCGAGGCGCTGGTGCCCGAACTCAACAACATCCTGGGCTGGGTCGAGCAGCTGGGCGAGGTCGACGTGACCGGGATCGAGCCGATGTCCGCGGTGATCCCCAACACGCTGCGCCTGCGCGAAGACGAGGTCGATGCCGATCCGCAAACTGCCGGCGGCCGCCGCGAGGACGTGCTCGCCAACGCGCCGGTCGCCGAGCACGGCTTTTTCGGTGTGCCCAAGGTGATCGAATAGGATCCCGCAGCACAATTTCCGTTCGCCCTGAGCTTGTCGAAGGGCGCGCTCGAGCGTAGCCGAGAGCGAAGAACGGGTTCTCGGCTTCGCTCGAACAGGTGCTTCGACAAGCTCAGCACGAACGGTTTTTGAGATATGACCAACCTGACTTCCCTCGGCGTGAAAGCCATCCGCGACGGCGTCGCCGCCGGCGACTTCACCGCGCGCGAAGTGGCGGAAGGCTTTAACGCCGCGGTCGCGGAAGCCGCCGAACTGAACGCCTTCATCGTCACTACGCCAGATCATGCGCTCGCCGCCGCCGAGCTGATCGACGACAAGCGCGCCAGGGGCGAGGAACTGGGCGCGATGGGCGGCGTGCCGATCGGGATGAAGGACCTGTTCGCCACCAAGGGCGTGCAGACCACCGCGGCAAGCCACATCCTCGAAGGGTTCGAGCCGCCTTACGAAAGCACCGTGTCGAGCAATCTGTGGGCCGCGGGCGCCGGGATGCTGGGCAAGCTCAATCTCGATCAGTTCGCGATGGGCTCTTCCAACGAAACCAGCCATTTCGGTAATGTCGCCTCGCCCTGGAAGAAGGAAGGCACCAACGCCGCCATGTCGCCCGGAGGTTCCTCAGGTGGCTCTTCCAGCGCGGTCGCAGCGCGGATTGCGCCCGCCGCGACCGGCACCGACACCGGCGGCTCGATTCGCCAGCCCGCCGCTTTCACCGGCATTTGCGGGATCAAACCGACCTATGGCCGCTGCTCGCGCTGGGGCGTGGTGGCATTCGCCTCCTCGCTCGATCAGGCCGGCCCGATGGCGCGCAGCGTTGAGGATTGCGCGATCATGCTCCGCGCGATGGCGGGCTTCGACCCGAAGGACGCGACCAGCCTCAAGATGGATGTGCCCGACTGGGAGAGCGCGCTCAATGCCGACCTCAAGGGCAAGCGCGTCGGCATTCCCAAGGAATACCGGATGGAGGGGACCGATCAGGCGATCCTCGACAGCTGGGAACAGGGCAAGGCGTGGCTGAAGGATGCAGGCGCGAAAATCGTCGATATATCCTTGCCGCATACGAAATACGCGCTTCCCGCCTATTACATCATCGCGCCAGCCGAAGCCTCGTCCAACCTCGCACGCTATGACGGCGTGCGCTACGGCCCGCGTTCGCTACCGGATCCCGGCTCGGGGGCCGGGACAAGCGGCGCTGGTTTGCAGGACATGTATGCCAAGACCCGCCACGACGGCTTCGGCGACGAGGTCAAGCGCCGCATCCTGATCGGCACCTATGTGCTCTCGGCAGGGTTCTACGACGCCTATTACAATCAGGCGCAGAAGGTCCGCGCACTGGTCGCGCGCGACTTCGAAGAGGCTTGGGATGCGTGCGACGTCATCCTCGCGCCGACCACGCCGACCGCGAGCTTTCCGCTGGGCAGCCTCGAGGACGATCCGCTGACCATGTATCTGAACGACGTTTTCGCCGTACCCGCATCGCTCGCCGGACTGCCGGCGATGAGCGTGCCCGCGACGCTGAACCCGGACGGTCTGCCGCTTGGCCTGCAGCTGGTCGGCAAGCCCTTCGACGAACAGAGCGTGCTCGATGCAGGGCTCGCCATCCAGCAACGCGCCGGGTTCGACCATGCGCCGGAGAAATGGTGGTGACCAATTTCGAACTCGCCATTATCGCGGTCATCATTCTTGGCTTTGCCGTGCCCGCATGGCTTGGCGCGTTCGCTTTGTTGCGAGCCTCGGCGCGTCAGGCGCAGGTCGCGCCGCAGAACACCGAACCCAACAAGCGTTATTTCGCTTATGTCGAATTGCTCAAGTCGCTCCACGCGCAGCTCGATCCAAAGCTCAAGATGCGCAACGGTCCGCTTTTCGCAGCGACCGTGCGCGAGCTGGCGAATTATCCCGAATACCGCACATTGAGCGTGCTCTTGCTCGAGGAAATCTCGGTGACCGGCTCGCGCAAGTTCGATCAGGTCGTGCGCGCCGAGATGAAGGCGGTGGAAGAGGACCTGCTCGAGCTGGAAGAAGCGCGGTGAGCCTGCTCGAGTGGACCGGCGTGGCGATTGCCATCGCGGTTATGCTGGTGATGGCGATCCCACTGCTGCTCAAAGGCCGGATCGACGCGGGCGAGGCGCGGTTCGACAGCGACGGGCGAGCCCTGTCGGACGGTGAGCACGAGCGCGACGAGGATTGACGCAGGGCGCTCCCGCGCCTGGTCTAGGCGAGACTGGGCCGGACCGGACGCCGGCTGCGCCCGAGTAGAAGGAAGGGCTTCTCGATCGCCACCCAGGAAACCAGTCCGGCTAGTAGCGACAGTGGTAGCGCAATCAGGAAATTGACCGCCCAGGGCGCCGCCAGTGCGCCCAATATACCGCCCAAGCTGAGAGGCACGAACAGTTGCTGGATCGGGAAGGCGTAAACATAGACGCCGTAGGAAATGTCGCCGCGCGCCGTCACGTCCCGGAACCATTGCGGGCAGTGATAGGCAAAATAGACGATCGCATAGGCACCAAGGGTCGCCATCGCCTCGGCGAAGAACGGGGTCAGGATCGCGAAGCCGCAGGCGATGACCGCCCATAGCGCCCAGTCGCGCCGAAGCGGGATCCGGTCGGCGAAAAGATAAAGCAGCATGCCGGTTCCGAAATAGCGGTAGAGCTGCGCAAAGAGGTCGAGGAAGTAGAACACTCCGCCGGTGCCCTCGGGAATGGCCCACGCGATCGCAAAGCTGGCTAGCCAGCCGAGCACGACGACGACGCGGCGCAAGGCCCCAAATGCGAAGGCGATGGGCACGAGGATGTAGCAGGCGACCTCGTATTTGAGGCTCCACAAGCTGCCATTCACCGCGGAAAGCGGCTGAGCCGTAAAGACCCCCGGCAGGTCGAAGCCAACAGGCAGGAACACCGCATGACCCAGAAACCGCCATGTCGCGGGATCGCCGAAATAGGCGCCGATCGAAAGTTTGGTGACGAGCGGTCCAAGCGCGGCCACGCAAACCAGCACCGCCGCGACCAGCGCCGGCATGATCCGCATCGCTCGCTTCGTCGCATAGCGCGCAAGGCTGCCGCGATCGAGGCTGGCAGGGATGAGGTAGCCGCTGATCAGGAAGAAGATCGAAACCGCCAGCGCCCCGATCGTGATCTGGCCGCCGCTCGCCCATTCGAGCGGCTCGGTTGCCCCGGTCAGCGGGAAAGCGTGGCTTAGGATGACCGCGATCGCCGCAATCAGCCGGATCGTGTCGAAGCCGTTGGCGCGCATATCGACATCGGCGAGGCGCCCCGGCCGGCCGCCGCGGGTGGCCGATGCCTGCGCGAGCGGGGGCGCGGCGGGCGAAGGAGCGGTCTGCATGCGCGGCATCACCGGATCATTAGGCGCAAAACCGTTCATGTCCAATAGCTTGGTGGGGGCAGCGGCGAGGCGTAAGGGGCGCACGTTCAATGGGGAGTTGTGTGGTATAAAGGTGCTGGTAGAGATGCCGTCCTGTTCCCGGCCCCCACCGGCATCGAATGGGTGGCCGCGTTCGGGTCAGGAAAAGGGTGAATCATGAGCGACTATCGGATTGAGGGGCAGACCGGCGAATGGGAGGTCGTGATCGGCCTCGAGGTTCACGCGCAGGTGACAAGCAATGCCAAGCTGTTTTCCGGCGCCTCGACCGCTTTCGGCGCGGAGCCGAACACGCAGGTCAGCCTGGTCGATGCGGCGATGCCCGGGATGCTGCCGGTGCCCAATCGCGAATGCATTCGCCAAGCGGTGCGCACCGGCATGGCGATCGAGGCAGAGATCAACACGTGGTCGCGTTTCGACCGCAAGAACTACTTCTATGCCGACCTGCCGCAGGGCTACCAGATCAGCCAGCTCTACCACCCGCTGGTGGGCGAAGGGCAGCTGCTGATCGAGGCGGACGAGAAGGGCGGCATTCCCGAAGACAAGGTGATCGGTATCGAGCGCATCCATGTCGAACAGGATGCGGGCAAGCTGATGCACGATCAGCATCCGACCATGTCCTATGTCGACCTCAACCGCAGCGGCGTCGCTCTGATGGAGATCGTCTCGCGCCCCGACATGCGCTCGCCAGCCGAAGCCGGAGCCTATGTAAGGAAGCTGCGCTCGATCCTGCGCTATGTCGGCTCGTGCGACGGGAACATGGAAGAAGGCTCGATGCGCGCGGACGTCAATGTTTCGGTGCGCAAGCCGGGCGAGGAATTCGGCACGCGGACCGAGACCAAGAACGTGAATTCGGTGCGGTTCGTCATGCAGGTCATCGAGTACGAGGCCAACCGCCAGGTCGACGTGATCGAGGGCGGCGGAACGGTCGATCAGGAGACACGGCTGTTCGACCCCGGTACGGGCACGACGCGCACAATGCGGAGCAAGGAAGACGCGCACGATTATCGCTATTTTCCCGATCCCGATCTACTGCCGCTGGTGCTCGAGGACGACTTTCTCGAAGAATGCCGCGCGAGCCTGCCCGAATTGCCCGATGCCAAGCGCACGCGTTACGAAAGCCAGCTTGGCCTGACGCCCTACAATGCGCGCGAGCTGACCGCCGAGGTCGAGACATTCGCGCGCTTTGAAACCCTGCTCAGCGCAACCGCAAGCGCCATCGGCAAGGACGAGAAGACCGTCGCCACGCAGGTCGCCAACTGGGCGCTTTCGGTCGCGCCGGGCGTCATGAAGTCACTCGGCGACGAGGCCGACCCCGCCCACGCCACTGCCGAGCGCCAGGCGGCGATCCTCGCGATGCAGGACAAGGGAGAGATCAGCGGCGGACAGGCGAAGGAAATCTTCGAGATCGTCCTGAAGGAAGGCCGCGAGCCCGCCGAAATCGCCGAGGCCGAGGGGCTGAAGCAGGTCTCCGATACGGGCGCGATCGAAGCCGCGATCGACGACATCCTCGCCAATAACGAGGACAAGGTCGAGCAGTACAAGGGCGGCAAGGACAAGCTCTTCGGCTTCTTCGTGGGCCAGACCATGAAGGCCATGAAGGGCAAGGCGAACCCGCAAGTGGTGAACCAGATCCTGAAGGACAAGCTGGGCTGACAGCTTGCGGCGGACGTGAACCCGCGGTCTGCATACCGATCACGAAAAAGCCCGCCAAGACCTGTCTGGGTCTCGGCGGGCTTATGTATTGCGACGCTATCTGAGCGCCGGGCCGATTACGTATGTACGGAGTTTCGGCGTGCCGACGTGCCGTTGTAGCGATAGAGGATGTCGTCGACCTGACGATCGTTGTCCATCTTGTCGCCGTCGACGAGAACCAGCACATCGCCTTCGTTCACCCGGCGCTCGTAATAGTCCGCGTCTTCACGCTCGACGCCGTGATCGCTCAGAAGGCCGGCGATACCGCCCGCCGCGGCGCCAACCGCCGTACCGGTGACGGCCGCGCCTCCAGCCGCGACTTCGGCAATTGCGCCCGCGGCAACCAATGGGCCGACACCCGGAATGGCAAGCGCGCCGATCCCGAGCAGAGCGCCGATGCCGGCACCTGCCGCGGTCTTGCCGACCACGTCCTTGACCGCTTCGCCCGTATCGGCTTCGACCCCGCCGACATGCTTGTCGCCGTCGAGATGGTCGCGCTTGGCGATGACGGAAATGGCGCGGTCCGGAATGCCGGCATTGCGCAGTTCGTTGACCGCGCGTTCGGCGTCGGCACGATTTTCGTAAGCAGCGTGATAGGTCGTCATGAGCTCTCTCCTAAATGATTGATCTACAGGGACTAACTGGCGGAGAGCCGCGATGGTTCCGACGAGGCTGCCATTCGAACGAATATTGCGACGAACCGAGGCCCGCAATCCTCCCACCCGCTCGTCCCGGGCAAGGCGCACGCAAAAAGGCCGCCGGAGCGCGAACTCCGACGGCCCATGGTGATCCGGTTGAAACCGCGGGTCAGGCGGTCTTGGTGCCCGTCAGCGGCATCGCGCCGAACGCGCCGGCATTGACGTTGCCCGCCATCGTGTCGCCTTCGACGGTCGCTTCGCAATCGAGCGTCATCGGCATCGGCACGGTCATGTTCATCTTCCAGTTGAGCTTGTTGCCGTCGATCTTGCCTTCTTCGACGTCCATCGAGCCCATGCCGCCGGCCATGTTGCCGCTGAAGGTGCCATCGCCATTGTCGACCACGGTGAAGGTGCCCGACTGATCGCCCATCGGGCTCTTGACGGTGGTGTTGTAGGTGCCGGAAACGTCAGACATCGGTAAATCTCTCCTCTAGGGCGGGGTTGCCCCGGAACGTGCTCGCCCCGAGGTTCGGGCGCGGGTTTTACACGCGCGCCGCTCGCATTCAACATCTATCGGACGCATGGCAGGGCGCGGATGGACGGCGCCGTCGCCGCCTCCCGCCCCGCGCCCCGATGCGAGCGCGCGATGCCGTAACGTCGCGCGGGTCGCTTCGGCTTATCCGCCCGCTTCGACGCTCTCCATCTCGCGCACCTCGATCGGCAGTCCGAGCGGCTCGAGCTGCGGGCGCACGACGCTGACATCGCCGACGACGATGAACACGAACTGTTCGGGGTCGAGTGCCGCGCGCGCCGCCGCATCGAGGCTCGCCGTGGTCTGACCGGTGTAGCGATCGACGAGCGTTTCGTAATAATCGTCCGGGCGATCGAACAGCGCGAGGGTCTGCATCGCGGACAATACCGCGCTCGACGTTTCGAACTGTCCGGGCAATTCGCCGATCTCGGCCGCGACGTTGCGGGCGAGCTCTTCCTCGGTCACGCCGCGCGAGCTCAGGAAGTCGGCGATTTCGCGGCGGATTTCTGCGATGGAGGCGCCCGTCCGGTCCGCCTGAACGCCGCCGCCCGAAATATAGGCGACCGCGTTTTCCTTGGCCTGCGGACCGCCGCCATAGCCGTAGCTCCAGCCCTTGGTTTCGCGCAGATTCATGTTGAGCCGCGCGAGGAAGTTGCCGCCCAGCGCGTTGTTGGCGTTGGTGAAATCGACGAAGGCGGGATCGCTCGCATCGAGATCGGTCAATTGCCCCGCCGCGATGAAGCTCTGCGGCGAGTTGGGGCGGTTGATCAGGACGATGCGGCTGCCTTCGGGCTCATCGGGCATGGCCGTGAAGTCCTTCTCGCCCTTGGGCGTCGAAGGAGCCTCCCAATCGCCGAATGCTTCGTTCAGCTGCATAACGATCGTGTCCATCGGCAGGCTGGAAATAACGAAGACCTCGCCATTGTCCGGGCGGATCCAGCTGTCCTTGAACTCGACCAGATCGTCGCGCGCGATCGAGCTCACACTCTCGATCGTGCTCGATCCGCCATAGGGCGTCGTCCCGCCGAACAGCTCCGCGTTGGCGGCGCGGATGGCGATGCCCTGCGGAGAGCGCAATTCGGCGCGGATGCCGGTGATTGTCTGCGCGCGCACGCGTTCCAGATCGCCCTCGTTGAAGGCCGGCTCGCGGATGATCTGGCTGATGAGATCGAGCGAGGGCGCAAGGTTGGCCGACAGCGCGGACAGCGTGAAGCTCGAACGGTCATCGCCGCCCCCGGTGCTGATCGTAAGGCCCAGCCGCTCGCGCTCTTCTGCGATCTCCTGGCTGGAGAGGTCCTGCGTCCCCTCATCGAACAAACCGAGCGCGAGCGATTCGAGGCCGCGCATGTCGACCGGGTCGGCGGCTTCACCGGCATTGAACGACATCGTCACATAGGTCGCCGGGACGGCATCGCGCTGCGCGTAGGTCAGCTGCATGCCGTTGGCGAGCGTCGTGCGTGCAAGGTCCGGGAAATCGAGGCTCGGCACGCTGTCGATGGGCGGTGCGGGCCGTTCCACGGTGACGGTGATTTCCTCCGAAGCGGGATCGCGTTCGGTCGCGCTGGCATCGGCCTCGGCGACGCTGGAGGCTTCTTCGTATTCGCCGGTGCGCTCACCGGGTTGGAGGACGAGCGTCATGGCCGGCCGCGTCATCCATTTCTGCATGGCCGTCTGGACATCGGCCGGGGTAATCGAGGCGAGCAGTTCGAGCTGGTCGACCGCGAAGCCGGGATCGCCGGCCAGCACTTCGCCGCGCGCCAGCGCCACCGCCTTGCCGCCGAAACCGCCAACCTGTTCGAGCCCCCGGATCGTTCCGGCAAGGTTGCTGGTCGCCGCGCGGCGCACTTCGTCTTCGGTCGGGCCGGTCTCGATGAACCAGTCGATCAGCTGTTGCAGCCGCGCTTCCAGCGTTTCGAGCTGGACACCGTCGCGCAAAGTCGCGCCGACATTCAGCACGCCCACGCGCTGGAAGTCGAAATTGCCTGCATTGACGCTGACCGCGAGCTGTTCGTCGCGCACGAGCAATTCGTCGAGCCGGCTCGAGGCGAGGCCGCCGAGAATCTGCGTGCCGACATTGAGCGCAGTCAGCTCCTCGCTGGTGATGCCGGGCGCGGGCCAGTACATGTTGATCGAGGTGGCCGGCACCTGGTCGAACATGACGGTGCGCACCGGTTCGGCCAGGGTCGGGATTTCGGCCATCGCCGGATCGTTCACCGGCCCGCGCTCGATCGCCCCGAAATAGCGCTCGACCAGCGGGCGCGCTTCGGCGGCGTCGATGTCGCCTGCGAGCACGAGCGTCGCGTTGTTCGGGCCATATTTGTCGCGGAACCACTGGCGCACATCCTCCAGCGTGGCCGCCTCGATATCGGCCATCGAGCCGATCGGGGTGTGGCCATAGGGATGAGGCTTTGGAAAGAGCGTTTCGACGATCTCGTAGAAGACGAGGCCGCCGGGCTGGTTGTCGCCCTGGCGCTTCTCGTTCTGGACCACGCCGATCTGGTTATCGAGCTTGCCTTGCGTGACTGCGCCGAGGAAATACCCCATTCGGTCGCTTTCGAGCCACAGCGCGCGTTCCAGCGCGGGACGCGGCACGGTCTGGAAATAGTTGGTGCGGTCGAAACTGGTCGTGCCGTTATAATCGGTCGCGCCCATTTCCTGCAGGTACTGGAAATAGTCGTTGGGCGCGTTTTCGCTGCCGTTGAACATCAGATGTTCGAACAGGTGGGCAAAGCCGGTGAGGCCCTCGGGCTCGTCCTTCGAGCCGACATTGTACCACATCGCGACCCCGACGATCGGCGCCTTGCGATCCTCATGCACGATGACGGTTAGGCCGTTTTCGAGCTCGAACTCCTCGTAGGGAATCTGCACCTGCGCAACGAGTTCTTCGAGGTCGCCGGCGCTGGCGTTCATATCGGTATGCGCCTCGGCGAATGCCGGCGTGTGCGGCGCGGCGAGCGCGAGGCCGATGGCGGTCAGGCTGGCGGTGGCCAAACGTATCTTCATGGCGGGGAGGTCCTCTCGATTGCTGATCTGTTGGTTGCGAATGTTCTGCGCCGGAGTGCCGCCCCGATCAAGTGTTTCGCGCGCACGATCGGGCGTCGCGGCTCAGAAGGCGTTGGTGACGCGCATCGTGCTCGCGGCATGCGCGCGGACATCGTCCTGGTAGAAGCGCACCGGCTTCAGCCTGTGATTGACATAGAGCCGCATCTGATCGGTGTAATGCTTCGAACCCGGCCGGGTGGTGGCGGCTCCGAAGGGCTGGATCGAGCGCGAACGCACCCGCCCGCCGTCTTGCGGAAATTCGACCCACTGGATGAAGCTGTCGCCATGGACCAGCGCGAGGCGACCATCCTCCTCTACCGACCATGTGGTGGAGGCCCGAAGCGTGTCCGACCCGCCATCGAGCGGCAGATCGACGTCCCCCTGGCGCAGCCGCAGCAGGTCGCTCATCGGCGGATCGATCCGCCCGAAATGCTCGCTGAGATGATCGACCGCCGCCTGCAGATGTTCGCGAATGTCGGGATAGACACCCTTGTTCTGATATTCCGCCGACATGAAGTCGCGGATCATCAGCAAGGCAAGCGCATCGGCCCGCCCCTTGTTGTCGGCAGTGAAATCCCAGTCCAGCAGCAGCGCGCGCGCTTCGACGAGGTCGGGAGTAAGGTCGCTTTCATCGAGCGCCCCGAGCGCGTCATACATATCGGCGAGATAGCCGCGCCGTTCATATCCGGTGTCGTATTTGATCGCCTCCAGCGTCGCGCGGTCGAACACCTGCGCCTCGCTCATCAGCTTGTAGGCGCGCCAGGAGCGGTTGGTCTGCTTGCGCTCGATCCCTAGCACCGGCGAGAAATCGCCCGGCGCCAGGTCATCCTCTGCGCCCGCCGCTGTGAAGGGCTCGTTGTTCGCATTGTAGAGCCAGCCGCTTGCCGGATTGACGATGCTGGGGATCTCCTCGAAGCCCACCGGCCCGTCCCAGATCAGGTCCGAGCGCGTCCCGTCGAGAATGCCGCGCCAGTCAGCGGACACGTCTTCTGGCCGGTCGGGGATCGCGGCGTTGTAGATCATCGCGATATTGCCCTCGCGATCGGCATAGATGAAATTGGTCGAGGGGATCGCCAGCCTCGCGATCTGCGACTGCCATTCCTCGAAGTCTTGCGCCTTGTTGATCCGGTAATAGGCGTCGAGCTGCTCGGCCGAACCCATCCCGCCATAGCGGATCGCGAACCAGCCATCGTCGTTGCGGATCACCGGCCCGTGTTCGCTGCGATAGATCGTGCGGCGGATCGGCAGGGTCAGCGGACCCATGCGGACCGGCAGGGTGACGGTCTTCACTTCCAGATCGCGCCATTCGTCGTCGAGGCGGTATGCGAGAGCGTCTTCATCCACCTCGAGTTCGTAGACGTCGATCATGTCAGGCCGGTTGACGGTATTGGTCCATCCCAGATCGCGATTGTGGCCGAGGAAGGGGAAGGGCGATCCGGGAAAGTTCGCGCCGGTGAAATGCCAGCCTTCGCCCGATTGCACGCCCAGCTCGTACCAGGCGACCCCGCCGCGCAGCGGCTGGTGCGAGTTGGAGATCAGCACCGTCGGCCCGTCGGTGCGCTCGGGCGCGATCGCCCAGGCGTTTGAGCCGAGATGATCCGCCTCCTCGCCCTTTGGCAGGACGAGCGGGCGGCGCGCATCGGCCTGCGTTTCTAGGACCTGCGTGGTGGTGGTGGCCTCATCGTCCGTTTCATTGCCGGGCATCGGGGTCGGCGTCGCGTGGTCGATCTGCGTGCCCTCGCGCGGGAAGCCGGGGATGTCGGAGCCGTATTCGCGCCGCAGTTCCTCGCCTTCGACCAGCGGTCCGATGACGTTGCCGAGGCCGTAGAAGAAGGGCTGGCGCAGCACGAAGCCCGCCGCGACATCGACGCCGTTGACCGGGAACAATCCGGAGAGCTTGACCTCGTCCGGGTTCTCCCGCGCATATTGGTTGAGCCCGGCGGCATAGGCGTTGAACAGCGCCTGCGTATCGGCCGGCAGGCGCGGAAATTCGCGCGCCGCCGTGCCGCCTGCATCGAGCAGTTGATAGGCGTAATCGAACATTGCCCCGTCTTCGCCCGCGATGGCGCCGTAGCGACCTTTCGACATGGCGGCGACGTCCTGCAGCGTGAAGAAATCGTCCTGCGCATGGGCGATCGCCACGCCATAGGCGACGTCGGCATCGGTGGCGCCGTAGATGAAGGGCACGCCATATTCGCTGCGCACGATCTCGGCGCTGTAGGTGCGCTGCGGCGGGGGCGCGCTTTCCTCGGCGACCAGCGGCTCCCAAGAGGCAAGGCCGACGACGATCGCCACCACCAATGCGGCGAGCGCGATCGCGCCGCTCTTCAGCCAAGACATTCCATTCTCCCGAAAGTTCGCCTTTCGCGTCCACGTTCTTCTGGCGCGTTTCGCGGGCACGCGCCGAGGCGTCAAGCGGCACTTGAGAAAGGCGCAGCGGTGGCCCACCTAGTCCGCTAACACACCGCTATAAGCGGCGGGGCCTTGTGTTGCCAAAATGCAACACTACATGTCTAGGGCACATCTGTGATGAGGGACATTCTATGAATCTCGAAAAGTTTACCGATCGCGCCAAGGGCTTCCTGCAAAGCGCCCAGACGGTCGCGATCCGCATGAACCATCAGCGCATCACGCCGCTGCACCTCTTGAAGGCGCTGCTCGAGGACGACGAAGGCATGGCGGCCGGCCTGGTCCAGCGCGCCGGGGGCGAAGCTTCGCTTGCCGTCAGCGCTGTCGATGAGGGGCTGGCGAAGATTGCGCAAGTGACGGGCAGCGGCGCACAATCGACGCCGGGGCTCGATAACGACGCGGTGCGCGTGCTCGACAATGCCGAACAGCTCGCCGAGAAAGCGGGCGACAGCTTCGTGACGGTCGAACGGCTGCTGACCGCGCTCGCCCTTGCGCCCGGCGCGACGGGCGAGGCGATGAAGGCGGCGAGCGTCACCCCTCAGGCGCTCAACGCCGCCATCGAGCAATTGCGCGGCGGCAAGACCGCCGACAGCGCCAATGCCGAGGCGAATTACGACGCGATGGAGAAGTTCGCGCGCGACCTCACGCAAGCCGCGCGCGACGGCAAGCTAGATCCCGTCATCGGCCGCGACGAGGAAATCCGCCGCACCATCCAGATCCTCGCCCGCCGGACCAAGAACAACCCCGCACTGATCGGCGAGCCCGGCACCGGCAAGACCGCGATTGCCGAAGGCCTCGCGCTGCGCATCGCCAATGGCGACGTGCCCGACAGCCTCAAGGGCCGCACGCTGATGAGCCTCGACATGGGCGCGCTGATCGCCGGCGCGAAATATCGCGGCGAATTCGAGGAACGGCTCAAATCCGTGCTCGACGAGGTGAAGAACGCCGACGGGCAGATCATCCTGTTCATCGACGAGATGCACACGCTGATCGGGGCGGGCGCGTCGGAAGGCTAGATGGATGCCTCGAACCTGCTCAAGCCTGCCCTCTCGCGTGGCGAGCTGCACTGCATCGGCGCGACCACGCTCGATGAATATCAGAAATATGTCGAGAAGGACCCCGCGCTCCAGCGGCGTTTCCAGTCGGTCTATATCGACGAGCCGAGCGTCGAGGACACGGTCTCGATCCTGCGGGGGATCAAGGACAAATACGAGCTGCATCACGGCGTGCGCATCACCGACACCGCGATCGTCGCCGCGGCGAAATTGTCGGACCGCTACATTCAGAACCGCTTCCTGCCCGACAAGGCGATCGACCTGATGGACGAAGCCGCTTCGCGCATCCGCATGGAAGTGGAGAGCAAGCCCGAGGAGATCGAGGCGCTCGACCGGCGGATCATCCAGATGAAGATCGAGGAGAGCGCACTCGCCAAGGAAGACGACGCCGCCTCGAAGGATCGGCTCGAAATCTTGCGCAAGGAACTCGCCGAGCTTGAACAGGAGAGCGCCGAACTGACCACGCGCTGGCAGAACGAGCGCGACAAGATCGAGGCCGAGGGCCGGATCAAGGAGGAGCTCGATGCCGCCCGGCTGGAGCTTGAACAGGCGCAGCGCTCGGGCGATCTCGCCAAGGCGGGCGAGCTTTCCTACGGCACCATCCCGAACCTCGAAAAGCGCCTCGCCGAAGCGGAAGACCTGACGGAGAATGCGCTATTGCGCGAGGAGGTGACCGAAGAGGATATCGCCAGCGTCGTCTCTCGCTGGACCGGCATTCCCATCGACAAGATGATGGAAGGCGAGCGCGAAAAGCTGATGGAGATGGAGGAGATCCTCGGGCGCCGCGTGATCGGACAGTCCGACGCGATCCTCGCCGTGTCCAAGGCCGTCCGCCGTGCGCGGGCGGGGCTGCAGGACCCGAACCGTCCGCTTGGCAGCTTCCTGTTTCTCGGCCCCACCGGGGTCGGCAAGACCGAGCTAACCAAGGCGCTCGCCGAATTCCTGTTCGACGACGATCAGGCGCTCGTGCGCATCGATATGTCGGAGTTCATGGAGAAGCATTCGGTCGCTCGCCTGATCGGCGCGCCTCCGGGCTATGTCGGCTATGACGAGGGCGGGGTGCTGACCGAGGCCGTTCGCCGTCGGCCCTATCAGGTGGTGCTGTTCGACGAGGTCGAGAAGGCGCATGGCGATGTGTTCAACGTGCTGCTCCAGGTGCTCGACGATGGCCGGCTGACCGACGGGCAGGGGCGCGTGGTGGACTTCTCCAACACGCTCATCATCTTGACCTCCAACCTCGGCAGCCAGTTCCTCTCGAACCTTGGCGACGATCAGAAGGTCGCCGATGTCGAGGACCAAGTGATGGAGGTGGTGCGCGGGCATTTCCGCCCCGAATTCCTGAACCGGCTGGACGAGATCATCCTCTTCCACCGCCTGGCGATGGAGCACATGGCGCCGATCGTCGAGATACAGATCAAGCGGGTGCAAAAGCTGCTCGACGATCGCAAGATCACGCTCGACCTCACCGATGCGGCGCTGCGCTGGCTGGGCCGGGTCGGCTACGACCCAGTGTATGGCGCGCGTCCTCTCAAGCGCGCGGTGCAGCGCTATCTCCAGGACCCGCTGGCCGAGATGCTGATCGAGGGCCGCGTCCTCGACGGTTCGACGGTCAAGGTCGACGAAGGCGACGGCGAATTGCAGATTGAGATCGTCTGAACGACCCCGAGCGGGCAGGCCGCTTCAGCGCCCGGTTGTTGCCGCACAACAAAAAAGGGCCCCGGTTTACCGGGGCCCTTTTTCGTGTTCCAGGCGCTCGACTTACAAGTCGATGTTGAAGCCTGCATAGAAGTAGCGACCGAACGTATCGTAAGGATCGCCACCCGCGGTGCCGAGCTGGCCGAAGGGCGGCTGAACGTCGAACGCATTGTCGACGCCGACGAAGAAATTGTACCGGTCCTCGACGTTATAGGTCAGGCGGAAGTTGTTGTAGAGGATCGGATCGAAGGTCGGATCGTCCAACTGGTCCGCATTGAGCGGATCGAGCAGCGCCAGCTCGCCCGGGACACAAGTCCCGCCCGACGATCCGACCACGCCCGAGCTCGGGCAGATATCCCGGATCGCACGCGAGTTCTCGATGTTGCTGAACGTCTGGGCACCCAGATAGCGGGCCGACCAGGTGAAGATGAAGTCTTCCATATCGTAGGTCGCGTTGAAGGAGGCGGCCCAGTTCGGATCGCCCAGCTCGCCCCGGATACGGTTAGGGTTGGTCGGATCGGTCGGGTCTTCGAAGAAGGTCAGCGTCAGCAGGCGCGTCGCGATGGCGCGCAGGCTGAGGCGGTGACCGTTGTCGAAGGTCTGGTTGTAGGCGAGGTCGAAGTCGATGCCTTCGGTCTCGCGCGTGGCGAAGTTGATGCCGCCCGCGATCACCGCCGGTTCGACGAACAGACCGGTTGTCGGATCGCGCTGTACATTGGCACAGAACGGGTTGTCGATGGTCTGCGCATCGAAGCAATTGTTGATGATCGTCTGCGCACCCAGCACCGCGATCTGATCTTCGATCTCGATGTTGTAATAGTCGACCGTGAAGGTCAGGCCGGGAACCCAGCGCGGGGCGAGGATGACGCCGAGCGTCAGCGATTCGCCCTTCTCTTCGGTCAATGCCGGGTTTCCGCCCGAGGTGAACCCGGTCGAGGCCGTCCGCGCCAGACAGTTGGTGAACTGATCGCCCACCCCGACCGGGAAGGACGAGCCTGCGCACGCCGCGGCGAGCTGGGCATCGACCGTGGTCGGCACGCCCGCCGCCGCGCAGTTGGCCGCCCGGTTGGGGTTATTGTTGATCGCACCGGTCTGCTGGTCGCACGGGTCGGCCAGGAACGCGAAGTTCTGCGATTGCGGCGAGAACAGGTCGCTCTGCGTCGGTGCACGAACCGAGGTTGCGTAACCGGCGCGGAAACGAATGTCCGAAACCGGCGCATAGATGCCGTTTACGTTGTAGGCCCAGACGGTGCCGACATTGGTGTTGTAGTCGGAGACGCGCACCGCACCGTTGATCGTCAGCTCCTCGGCGAACGGCAGATCGGCCAGCAGCGGGATCTGAACTTCGCCGAAGGCTTCCTTCACCTTGAAGGCGGGCGGATCGAAGGGCTGAATCGCGTTGAGGAACGTGCCCCCGCTCGCAGTCAGCTCGTCGAAGGCGCTGAAGGCGCGCTCTTCGCGATATTCGGCGCCGAGCGCGAAGCCGATCGGACCGCCGGGCAGTTCGAACAGCTGCGACAGGTCGCCGGTGACGCTGGCGAGCGCCACGAATTGCTCGGCTCTCTCCTCACGCATTGCGGTGGTGTTGATGAAGTCGAGAGCTTCCTGGCTCGGAGCGCCGAAGCCGAACACGTTGACCGGCACGCAATTCGGAGAATCGTTGGTCGGATCGTCGTCGACATTGACCCGGCAGGCCGGATTGCCACTGGCGTCGAGCACCGCATCGGCGGCGAGGATGAAGCCGTCAGGATTGCCGTCGAGGTCCGCCAGGACGAGGTTGTTGAGCGAGTTCAACTCGGACTCGAACCGCCCGTAATTGAGCGAGATTTCGTAGCTCCAATCGTCATTGAAGACGCCCTCGATCCCGCCGACGATGCGGTAGGTATCACGGGTTTGCAGTTCGCCGCGCCCGCCGAAGTCGACGTTGAAGCGGGTGAGCGGGATGGTCTCGGTATTGGTGCGACCGGCCGAACACAGTCCGAAACCCTGAAGAGTGGCCAGCGCCTGGTCATTGAGGAAGGCGTTGTCGCAGAACAGCGGACTGCCCCCGACGAAGGTCGGACCGCCGACGAAGAAGCTCGGCTGGCCTTCCTGCTCGGCTTCGACGCGGACGAACTTCGCTTCGAGGAACGGGCTGAACGCGTCAGAGAAATCGTAGCGCAGCAGCAGGTTGGCGGTGTAGCGCTCGAGCCCGGCGGCAAGCTGGCCGGTGTTGCGCAGCGTCGAACCGCCACCGCCGATGTCGTTGCCGGAGAAGGGCAGGAACTGGTCGGGCGCATCGACGAACAGATTGCCGTTCTCATCGAACCGCAGATATTCGGTCGCCGAGACTTGGCCCACCGTACCGCCGTCGGAAATGAAAGCGTTGCGGATGCCGCAGACCGGCTCCAGGTCGGTGATGCCGTCCGAACCGAACGGACCTTCGTCCGACTGGTCGTCAGAAACGACGTTGAACTGGCAGCGACCGGTAAAGGCGCCGGTCAGCTCGTCGCGATCGCGGAAGAACAGCGGATCGGACTTCGCATATTCTGCGGCGAAGGCGATGTTGCCGCGTCCGTCGCCGAAATTCTCGCCGACGGTGGCGGAGATAAAGCGGGTTGCGCGGTCGCCCCGGCCAGAGATACCGCCCTGGCCGCGCACCGCGATGCCTTCGAAGTCGCGCTTGAGGATGAAGTTGACGACACCGGCGACCGCGTCCGAGCCGTAAACGGCCGAGTTACCGCCGGTCACGACATCGACGCGTTCGAGCAGGTCGACGGGAATGGTGTTGACGTCGACGATGTAATCGCCCGGCAGCGCGGTGATGTGGCGCTTGCCGTTGACGAGAACCAGCGTGCGACTCGTGCCCAGACCGCGAAGGTCGAGCAGGTTGAGGCCGGCGGTTCCGATGAAGCGGGTCGAGTTGCCCTGGCTGAACGTGGTGCGCAGCGAAGGCAGATCGTTGAGCGCATCGCCCAGCGAGATGTCGCCCTGTTCGGTTAGGTCTTCGACCGAGACGCTGGTCAGGGGAACGGGCGAGCCAAGGGTCGGGCGCGCGATACGCGAACCGGAGACGATGATGGCGTTGGTGGCCGGCGGAAGGTCCTCAGCCGGCGGAGCCATCACGTCCTGCGTTTCCTCGGCGCTGCCCTGACCCCGGTCCTCGTCGGCGTCCTGGGCCATCGCCGGTGAAGCGGCGAGCGCGATCCCGACTGCGAGCGAACCGGCGCTCAGTCGTAGGTTGGTCAAAGTCTTCATGTGGTGCTTACCCTCATCCAAGTGCGCGCAGCCGGGCGGCGGCGCGGCACGTTGCCCTTCGGAGAAAACTTGCCCTGTTTGGGTGCTTCGCCCCGAATGTTCTGACGGGCGTACCGCCGATGGGGCGCGCGGGACGTTTTCGCCCCTGCATGCGCCATCAGCCAGTCAGTCCCTGCGGTGTGGGTGACGCAAAGCGCTGCGCAAGGGAAGCTGGCCGGAAGGGATGGCGCACGAAATGAGAGCCAGTGTAACGTGAATGCAACACCAATAGGGGTTATCGGTGAAATGGACATCTGGTCCGCCCGATGACTAGGCGCGCTTCGCATCCGCGAAGCGTTGTATTGGGAGAGAGGTTTTGCTTGGGGACGAGGCCGTCATGTTCCCCCGCAGCGTCGCGCCGCTGCTTCGACTATGGCGAAGGTGGTCGGCGCAAAAGAAAACGGCGGACGTTGCCGCCCGCCGTTTCCTGTAGGTTCGGTTTTGCTCGTTCTTAAAGGGCGACGTTCAGCCCGACGAAGAAGAAGCGTCCGGTGTCGTAAATACCCGGATAGGTGTTGCCGTTACCGTTATTCGCCGGACCGGCGGAAACGGAGACGGGGAAGTTCTCTTCGAACACGTTGTTCACACCGGCGCGGCCGGTGATGCCGTCGAGGAACTCCCACTGCACCGACAGATCGACGTAGTTGACCGCATTGAGCTCCAGTTCGACCGGAGCCGGCGAGGCGGAGTCATTGTCGACACCGCTCTGGTGACGCCACACGATATTGGCCTGCAGACCTTCAAGCGGAGTTTCCCAGCTCGTGATCAGACGGTGACGATACTGGGAGGTCGGCAGACCGCACTGGCCGGCGAACTCGCCTTCACACTCCACGACATCCGCGCCTGGGAACGGCTGGAAGTCCTGGGCCAGGAGATAGGTCCCGGCATAGTTGAAATTCAGACCGCCGAAGCTGCCGATATCGTAATTGTAGTTCACCTGCGCGTCGAAGCCTTCGCTTTCCAGCGCCGCCGCGTTCACGTTCGTGAGCGTGAAGCCGATATCCGGACCACTTGCGTTGAGCGAGCCAGCCGCATCGCGATTGATAAGATCGCAGAACGTCTCGTTGCCGGTTGCAAGGCAGTTGTCCAGAATGACCTGGGCGCCCAGGCCGGCGACGATCGCATCCTCGATCTCGATCTTGAAGTAATCGACCGAGGCGGAGAAGCCAGGGAAGAAGGTCGGCTGAAACACGACGCCGGCCGTGATCGTGTCCGAGCTTTCCGGATCGAGCTCCGGGTTACCGCCGAACACACCCTGGGTCTGTCCGGAAATGACGTCGGGAACCGAGCCGAACTGCGCCGCGGTCACACCGGTGTTGGCGCAAGCGGCGGCACTGGCGATCGGAACCGTACCCGAGCACGGATCGAAGACCCCGTTGCCCTGGGCGTCGGTGCCCGCCTGTGCGAGATCGGGAAGACCCGTGCTCTGACCGGTGAACAGTTCGACGACGTTCGGAGCACGAACGGCGCGCTGGAACTGACCACGGAACGAGATGTCCCGGATCGGAGCCCAGGCCAGCTGGAAGCCGTACGTGTCGGTCGAGAAGCTGTTCTGCACGTCGTTGCCGTCGACCGTGTAGTCGGAGTAACGATATTGCGCGCTGAAAACGAGCTCGTCGAAGAACGGACGGTTGGTGATCAGCGGAACCTGGATTTCGCCGAACAGTTCGAACACCTCGACTTCACCCGAAACCGGAAGGGTCGGGCCGCCGACGCCGGTGAAACCGCCATCGGGCTGCTGGCTGATCTCGTCCGGCGTCGCATCGAGCGAATCCTTGCGATATTCGGTACCGACGAGGAAACCGACACCGACATCGTCGGCGAGCGGCGAGAGAAGACCGAAATTGGCAAGGTCGGTCTGGACCGTGGCACCCACGACGAGCTGTTCGGTTTCACCGGTGGTGATGCCGACGCCCTGGATGAAGTCCAGAGCTTCCTGCGTAACGAGGCTCTGGCCGTCCGCCGAACGCTGGAAGATGTTGTAGGGCACACAGCCGTTCGACGGGTCGATACAGACGGGGTTGCCGTCGTCGTCGGTCGTCACGAGCAGCGCCTGACCCAGACGGTCGATCCGGAAATCGTTCGTCGAGGTATCTTCGTCGCGCGTTGCCGCATACTGGCCGAAAGCTTCGTAATCGAAGAATTCGCCGAACGTGCCACGGATCCCGCCGACCGCGCGGAAGGCACGGTTTTCGAGACGCGAGTTACGGCCACCGCCTTCGACGTTACGATAGGTCGAGGTGATGCCGTCGATGATGGCGGGCGTGCCATCTTCATTGAGGCCGGTCTCGATCTGATCTTCCGAGCACTGCAGTACGATTTCCGCAAAGGAACCGGTGTCACCGGCTGCGTTCGTTACGTTGTCGCCCTGAAGCAGCGGGTTGTCGCAGTTGATGCTGCGCTGGAAGAAGCCGAACGAGGCCGAAGGCGCGATCTGCGCATCCGAGACGTTGTCGACATAAGCGAGATCGCCGAACAGTTCGTGACCGTCGGCCACTTCGTAGGTCGCCTTGGTGTAGAACTGGAAGCGTTCGGCAGGCCGCTGGAAGAAGTTTTGCGGACCGAAGTTGAAGGTCTGGGCCGGGCCGCCGACGAAGGGCACGAACTGGCCGTCTTCGTTGAGGAACACGTCGGTGTTCGCGAAGTCAGCAACATTGTTGTAGCGACGGAAGTTCGACGAACCGATACAACCAAAGCCGTTGGCCGAGTTCGCGCCAGTGCTGGCGCCCAGCGCACAGGCCGAAGCGGTACGGTCGCGCTGCAGGATCTCGTTGCGGTTTTGATAGCCGAAGAAGCCGGTCACATTGCCGCGTCCGTCCGCCATGTTCGCACCGAAGATGACCGAAGCGCTGATTTCCTCGCCGTCGGTGACCGATCCGGGGATCGGCTGCTGAGCGGCGGCGAGCACTTCTTCGAAAGTGGTGCGGCCGTTGTCGCTCTGCGCGAAGCCGTATTGCACGTCCAATTCGACGCCTTCGAAATCGTCGCGAAGCACGAAGTTCACAACACCCGAAACAGCGTCCGAACCGTATACCGCCGACGAACCGCCGGTCAGGACGTCAATGCGCTCGACGAGGTTGGTCGGGACGAGATCGAGGTTGACCGCGATCGATGCCGAGTCGCCGTAGGGCAGGCGGCGGCCGTCGATCAGGGTCAGCGTACGCTGCGGACCCAGGTTGCGAAGGTCGAGCTGCGAGGTGCCGGTGGCGCCGTTCGACTGGTCGGCCGTCTGAGCGGCGAAGACCTGCGGCAGCGCGTTGGTGAGGTCTTCGATGTCGACGACACCGCGAACCGCGATTTCCTCGGAGCTGACAGCGAGAACAGGGCTGACCGAGCGCAGGTTCGGGTTGACGTTCAGACGCGTACCGGTGACGACGATGGCGTTGACTTCGCCTTCGTCCTCGACGGTCGTCACCTCAACGACTTCCGCGTCCTGTGCAAAGGCGGGCGAGGCGGCCAGGGCGATCCCGACAGCCATGCTGCCGGCCCCCAGGCGGAGTTGCGATGAAATCTTCATATGGTTGTCTACCCTCAATCAAGGTCCATGTTGTAGCGGCTCACGAGCCGCAGACGATCTGTACGATATCGACCGGGTTTGTCGCAGGAACCCGTAAAAGGGCGGCCGCTTTCCCGGTCTGTTTATCAGGCATGCCCCCCGCTCGTACGGCGTATCCGAGACGGCTTTTGAGGTCCGGATACAGTACGCCAATGCGCGCAAATGGCATGCCCCTGGGGTGCCGATTGGCCTATGGCTGCCTGTAAGGGAAGCGAGAGGGCCGATGCGTTGCAACAAAGGCCAAACACTGTAGCGAGATTGCAACACTAGTGTGAACACCCGCGGGAAACGGGCATACGGCAGGGCGGTCTGGCCGTCCGACCGACTGTTCGAGAGGGTGGTCACGCCAAGCCGCCAGGTGGTCGGCCATGCACCGTTCATGTGTCAACCGACCGCACCAGCCTCGCCTGCACCGCACTTGTCGCCCCGCGCCCGCCTACCCTTTCTTGCAGGCGCCAGATTGCGGGTCGATGAGCCGGGTTGATTCAGGGCGGGGGCTGCAATAGGCGAGTGGCAAATCGCAAGCCCCCTGCGCCCGTACGCCCCCTTATATCCGTGCGTGGCCGCGCCCCAGTGCCGTCGATCGGCGGCTCGCAGTCCGAAAGAGGAAAAGCATGCCCACAGCCTATATCGTCGAAGCCGTCCGCACCGCTGGGGGGCGCAGGGGAGGGCGGCTCGCCGGTGTTCACCCGGTCGACCTGCTCGCCGCATCGCTCGACGCGATCGTCGATCGCTCAGGGGTAGACCCGGCGGCGGTCGACGATGTCATCACCGGCTGCGTCAGCCAGGCGGGCGAGCAGGCGATGCAGGTTGGGCGCATGGGCGTCCTGTCCTCAAAGCTCCCCGACAGCGTGCCCGCGGTCACGATCGACCGCCAGTGCGGCTCCTCGCAGCAGGCGATCCAGTTTGCCGCGCAGGCCGTGATGAGCGGGACGCAGGACGTCGTGATCGCAAGCGGCGTCGAAAGCATGACGCGCGTGCCGATGGGCTCCAACGCGACGCTGCACATGAAAGAGGGACTGGGCCACTACAAGTCGCCGGGTCTCGAAGAGAAGTTCCCCGGCATCCAGTTCAGCCAGTTCATGGGCGCTGAGACGATCGCGAACAAGCACGGCTTCGACAAGGGCCAACTCGACAGCTTTGCGCTGGGCAGCCACACCAAGGCGAAGATGGCGACCGAAACCGGCGCCTTCGATGCCGAAATCGTGCCGGTGGAGATCGAGACGCCCGAAGGCGACGATGTGCACAAGGTCGACGAGGGCATCCGTTTCGACGCGACGCTCGACGGGATTGCGGGCGTCAAGCTGATCAGCCCGGATGGCAAGATCACCGCAGCCACCTCGAGCCAGATCTGCGACGGGTCTTCGGCTGTGCTGGTGGTGAGCGAGGAGGCGCTGAAGCGTCATGGCCTCACCCCGATGGCGCGCATCCATAACCTCACCGTCACCGCGGGCGATCCGGTCATTATGCTCGAAGAGCCGCTGTTTGCGACCGACAAGGCGCTGGAACGCGCCGGGCTGAAGATCGACGATATCGATCTGTACGAGGTGAACGAGGCCTTTGCGCCCGTGCCGCTGGCCTGGCTGAAGCATACCGGTGCCGATCCGGAGCGGCTCAACGTCCATGGCGGCGCCATCGCGCTCGGCCATCCACTGGGCGCGTCAGGCACCAAGCTGATGGCGACTTTGGTCCATGCGCTGAAGCGCCACGGCAAGAAATACGGCCTGCAAACTATGTGCGAAGGCGGCGGCGTCGCCAATGTCACGATCGTGGAGAGCGTTTGACCGTCCTTCGAGATGGTTCGGACTTCGTCCTCACCTCCTCAGGATGAGCGGAGGAGGTGACTGAATTCAACATCCCGCTCGTCCTGAGGAGCCGAAGCTGCAGGCAGAGGCGTCTCGAAGGACCCATCTGAGAGGAAGAGCATAATGGAAGTATCGAGCAACACCCCCGCCGTCGTCACCGGCGGCGCCTCCGGCCTTGGCGCGGCAACCGCGCGCGCTTTGGCGGCGAAGGGCGCGAAGGTCGCGATCTTCGACATGAACGAGGACAAGGGCAATGCGATGGCCGAGGAACTCGGCGGCGTGTTCTGCAAGGTCAATGTGACCAGCGACGAGGATGTCGATGCAGGTTTCGAAAAAGCCCGCGAAGCGCATGGGCAGGAGCGTATCCTCGTCAATTGCGCCGGCATCGGCAACGCGATCAAGACCGCAAGCCGCGACAAGCAAACGGGCGAGATCAAGCACTTCCCGATCAGCGCGTTCGATTTCGTCATCCAGGTGAACCTCATCGGCACCTTCCGCTGCATCGCCAAGTCGGCGGCTGGCATGATGACGCTCGATCCGCTCGGGGAAGACGGCGATCGCGGCGCAGTCGTGAACACCGCCAGCGTGGCGGCCGAAGACGGCCAGATGGGCCAGGCAGCCTATTCAGCATCGAAGGGCGGCGTTGTCGGCATGACGCTCCCCATCGCGCGCGACCTGATGCGCGAGGGCATCCGAGTGAACACGATCCTTCCCGGCATCTTCAACACCCCGCTGATGAACGCCGCCCCGCCGCAGGTGAAGGAAGCGCTCGCCGCGTCCGTCCCGTTCCCCAAGCGCCTCGGCAACCCCGAAGAATACGCCAATCTCGCCATGTGCATGATCGAAACCGGCTATTTCAACGGCGAGGACGTGCGCCTTGACGGCGCGATCCGCATGGCGCCGCGTTAAGGCCCGGTGCGAGCCCCAGCGAAGGCTAGGGCCTCTCGCGACAAGACGAAAAACCCCCGCTGGCGACAGCGGGGGTTTTTTGTCGGGGGCAGGGGGATAATGCTGTGATCAGGCCATCAGGGTCGGGCTGGCGGGGATGATGGCGTAGGCGAAGAGGATCGCCGAAACGCTGACCGAGATCGCGGCGGCGAGAAGGTTCTGGCTGGTCTTGGCTGCAAACTTTGTGGGTCTCCTTGGGTCGGTGGCGGTATGTGCCAAGTGTTTTGCAGAGGCCGTGCCAAACTCGAAAAACGGCGCAAATCCGGGCTCTGCGCGCCGAGGCAAAGGCGGGCCCATCAGTCTTCTTACGCAATAGTGGGGAATTCTCCCAATCCTTGGGATCGCTGTGTGACGCGAAAAGTCCCCGGGGCTTCGCCGTGCCGGTGGCTCGTTCTTGCGCGAGGTCGGATCAAAGGCCCTGGCCGCCTGAGATTTCGATCCGCTCGCCCGACATCCAGCGCATGTCTTCGGAGAGGATCGCGGCTACCGCATCGCCGATCTCTTGCGGCAGGCCAGGGCGGCCAAGCGCGGTCATGCTCGAGACGAATTGGTTGACCTCAGGGTTGTCGCGCACGGCGCCGCCGCTGAAATCGGTCTCGATCGCGCCGGGAGCGATGGTGTTGACCCTAATCTTGCGCTCGCCCAGTTCCTTAGCCGCATAGCGGGACAGAACCTCGACCGCGCCCTTCATCGTCTTCGTTCGGGTGCTGGAGGCGGGCAGCCTGCGCGCCGTTGCGATGGAGATGGGGGTCGATCCTTCCTCGATCAGCCGCAAGGTCTCTGCGCTGGAAGACCGTCTGCAGGCAAAGCTTCTGCGCCGATCGACCAAGCGCTCCGAACCGACCGAGGCGGGGCAACGATATTATGAGGGTGTGCGCCGCCTTCTGGATGAGTGCCGCGCGCTCGAGACCGATATCTCCGGGCTGGTCGACGAGCTTCGCGGCGTGTTGCGGATCGGCGCGCCGGTGGATTTCGGCGCGCGCTTCGTCTCCCCCGTGGTCGCGCAGATGCTGGCTGAAGCGCCCGATCTCGAAGTGGATCTGAGGCTCGGCAGCCATTTCGAGGACCTGACCGAAGCCGGCCTCGATGCGGTGGTGCGGATCGGGCGCCTAACGGACTCCGGCCTTATCGCGCGAAAGGTCGGTGCCGTGCCGCGCATCATGGTTGCCGCGCCAGACTATATCGAACGCGCCGGCATACCCGAGACGCCGTATCAGCTTCAGACGCACGACTTCATCTTCTACCGCTACGGGCAAAGGCGCCTGCCGCTCACGCTGTCGAACGGCGAGAGCAGCGTCACGATCGACATCACGAGCCGCGTCGCCGCGAACAGCGTCACCGCGATGCGCGAACTGGTGCTCGCGGGGGCCGGTTTGCATCAGGGGCCGGTCTAGGCCTTCGAGCGCGACATTGCGGAGGGGCGCCTGCTCGCTGTCCTCCCCGAATGGCGCGAAGCCCCGTTCCCGCTGCACGTCGTGTGGCTGCCCACGCCTTACCTGCCCGCAAAGAGACGCCGCTTCACCGGGCTGTTCGCGAAGCTCGCGGCAGGCGAGCCTGCACTCCGGGGCTAGCGGCCAAGCGGCAACCTCCCCGCCCGTTCATCATCGGCAAACCGCAGTTTTCACGCCGTTTTTCTCGGAACCGGGGCGGCCACCATGTGTCTTTCGAATAGGATTTGCGCGCCCGTTTCGAACAGGGCGGGCGGGGAAAGGCAACGCGGTGTGAGCGACGAAAATGATATCGGCGAAGGTCGCAGGTCCGATCAGGACCATGGCGGGAATGAAACATTCTGGCGCCGCCTTCTTGCGATCGTGCTGGTCGTCGTCCTGGTATGGCTCGTCTGGACGCTCAAATTCGTTCTGCTTCTCGCCTTCGGATCGGTCCTGCTCGCGGTGATCATCAATCTCGGCGTGGAAGGGCTTTCGAGATATCTCTCCGTCAGCCGCAGGATCGCTCTGCCGCTCATGATCGTCCTCATCCTTGCCGTCCCTCTGGGAGCGATCGCCAAGTTCGGCGCGGATATTGCCGGGCAAGCGCAGCGGATCGGGCAGGCCGTACCCGAAGGGCTCGATCAAATTCGTGGATGGCTGGAGGATGCCGGTTTCGGGAATCTCGCCGAAGACGCCATTGGCAGTTTGACGTCGGGCTCGCAGATCTATTCGATGACGACCGGCACGATCATGTCGATCGGCGACGCGCTGCTCAACACGTTGATCGTCGTCGTTGCCGGCATCTTTCTTGCGATCAAGCCCGGTCTTTACCGCACCGGCCTGATCAAGGCGCTGCCCCCCTCCTCTCGCGATACGGCCGGCCAGACACTTGACGAGATCGGCACGGCGCTTGGGCGCTGGCTGATGGGCCGGCTGGTGGCGATGGGGCTGGTTGCGATCGTCACCGGGCTGGGGTTGTGGCTGATCGGGATCGATTCCTATCTCGCGCTCGGTCTGCTCGCAGGCCTGCTTGAATTCATTCCGTTTATTGGACCGATCATCGCAGCGATCCCCGCGGTCCTGCTGGCGTTGCTGATCGGGCCGGAAAAGGCCCTGATGGTGGCGGGGCTTTATTTCCTGGTGCAGCAGCTGGAGGGAAACCTGATGACCCCGTTGATCCAGGAGCGGGCGGTCGACATTCCTGCCGCCCTGCTGATCTTCGCGGTCCTCGCTTTCGGGCTTGTGTTCGGCACGCCCGGCGTCATTCTCGCAGCGCCGCTGACGGTGGTGCTGTTCGTGCTGGTGAAGCGATTGTGGGTGCGCGAATATCTCGACACGCCGACGCCCATCCCGGGATCGGACGACTGACACCTCGCGGGGAAGATCGCCCGGCGACGTCGCCCCCTTGCATTCCGGACTAATCCCCTGTTCAAGTCGCGCGCATTAAGAGATTACCTGCAAGGCGCGGCTTCGATGCCTCGAACCCCCGCGCGCCCCGACATTCAACGAAAGGCTCCCTATGGCGCACCGTTTCGCCCCCATTCTCGCATCCGTTTCCGCCCTCGCGCTGACCTCGGCCTGCACGACCTACTCTCAGGACACTGCCATGGATCCGCTCGCCGACCCCGCCGTCGCCGACTATTCGCCCGAAATCCCGGAGGGCACCGGCTATTTCGCTGCCGACAGCACGCTCCCCTTCCTTGCGCCCGATTTCACGCAGATCAGCGAAGACGATTACATGCCCGCCTTCGAGCAGGGCATGGCGATCCAGAAGGCCGAAGTGCAGGCGATCATCTACAATCCGGCGCCCCCCACATTCGAGAACACCATCGTCGCGCTCGAGAAATCGGGCCGGATGCTGGGCCGCGTGGGCCGCGTTTTCTTCCAGTTGACGGGCACCAACACGACCGACCGGCTTGACGAGATCAACACCGAGATCAGCCCCAAGCTTTCCGAGCATTCGGACAGCATCACGCTCAATCCCGATCTCTTCGCGCGGGTGAAGGCGGTCTACGACAACCGCGCCGCGATGGCGATGACGGTCGAGGATGCAAGGCTCCTCGAGGAAACCTACGCCTCGATGGTGCATGCCGGCGCGCTCTTGACCGAAGCGCAGCGCGAGGAAGTGAAGGCGATCAACACGCAACTTTCCACGCTGACGACCGAGTTCGGCCAGCTGGCGCGCGATGCGATGGCGGATCAGCCGCTGGTGGTCGACACGCGCGAGGAGCTGGCCGGGCTGTCGGACAGCGATATTCAGGCGGCCGCCGATTTCGCTGCGGAAAAGGGCTATCCCGGCAAATATGCGATCGCGCTGCAAAACACGACGCAGCAGCCGCTTCTGCCTACGCTCGAGAACCGGGCGACGCGCGAGAAGCTGTTCAAGCTGAGCGCGAACCGAGCCGATGGCACGACCGAGATCGACACGCGCGACCTGATCGCGCGCATCGCGCTTCTGCGCGCGCAAAAGGCCGCGCTGTTCGGCCAGCCCGACTGGGCGAGCTACACCATGTACGATCGCATGGCGAAGGAGCCAAAGACCGCGCTCGATTTCATGGAGCAGATGGTCCCCGCATTGGCCGCGACGCAGCGCCGCGAGGCGGAGATGCTCAACGCCGCGATCCGCGCCGACGGCAAGGATTTCACCGTCCAGCCGTGGGACTGGTATCGCTACGCCAACCGCATCAAGGCCGAGCAATACGACCTCGATGAAGACGCGGTGATGGAATATTTCCAGCTCGACCGCGTGCTCGAAGACGGCATCTTCCATATGGCGAACGAGCTTTACGGTCTCAGCTTCGAACGCCGCACCGACATCCCGGTCTATCATCCCGATGTCTGGGTCTACACGGTGTTCGAAGAAGACGGCTCCGAGCTCGGCCTGTTCTATTTCGATCCTTTCCAGCGCCCGTCCAAGCGCGGCGGGGCGTGGATGGGGAATTTCGTCGACCAGAGCGAGGTCTGGGGGACGAAGCCGGTTATTTACAACGTACTCAACGTACCCAAGGCGCCCGCGGGCGAGGTGCAGCTGGTCAGCTTCGACTGGGTGAACACCGCGTTCCACGAATTCGGCCACGCGCTGCACGGCCTGTTCGCCGATCAGCGTTACGAGAGTCTTTCGGGCACCGCGACCGCGCGCGACTTCGTCGAATATCCCAGCCAGGTGCACGAAATGTGGACTACCTGGCCCTCGATCCTGTCGAATTATGCCAAGCATTACGAGACCGGCGAGACCATCCCCGACGAGATGATCGCAAAGATCGAAGCGGCGGCGAAGTTCAACCAGGGCTACGATTTCGGCGAAGTGGTCGAAGCCGCGCTGCTCGACATGAAGTGGCACGCGCTTTCGCCCGACGAAGCGCGCGCGCTGGTCGGCAATCCTGCGGCGGTGGATGCTTTCGAGCGGAATTCGCTGGAGGAATTGGGGCTCGAGATCGATCTCGTCCCGCCGCGTTATCGCAGCACCTATTTCAACCACATCTTCAGCTCACCCGCCGGCTATTCGGCGGGCTATTACAGCTATTTGTGGACCGAAATGCTCGATCGCGACAGCCGCGAATGGTTCCGCGAGAATGGCGGGCTGACGCGCGCAAACGGCCAGCATTATCGCGACACGGTGCTGAGCCGCGGCGGCACGATGGACTATTTCGACATGTACGAAAAGTTCGCCGGACGTCAGCCGACGGTTCAGCCGATGCTGGAAGCGCGCGGTCTGGTCCCGGGCGGCGATGAGGCGGCGGACAGCGAAGCCTCGGACGGCAAATTGCCGGCGCGAACCGTCGGCGGCTTGTAAAGGAGCGCGCCGCTTTCCTACTTGGCGCTGTCCGCGTAAGGCAAAACGCATGACGCAAAAGCCCGCTTCCCTCGCAATGCTACGACAATTGAGCATTGCGCGGGAGGCGGGTTTTTTGCTTACAGGACCGTGTTCCATGTGTTCCATCCTGTAGGATTTGGGACCGCGACAGCTTGGGAGAGAACATGACCGACACCACCCAGATCCGCGTCGAGAAATCCGGCGGGATCGCGACGATCACGCTCGATCGGCCCGACAAGATGAACGCCTACACCCGTATCATGGGCGAGGAGATCATGGCGGCGATGGACGATATCGACGCCGATGATGATGTGCGCGCGGTGATCTTCACCGGGGCCGGCGAGCGGGCGTTCTGCGCCGGCGCCGATCTGACGCCCGAGGGCGGGGGACACGTCTTCTCCGATCCAAATCCGGTCGACGATCTGTCGGACGAGCGGGTGCGCGACGGCGGCGGGCTGCTGACCCTGCGCCTGTTCGAGAGCAAGAAGCCGCTGATCAGCGCGTGCAACGGCGTTGCCGTGGGAGTGGGCGCGACGATGCAGCTGGCGATGGATATAAGGCTGGCGGCGAGCCATGCGCGCTACGGCTTCGTCTTCGCGCGGCGCGGGATCGTGCCCGAAGCCGCCTCGAGCTGGTTCCTGCCGCGGATCGTGGGCATCAGTAAGGCGCTCGAATGGTGCTATTCGGGGCGGATCTTCGGCGCTGATGAAGCCAAGGCGGGTGGTCTCGTTCGCTCGATCCACGAACCCGAGCAGTTGCTGTATGAGGCGCAGAACCTCGCGCGCGAGATTGCGGAGAACACCTCGGCGGTGTCGGTGGCGATGACGCGGGCGATGATGTGGCGCCTGATGAGCGCGGATCACCCGATGGAGGCGCACAGGATCGACAGCCGCGCGATCTATCGGCTGTCGCGCTCGGACGACGCGAAAGAAGGGATCGCGAGCTTCCTCGACAAGCGCCAGCCGCGCTATCCGGACAAGGTGAGCGAGGACATGCCTGACTTCTACCCGTGGTGGGAACAGCGGCACTACGATTGAGACAGGACGATCGCGGAGGGCTGCCCAGACAGGGGAGCTTGCACGCGCACTGGTTTCATGGGAAACCAGTTTCATGAGCGATATGACGACGACACGCCCCGATCCCGACCGACCCGGCGATCTGACTGGCTCGGGTGGTGAGGATATCAGCGGGGGCGAGGGCGACTACGCTTTGTCCGGCTTTCTCCCCTACCAGCTCTCGATGGCGTCCAATGCCGTAAGCGCGCTGATCGCGGAGCGGTATCGCAAACGCTTCGGTCTCAAGGTGACCGAGTGGCGCGTGATGGCGGTGCTCGGCGACGGTGCCGGAGCCCGGCGCGGCGAGCCCTTGACGCAGCGCGACCTCACCGCGGCGACGCTGATGGACAAGGTCGCGGTCAACCGGGCGTGCAAGGTGCTCGAGGATCGCGGCCTCGTCGAACGAACGCAGAACGAGCGCGACGGACGCTCGCACCTGCTCGGCCTGACCGAGGAGGGACGCGCGATCTACCGGGAGGTCATGCCGCTCGCCAAGGCCACCGAGCGCGAGCTGTTCGAAGGCTTCGATCCGGACGAGCAGGCGAGTTTGCGCGCCATGCTCGAACGCATGCGCGCGCGGGCCGGAATGCTGGCGGAGCAGGGCGGTTAGGCCGCCGCCCGGTTAAACGGCGCCAATAAGGAAGGGGCCGGTGCGCATCGTCGCGCCCCGGCCCCGTTCCTTCGGTCCCTTGCGGGCACGAAGGCCTTTCCTACTCCCGGTTGATCAGCGCATCGGTGATCGAGCAGGCCGCTGGCCCCAGGATGACGATGAACAGCACCGGCAGGATGAAGAGAATGAGCGGAATGGTCATGATCGCGGGCAGGCGCGCGGCCTTTTCCTCGGCGCGCATCATGCGCTCGTTGCGGAATTCAGCCGACAGCACGCGCAGCGCGGAGGCGAGCGGGGTGCCATAACGCTCGGTCTGGATCATGGTGGTGACCACGCCCTTCACCGCTTCGAGATCATTGCGATAGGCGAGGTTGTCGAACGCCTGCTTGCGCTCGTTGAGGAAGGAGAGCTCGATCGCGGTCAGCGCGAATTCGTCGCCCAGTTCGGGATAGGCGCGGCCCAGTTCCTTGGCGACGCGGTTGAACGCGGCATCGACGGTGAGCCCGGCCTCGGCGCAGATCACCAGCAGGTCGAGCGCGTCGGGCAGGCCCTTTTGCACTTCGGCCGAGCGCTTCGCGGCTTGGTTGGACAGGTAGATTTCGGGGCCTTTATAGCCCAGCAACAGCGCCCCGGTGACGACGCCGAGCCGCGTCATCGGACCCCAGTCGGGGAACATTTCGAAGACATAGATCGCCAGAAAGCTCGACAGCCCGAGCACGATCGGCAGCACCATGCGAAGGCCGATGATGATGACCGCGAGTTCCTTGTTGCGATAGCCGGCATGGGCAAGCTTCTGCTGCACCGCCGCAAGCTGGCCGGCCTCCAGCACGTTCATCTTGCCGAGGCGGTTCTTGACCTTTTCGGTCGTGTCGGACTTGCGCAGCAGGCTCGCGCGTTTCTTCGCGCCGCTGGCGACGATCCCCGCCTTGAGCTGGTCGCGCCGGGCCTCTAGCGCCTTTACGCGCTTGGCCATGGGATCGCGGATCGTGACGGCGGCATAGATCGCCATGATCACGGCGAAGGCGGCGAGCCCGGCCAGGATCGAGCCGACGACGACGACGTCGAAGCCCAGGAGGGTCGGATTGCTGGAAGATTGGCTGATCATTGTGCTCTTCCCGAAGGTCAGATTTCGAAGCTGACCATCTTGGCCATGATGAATACGCCGATGCCCATCCACACCAGCCCGCCGAGCCCGGCGACGATCAGTCGGTCTTCGTAGAAGAAGCCGCCGATATAATCGGGGTTGATCCAGAAGATCAGGCCGAAGACGATGAAGGGCAGCGAGCCGACGATATAGGCCGAAGCCTTGGATTCGGAGCTCATCGCCTTGATCTTCAGCTTCATCTGCGCGCGCTTGCGCAGCACGTCGGCGAGGTTGGAGAGCGTTTCGGCAAGGTTGCCGCCGGTCTCGCGCTGGATCGCCAGAGTGATGGTGAAGAAGTTGAATTCGGGGATGCCGAGACGGTCGGCTGTTTCCTGGAGCGAATCCTCCATCGTCTTGCCGATCTTGATGCGCTCGACGATGCCCTTGAACTCGACGCCCACCGGCCCGTCGACTTCCTGTGCGACCACCGCGAGCGTTTCGGTCACCGGCAGGCCGGAGCGAAGGCCGCGCACGAGCAATTCGATGCCGTCGGGAAACTTGCCGTTGAACTGGTTGGTGCGCTTCTTGATGAGATGGCCGACGACCAGATGCGGCAGCCCGAGGCCGATGAAGAGGCCTACACCCAGCGACAGCAACGCCGCCCCGGTCTGCAGGAACATCAACACCGCGACCGCGAGCGCGAGGCCGAAGGAGGCGTAGAGATATTGCGAGATGGTCCAGCTTTTGCCGGTCCGGTCGAGCCGGACGGACAGCGCTTCGAGCCGCGATCCCGATCCGGCGATGCGGTGCGTCTTGGGCCGGCGCGCGGCGATCGCCTTTTTGAACTGCGCATCGACCTTGGCATCGGTGCTTTCCGAATGGCGATAGCGCAGCGACTGGACCCGGCGCTTCTGCGCCTTTCCGACGGCCGATCCCGTGACGAGGACATAGCCAGTCACGAGAACGGAGAAGATCACCGCGGTGATCAGCAGGGTTTGTAGAAAGTCCATCTTTTATGTGTCCCGCCCGCTTGTCTGTCTATCTGTCTGTCGCTTCGGCCCTGCCGTTCATGCCGAAGGGACGCGGCAGCGCCGACCCCCTCGGCATGCGCTTATTCGGCGGGCTCGGCCTCGACCTTGTCCGTGCCCTTTTCGGCATTCTTGTCTTTCTTCTTCTTCGCCAGGAGCGACTTGAGATCGAAGCCGTCGAGGAAGGATTTCTTCTCCTCGCTGATCGCTTCGAGATCGTCTTCGCTCGCGCCCATCACCCGCTCGGCGATCTGCTGCAGGGCGAGCGTCGCCTTCGAGTTCTTGTTCGCCTCCACGAAGACCTCGCCGAGTTTCGCCGCGTTCGACGCCGCCTTGATGTCGTAAGGCACGATGAAGTCGACGCGGCGCTCGATCGAGGCTTCGAAATCGGACTTGCTGATCTCGGCGACCGCCGACTGGTACTTGTTGACCACGATCATCGGATGCGCATGCGCGGCATGGGTTTTCAGCCACGAGAGAATGCGGATCGTGTCGCGCGCCGAAGCGAGGGTAAGCTCGCAGGTGAGGACGACGAGGTTCACGTCGGCCAGCAGATGCGGGAAATTGATCAGCATGTTGCGCGGCAGATCGATCACCGTCATCTCGAACGCCTGGCGGAACTCCTCCTCCAGCTGGACGAAGGCAGAACCGTCGGTCATCAGCGGCTGGCTGATCGGTGCCTCTGCCGAAAGGATCGAGAGGTTGTCGTTGGCGCGGATCATCGCGCGCTCGATGAACAGCCCGTCGATGCGGCTGGGATTGTCGATCGCATCGGTGAGCCCGCGACCGGGCTCGAGATCGAGCGCCAGCGCGTTGGTGCCGAAATGCACGTCGAGATCGAGCAGCGCGGTGGGCGCTTTGTGCTCGGCGCTGAACAGCCAGGCCAGAGAAGTGGCCAGCGTCGAGGCGCCGGCGCCGCCGCGCGTGCCGACCACCGCGGTGGAGATATGCCGCTTCACCCCTTCGCCTTCGCCCGACTTGGGCGTGGTGAAAACTGCCAGCGCGCCATTGAGCGTATCGTGCACCGCTTGCGCGTTGAGCGGCTTGAGGAGATAATCGTGAATGCCGCTTGCGAGCAGGTCGCGATAAAGGCGCACGTCGTTGACCTGGCCGATCGCGATCACGACGGTGCCCGGTTCGCAAACTTCGGCGAGCGCGTTGATGTCGTTCAGCGGATCGCCGCTTTCGGACAGGTCGACGATCAGGATTGCCGGCGAGGCGCTGACCGAAAGCGACTGGATCGCGTTGCGCAATCCGCCCTTGTTACACTTCTCGGGCTGCCAGCCCATCTCGACCACCACTGGACGCAGCACGTCGAGTGCGGCTTCGTCGCAGATATAGGCGGCAAAGGGATCGCGATTGCCGGGTAGACCCGATTTCCAGGGAGCATTCATGGCTTACTGTCCTCCGCCTTGGCGTTGAGCTTGCTGCAATCCGCCCGCGCCCGTCGGTTCGGCTTCGCGGAATGTCTGGATTGCCTTGGTTCCGGTCGCGATCACCGTTTCGCCGGTCCCGGTCTGGCCTTCGAGAAGGTCTTCGGGGTTGGCGACCATCGCCGCGAGATTGCTGTTGGTCGCGCAGCCGTAACCCTGGCTGGTCGCGTTTGCGTAATTGCCGTCGAACTTGCTTTCCCAGTCCGGGCAGTCGGGCACATAGGCGTCCGAGCGCGAGATCACGACGCGCGCCTGGCCGGGGGCGAGTGTCCCCTCGGTGGTCGGGGCAACACCGTCAACGATCAGGCCGTAACGCCCCGCAAGGTCGTTGACCGCGCTGGTGACCGCGGGGTTCGCGCCGGGGTCCTCGATCGTGATACGGTCGCCGTAGCGCAGGTCCATCGTCTCGAACCAGCCGTTGAGCCGCTGCTGTTCCGAAATTGGGAGCCCGGCAGCGCTGGTATTGACGTCGAGCGTGAAATTGGTCCGTTCGACCACCGGCTGCTTGACGCTATAGAGCGAGGTGTTGTTCTCCATCAGCGAGGAACTACTGCACCCGGCAAGCGCGGTGCTGGCTGCCAGCGCGAGCGCGGCGATCAGCTTGGTTTTGTGAGGTTGGGTCATCGCTTTGTTACCTTTCCCGCGCGTGATCAGAAGCTGAAGCCGGGCGCGGCAGCGGCGCTGGCCTTGCCCTTGCGGCTTGGTTTAGAGTTGCGGTTGGCGTCCGCATCGGCACGGCGTTCGACCTGTTGCGGCGGCGCAGGCCGGGGCGCATCGGGCGTGCTCAAGCCGATGGTCGGCTCGGGCGCATCCGGTTCGGCGGCGGTCGGCATCGGCCGGGCCTCTCCGCTGACACCGGAATTGTCCTTGTAAAGGAGGAACTGCTCGAGCTCGTTCGCAGCGCGGAAGCCATCGGTCGGATAGCTGATGTCACGCGCATTGACCGGTTTGACGAGGAACGGGGTCACCACGATGACCAGCTCGGTTTCGCCGCGGCGGAAGGAACGCGAACGGAACAGGTTGCCCAGGATCGGCACGTCGCCAAGACCCGGCGCCTTATCGAGCGAATGCTGAGCGTTGTTGCTCATCAGTCCGGCGATCATGAAGCTCTGCCCCGATCCCAACTCGACCGTAGTTTCGGTGCGACGGACGGTGAGGGCGGGCACCTGGAAGCCGTTCAACGTCACCGCGCCTTGCGAGGAGAGTTCGGAAACCTCCGGGCGAACGCGCAAGGAAATACGGCCGTTCGCCAGCACGGTCGGAGTGTAGGAGAGGCTGACGCCGAAATCGCGATATTCGATCGCGACGTTCCCGAGACCCTGCGAGATCGGGATCGGAAATTCGCCGCCGGCCAGGAAGGTTGCCGTCTCGCCCGATAGCGCGGTCAGGTTGGGCTGCGAAATGGTGGTGATGAGGCCGAGCCGTTCGGACAGATCGAGCGCGCCGAGTACGTCAAGGCCGAACAAGCGGCCAAGTCCGCCGATCGTGGTGCCGCCATTTGTCGAAACGCCGGGTCCCTCGATGACCTCAGTCGCGATCGAGCCGTCATCGTTTATGATGAAGTTGCCATCCGCGCCGATCTGCGGAACGATTACGCCAGGGTTTTGAACCCCTTCGCCGACGGCGAGCGGACCGTCGAGCCGGAACTCACCCTGGCCAAGGGCGCGGCCGGTGCCGACCCCGCCGCGAAAGCCCCCAGTCGAAAAGTCGTAGGTCGCAAGGTTGCCGCCGATCTCTCGCACGAGGCTGCGGCTGACTTCGGCGAACTTGACCTGCAGGTTGACCTGCAGCGGCGTCGCGGTTTTCAGCCGGGTGATGACGTTGGCATCTTCGCCGAGGAAAGCCTGGACGAGGCGTTCGGCTTCGGCCGCATCTTCGGGCGCGGAGACTGTGCCGGTTAGCAGCACGGTTCCGGTTCCCATGGTCGCGACGCTGACCTGCGCCTCGGGCATGGCGAGCGCGAGCATCTGGTCGATCGAGCCGATATTATTGCCGACCCGGATGTTGGCCGAGAAGATGACGTCGCCGCGTGCATTGCTGGCATAGATCGTCGTCTCGCCGCCGGCCCGCCCGAAGACGTAAAGCTGGCGCTGCGACTTGATCTGGACGTCGGCGATCGTGTCGTTGGCGACGAAGACGTCGGTCATCGCTCCGGGCACCGAGACGAGCTCTCCGCGGCCGATCGAGAGGACGATTTCATCGGTCGGGCTGACGACCTGCTGCGCGGTGGCGGTGCCGGTGGGCGCTGCCACGAGGGGCAGGGCCGCAATGCCGGCAAGCAGCGCCTTGGCAAGAATCTTGGCTTTCATCTTCGGGCCCCCTTTGAGTGTCCCATGGTTCCGTTCGGCACCTATGGCCGAGCCGGGCGAATGCGATGTGTTGGAAGTGATATTGCGCATGGTCGTGCCCCCTTTGCCGCTCAGCGGACCGAGCCGAGTGAAGCAACACTGGTGTCGACCGGCACTTCGGTGGTGGCATCGCCGCGGGTGACGCGGACCGTCGGGCCGGAGACTTTGGGCGCACCATCGACCTTGGCCGAGACGCCGGGCGCTGCCGGGGTTTCCCGGCCGCCACCGCCGCCGCCATTGCCGCCCTGCGGGGGGATGTCGCTGCGCTGGAAGCGCGAGACGTCGCCACCGGTCGCGTAGGTCGACTTGCTGTCGACGGGCTGACCCATCGCGGTCTGCAGGAAGCGTTCTTCCTCTTCGGGCGTCGCGCCTTCGGGGATGGCGATATCGCCCGATGCGATCGCCCGTTCGAGCTCGGCCTGGTTGTCGGAGATCGAGCGCAGGACCAGGGTGATCTCGCCGATTTCCTGAGCCACAGTGACCTTCTCCGCGATCTTCGGCGTGACTTCGAGCGTCACGGTGCTGAACGCCTTGACCACGGTCTTGCCATCTTCGTTGGTGGTCTGCTCGGTGGTCTGGTCGGTCGCGAGGACGCGCAGGTTGCGCAGCACCGTTTCCGCCGCGCGCAATTCGCGCCCTTCGCCCGAAACGGTCTGGGTGAGAACGAGGTCGACGCGGTCACCCGGGAAGACGAAGCCGGCAACGCCGGTCTTGGCCGAAACGGGCACGGTCACCGCGCGCATTCCCGGGCCAAGCGCCGCTGCGAGGAAGCCGCGGTCGCCCGGGCTGACCAGCGAACCCTGCGTCACCGGTTCGCCCGCGGTGATTGGAAAGCGGACGACGGTGCCAAGCAGCTGGCTCATGTCCGAATTGCCTTCGATGAAATAGGCATCCTGGACGAGCTCTTCGGGCCACTGCTGATAGGCCATCGCATCGGCGGTGATGATCGTGCCGGCGGGCAGGGCGCGGTTGGCGACCAGCACCTTGGGACCGGTCGGTTCGACCTGAGCCTGCGCGACTGGGGTCGGATCCCCGGCGAATATGCTGCGCGCCATGAACGCGCTGCCGACAGCCACGACCAGCGCACCAAGCAGCAGAACGAGTTTCTTCCTATCCATGGCTTAGAAGCCCCCTGTTTCGGCCCGCCGGAATGCGAGCTAGTATGGTTGCAATCGATAAGTGCGAATTGGTTAAGATCGGGTTCACGGCAAACCGCAGTTTCGTGTTCCGGCGCTCAGGCGATGGCCGGCACGTCGGCGAGACGGGGGGCGAGCACCCACAGCGCGCCGAAGGCGATCGCGACGCCGTAGGGAATGGCAAGGCGATCCTTGCGCCGGCGCATGACGTGATACCCCGCCATGACGATTGTCAGGACACCGCCCGCGACCGCCATGATGATCAGCAGTTGGAGAAAGGCGGCAGGCTCGATCCACAGCGCGAGCGCGGTCAGCAGCTTGACGTCGCCCCCGCCCATCACCCGCAGCGCGAACAGCCCGGCAAGAATCGCGAAAGCGAGGAGCGCGATGCCCAGCTGCATGGCGACGCCGGGCCACACAGATAGCCCGCTCGCCCACCAGAACAGCGGAGCGCCCGCCGCGATCAGGATGTTGAGCCTGTTGGAAATCGTGCGCGAACGGATGTCGGACACCGCGGCATAAAGCAGCGCGATTGCCAAGGCGATGACGAGCCCGTACTGAAAAGCGTCTTGAAGCGTGGCCGAACCCAGCATTTCCGCCCCCCTGAAACCGTGTTCGCAGCCGGGACATTCCGGCGCGATCCGTGGTCTTGACTGGCGTTGCTAGAGAGGACTGCTTACCAAATAGTAACCAAACCTTGGAGGGCAGGATCGATTACCGGAACAAGGGTGGGATTGAGGTGAGCGAGCAAACGGACACAGATAATCGGGGCGGGGATGCCGAGACGGCTGTGGGCGCGATCGATCGGCGCGCCATCCCCCCTGCCGCGCGCGAGAGCTGCTGGGCGCTTGGCGATGGGCACGAATTGCGCCGGATCGACTGGCCGGGCGCCGCCGGGCCGGACGCCGCGGCGCGCGGCTCGATCCTGTTCCTTCCCGGACGCGGCGATCATTACGAGAAATATCTCGAAACGCTCGAGGAATGGCACCGCGACGGCTGGCGCGTCACCGCGACGGACTGGCGGGGGCAGGCCGGATCGGGCCGGCTCGGCAAGGACGCGGTCACCGGTCATATCGAGGATTTCACGATCTGGACCGGCGACCTCGCGCATATCTGGGAGGAATGGTTGCGCGAGGTGCCGCCGCCGCACGTGATCGCGGGCCATTCGATGGGCGGGCATCTCATCATGCGCGCGCTCGTCGATGGTCGGATCGCGCCCGATGCCGCGGTGCTGAGCGCACCTATGCTGGGGATGAACGGCCCGAAGCTGCCGCTGCGGATGCTGCACAATGTCGCAAAGACGATGGCCCGGATCGGCGATCCCACCCGGCAGGCATGGAAATGGAGCGAAAAGCCGGGCGAGATGCCCGAATCGCGAGCAAACCTGCTGACGCATGACCGTGCGCGCTACGAGGACGAGCTATGGTGGCGCGACCATCGGCCCGAACTCGTGATGGGCCCGGCAAGCTGGCGCTGGGTCGAGCGCGCCTATGCCTCCTGGCGCGAACTGGAAAAGCCGGGCGCGCTGGAGCGGGTCGACGTGCCGGTGCTGATCGTATCGACTTCGGGCGACAAGCTGGTCAGCCATGCCGCCAATGTGCGCGCAGCACGCCGCCTGCCGCACGGCAAGCTGGTCGAATTCGGCAGCGAGGCGCGTCACGAGATCCTGCGCGAGGTGGACGAGGTGCGCAGGCGGATGATGGACGAGATCGCCGCATTTCTGGATAAGGTCGCGCCGGCGCGATGAGTAGCGAAATTCACGACTTCGCGATCATCGGCGGCGGTATGGCGGGCGCCAGCATTGCGGCCGAACTGGCGCCGCACGCCAGCTTGCTCCTGCTCGAAGCGGAGGACACGCCCGGCTACCATGCGACCGGGCGTTCGGCGGCGTTCTGGGAGGAATGCTATGGCGGACCGGGAGTGGTGCCGCTGACGCTCGCCTCGGGCGATTATTTGCGCGAACATGGTTTCCTGAAGACGCGCGGGGCGCTCTATATCGGGCGGGAGGGTGAGCGTGCCGAGCTCGACGATTTCGAGCGACAATTTGCCGATACCGGCGTCGCGATCGAGCGGATCGGGCGGGCCCCGATCGCCGAGAAGGTGCCGGCCCTGCGCGAGGAATGGGTTCACGCGATCCATGAGCCGGCCTGCGCCGATATCGATGTCGCCGGTCTGCACCAGCATTATCTGCGCGCCGCGCGCCGCGCGGGTGTATCGATCGCCTGCCGCGCCGAGGTTTCAGCGCTTGTCCGCGAGGATGGGCATTGGCGAATCGAAACGCGACAGGGGGAGACTTATCGCGCCGCGCAGATCGTCAATGCGGCGGGCGCCTGGGTTGACCGGATCGCCGCGCTCGCCGGGATCCGCCCGCTCGGCATCGCGCCGCTGCGCCGCACCGTCGTCCAGCTGCGTGTCGAACCCGGGCCGCCCGCCGACATGCCGCTGGTGCTCGATATCGGCGGCGCCTTCTACTTCAAGCCGGAGGCGGGGCGGCTATGGCTCAGCCCGCATGACGAAGTTCCCAGCCCGCCCTGCGATGCCGCCGCCGAAGAGCTCGACGTCGGGCGCGTGATCGACCGGCTGGAACGCGCGACTACCTGGCGTATCGCGGCGGTGGAGCGGCGCTGGGCCGGGTTGCGCAGTTTCTCGCCCGACCGCCTGCCGGCCTATGGCCGGGACGCCGCAGAGCCGAGCTTTTCCTGGTTTGCGGGACAAGGTGGCTTCGGCATCCAGACCGCACCCGCCGCTGCGCGGCTTGCGGCTCAGGCGCTGCTCGGCCACGCTCCGGACGCGCTCACACGGGGCATCGATCCGGCGCGCTACGATCCGGCCCGCTTCGCAGTTGTAGACGCGCTGGCTCCGCTCTAGCCAGCGGGCGGGCGATCTGTAACAACGATCCGCATTCCGACACCTTCAACCGCAAATGCGAAAGGAGCCGACGCGATGGCGCACAAGTTCGAGATCCACAAGGACAAGAAGGGCGAATACCGCGTCCGGTTCAAATACAATGCCGAAGTGGTTTTCGCGACCGAGGGCTATTCCAGCAAATCGGGCGCCAAGCGCTCGATCGAGGCGATCAAGAAGCATGTGCCGGACGCGGAGATCGAGGACAATTCGGACGACTGACGCAGTCCGGGCGAGCGGTCCTTCGCACGGCCGCTCCTACCTGCCCCGGCCTCAGTCTTGCGCGGCGGCTTCCTCCGCCGCGTCGCTTGCGAGCTGATCTACCCGCTCATTTTCGGGATGGCCGCTATGGCCTTTCACCCAGTGCCACTCGATCTCGTGCCGGTCGGCGACCTCGATCAGCCGGTGCCACAGATCGGCATTGCGCACCGGCTTCTTGCTGGCATTGACCCAGCCGCGCTTTTTCCAGCCGTGCACCCATTTGGTGATGCCTTCGATCACATATTTGCTGTCGGAATAAAGCTCGACCGCGCACGGCTCGATCAGCGCCGAGAGTCCCTCGATCGCGGCAATCATCTCCATGCGGTTATTGGTGGTGTCCGCCTCACTGCCCGACAGCTCCTTCTCGTGCTTGCCCATGCGCAGCAGCGCGCCCCAGCCGCCCGGGCCCGGATTGCCCTTGCAGGCACCATCGGTATAGATTTCGACACGTTTCATCGGATGGAGCATCGGCTGATCAGTTCGCAGGGCGAAAGACCTCGCTGCCGTGATCGCGGTAGAATTGCAAGCGGTGCACGAAGTCCATCGGGTCCTTGGGCGTCACCAGCGCATCGGCGGGCGTGCTGATCCAATCCTCCGCACGGCTGGCGATGAAGCGCATCGCGGCGCCGCGCGCGAGCACGGGTAGGGCGGCGCGCTCGCCCGGCGATAAAGCGCGCACCTCCTCGTAACCCCGCATCAGCGCGTCTGCGATGGCGGCGTGATAGTTGCGTCCATCGCCCGAAAAGCACCAGGCGGCGTGGGTCACGGCGTAATCGTAGGCGAAGGCGTCGTCGGCGGCGAAATAGAAGTCGATCAGCCCGCTGACATCCTCGCCGGCGAACAGCACGTTGTCGGGGAAAAGATCGGCGTGGACCACGCCGCGCGGCAGCCCGCCGGGCCACTGGCGCTCAAGATAGCGCAGCTCCTCGAAAGCAATCCCCGGCAGCGCGGGGTCGATCGCCGCCAGCGCCTCCTCGCCGCACCCTTCGAGCGCGCGGGACCAGGCGGCGAGCGCCATATCGTTGACTCTCGTCATCGTGAAATCCGCGACCGCCAGATGATTGCGCGCGAGTGCCCGGCCAACCGAATGCGCCTGGGCGGGCGTGGGACGGTCGACCGAGATGCCGGGCAGGAACTCGATCAGCGCCGCCGCCTTGCCCTCCACATGGCGGTGGCTCGCGCCTTCGCGGTCGTGGATGGTGCGCGGCACGGCGCAACCCTTGGCTGCGAGGTGGTCCATCAGGCCGAGGAAGAAGGGCAGGTCGGCGATGTCGATCCGCCGCTCGTACATCGTCAGAATGTAGCGCGTGGTCTTGCCGCCATCGCGCTGCGCCTCAGGCCCGGTGGTCTCGATCAGCCAGTTGGAATTGGAGACGCCTTCCGCGATACCCTTGGCCGAAACCAGCGTGCCGACATCGTAATGGGCAATAAGGGCGGCGAGCTGATCCGCGCCGAGATGGGTGTAGACCGCCATGCGCGCTTCGAATCGGCCCTCGCCTTCTCTTTATTCGGCGAGCTGGCGCGGCAGTTTGAAAACCATCTTTTCTTCCGCAGCGGTGATCGTGCGCTCCTTGATCGGGCGCAGCTTCGCCAGCGCGTCGACCACTTCGCGCACCAGCACTTCGGGGGCGGAGGCGCCGGCGGTAAGACCGATCGCATCGATCCCGTCGAGCCAGGCCGGATCGATCTCGCTGGCGCGCTGGATCAGCTTGCCCGGTGTGCCCAGCCTCTCGGCCACCTCGACAAGGCGCAGCGAATTGGACGAATTAGGCGCGCCGACCACCAGCACGAGATCGCAATCCCTCGCCAGTTCCTTGACCGCCTTCTGACGGTTGGACGTCGCGTAGCAGATGTCTTCTGCCTTCGGCCCCTGGATATTGGGATAGCGCCATTCGAGCGCCTCGATCACTTCGGCGGTGTCATCGACGCTCAATGTGGTCTGGGTGAGATAGGCGAGCTCCTCGTCCGTATTGAAAGGCAGCTTGTCGACATCCTCGATATTCTCGACCAGCGTCATCTGCCCGGGCTCGACCTGGCCCATCGTGCCGATCACTTCGGGATGGCCGGCATGGCCGATGAAAATGATGTGCCGCCCCTTTTCCAGCTGGCGTTCGGCCTGGCGGTGGACCTTGGAGACCAGCGGGCAGGTCGCATCGACATAGACCATGTTGCGCCGCTCGGCTTCGGCGGGGACCGATTTAGGCACGCCATGCGCGCTGAAGACGACCGGCGCATCGGTGGGCACCTCGTCCAGTTCTTTGACGAAGATCGCGCCCTTGGCCTTCAGCCCCTCGACGACATATTTGTTGTGGACGATCTCGTGGCGGACATAGACCGGCGCGCCATACTTCTCGAGCGCCTTCTCGACGATCTCGATCGCCCGGTCGACGCCTGCGCAAAAGCCGCGCGGCGCCGCGATGAGCAGCGTCAGGGGGGCAGCGCTCGAAGCCGCGTTTGCGGGGGCGCCGGAAGGGGCGTTTGCGGGGGCGGTGTCGTGAAAGGGCGCGTTCATATCCCACCCTCTAGCGCTTTGCTGCGCGGCTCGCTAGGGCACAGCTGCATCCGCGCTCGGCCACGCTTTCGATCCGGCGCGGCAATATTGCAGGAACCCGCTACGATGACCTACCGCCGCCACGCCCTACCGCTTCTCGCTCTTGCCGGCGGTCTTGCCGGCTGCGCGGGCGAAGGCGATCTCGTGGTCGATCAGGGCGTGGGCATCACCGCGGTGCTCTCAACCTGCCCGGCGGTCGGCATTCCCGACTATACCGGCGACATCACCACTTTCGGCTCCGCCAATGATGCCAGCCTCGCCAATCTCGACGTGACCGCCACGATCACCAATCTACGCTCGACCTGCAATGACGAGGGCGAGCGGGTCTATACCGAGGCGAGTTTCGACGTCCTCGCCCGCCGCACCGACGCGCGCGGAAGCCGCACCGTGACGCTGCCTTATTTCGTGACCGTGCTGCGCGGCGGCAGCGCGGTGGTGACCAAGCGGGTGGGCGAGGTGACGGTGACTTTCGCCGACGGCCAGGAACGCGCGCAGGCGAGCGGCAAGGCCGGCTCCTTCATCGATCGTTCGGCGGCGAGCCTGCCCGAGGACATTCGCGAACGCATCACAAGGCGACGACGGGCGGGCGACGTCGATGCCGCGCTCGACCCACTGGCCGCCCCCGAAGTGCGCGCCGCGATCCAGCGCACGCGTTTCGAGATGCTCGTTGGGTTCCAGCTGAGCGAGCAGCAGCTGGCCTATAACGCCACGCGTTAAGCGACACCTTGAAAAAATCGCGAGTCCCCGCGAAGGCGGGGACCTGTCTCAAGGAGGACCCCGCCTGCGCGGGGGCGCACTGATATCGTATGAATCACAGAACCCTCTACGCCGCGTTCGGCGACACCATTCACAATGCGCTGGCCGCGCTTGCGGCGGATGGCACGCTGCCCGAAGATACCTCTTTCGCCAATGTGACGCTCGAACCGCCGCGCGACCCAGCGCATGGCGATCTCGCGACCAATGCCGCGATGGTCCTTGCCAAACCCGTCAAGACCAATCCGCGCGCCCTGGCCGAGAAAATCGCTGCAAAACTCGAGGCGGATTCGCGCATTGTCGGCGCTGAAATCGCCGGGCCGGGCTTCATCAATCTGCGGCTCGACCCAGGGGTCTGGCTGTCCGAATTGCAGGCCATCGCTCAGCTCGGCGAAGCCTATGGCCGCTCGGACATGGGCGAGGGGACCCGCGTCAATGTCGAGTATGTCTCCGCCAATCCGACCGGCCCGATGCATATGGGCCATTGCCGCGGCGCCGTGGTCGGCGATGCGCTTTCCAGCCTGCTCGAATATGCCGGCCACGCGGTCACGCGCGAATATTACATCAACGATGCCGGCAGCCAGGTCGATACGCTCGCGCGCTCGGCCCACCTCAGATATCGCGAGGCGCTGGGCGAGGATATCGGCGCCATCTCGGAAGGATATTATCCCGGCGACTATCTGAAGCCGATCGGCGAATATCTCGCGCGTGAAGTCGGCGACAGGTATAAAGACGCGCCCGAGGCCGAATGGCTGCCCTATTTCCGCGCCGAAGCGGTGAAACAGATGATGGAGCTCATCCGTTCCGACCTCGCGCTGCTCGGCATCCATCACGACGTCTTCGCCTCCGAAGCCGCGCTGCACGCCGCGGGAAAGCCGAAAGAGGCGGAAAAGTGGCTGCGCGCGCACGATCTCGTCTATGATGGCGTGCTCGAAGCGCCCAAGGGCAAGGCGCCGCCCGAGGATTGGGAGCCGGTGGAGCTGCCGCTGTTCCGCTCGACCAAGTTCGGCGATGATCAGGATCGCCCGATCCGAAAGTCCGACGGCTCATGGACCTATTTCGGCGCCGATCTCGCCTATCACATGCAGAAGGCGGCCGAGGCGGACGAGCTCATCGACATCTGGGGCGCGGATCATGCCGGGACGGTCAAGCGGATCAAGGCCGCGGTCGCCGCTCTCTCCAAAGGACAGGGCGCGCCCATCCCCTTCGACGTCAAGCTGGTCCAGATGGTCCAGCTGATGCGCGGGGGCGAACCGGTGAAGATGTCCAAACGCTCGGGCAATTTCATCACCATCGCCGATATGGTGGACGAGGTCGGCAAGGATGTGGTGCGCTTCACCATGCTGACCCGCAAGCCCGAGGCGCAGATGGAGTTCGACTTCGCAAAAGTGGTCGAAGCCTCGAAAGACAATCCGGTCTGGTACGTGCAATACGCCCATGCCCGGATCCGCTCGACCCAGCGCAAGGCGAAGGCGGAAGAGGGGATCGAGCCGTCCGCCGACGCGCTCCACCTGTTGGGCGATGAGGAACGCGCCCTGATCGCCCGCGCCGCGCAATTCCCGCGCGAAATCGAAGCCGCCGCGAAGGCGCGCGAGCCGCATCGGATCGCCTTTTATCTCTACGACCTCGCCACCGATCTCAACGCGTTCTATTCGCTCGGCAATACGTCGCCTGAAAAGCGCTTCATTGTGAAACAGGATGCCGCTTTATCCGCCGCGCGGCTTTTCCTCGCGGACGCCATCGGGCAAGTGCTGCGCAATGGGCTCGGCGTCCTTGGCGTGGACGCGGTCGAGAGTATGTAAGTGAGCGGGCAGGGTGAACGGGTGACAAGTCCAGCCGATCAGGACACGAATATGGATGGCGGTGCGGCCGCTGACCACGCTGCGACGGACGAACTCGATCTCAGCGGCGACGACAGCCTGCCCTGGCTCGAACCGGGAGAGGAAGACGCCGCCGCCGGCACGCTAGACAGGGCGCAAGTGGTCGGCTTCGCCGCGATCCTGCTGGTCATCCTCGCCGCCGCGGTCGGCTCGGTCTGGTATTTCGGATCGCGTTCGGGCGATGGCGACGTGGTCGCCGATGGCAGCGTCATCGAGGCGCCCGCCGGCCCGATCAAGGAGCGCCCCGAAGACCCCGGCGGCAAGGAATTTGCCGGCACCGGCAATGTCGCTCCGGTCGTGGGTGAAGGGGGCACCCCCGATGGCGTGATGGCGACCGAAGAGGGGGACGGGGCCGCCGAGGCAAAACTCGTCAAGCTGCAACCCGCCGACGAACCGGCGCAGCAGCCGAACGAGCAGCCGGCAACCTCCAGCGGTGTCGCCGTCCAGCTCGCCGCCTATGCTTCGCGCGCGCGGGCCGAACAGGGCTGGCGCGATCTCACCCAGCGCACCGAGGTGCTGAGCGGGCGCAATTACCGGATCGAGCGCGGCGTCGTCGATATCGGCACCGTCTACCGCCTCCAGGTGCCAGCATCCGACCGCGCCGCCGCCGACAGCCTGTGCGAAGCCTTGCGGGCCGACGGTCTGGACTGCCAGGTCAAAGGCTGAGCTAAGCGCCTGGCGCACGCGAGGCGGGCTCGGTTTCGGCGCGCTTGCCCCGGCGTTCTCCCCGAAAATGCGACACCGCCCCGCGCGCCGCGCTTGCCAGAGCGCGCGGCTGCTGCAAGATTTGCCCGATGATACCGGCAATTTTCGGCTGTTCTGGCCCCAAGCTTACCGCGGATGAGCGCGCTTTCTTCCGTGAGGCCGATCCCGCGGGCTACATCCTGTTCGGGCGCAATTGCGAAAACCCCGAGCAATTGCGCGCCCTGACCGACGAAATGCGCGCGCTGCACGGGCGCGAGCATTTGCTCATCTCGATGGATCAGGAGGGCGGACGCGTCGCGCGGCTGCGCCCGCCGCACTGGGCCGATTATCCCAAGGGCGAGGCGTTCGACAAGCTCTACGATATTGCCCCGGCCAGTGCGATCGAAGCGGCACGCGCCAATGCAACAGCGATGGCGCTCGAACTGGCGGCGATGGGCATCCCGGTGACCTATCACCCGCCGCTCGACCTGCGCGAACCGGGCGCGCATGACGTCATCGGCGACCGCGCGCTTGGCAGCGATCCGATGCAGGTCGCGGCATTGGGCTGCGCTATCCTGGACGGGCTGGCGGCGGGCGGGGTCACCGGCTGCATCAAGCACATGCCCGGCCATGGCCGCACCATGGTCGACACCCACCGCGAAATGCCCACGGTCGAGGCGAGCGAGGAAGAGCTGGAACGCGACCTGGCGCCGTTCCGCTCGCTCAACCACGCGCTGATCGGCATGACCGGCCACCTCAAATTCCCGGTCTGGGACGAGGAATGGCCCGCCACGCTCTCCCCAACCATCATCCGCGATGTCATTCGCGGGACGATTGGATTCGAAGGGCTACTGCTGACCGACGACATCGATATGGAAGCGCTGACCGACACCATTCCCGAACGCGCCCTGCGCGCCCACCGGGCGGGCTGCGATATCGTGCTCAATTGCTGGGCGAAGATGGACGACATGGTCGGCATTTGCGAGAAACTGCCCGCGATCTCGGACGGCGCGGCGCAGCGGCTTGAGCGGGCGCTCGAGAATACGCGCGTGGGCGACGGCACCTATGACGAAGCGCGCGAATTGCGGGCCAAGCGCGACGAATTGCTCGCGCTGACCGGGGCGGCGGCATAGTCATGGCGGAGGCGGAAGGCTTCATGCTGACAGGCGGCACTGCCGATCCGTTCGCAACCGAAGCCGAAATCCGTGCCGAGGCCGACGACAAATGGCGCGCCAGTCCGGTGCGCCGGGGGGCTGCCCGAGGCGAGGACGCGCTCTATCTCGAGCTCGATGGCTGGGAAGGTCCGCTCGACCTGCTGCTCGACCTCGCGCGCCGGCAGAAAGTGGATCTGCGCCAAATCTCGATCCTTGCGCTGGTCGATCAGTACCTCGCGCATATCGAAGAGGCGCAGAATGTCCGGCTGGAGCTGGCGGCGGACTATCTCGTCATGGCCGCCTGGCTTGCCTACCTCAAATCGGCGCTTCTGCTGCCGAAGGAGGAGCAGGAAGATCCCAGCCCCGAAGAGCTCGCCCTGCGTCTGCAATTGCGGTTGCAGCGGCTGGGCGCGATGCGCGAGGCGGCGGCGCGGCTGATGGCGCGCGACCGGATCGGGCGCGATGTGTTCCTGCGCGGAAACCCCGAGGGGCTACGCACCGATCGCCGCCGGGTGTGGACCTGCAACACGCATGCGCTCATCCAGGCATACGGCCAGGTCAAGGCGCGCACCGCGCCGCGCATCTATCACGTGTCGGACCGACCTGTAATGACGCTCGACAGCGCGCTCGAGCGGGTTTCCGCCATGCTCGGCCTGACGCTCGACTGGATGGATATCCGCGACTTCCTGCCGCCCCATGCCGAGGCGCCCCTGCGCAAATCGGCGCTCGCCTCGAGCTTCGTCGCGGCGCTCGAACTGGCGCGACTGGGGCGGGCGGAGATCGCGCAGGACGGCGCCTTTGCGCCGCTGCGCATCCGCCGGGTGAAGCAGGGGGCCGGGGCGTGACGAACGACAATGACGAATTGCCCGGTGCAATCGAGCGCAGTCTCGAGGCGACGCTGTTCGCGGCCGAAGAGCCCATGAGCGCCGAGCAGCTGGCGTCTCATCTCGGCGACCTCGATAAGGCGGATATGCGCGCCGGCCTCGAGACGCTGCAGAGCCATTACCAGGGGCGCGGTGTCGAGCTCGTCCAGCGCGGCGGGCGCTGGCATTTCGAGACCGCGCCCGACATGGCGCATCTGCTGCGCCGCGAAAAGGAGCAGGTCCGCCGCCTCAGCCGCGCCGCGACCGAAGTGCTCGCGATCATCGCCTATCACGAGCCGGTCAGCCGCGCCGAAATCGAATCGATCCGCGGCGTGCAGACCAGTTCGGGCACACTCGACGTATTGATGGAGGCGGGCTGGATCAGGCTCGCCGGCAGGCGCGAAGTGCCCGGCCGCCCGGTCATCTACGCGACGACGCCCGAATTTCTCGATCATTTCGGCCTCGCCTCGCGGCGCGACCTGCCCGGCATCGACGAATTGCGCGCCGCGGGGCTGCTCGATCCGGTGGACGAGGCCTTCGATGAGGCGATGGGCACCGGCAGCGAGGACAGCGATGCGGACGAGGAACCGGAGGTCGGCGCCATGCGGACCGAGGTCGACGAGGCCGCGGATTGACCGAATGCTGGCGCTCAGGCGCGATCATCCCTATATTAGCGGCTGCGTGACCACCCCGAACCGGGCAAAATGAGAGACTGGCCATGAATATCGGCGTTTGGCAGATCCTGATCCTCGCAATCGTCATCCTTGTCCTGTTCGGACGCGGGCGCATTTCCGAGATGATGGGCGATTTCGGCCGCGGCATTTCGAGCTTCAAAAAGGGCATGACCGAAGACGAAGCGAGCGCCACCTCGAGCGCGTCCAAGCCCAACGCGCAGATCGAGCCGCCCGCCACCGAAACCTCGCGCGCATCCGTTTCCTCTGGCGCTCCCGCTCAAAAGGCGCCCAGCGAAAGCGGCGACACGAAGCGCTGACCCGTTCCCGCCCACCCATGCTGGCGCGCGCCGGGCATAAGGTTCTGACATGTTCGACATAGGCGCTGCCGAACTCCTGGTGATCGTCATCGTCGCGGTCCTCGTCATCGGACCCAAGGACATGCCGATGGCGATGCGCACGGCCGGACGCTGGATCGGCCAGGTGCGCAAGGTCTCCGCCCATTTCCGCACCGGCATCGATGCGATGGTGCGCGAGGCGGAGCTCGAGGACATGGAAAAGAAATGGAAGGCGCAGAACGAGGCGATCATGCGCAAATCCTCAGCCGCCAGCGAAGCGGAGAAGGGCGAACCGGTGATGACCGGGCCGCCGCCGGTTGATCGCGGCGCGCCCGAGGCCGAAAGTGCGCCCGAAAGCGCCGCCGGAGCGCGCGGAGATATCGCCAAGCCCAAAAGCGTCGCCGCCAAGCCCGTTGCAACCGCCGCGCTCGGCGAGGAAGTGGGCAACGTCCAGCCGCGCCCCGCCCCCGGGGCGCCCGACACGCGCGAAGCCGGTGGCGACGACCTGCCCCGCAAGCAAGCGCCCCGCAAGCAAGCACCCTGATCCGACATGGCCTTCGCAATCAAGGATATCGACGAGACCCGCGCTCCGCTGCTCGATCATCTGATCGAATTGCGCAGCCGGCTGGTGCGCTCGGTCTTCGCGCTGCTGATCGGATTTGCGATCTGTTTCGCCTTTGCCGACCCGATCCTGGGCTTTCTCGTCCAGCCGCTGAAAGACGCCTTTCCCGCGGGCGAGGGCCAGCTCATTTTCACCAAGCTGCCCGAAATCTTCTTCGTCGAATTGAAGGTCGCCCTGTTCGCCGGCTTCATGGTCAGCTTTCCGATCATCGCCAACCAGCTTTGGGCCTTCATTGCGCCGGGACTCTATGCGAACGAGAAGAGGGCGTTCCTTCCGTTCCTCCTCGCCACGCCCGTCCTGTTCATCGGCGGGGCGGCGCTTGCCTATTACGTCGTCATGCCGACGGCATTTCGCTGGTTCCTCGGCTTTGGCGGGGGCGTGGGCGGGCTGGAGATCGAGGCGCTGCCGAGTGCGGGCGACTATCTCAGCCTTGTCATGCAGTTCATTCTCGCCTTCGGGCTGACCTTTCTCCTGCCGGTCCTGCTCATGCTGCTGCACCGCGCGGGCATCGTCACCCGCGCGCAGCTTGCGGGGGCGCGGCGCTACGTGATCGTGGGCGTGGTCGCGCTGGCCGCGGTGGTGACGCCGCCCGATCCCGGCAGCCAGCTGATCCTCGCGGTGCCTTTATTGGTGCTGTTCGAAGCCTCGCTCCTGCTGATGCTGGTGCAGGAACGCACGATGCGACGCAAAGGCGCGAAATCGGCGGAGGGCGAGCAGGACGTCGCCGGGCCGGGCGAGGGCAGCGGCGCAAATGTCGAAGCGACAAGCGATGCGGCACAGGGATCGGCTGGCGAAGCCGGCGCCCGGCGATCGGACGGATTGGGCGCCGACTGAGCGCGCGCCGCGCGGTGACTACGGAAGAGCCCGCGCCGTAAAAAATCCTGTCGGCAGAAGCGATCCCGGCGGAAAAGGCGCCAGGGTCGCTTCTGCCGCAGGGTGCGACCCGTTACGGGCTTACCGGATTATCGTCGTCATCGCCGCTTGCGACCACCACGGCGCCGGCGACCACGGCGGCACCGAGTGCGGCGAGCAGTAGGATTGGTGCGCCCACCGCTTCGCTTTCGTCGCCCATAAGCGGCGCCGTAGCGCGTTCGAACGTGGGCCCGGCGAGGACGGGAGAGGCGGCAAGCGCGAGGGCGGCACTGGCGAGGGCGAGAGAAGGCAATTTCATCGGACGATCTCCTGTGGACGGCGGGATGAGACTTTTCGCCGCTCCGAATGACCATCTTATGAGAAGATCGAATGAAATTAATCGGATAGGTAGCACTACATAGGTGCGCGTTCGTCTTCGGACGCCCGCCAGCCGTCCCTCCAAAACGGCCGCATCCGCCCGTCAGTCGGCGACCGGTTCCGCTTGCTGGCCGCGCACGAAAACGCGCTTGCCCGCCAGCCACACTTCGCGCACGCGGGTTTCGCGAATGTCGCTCGGGGCGGCGAGCAGCGGGTCGCGGTCGACGAAGAGGAAGTCGGCGCGTTCACCGGGGATCAGTCGTCCGAAGCGCCCCTCGGCGAAGCCCGCATAGGCGGCATCGGCGGTGAACCCGGCGAGCGCTTGTTCGCGGCTCACCGCCTCGCGCGCGCGCCAGCCGCCGAACGGCCTGCCCTCGGCGTCGGTGCGGCTGATGGCGACGGCGATACCGGCGAAGGGATCGGCGGGTTCGACCGGCGCGTCCGATCCAAAGGCCAGCCGACCGCCATTTTCCAGGATGCTGCGCCAGGCATAGGCGCCGCCCAGCCGATCCTCGCCCACCCGCGCCTCGGCCATGAACATGTCGCTCGTCTGGTGCAGCGGCTGCATCGAGGCGATCGTGCCGTGCCGACCGAACCGTGCAAGGTCCGCCGGATCGACGATCTGCGCATGTTCGATGCGCCAGCGGCGATCGCCCTCATAGGCTGACGCCAGCTCGTCGATTGCGTCCAGCACATCGGCATTGGCGGCATCGCCGATGGCGTGGATCGCGGTCTGGAAGCCGTCCAATGCGGCGCGGCTCATCCGGTTGCGCAGTTGCGTCTGGGTGATGAGGGGGATGCCGCGCGTCGTAGGCTCGTCCTCGTAAGGTTCCTTGAGCGTCGCCCCGCGCGATCCGAGCGCGCCGTCGACGAAGAGCTTGATCCCGTTCAGCCGCAGCCGGTCTTCGTAAAGCCAGGGCGTGGGCCCCGTCCCGCCGATCAGTTCCATCGCCTCGGGCGAGCTGGCATAGGCCATGATGCGGATGCGCAGGCGCCCCTCGTCGCCCGCGCGGCGGAAGGTCATCCAGTCGATGAGCGGCGTGCCCATATCGGCTACCGCGGTGACGCCGTTTGCGAGCAGCCGCTGCTGCGCCATGGCGAAGGCGGCGTCGCGGTCCTCGGGGCGCGGGGCGGGCACGAATTCGCCGACCAGCGCGCTCGCCCGGTCGACGAAGATGCCTGACGGATTACCCTGCGCATCGCGAACGATCCGCCCGCCTTCGGGGTCGGACGTGTCGGCGCCGATCCCCGCCTGCTGCATGGCAAGGCTGTTCGCCCAATGCGCATGATTGTCCGCCCGTTCCAGCCAGACCGGGCGATCGGGCACGATGGCGTCGAGCTCCGCGGCGGTCGGGAAGCGGCCAAGGCCCCACTTCTCCTGATTCCAGCCGCGCCCGAGGATCCAGGGCCGCCCGGGATTGTCCGCGGCGAAGCGCGCAATTTTGTCGAGCGCTTCTGAGAGGCTGTCCGTGTCAGAGAGATCGAGCGTCAGCGCGGCAAAGCCGATATCCATCACGTGGACATGCGCATCGATCATGCCCGGCAGCATGATCTGCCCCTTGCCGTCCATCGCGAATTCGATGTCCTCGGGCCGATCTTCCCCGCGCTCGAGCGTCTGGGTGATGACGCCATCGTCGTCATAGACCAGTGCGGTGAACCGCTTGACCTCGCCCGCTTCGTCGATGGTGATGCCATCGACATCGTAGACCAGCGTATCGGCGAGGGCGGGCGCGGCGAAACATGCGGCGCAAGACATGGCCAGCGCGGCCAGAGATGGTCGGATCATGGGGTTCTTCGTCATTCGCTGGGTCGGGGAAGGCGGGTGATGAGTGCGCTAGTGTCGAGGCGATTGCCCCCGGCGGCCTGGACCTCGGCATAGAATTGATCGACCAGCGCGGTGATCGGGGAGGCGAGCCCCAGCCGGCGCGCTTCGTCCAGCGCATAGGACAAGTCCTTGCGCATCCAGTCGATCGCGAAGCCGAAATCGAACTTGCCCTGGGCCATCGTCTCCCAGCGATTGTCCATCTGCCAGCTTTGCGCAGCGCCGCCCGAAATCGCTTCGTAAGTGCGTTCGAGATCGAGCCCCGCGCCTTCGGCCAACCGGATCGCTTCGGCGAGGCCGCCCAGGATACCGGCGATGCACATCTGGTTCGCCATCTTCGCGGTTTGGCCGGCGCCAACCGGGCCGACATGGGTGATCGCCTTGGCATAGGGCTGCATCGCGGGATGCGCGCGGGCCATCGCGTCCTCGCCGCCGCCGCACATGATTGCGAGCTGCCCGGCCTCGGCGCCCGCCTGCCCGCCGCTTACGGGCGCGTCGACGAAGTCGATCTGCGCGTCCGCGCAAGACTCGCCCAGCTTGCGCGCCATGGCGGCGCTGGCGGTGGTGTGGTCGATCAGCAGCGCGCCCGGCTCCATCGCCTCCAGCACGCCGCCCGGTCCAATCGTCACTTGCGCGAGATCCGCGTCTTCGCCCACGCAGGTCATGACAATATCGGCGCCGCGCGCGGCTGCGGCGGGACTTTCCGCAAAGGCGATGTCCAGACCTTGCGCCTTATATTCCTCCGCCCGCTGGCGGGCACGTTCGGGCGAGCGGTTATAGGCGGTGACCCGGTGTCCGGCGCGCGCGAGGTGCGCGCTCATCGGTCCGCCCATGACGCCGAGCCCGATGAAAGCGATGCTGCGACCCTGTTTCATACCGGCCGGGTTAGAGCGATCTGCTGCGATTGCCAGCGAAAAGCGGTTTGCCCTCCCCCAGCGCAGCGCCTAGGGCGGGCGGCGCCATGAACGCGCCAGAGACACAGTTGAAGCCCTCCGCCACCCCCGCCGACCTTACGCTCGACGATGTGCGTGCGGCGGCCGCGCGGATCGAGGGCGCGGTGGTGCGCACGCCGCTGATGCACTCGATCACCCTGTCGCAGATAACCGGCGCCGATGTCTGGCTCAAATTCGAGAACCTGCAATTCACCGCCGCCTATAAGGAGCGCGGCGCACTCAACGCCCTGCTGCTGCTGAGCGAGGAGCGGCGCAGTCGCGGGGTGATTGCCGCCTCGGCGGGCAACCATTCGCAAGGGCTTTCCTATCACGGCACCCGCCTCGGCGTTCCGGTCTCGATCGTCATGCCCAAGACGACGCCGACGGTGAAGGTGATGCAGACCGAGAGCGTGGGCGGCAATGTTGTCCTCCACGGCGAGACATTCGACGAAGCCTACGCCCATGCGCGCGAGCTCGAAGCCGAGCGCGGGTTGACCTTCGTCCACCCCTTCGACGATCCGAATGTGGCGGCAGGCGCCGGCACGGTCGCGCTCGAAATGTTCGAGGAGAAGTCGGACTTCGACTGCATCGTCACCCCGATCGGCGGGGGCGGGCTGATTTCGGGCATGGCGACGGTCGCCCGTGCGCTCAATCCCGAAACGGAAGTGGTCGGCGTGCAGGCGGGTCTGTTTCCCAGCATGTTCGCGCGGTTCAAGGGCGAGGAGCGGACGTGCGGCGGCGATACGCTCGCCGAGGGAATAGCGGTCAAGCAGCCGGGCGACTTCACCAGCCAGGTCATCGCCGAGCGGGTGGACGACATCCTGCTGGTCGGCGAACCGGCGCTGGAAAAGGCGGTTTCGCTGCTGCTCCAGATCGAGAAGACCGTGGTCGAAGGCGCGGGCGCGGCGGGGCTTGCCGCGGTGCTCGACAATCCCGAGCGGTTCGCCGGCAAGTCGGTCGGCCTCGTCTTGTGCGGCGGCAATATCGACACGCGCCTGCTCGCAAATGTGCTGCTGCGCGATCTCGCGCGCCAGGGGCGGCTCGCGCGGCTGCGCGTCACTCTGCAGGATCGGCCGGGCGCGCTGTTCAAGGTGATGCGACTGTTCGATGCGCACAACGTCAACATCATCGAGATCTACCACCAGCGCATCTTCACGACGCTGCCGGCAAAGGGTCTCATCACCGATATCGAATGCGAAGCGCGCGATGCCGAGCAGGTCGAGAAGCTGGTCGCCGCCTTGCGCGAAGCCAAATACCAGGTCCAGGTGGTCGAGCTGAACTGATTCGCGCGTCGCGTTAGCCGCTCGTCAGTTCCGCCGCGCGCTTGCCTGTCTCACATTCGGACCATCGCCGCGCGATGTGTGAAGGCATGCCGCCGATCCGATGCCAATTCCCCGCGGCGCTTGTGCAAAGTAACGCCCCATTCACCCTGTTTTATGGTTAAGGGTCTTTTACACCGCAGCCCAAAAAGGCATAAGATTGTCTTAATACACGCCCCCCCGATTCCCCGACGCGCCTTATGGACGCATGCCGGGCGGGGCATTCGCCAGCCAGCATTCGTGGTGCCGGCATTCGCCCAAGGCGGCCGCCGCGCCGCTCCTTCGAAGGACGTGAAGTCAGACCCGTGACGGCCCCAATCCGCTTCCCCCGCTTCTTCGTGACCAGCCCCGCGCCGTGCCCGTATCTTCCCGGGCGCAGCGAACGCAAAGTGTTCACGGAGCTCAAGGGCGCGCATTCGGATCAGCTGAACGAGGCACTGGGCCGGATCGGTTTCCGCCGCAGCCAGACGGTCGCCTATCGCCCCAGTTGCCTCGGCTGTCAGGCATGCGTCTCGGTGCGCGTGGTGGCGGACGAATTCCGCCCCTCGACCACGCAGAAGCGCGACATCAAACGCAACCGCGATCTCATCGTCACCGAATGCCGCCCCTGGGCGACCGACGAACAGTTCGAGCTGCTCACCAAATATCTCTCGGTGCGCCATCCCGATGGCGGCATGTCGGCGATGGACGAGCTCGATTATGCCGACATGGTCGAGCATACGCCGGTCACCAGCACGCTGGTCGAATATCGCGAGCCGACCGCCGATGGCGAGCCGGGGCGGCTGGTCGGCGCCTGCCTGACCGATCGGCAGGGCGACGGGCTGTCCATGATCTATTCCTTCTACGATCCCGATCACGCGGGCCGCGCCGGTCTCGGCAATTTCATCATCCTCGACCATATCCAGCGCGCAGGCCAGGCGTCGCTGCCCTATGTCTATCTCGGCTACTGGGTCGATGGCTCGCCGCGGATGCAGTACAAGGTGCGCTATCGCCCGCTCGAACGCCTGACCCGCGATGGCTGGGAACGGATGAATGAGGAAGAGCAATCGCGTCTAATCGCCGCGGCTACGGCACCGCGCGACAAAAAGGCTGGTCAATTCGAAGGCGCTAGGGGTAAGGACGGCCAGCCCGTCAAATTTCCTGCAAGCTGATTGATATTTGAGAACTTTCCGGCTGAAACTGGCCCTGATGGCCGGACTGTCCGCTTTCGGTGTGCCAGCCGCCGGGCAGGGAGTCGCATCCGTTGGACCCGAAGGGGCGGTGAGTGCACGCCAAGGCGTTTTCGCGTTTGAAAACGAGCGCATTTTCGCTCCGCAAGGCATCGGCCTGCCGCCCCGCAGCCTCCACTGCATCGCGCTCGCCGCGGATTTTGGTCAGGGGTCGGATATGGGCGCGCTGGACCCATCGGCGCAATCGCCACAGGAAACGACCACCGGTCCACCCTCCGAAACCCCTGAGGAAAATGAGACCCCGCCCCCCGCGCAGCCAGAACGCCCGCCGGCGCGCGAGCCCGATGCCGACGCGGCGGGCCAGCCCTACACGCTCGATGCGCTGATCCCGCAAGGCGCGGTGGACAATGCCGAGGATTGGGCCGAGCGGGGGACGTCCGCGCCGCCGCCGAGCGAGCCGGTTCCTCCGCCCCCGACGCTCGCCGAGGAGACGCCGCTTTTCACCGGCGAGGACGGCGAACCTGCGGTCGCAGTCAGTCCGTTCGATATCGACGCGGCGCTCGAGGATTTCGCGATCCCCGAACCCGAACGGCTCGAACCCGATCCCGACCGGCCGAGCTTCGCCGAGATCGAGGCGCCGACGCTGGTCGATCTGCCGGAGCTCGAGGAATTCGAGGTCAGCGACGAGCTGATCCTCGCTTTTCCGGTCGATAACGAACGCTTTCCCGAAGAGACCGATTTCATCGAACGCTTCCGCGCGCTCTCCGCGATCGAGGCGCTCGACACCGACGAAGACACCGTCCCACAACTCGCCGCGCGGGCGCGTTCGGACGAAGAATTGCTGAACGAGATGCTGCGCGTCTACGGCTATTATTCCGCCGACGTTGTGCGCCAACTCTCGGGCGGGCGGCGCGGCTTTGCCGATGAGGAAGGGGAGGCGACGCGCGACGTCGCCGAAGAACCGCAGGTGCGCTTCGACGTCATTCCGGGCACGCGCTACCGCTTTGGCGAGATCGATCTGGGCGCGCTCGACGCCTTGCCCGATACCGAACGCGCAACCTTGCGCGAGAGCTTCGGCATCCGCCCGGGCGATCCGCTTTATGCCGATCGCATCGTCGAGGAAGAGGTCGACCTGCGCGTCGCGCTCGGCGAGAACGGTTATCCTTTCGCCGAGGTCGATGGGCCATCGCTGCTGATCGATCACACGCGCGAGGAAGGCGATCTCTCGTTGCCGGTCGAGCCGGGCGGCCGATACACCTTCGCCGGCGTCGACAGCAGCGATCCGCGCTTCCTTTCCGACCGGCATCTGGAACGCATTGCGCGTTTCGATACCGGCGACACCTACCAGACCAGCCTGCAATCGGACCTGCGCCGCGCGATCCTGGCGACCGGTCTGGTCTCCTCCGCCACCATCGCCCCTCGCGAAGTCTCGCCGCCGAGCGAGGGCGAGCCGGGCGAAGTCATGCTCGATGTCGATCTCGAACGCGCACCCTTGCGCACCATATCGGGCGCAATCGGCTACGGCACGGAGGACGGGTTCAAGATCGAGGCGGGCTGGGAGCATCGCAACCTCTTCCCGCCCGAAGGCGCGCTGCGACTGCGCGGCATTCTCGGCACGCGCGAACAGCTCGCCAGCGTCACCTTCCGCCGCAACAATTTCCGCGATCGCGACCAGGTGCTGACCTTCGATGCCTTTGCGAGCGACATCGAGACCGAGGCGGTCGATGCGCGCACCGCCGGGCTTCGCGGCGCGTTCGAGCGGGTGTCGAACCTGTTGTTCCAGAAACCGCTGAGCTGGCAGGTCGGCGCGGAGCTTCTCTACACCGACGAGCGCACCCGGCAGGGTTCGGGCGATGCCTTTTCGCCGCGGCAGGAATATCTCATCGGCGCGCTGTTCGGCAGCGCGACGATCGATGCGAGCGACGATCTGCTCGATCCCACGACCGGTTTCCGCCTGACCGGCTTTGCGGCGCCCGAAGTGTCGCGTTCGCTGGGCGAGGAATCCTATTATCTGCGCGCTCGGGTCGATGCGAGCTACTATCAGTCCGTCGGTTCGACGGTGCTGGCCGGGCGCGCGGCGGCGGCGACGATCCTTGGCGCCGAGGCGTTCGAGATCGCGCCCTCGCGCCGGCTGTATTCGGGCGGCGGGGGATCGGTGCGCGGTTATGGCTTCCAGGCGATCGGCCCGCGCAACGAGTTCGGCGAAGCGCTGGGCGGCGGTTCGCTGGTCGAAGTGGCGCTCGAGGCCCGCATCCAGACCGGGCTTCTGGATGGCGCGGTCGAAATCGTACCCTTCATAGATGCTGGCACGATCTCGCGCGAGGCGCGGCCCGACTTCGAGGTCTTCCGCGTCGGCGCGGGGATCGGTGCGCGCTACAAGACCAGCTTTGGCCCGATCCGCGTGGATGTCGGCGTGCCGATCAATCCGGGCGAATTCGATGCGCCCGTGGTGGTCTATGTCAGCCTGGGGCAGGCGTTCTGATGGCCGATACGAGCATCACCGATCCGGCGCCTGACGAGGACATCGACACCACCGAGGCCCAAGATCAGGCAGACGCCGAGCCACGCAAGCGCAAGCGGCGCTGGGCAAAGCGGCTGGGCTGGACGCTGGTCGCGTTGCTGACGCCGATCCTGCTTGCCGCCGCGTTCCTCTCCTCGCCGATCGGCAAGCGCTTCGTCGCCGATCAGATCGCGCAGGTCTCGCCCGCTTCGGGTCTGCGCTTCGAGGTCGGACGAATCGAAGGCGATATCTATTCCTCGGCGGTGTTGCACGATGTCGTGTTGAAGGATCCGCAAGGCACCTTCCTAACCGTGCCCGAAGTCGTGCTCGAATGGCGCCCGCTCGCCTGGCTGTGGAGCGGGCTCGACATTCGCGAGCTGACCGCGCGGCGCGGCCGGCTCGAACGGCTGCCCGAATTACTGCCCGGCGATCCCGACGCGCCGACCCTGCCCAATTTCGACATCCGGGTAGACAGGTTCGCGATCGAGGATCTGACGCTGGCACCCGGCGTCGCAGGCGAACGCGCGCAGCGCGTGAACTTCGCCGGCGAGGTCGATATCCGCTCCGGGCGCGTCTTCGTCGATGCTGCGGGAACGCTCGGTTCGCAGGACCGCGTGGCGCTGCTCCTCGACGCCGAACCCGATGGCGACCTGTTCGATCTCGAGCTCGACGTACAGGCCGCCGAAACCGGCCCGATCGCCGCGCTGGCGGGGCTCGATGCCGCCTACCGCGCCCGGATCGCGGGTGAGGGGACCTGGACGCGCTGGCTCGGCCATGCGCTTGTCACCCGCCGCCGGGACGAGGAGCGGGTGCGCGTCGCGGGCTTCCGCCTGACCAACGATGCCGGTACCTACGGGCTGCTCGGCACGTTCTCGCCGCCGCCGGGCGATGGCTCGATCCTGGACCGTGCGCTCGGCGAGCAGGTGGCGCTGGCGCTGAACGGCTCGCTTGAGGAAAGCGTCTTCGACGGTGAGCTTGCCGCCGTCACCCCGGCGCTCGATCTGCGCGGCGAGGGGGTGGCCGATCTGGCGGGGAACGCGCTCGACGGGTTCGAGGTCAGCGCCTATCTGCGCGATCCCGATCTGCTGGGCGAGAGCCTGCGGCTGCGCAATGCGCGGGTGACGGCGACGATCGACGGGCCGTTCCGCGACCTTGCGATCGACCACCGGCTGCAAGTCGCCGCGCTCGAGACGGGCGTGGTCACCGTCCAAGGGCTGATCCAGGCGGGCACCGCGAGTTACGACGGCGAAACCTGGCGCCTGCCGATCGACGTCGCGGCTGAGCGCGTCGTGACCGGCAACGATTTCGTCGATCCGCGGCTGACGAATGGCCGCATGGACGGACTGCTCACGCTCCAGGGCGACCGGCTCGAAGCGGACAATACCCGCATCGCCTTTCCCGGCCTCGACGCGCAGCTGACCCTGCGCGGCGATCTGGCGCAGGGGAGGTACGCGCTGGCCGGACCCGTCGAAGCGCGCGGCATCGCCATTCCCGATGTCGGCAATGTCAGCGCCAGTTCGAGACTCCGTGCCTCCTTCGGCGGCGGCACGCCCTGGCAGGTGAACGCCGACCTTTCGGGCGTGGTGAGCGATGTCCGCAACGCCACCATCGTTAACTTCGCCGGGGAAAGGGTACGTTTCGACGGGTCGCTGGCGATGGGCGGCGAGAGCCCGATCGTGCTGCGCGATGTCGATCTGTCGAGCGAGCGGCTGACCCTGGCGCTCGACAGCCGCATCGTCGGCGACACGACGACGCTGGAGGGGAGCGGGCGTCATGTCGAATACGGACCCTTCACCTTCGATGCCGAGCTGTCGGGCGAGGGGCCGCGCGCGCAGCTGGTGCTGGCCGACCCGCTGCCCGCCGCGGGGCTGACCGATGTCCGGGTCGGCATCGCGCCGAGCGCGGACGGCTTTGCGATCGATGTCGCGGGCGGATCGCTGCTCGGGCCGTTCGCGGGCGATCTCGGCCTCGTTTTGCCGGCGGAGGGACCGACCGGAATCGCGATCGAACGGCTGGCGGTCGACCGCACCAATGTGACCGGCGGACTGACGTTGGGCGATGCCGGGATCAGCGGCAACCTGCGGCTCGCGGGCGGGGGGCTCGACGGCACCATTGCGCTCGCGCCCGGTTCCGGCGACGCGCAGAACTTCGATGTCGACATCCAAGCGCGCGGCGCCCGTTTCGGCGGGGACACCCAAATCGCGCTCGGCTATGCCGATATCGATGCCGAAGGCTCGTTCGGGGGCGGCAGCAGCCGGATCATCGCCGACATCGAGGGGACGGGCCTCGAATATGGCGCGCTTAACATTGCCGCCTTCAATGCCAAGGCCGAGATCGTCGATGGCCGCGGCGATCTTCAGGCCTCGATCGCAGGACGGCGCGCTGACCGGTTCCAGCTGAAGCTCGACGGCGATTTCACGCCCGAACGCATCGCGCTCATCGCGCAGGGCGAATATGGCGGGCGCGCGATCACCATGCCGCGGCGGGCGGTGCTGACCTCGCTCGAAGGCGGCGGCTATCGCCTGGCGCCGACGCAGATCGGCTTTGCCAATGGCTTCACTGTGCTCGAAGGGACGTTCGCAGGCGAGGCTACCGCGATCGAGGCGAAGCTGGCGCGCATGCCGCTGCGCCTCGCCGACCTCGCGGGCGCCGATCTCGGCCTCGGAGGACGTCTGTCGGGGATCATCAGTTACAGCCAGTCGCCGGGCGCCCTGCCGCGCGGCAATGCGCGCGTGCGGATCGACGATTTCACCCGCTCCGGCCTCGTCCTGTCTTCGCGCCCGATCGACGTCTATGCGGTCGCCGATCTGAGCCCGAGCGCGCTGTCGCTCGGGGCGCGGCTGCGCGAGGACGAACGGCGATTGGGCCGGCTCGACGCGCGCATCACGCGCCTGCCGCAGGCGGGCGGGCTGGCCGATCGGATCATGCGCGGACGCCTCGATGCGACCCTTGCTTTCGAAGGGCCGGCGCAATCGCTCTGGCGCCTCGCCGCGATCGAAGTGTTCGACCTGACCGGCCCGCTTGTCGTAAGTGCCCGCGCCACCGGAACTCTCGCCGATCCGCGCATCACCGGCGAGCTTTCGAGCGACGATCTGCGTCTGCAGAGCGCCGTTTCGGGCACCGACATCACGGACGTTACAGCGCGCGGGCGGTTCGCCGGATCACGGCTCGAACTCACCCGTTTCGCCGGGCGCACGCAGGGCGGGGGCACGGTCAGCGGCAGCGGCAGCGTCGATCTGTCGGGCATGTCGGCAAACCGCGGGCCGCAGATCGATATCCGCGCCGCGGCCAACGATGCGAGACTGCTCAATGCCAACGGCCTCCATGCGACCATCACCGGGCCGCTGCGCATCGTCTCCAACGGCAATGGCGGTGCGATTGCCGGACGCGTCGAAGTCGAGCGGGCGAGCTGGGCGCTGGGCGTGGCCGAGGAAGATCTGCGGCTGCCGACCATCCCAACCCGCGAGGTCGGTCTCGCTGACGGCAGGCAAACGCAAGCGGCTGAAGGCGGCGGTTCGTGGCGCTACCTCGTCGATGCCCGCGCACCCAGCCGCATCTCGGTCGACGGGATGGGGCTGGAGAGCGAATGGGGCATCGATATCGCGCTGCGCGGCACGGTCGACGATCCGCGCATCGGCGGCGAGGCACGGCTGGTGCGCGGGGATTACACCTTTGCCGGCACGCGGTTCGAGCTGACCGAGGGGCGCATCGAGTTCGACGCGAACCAGCCGATCGACCCACGCCTCGACATCGAGGCCGAGACGAGCGCCAACGGCACCGATGTCCGCATCGATATCACTGGCAACGCGCAGTCGCCCGAAATCGCCTTCTCCTCGACCCCCGCTTTGCCCGAGGAAGAAATCCTCGCGCGGCTCCTTTTCGGCGGCTCGGTCACCTCGCTGTCGGCGACCGATGCGGTGCAGCTTGCCGCCGCGCTCGCGTCCCTGCGCGGCGGGGGCGGCGGGCTCGATCCGATCGGCGACCTGAGGCGTTCGATCGGGCTCGATCAGCTGCGCATCGTCAGCGCCGACCCGGCACTCGGCCGTGGGACGGGCGTTGCGCTCGGCAAAAATCTGGGACGCCGCTTCTACATCGAGCTCATCACGGACGGGCAGGGCTACAGCGCGACGCAGCTTGAATATCAGATCACCAGCTGGCTCGCCTTGCTCGGCACGGTGACCACGATCGGGCGCGACAGCGCCCTGGTGGAAATCAGGCGCGACTACTGACCGCTGCGGTAGAGCAGCGACTACCAACCGCTGCGGTAGAGCCGCGCTTCGGCGGCGCGGCGGCGCACCAGCCCTTTCATCACCCGCCCGCCAGCATATTTCCAGCGCGCGAATTCGGCCGCCGCGCCCGCATGATCGCCCGCAATGTGCTTTCGCGTAAGCGTGGCGCGGCGGATGGCGCCGGTATTGTAGTGAAAGCTGACGAGCGCATCGAATTGCGCCTCGCTGGTGGGCGCATCGCCGATCGCCTGCGCGACCTCGCGGGCGTAAATCTCGAGATCGGCGGCGAGGCGCGCATCGCATTGCGCCTGCGTCCACACGGTGCCGCGCGCGATTCGCCCACCTGCGCCGTCCTCGCCCGTCGCGCCCCAGCCGATGGTCCAGGGTGCGCCGCCCGTGCCCGGATCGGGATAGGCCTCGATCAGCCCGTCGCGCCGCTGCCTGGCGCAGCCCTCGAACCGTTTGATCAGTTCCTCGCCGCGCGGGCCGACCCGGCGCTCTCCTGCGCGTTTGCGGCGGACGATGCGCGGAATGCCCGACGGTGCCGCATCGCAAGGCAGATTGATGCTCCCGCCGAAGGCTGCATCGATTGCATCGTCGAGCGCCTCGACTTCGGACTGGCGAAAGCCGCGACCCAGCAGCCGTCTTACCGCATCGAAGATCGCCTTGCGCCGGGGCCGGGCGGATGGAGCGTCGATCATGAACATACCTCGCGAAGGGATTGGAAGAAGCGGGAAAAGCGAGGCGCGGGTATTAGGCACGGATGCGGCGAGTAGGAAAACGATTAAAGCACGATCGGTGGCGGGTGTGTCCGTAATAGGACGAGGCGCGGAGAACGGAGCGAGGCGGACGCCCGCGCTCCTATAAAGAGCTCTTTACAGGTGGTTCACCGCGAATCGCCAGGCGAGAGGATCGTTCTTGCGAAACAATGTCCGGACGCATCGCGAGACCCATGGCTGGAGCCAGGGGGAGCTCGCGCGTCGGCTCGGCGTTTCCCGGCAGACGATCAATGCGGTCGAAACGGACAAGTACGATCCGTCTCTGCCGCTCGCTCTGCGGATGGCGAAACTGTTCGGCGCGCAGGTGCCGGACCTGTTCATCGACGATTGGGAGCCAGACGAGACATGAACGGCATGACGAAAACGAACCGCAAGCGGTGGGGCTTCTGGTCGACTGTGATGATCCTCGCGGTGGTGGGGGCAGCGGTCGGTTATTTGGGCGCCGACTTTGTCGATCGGCGCGTTGGCGGGCAGGCCGAGGCGCTGCCCGATGCGAGCGAACTGGCAGCTTTTCTGGTCGGAGCGATCTATCTTGTCAGCGCCGCGGTCGTGGGTCTGGGTTCGGCCGCGTCGCGCTTCGGCATGGCGATGGACATGGTCGACGATTCCGACGACTGGGCGGACCAGCGGCGCATGCTCGGGCTGAGCGCGCTGGGCTGCGGGGCATGGGGCGGTGCGCTGATTCTCCTCGCGCTGTCGCGTCCCCTGGGATGGGCGGACGACATCTGGGTGCTGGTCCTGCTGGCGATATTCGCTGTTGTGCTGGCCGCGTCCACCTGGATGACCTGAATCCGGTTCGACGAATTGTGGCGCCAGGCGAATGCGGAAAGCTGCGCGCTGTCCTTCTTCGCGGTGCTCGCCGTCGGCGGGGTCTGGGCGGCGCTTGCCCATCTCGGGAAACTCGAGGCTCCGGCCTCGCTCGACTGGATTACGCCGATCAGCGCATTCTCGCTCGTCGCCTCGATCGTCGCGGGCGCGCGCCGGGGATTGCTGCGAACGTAAAAAAAGGCCCCGCCGGTAGCGGCGGGGCCATAATTGAAAAGGGGAAACGGCCCTGCCGTTCGCCCCTTCGGGTCGCATTGTCGACCGTGCATCGGGCGCGGCCTGTCCGGTCGGATTCGGGTCTTGCTTGCGTAGTGCGCAATGGAACGCGGGTCGCCCCCAACATTTTTAGGGCCAGCCAAAAGAAAAGCGCCCGGATCGCTCCGGGGCGCTTTCTTTTTGGTCGGATACACTGGGTCAGGCGCTGTAATACATGTCGAATTCGACCGGGGAGGGGGTCGTCTCGAAACGCATTTGCTCTTCCCATTTGAGTTCGGAATAGGCCTCGATCTGGTCGACCGAGAAGACGTCGCCCTTGAGCAGGAATTCGTGATCCTCCTCCAGCGCCAGCAGCGCCTCGCGCAAGGAGCCGCACACCGTCGGCACATGGGCGAGCTCGGCGGGCGGCAGGTCGTAGAGGTTCTTGTCCATCGCATCGCCGGGGTGGATCTTGTTCTCGATCCCGTCGAGGCCCGCCATCAGCAGCGCCGAAAAGGCGAGATAGGGGTTGCAGATCGCGTCGGGGAAACGGAACTCGACCCGCTTCGCCTTCTCGCCCGCGCCATAGGGAATGCGGCACGAGGCCGAACGGTTGCGCGCGGAATAGGCGAGCAGCACCGGCGCCTCGAAGCCGGGCACCAGACGCTTGTACGAATTGGTGGTCGCGTTGGTGAAGGCGTTGATCGCCTTCGCATGCTTGATGACGCCGCCGATATAATGAAGGCAGCTTTCCGACAGGCCGGCATATTCGTCGCCGGCGAAAGTCGGGTTGCCGTCCTTCCAGATCGACATATGCGTGTGCATGCCCGATCCGTTGTCGTCCTTGATCGGCTTGGGCATGAAGGTCGCGGTCTTGCCATAGGCATGGGCGACCTGCTGCACGACATATTTGTAGACCTGCACCTGATCCGCGCAGCGCGTCAGGGTGGAGAAGGTGATGCCGAGCTCATGCTGGGCGGCTGCCACCTCGTGGTGATGCTTGTCCATGTCGAGACCCATTTCCAGCATGGTCGAGACCATCTCGCCGCGGATATCGACCGCGCTGTCCACCGGGGCGACCGGGAAATAGCCGCCCTTGGCGCGCGGGCGGTGGGCCATGTTGCCCATCTCGTATTCCTTGCCGACATTGGTCGGCAGCTCGACGTCGTCGATCGCATAGCCCGACGCGGCATAGCCGTCCTCGAACCGGACATCGTCGAACATGAAGAATTCCGGCTCCGGGCCGACATAGATTGTGTCGCCGATGCCGGTGGAGGCGAGGTAGTTTTCCGCCCGCTTCGCCGTCGAGCGCGGATCGCGCGAATAGAACTGGCCGTCGGACGGCTCGACGATGTCGCAGAACACCGCGAGCATCGGCGTCGCGCTGAAGGGATCGACATAGGTCGCGTCCATGTCGGGCTTGAGGATCATGTCGCTTTCGTTGATCTCCTTCCACCCCTCGATCGAGGAGCCGTCGAACATCAGCCCGTCCTCGAGCGAATCCTCGTCCATGACGCCGGCGGACATGGTCAGGTGCTGCCACTTGCCCTTGGGATCGGTGAAGCGCAGATCGACCCATTCGATCTCGTTGTCCTGAATCTGCTTCAGAACGTCCTTGGTGCTTGCCATGTTGGTATCTCCAGCTGCTGGTATTCGAGAGAACCCGTGCGGGGTCGTGACGATCCCCGGAACGGGCTAAAGGGGTGGGTGTCGCGCGGGCGGCCTAGATCGCCTCGTCGTCGGTTTCACCGGTGCGGATGCGCAGGGCGCGCTCGATGGGCGAGACGAAGATCTTGCCATCGCCGATGCGGCCTGTCTGTGCGGCCGAAGCGATCGCCTCGACCACGCGGTCGGTCTGGTCTTCGGGCACCACCACTTCGAGCTTCACCTTGGGCAGGAAGTCGACGACATATTCGGCCCCGCGATAGAGCTCCGTGTGGCCCTTCTGCCGGCCGAAGCCGCGCGCCTCGGTGACGGTGATGCCGGAAACGCCGACTTCGTGCAGCGCCTCCTTCACCTCGTCGAGCTTGAAGGGCTTGATGATCGCTTCGATCTTCTTCACGTAATCGGTTTCCCCGGAGCGGCCGTGCCGAATGCAAGGTGATCAGGGCACTTTTCGATCAGGAATCGTGCCAGGACCTGTCGGACAGCGGTAGCCGATCCAGTTCGCTGCGCAAGGATCATTCCGCCTGCCCGTTTGGGTAGCAATATCGGCACGAGGCGCGCAACCGTGCCCGCTTGCAAGGCTTTTGCTGCCCAAGGATTAGGCAGGCCCCGCGTTACAGTCTTAGGCCCGTGGTCTCCGGCAATCCGCACATGAGGTTGAGGTTCTGGATCGCCGCGCCGCTCGCTCCCTTGCCCAGATTGTCGAGCCGGGCGACGAGGCGAGCGTTTGAGCCGCCTGCATTGCCGAACACGGCAAGCTGCATGCCGTCATGCGCCGCGGCCCCTTCCAGCAGCACGATCTCATCGGGCGCGGGCTCCTCGCGCACCGAAACCACCGCGCTCCCCTCATAATGCTCCGCCAGAGCGGCGCGCAGATCGTCGGCGTGGGGATCTCCCGGCATAGCGCCCAGATGCAGCGGCACCTCGACGATCATTCCGCGAAAGGCCGGGACCACCGAGGGCGCGAACAGCACCGGATGGGCGAGCCCCGCGTGGCGCTTCATCTCGGGCAGGTGCTTGTGCGACAGCGTCAGGCCATAGGTGCGAAAGGCGAGATCGGGCTCGCCCGCGAACCGTTCGATCAGCGCCTTGCCCCCGCCCGAATAGCCGCTCACCGCGTTGCAGTTATAGGGCCAGTCCGCGGGCAGCAGCCCCGCTTTCACCAGCGGCGCGATCAGCGCGATGAAGCCGGTAGGGTAGCAGCCGGGATTGGCAACGAGCTGCGCGTCGGCAATGGCGTGGGCGCCGACGATCTCCGGAAAGCCATATGTCCAGCCTTCCGCCACCCGGTGCGCGCTCGAAGCATCGATGATGCGCGTGTCCGACCCTTCGGACAGCGCCACCGCTTCGCGCGCCGCCTCGTCGGGCAGGCACAGGATCGCGATGTCGGCCGCGTGCAATGCGTCGCGCCGCGCGGCCTCGTCCTTTCTCTGCGCCTCGTCCAGCACCAGCAGCTCGAACTCGCCGCGCCCTTCCAGCCGGTCGCGGATTTCCAGCCCGGTCGTGCCGGCCGCGCCGTCGATGAAGATGCGCGTCGCCATCAGGCCGCGCCGGAGGTGTCGCCGGAGTCCGCGCCGGCATACTGCGAAAGGCAGGCGGCCTTCATATATCCGCTTGGCCCTTCCGGCCCCAGGCATCCCCAGATCCAGTCGCCGGCGACGTCGATCACCTCGACCTGCGTTCCGGGTTCGAACCGGGTCACCCGCGGGCTGTCGTCGCGGGTGTTCTCCATGACGTCGACGCCGTGGCGGCCGACGATCCAGAGCTGCGGGATCACGTAATGTGCGGCGAGGTGCACGCCGGCGAGCGCGATATGCGCAAGATCGCCGCGCAGGGGCAGCGTGCCGGGGGCGGGGCGTTCGACCGGGCCTTCGAGGCCGAGATCGCCTGTCGGCACGATGTAATTATGCGCCTCGCGCGCCTTGCCGCTCATAAGGACAGGTGTTCCGTCTGCTGTTGCCCCGAACAAGCCGCCGCGAATAGACGAGGGCACTGCCGCTCGGCAAGCCATGCGCGGGATAACCTCGCGTTGCGGCGTCGCGCGAGCCGTCTAACCGCCAAAGCGCGTCTGCAGCATCTTCCAGGTGGCGCGCAGGCCATAGGCGGTCCCGCCCTTGGGACGGCCGGGCTTGGCGAAGGGGCGCCAGGCGAAGGTGTCGAAATGGACCCAGTCGATCCCGTCGCCGACGAAGCGATCGAGGAACAGCCCGGCCACGCTGGCGCCGGCATAGGGGTTGTTCTGCGCGTTCGAGAGATCGGCGATGTCGGAGGAAAGATATTCACGATAGGCCTCGGGCAGCGGCAGGCGCCACGGCTCGTCATCCACCGCGCGGCCCGCTGCGATCAGCGCCTCGGCGGTTTCATCCTCGCGCGCCATCATCGCGGCATAGTCGGGGCCGAGCGCGACCCGCGCTGCGCCGGTCAGCGTCGCGAAATCGACCACCAGTTCCGGCTCCTGTTCGCTCGCCAGCGTCAGCGCATCGCCCAGGATCAGTCGCCCTTCGGCATCGGTGTTGTGAATCTCGACGGTGAGGCCCTTGCGGCTGTCCAGCACGTCGCCGGGGCGAAAGGCATTGCCGGCGATCGCGTTTTCGACCGCCGGGACGATCAGGTGCAGCCGCACTTTTAGCCCCGCACCCATGATCAGCCCGGCCAGCGCGATCGCATGGGCTGCGCCGCCCATATCCTTCTTCATCAGGCGCATCCCGCTGGCGGGCTTGATGTCGACCCCGCCGCTGTCAAAGCATACACCCTTGCCAATCACCGCGAGCACCGGATGATCGTCGCTTCCCCAGGTAAGGTGTATCAGGCGCGGCGCATGTTTGCGATCCGCCGCCCGGCCCACGGCGTGCACCATCGGGTAGCCTTGCTCGAGCTCGTCGCCGCGCACCACCGTCAGCTTGCCGCCATGCGCCTTGACGAGCGCCTCGCACTCCGCCTCGAGCGCTGCGGGGCCCATATCCTCTGCCGGCGTGTTGACGAGATCGCGCACCAGCATCTCGGCTTTCGCCTCGGCCATATTCGCATCGATCCTGCCCGCCTGCTTGGTCAGCAGCACGCGCGGGCCGGGAGCGTTCTCGTCCTTCTTGTAGCGCTCGAACCGGTATTGCGCGGTGAGCCAGCCGAACATGGCCGGTCCGGCGCCCGTTTCGGCGGCGGCGCCGGTGAGGCGATAGGTTCCCTCGGGCAGTTCCTCGGCAAGCTTGGCGAGGCACCAGCTCGACAGTTCCTCGGGATCGGCGACGCCGCCCACCGCCATGAAGCCCGCCTCGCCGCCTTGCGCATCGGGAACGATACCTACCTGGTAGCCTTTGCCCTCGAATTTCTGCCCCTTGAGCGCGGCGCGCTGCGCGCCGGTGAGCGACTTGGCGAAGGTGTCGAAGCCGTCGGTATTCACGAGGTGGATGGGAACCGCGTCCTGCCCGCGGTCCGGTTTGATCAGGTCCTGAATTTCGGTCATCCGGCCTCAATTAAGCGGCCGTCGCATTATGTCACGCGTGAATTGGAGTTCCGCCGATTTCCTACTCGAGCCCGATATGCTTGTTTCAGTGCGTTATGGTCCGGCAAGCTCACATATCTCGGCACGCGGTGCGTTCTGGCGCGTGCGAAAGGGGTTACACCTGGCATTGCTTAGAGTGTCACTTTGCATCGCTCGACAGTCACACTTTGCGCGACAAAGGTGACACTTTGGCAGCTGTAGGGTTCCACTTTGCAGCTAGAGTTACACTTTCGACATCGCAGCGTGACACTGTGCCCGTTTTCGCCCTGGACCGTGTTCCACATGTTCCATCCCGTTGGGTTTCGCAGGGCACTCAAACCGCCTCTCGCAATCGCGCCGCCCGCGCGCTATATCGCCTGCCATGACCGAATATCAGACCGTCGAGAGCGACCAGACCGTCTACCGCGACGGCACGATCAAGCTGCATACCGAAAAAGGGTTCGAGGGGATGCGCGCCGCCGGGCGGCTGGCCGCGACGATCCTCGATGCGGTCGCGGACATGGTCGAACCCGGCGTGACGACGGGCGCTATCGACGATGCGGTGCGGGGCATGATGCTCGATGCGGGCGCGGTTCCGGCAACGCTCGGCTATCGCGGCTACACCCATTCGTGCTGCATCTCGATCAACCACGTGATCTGCCACGGCATTCCGGGCGACAAGGCGTTGAAAGAGGGCGACATCCTCAATGTCGACGTGACCCCGCTGCTCGATGGCTGGCACGGCGACACGAGCCGGATGTACTTCGCCGGCGAACCCTCGATCAAGGCGAAGCGGCTGGTCGATGTGACCTATGAATGCCTGATGCTCGGGATCGAGGCGGCGCAGCCCGGCGCGCGCCTGGGCGATATCGGCGCCGCGATCGAGGCGCATGCGCGCCAGTTCCGCTACGGCGTGGTGCGCGAGTTCTGCGGCCATGGCCTCGGACGCCTGTTCCACGACGCGCCCGAAGTCGTCCATGCATCGAAGGCGGGGACGGGTCCGGTGCTGAAGCCGGGCATGTTCTTCACCATCGAGCCGATGATCAACCTCGGCAAACCCTGGGCCAAGGTGCTGGGCGACGGCTGGACCGCGGTGACCCGCGACAAGAGCCTGTCGGCGCAGTTCGAGCACTCGATCGCGATCACCGAGGATGGGAACGAGATCTTCACCAAGAGCCCGACGGGGCGCGACCGCCCGCCTTATTGAAGCGTCTCAGACCTCGCGTGCCGCGCGGATCGCGGCCCCGGCGGCGAAGGGGGCGATGGCGATGAGCAGCAGGCTGATCGCGGCGACGAAGCCGATGCTCGCCGCGTCCTGCCGCGCGAGAGCGCCCGCGCCGAAGATGAGGATCGGCAGCGCGAGCGGGATCAGCAAGAGGCCCGACAGGGCTGCTCCGGCGCGCAAGGATGCGGTGAGCGCGGCGATCATGAGGCCGATGGCGGCCAGACCCGGCGTCCCTGCAAGGAGGCCCAGCAGCAGCAATTCGAGGGTCGAGCGGTCGAGCGCGAGCAGGGCGGCGGCGGGGAGAGCGGCGAGCAGTAGCGGCGGCCCGAAGCTCAGCCAGTGTGCCAGCAGGCGCACCGCCATGATCGCCTCTTCGGTCAGCCCGCGCAGCCGCAGCTGGTCGAACATGCCGAGCGCGATGTCGCGCGCGACCAGCTTCTCGAGCGGCAGGATCGCGGCGAGCAAGGCGGCGATCCAGACCACCCCGCCCCCGGTGCGCGAGAGCGTGTTCGCATCCGGTCCGACCGCGAAAGGGTAAAGCATTGCGACCGCGACGAAGAACACGACCGGCAGCGCCGCCCCGCCTCCGGCAAAGGGGAAGAAGGTGGCAAGGTCGCGGCGAAGAAGCGCGGCGATCATACAGCGTCGACTTGCGGTCGATGGTCCTCAAGCGCCAGCGTGACGACGCTATCCAGTCCCAGCGGCTGGTGCGAGGCGATCACCGCGATCCCGCCGCCGCGCGCATGACCGGCGATGATCTCCTGAACGAGCGCGATGGCGGCATGGTCGAGGCCGGAAAGCGGCTCGTCCAGCAGCCAGATCGGCACGCCGCGCGCCAGCAGCACCGCGATCCCGGCGCGCTTGCGCTGCCCGGTCGAGAGGTAGCGAACCGGCACGTCGAGCAGCGCATCGAGCGCCAGCCGCGCGCGCACCTCTCCTCCATCGCCGCCGGCATCGAGCCGCCGCCAAAAGGCGAGCGCCCGGCCCAGCGGCAAGTCGGGATCGAGCGCGGTCCGCTCGTCGAGCAGTCCGCGAGCGCCCTCACAGGCGACCGTCCCGGCGAACGGCGTCGTCAACCCCGCCAGCGCGCGCATCAGCGTCGTCTTGCCGGTGCCGTTCGCGCCGGTTACATGCAGGATGTCGCCGCCTTCCAGCGCGAAGGAAAGCGCGCGGAACAGCAGCCGGTCGCCGCGCTGGCAGGCGAGCTCGTGCGCATGCAGCCGCGGCGCTGTCACCGGATCGCTCGAAGGGAGGCGCGGCCTTGCATAAGCCTGCGCGTTAGGCAAAAACATGGGCGCTCACAACCGCCACCAAGATCGATGAAGGGTCACGCCAATGGTTTCCGTTCCCCAGCTCAACGAGAAGGATCGCGCCGATCTGCTCGAGGCTCACCCCGGATGGTCGCTCGCGCGCGACGGGCAGGCAATCACGCGGAGCTTCCAATTCGCCGACTTTTCCGAAGCCTGGGGGTTCATGAGCCGCGTGGCGCTGATCGCCGACCGTCACGATCATCACCCCGAATGGTCCAATGTTTATGCCAAGGTCGAAATCACGCTGACCACGCATGATGCGAACGGCCTTTCCATCCGTGATGCCAAACTGGCGCGGGCGATCGACAAGATCGTCTAGCGCGCTTGGGGCGTCTGCCCGGGGGATTCCCCCGGCCTTACCTTCCCAGTAGACCCGCTGCGCCGCGTTGTTGCGCGCGCACGCGCCCGGGCATCCAGCGTTTGGCGAAGTTCAGCTTCTTCGCGGTCTTGCCGACGAGGTAATGCACCTTGTCGCCGTGTACCGCATCCCACACCGCCTCGGCGACTTCTTCGACCGGGGTGATTTCGAGCCCGGCTTCCTTCACCCTGTCGCGGATCAACTCGTTCGAGCCGCGGTGGCCGGTGCCGTCGAGCAGCGGAGTTTCGATGAAGCTGGGGCAGATCGAGGCGACGGTGATCCCGTCCTCGGCCCACTCGGCATCTAGGCATTCCGCGACGCCGCGCACCGCGAACTTGGTCGCCGAATAGACGCTCATCCCGCTGCCGCCGGCGATCCCCGCCGCGCTCGCGGTGTTGACGAGCGCGCTGCCCGGTGCGGTCTTGACCAGGTGCGGGTGGGCGGCCTGCGCGCCATAGAGAACGCCGCGCAGATTGATGTCGAGGCAGCGATCGATCTCCTCGACGTCGAGCTCGGCGAGGGGACCGCCCGTGCCGATCCCGGCATTGTTGAAGACGACGTCGATCCGCCCACCCGCAGCGGTGCTCGCCGCCTCCAGCGCCCGGTCCCATGCATCGCGATCACGCACGTCGAGTTCGTAGCTGAACTTGAAACCGCCCGGGATCAGGCCGAGCGTGTCCTCGAGACCGCGCGCGTCGATGTCGGTGACGGTCACGAACCAGCCGCGCTCGCCGAAATGGCGCGCCACCGCCCGCCCGATGCCCGAGGCGCCGCCGGTAATGAAGATGTGACGTTTCTGATCCGACATGCGCGATCCCTCCAATTGCAATCGCCGGCGGTTTAGGGCGGCGGAAACGCCTTGTCATTCCCCTCCTTCGCCGCCGTAATGGCCGCGGCTAATCAGCCAGGCCCTGCACGTGCTCCGCCCCTTCGACGATCTGCGCGCTCGACGGCTCCAGCACATCCGCCAGCGCCTCGGCGCGGCCGCCAATCGTTTCGGCGAGGAAATTCTCGGTGATGGCGAAGAAGGCGATCGAATTTTCCGGCTTCGCAAAGCCATGTCCCTCGTCGGGATAAAGGACATAGGTGACCGGGATCTGCGCCGCCTTCATGGCGTCAACGATCTGATCGCTTTCCGACTGTTTGACGCGCGGATCGTTGGCGCCCTGACCGATCAATAGCGGCTTGGTGATCCGGTCGGCGTGGTGCAGCGGGCTTGCAGCTTTCAGAAGAGCGAGGCCCTCTTCGGTTTCCGGGTTGCCCATGCGCTCGTGGAAGATCTTGACCATCGGCGCCCAGTAAGGCGGGATCGTCGAAAGCAGCGTTTCGAGGTTCGAGGGGCCGACGATGTCGATCCCGCAGGCGAACACCTCCGGCGTGAAGGTCAGTCCCGCAAGCGTTGCATAGCCGCCATAGGAGCCGCCCATGATGGCGACCTTGTCGCGCGCCGCGATGCCTTCGCCGACGGCCCATTCGACCGCGTCGATGAGGTCGTCATGCATGGCAAGACCCCATTGCTTGTTCGCCGCGTTGATGAAATTCTTCCCGAAACCGGTCGAGCCGCGATAATTGACCGCGAGCACGTGATAGCCGCGATTGGCCAGCATTTGGTGCAGCGGATCGTAGCCGTAAGAGTCGCGCGCCCAGGGACCGCCATGAACGAGAAGGACGAGCGCGCCGGGCGCGGCGGGCCGGCCATCTCCCGAAGGATCGCTGCCCGCCGCAAGCGTCAGGTAGGAGGGCAGCGTCAATCCGTCGCGCGCGGCTATTTCGACCGGCTGCATCGGTTGCAACGACGCCTCGGCAAGCTCGGGCCGGGTGACGTAAAACTCGCTCAGCGTCTCTGCCTTGCGATCGTAGATATACGCGGTGACCGGCGCGGTGCCGGGGTCGTTCCACACGATCCATGTCGTATCGTCCCTGGTCCGGCTCATCACTCCGAATTCGCCGGCGAGCCGCCCCTCGAGCCAGTCGAGCGAGGCGCCGATTTCACGGTCGATCGCGGTCCATTCGGTCTTTAGGTAAGTCGCCGACCAGGCCTGCACCTTGCCGGTTTCATTGTCGCGCATCGTGCCCGAAATATCGGCCTTGTCATGCGCGGCGACAAGTTCGCGCTCGCCGGACGCCGTATCCTGCGCGAACAGGGCGGCGGTGTCGCGGTCGCGGCTGTCGAGCCAGTAAAGCGTCCTGCCGTCGCTGGTGTAACCCGCCGGCGTGGTCGTCAGCGAATCCTCCATTGCCGTCGTCTCGAAGGGGTCGTCCTCGACCTCGCCGTCCACGACGCGAAAATAGTCGGTCCCGCCCGCCTCGTTCTGGCGCATCGCCATGCGCAAGATCAGCGTGTCGTCGGCGAGGAAACCGGCATAGGAATTGTTCTCGTAGACGAGGTCCAACGTACCGCTGTCGAGATTGAGGCGGTAGACATCGTGCCACTGCGCGTCGCGGTCATTCAGGCCGACGAGCACTTCGTCGAGGATGGTGTTCGACGACCCAACGATCTGCACCCGGGTGTTCTCGAACGGGGTCAGGCATCGCTCCTCGCCGCTGGCGACATCGATGCGGTAGAGCAGGAAGTTCTCGTCGCCGTCCTTGTCCTGGATATAGCCGACGCTTTTCGCATTGGGCGCCCAGAAATGCTCGCGGATCGGGCGCTCCGTCGAAGCGGTGATCGCCCTGCCGGCCGCGGGATCGCTGCGCGGCGCGAGCCAGACATTCATCACCCCCTCGAGCGGCGCGAGCCAGCTCAGCCATTGCCCATCGGGGCTAATCTTTCCCTGCGCCTTCGCCGGATTGCCGAACAGATGTTCGCGCGGGATGAGGGGGATGGTGTCGAGTGCTGGCATGGTGTCTCCGGTGGATCGTGTGGGGTGCCATGTATGGCCTACGGGGCGCTTTGCCACCCCCTAGCTCGGCGACGCGGTGCTACAGCGCCGGGTTGGCGTAATAGTGCCAGGTGAAGATCGCCATCGCGCCGCGATGGGGACGCCAGCGTTCGCCCAGCGCGCGGGTTTCCTTCTCCGCGGGGCGTTCGTCCATCGCCAGCAGGCGTTTGACGCCCTCCTGCACCGCGAGGTCGCCGGCGGGCCAGATGTCGGTGCGGCCCTCGGCGAACAGGAGGTAGATTTCCGCCGACCAGCGCCCAATCCCCTTTATCTGCGTCAACGCCGCGATCGCGTCCTCGTCATCTGCGGGCAGGGCATCGAAATCCACCTCGCCCGCTTCGACAAGCTCGCACAAGGAACGTGCATAGCCCTGTTTCTGGCGCGACAATCCGCAGGCGCGTAGCGTGTCGAAATCGCGCGTGAGCAGGCAGGCGGGGGTGAAGTCCGGGCCGAGCTCGGCTTCCAGCTTGTTCCACATTGAGCTGGCGGCGGCGACCGACACTTGCTGGCCCACGATTGTTCGCAGCAGCGTCTTGTAGCCGCGATCGCGTTCGCGCGCAGCGGGATAGCCGATCCGCGCGAGCTCTTCGGCGATCAGCGCATCCTTCGCCGCGAGCGCGTCCAGTTCTGTGCGGATCGTCGCTGCCGTCAGACCCACGCGGTCTTCTCCCATCGGTTGCCAAGCCCTGCGCAACCCCCTAGCGCACCTATCGCCATTTCCAACAGCGCACTCTTGCGCTCAAAGTTTCTCAGCGCGCTCTTGCGCGCAATATTCGAAGAAAGGAACGCCTCGCCCATGCCCAAACTCATCGTCACCAGCCGCGAGGGCGAAACGAGCGAAATCGAGGTCGAGAACGGCCTGAGCGTCATGGAGGCGATCCGCGACAACGGCTTCGACGAATTGCTGGCGCTGTGCGGCGGGTGCTGTTCGTGCGCGACCTGCCATGTCTATGTCGACGAGGCGAACCAGGGTGCGCTCTCGGAAATGAGCGAGGACGAGGACGACCTGCTCGAATCGAGCGATCATCGCAAGGACAGCTCGCGCCTGTCCTGCCAGATCCCGTTCAGCGCCGAGCTTGACGGCATGAAGGTGACTATCGCGCCTGAAGATTAAAGTTGATTGCGGGCGGCGCTGCCTTACGCCACATCCGCAGCTGCATGAATATAACGCAGCCTCTCGGCGACACTCTCGCGCTTATCGGCAACACGCCGCTCGTCCGCCTGGCCGGGGCCAGCCGCACGGCGGGCTGCGATATCTGGGGCAAATGCGAGTTTGCCAATCCGGGTTCGAGCGTCAAGGACCGCGCCGCGCTCTACATGATCCGCGACGCCGAGGCGCGCGGCGAGCTGGCGCCGGGCGGCACGGTGATCGAGGGGACGGCGGGCAATACCGGGATCGGCATCGCGCTGGTCGCCAATGCGCTGGGCTACCGGACCGTGATCGTCATGCCCGACAACCAGTCCAAGGAGAAGATGGATACGCTGCGCGCATTGGGTGCGCGCCTCGTCCTCGTCCCGCCGACCAAATATGCCGATCCGTGCCATTTCCAGCATGTCTCGCGCCGGATGGCGGAGGAGACCGAAGGCGCGGTATGGGCCGGGCAGTTCGACAACACCGCCAATCGCCGTGCCCATATCGAGGGGACGGCGCGCGAATTGTGGGAGCAGACGGGCGGGCGGATCACCGGCTTTACCTGCGCGGCGGGCACCGGCGGGACGATCGCCGGTGTCGGCATGGGCCTCAAGGAAGCCAATCCTGATATCCGCATCGCCCTGACCGACCCGCACGGCGCGGCGCTCTACAATTACTACGCGCATGGCGAGCTGAAAGGCGAGGGTTCTTCGGTCGCCGAAGGGATCGGACAGGGGCGGATCACCGCCAATCTCGAGGGTGCGCCGATCGACACGCAGTTCCGCATTTCCGACGAGGAAGGCCTGGAATGGGTCGAGAAGATGCTGCGCGAGGAGGGGCTATGCCTTGGCCTTTCGAGCGGGATCAACATCGCGGGCGCGGTGGCGCTGGGCAAACAGCTCGTCGCCGAAGGGCAGGACAACCCGCAGGTCGCAACAATCCTGTGTGATACCGGCTTTCGTTATCTTTCGACGCTCTACAATGCCGATTGGCTGGCGGCCAAGGGTCTGCCGGTGTTCGAGTGGCTCGAAGTGGAGGGCGAATGAACCCGCCCGCCCGCTGATCGACATCGACCACACAGATGGCTAGAAGCTAAGCATTATGACCGGCGGCACAACCCGAAGGCGGCTCGAGGGTCGCGGCAGCGACGAAGGCGATATGCCGCCCGAAGCCGCGCCACTAGGCGGCACGCGCGGCGAGGCGGTGCAGCGCCTGCAGATCGGCTTGTTCGGCGTCGCCTCGATGGTGCTGCTGATCGGACTAGCCAGTGTCATCGGCAATCAGGCGGACCTCATCGAGGAAGGCGCCGTGCCCGAAGCCGCGCCGACGACCGAGCCGACCGAAGCGGCGTCGCAAAGAGACCCATTGGCCGATGCCGGGATCGTACCCGACATTCCCTCCGAGCCCACCGGAAGTGCCACGCAGGCGGCATCGCCCGATAACGCCGGGCCGTCAGACACGCCGGCGCCGACAAGGTTGCCTGCACCCGCCAATACCGGGTCGCCCGCCGATGCGCCGCGCTAGGGCGACCCTCGCCGCTCTCGCACCTATGGGCCTGCTTGGCTTGGCGGGCTGCGGCGCAGCCCCCGCCGATGGTCAGGTTGCGCAGTTTGCTCCCGGTTCGGCCCAGGAACCGGCTGCGGAACCGGCTGCGGATAAACCCGAACTGGGTCTGCTCACCAGCCTGCCCCTATACTGGCCACTCGGCGCCGATATGGAGAGCCTGGCGGGCGGCGCGTTCGAGACGCCCTGGCAGCGCGAAGTGATCGAGCGGCGCTACGACATCGTGCCGCTCGACACGCTCTCGCCAATGCCGGGGCTGACCGGCGAAGCTGCCGATATCGATCCGCTCGAGGGACTCGAGCGACTCGCCGTCATCCAGCCGCGCGGGCTTTCGCCGGCGGATAATGTTGCGCTCGACGATTGGGTGCGCGGGGGTGGGCACCTGCTGCTTGTGCTCGATCCGATGCTGACGAGCCATTTTCCGCTGCCGCTCGGTGATCCGCGGCTGCCGACGATTGCCGCGACGATCCCTGCGGTGGTGAAGCGCTGGGGGCTCGTTGTCGCTTTTCGGGGCGAGCATACGCACGACGTCGAGACCGTCCCCTTCGCCGACGATGGATCGAACGCTCCCATCGTCCTTCGTTCGATGGCCGGAGAGATCCTCCCCGATGACGGCGCGAGCCCGGATTGCGATTACCGCGCCGATCGCATGATTGCGCGCTGCAATATTGAGAAGGGGCAGGTCACGCTCGTCGCGGATGCAGCCTCCTTCGAATATTCGCTTTCCGAGCTGGCACCGGAGAGCGAGGCGGACGCCCCGATCCTGGCGCTTACCCAGTTCGCGTTCGACTAGGCTTTTCGCCGTGTTTGGGGAAAAGCGGGGACGAGCCTTTTTCTGCATTGCTCCTGGGTAGGGAAATGGAGGGAATCACCTCGAAATGTTGGGAAAAATAGGGGAAGGGCCGGATTATTGACTGCGCTCCCGCGTTACGGCCTGACGTCAATACTATTGAAATCAATAACTTAGCATATAATCCCGCGATTTCCCTACAAATACCCTAGCCACTGCACTGTATCCCCGATATGACCGGGGTCCATCAAGCATGTTCACTTGCCCCGCGTCGCCGCTGCCGGTCGGCGCGCCATCCCCGCTCGCGCTTGGATGGCGAGGGGGAAGTCGTGATTTGATCGGAAGCGCTCCGAGCCGCTGCGCCAGGCGATTGTTCGGATGGGATTGGGGAGTGAAGCGTGCCAGCGCCGGAGGGATATCACGGACAGGCGTATTCGCTGGGCGGCGACAAGAGCCGCTATGTCCTGCCCCCTGCCTTTCGCAAGGCTGTGAAGGAATGTTCGGGCGGCTCCAAGACCCTGTGCCTCCAGGTTCATGACACGTATGATTGTCTCGTCGGTTTCGGCCTCTCGCGCATCGAGCAGCTTCACGCCCAGCTTGAAAAGGAAGAGGAACGCGCGATCCGGCTGGGACAGGGCGATTTCGATCCCGACGCCCGCGCACAGCAGCTGTTCGGCTTCGAACAGGTGCCGTTCGACGACAGCGGCCGCTTCGTCATGCCCGATCACCTGCGCGAACTCGGCAAGGCGGGCGAGGGCCTTTATTTTCACGGCGCAGGCAGGTTCTTCTTCGTTTGGGACCCGGAAGAGCTCGAGCGCATGGGCGATGATTTCCGCGGCGCCAAGGCAAGCTGCCGCGCGCAGCGGGAAAAGGCGCTCGCCAAGGCCGGCGCGAAGGGGAAGGGCGCATGAGCGAGCGCCACGTCCCGGTCCTGCTCGACGAAGTGATCGACGCGGTGGAGCCGAATGCCGGCAAGGTGATCGTCGATGCGACTTTCGGCGCGGGCGGCTATACCCGCGCGTTGCTCGAATGCGGGGCGCAGGTCCATGCCTTTGACCGCGATCCCGACGCCATCCGCGATGGTGCGGAGTTGGCCCGACGCTACGCCCCGCGCCTTTCGCTTCACCCGCATCGTTTCTCGCAAATGCAAGCGGAAATGGAGCGGATCGGCGTGCCGCAGGTCGATGCCGTCGTTATGGATATCGGCGTCTCCTCGATGCAGCTCGACGAGGCGGAGCGCGGCTTCGCCTTTGCAAGCGACGGGCCGCTCGACATGCGCATGAGCCGCGACGGCGCGAGCGCGGCGGACTTCCTTAACTCTGCTGACGAAGCCGCGATCGCCGATGTGCTCTACCAATATGGCGAGGAGCGCCAGTCGCGCCGGGTCGCGCGTGCTATCGTCGCAGCCCGCCCGCTCGAGACGACCGGCGAATTGGCGCGGATCGTGCGCCGTGCGCTCGGCTACAAGCCGCACGAAAAGAAGGACCCCGCCACTCGCACGTTTCAGGCGGTGCGCATCCATGTGAACAACGAACTCGGCGAACTTCATGCCGGACTCGCCGCTGCCGAGGCCCTGCTGAAAGAGGGCGGCGTGCTCGCGGTGGTCAGCTTCCACAGCCTCGAGGACCGTATCGTCAAACGCTTCTTCAAGAAGGCCTCCGGCGCGGGCCGCGCTGTCTCGCGACACCTGCCCGGCGAGCGGCCAGGCCCGGCGCCGACCTTCGCCAAGCTCTCCAAGGCGATCCGTCCTTCGCAAGCCGAAGTGGCACGCAATCCGCGGGCCCGCTCCTCGATCCTGCGCCACGCGGTGCGGACCGCCGCGCCGGCCCGCGCTGACAGGGAGGCACGCGCATAATGCCTGCAGGTTCGCATATTCGCCAGATCGGCTGGGCCGCGGTGCTCGCCGCCTGCGCCGCCCTGTTCGCGCTGCTGAGCTTTCAGGTGCAGACCGTGCGCAGCGAAGTGTCGCTGGCCGAACGCATGATCATCGCGCTCGAACGCGACCTGCTGATGCTGGAAACCGAGTTTCAGACCCGCGCGAGCCAGCGTCAGCTTGCGGAATGGAACAACGTCGAACTCGGCTACGAAACGCCGCGCGCCGATCAGTATCTCGACAGCCGGCATCAGCTTGCGAGCCTCGGCCAATCGGTCGGCCCCGATGCGCCCGCACCGATCCGCGTCGCCCATGCGGATATCGACGATGTCACCGGCGACGCGCCCGCCATGGTGTCCCCGATCGACGGCGCGCCGGTGACGCTGGCGATGGCAGAGGAAGAGAGCGGAGCGGGCGCGGTCTTCGTCAATGCTTTCGGCGATTTCCTAATCGAGGCCTCTCCGATCCGCGCCGCCAACGCGCAGAGCGCTGCCCCGTCCGGCGAGCGCTATACGGGGCCACGCGAGCTTAGCGCTCCGACCCGCGGAGCGATCCTCTCGCTCGGCGAGGCGGGCGAATGACGGCTCATATCGTGGGGCGCACGGCGGCTGACCCGTTCGGGCGGCTGACCCGCACACCACGCCCCGCTGCCTCTCCGCGTCAGCCTGCGCCGCGATCAGGGGCAGCTTCGCCGCGAGAGCCGGCACCGGCCGCGCCGAGTGGGGGCAGGGTGCGCGCGGTTCATCTGCGTGCCGCAATGCTGACCACGGCGCGGCTGCGCTTGCTGCTGCTGATCGTCTGTTTCGCGTGCCTGGCGGGAATCGCGATGCTGCGGATCGGCTATCTCGGCTTCGTCGGCGCGGCGCCCGGCCAAACCAGCCTTGCCGATGCGCTGCTGCCCCCGCGCGGCGAGATCACCGATCGCACCGGCACCCCGCTGGCGCGCAATTTTCCCGCCTACGCGCTGTGGTTCAATCCCGAGGCGATGGAGGATGACGGCTCGCCGCTGGTGGGCGAACCCGCTGCCGTCGCCGCGCGGCTGAAAGCAATCTTTCCCGACCTCGATCTGGCCCGCACCACCCGCATCCTCTCCTCGGACAAAGGCGGCTATATCCTGCGCCGTATCCTCCCCGAGGATGCCAACAAGGTGTTCGAGCTCGGCGAAGTGGCGCTCGAGATCCCGCGCGAATACGACCGGCATTATCCGCAAGGCTCGCTCGCCGCACATGTGCTGGGTTACGTCACCGAGAACGACGAGCGCCGGCTCGAAGGTCGCTTCGGAATGGAACAGGTGCTCGACGAGCGGCTGTCCGAGCGCCATCTGCGCGGCGAACCCGTCGCCCTGTCGATCGACCTGCGCGTTCAGGGCGCGCTCGAAGATGAGCTGGGCAAGGTCATGCTGGCCACCGATGCCAAGGGCGCGGCGGGCATCGTCCTCGACGCGGAGACCGGCGAGATCATGGCGATGGCATCGCTTCCGGCCTTCGACCCCAATATCGTCGGCGCGGACGGTGCGCCCAATACGTTCAACCGCGCGACCAACGGCGTCTACGAGCTTGGTTCGACCTTCAAGCCGTTAACCATGGCGGCGGCGATCGATGCCGGGATCGTGCGCGATCTTTCGCGCAATTGGGATGCGACCACGGTCGAGGTCGGCAATCGCCGGATCCGCGATCTCAAACCCAAGGGCGATGTGCTGAACGTCCCGCAGGCCCTGGTCTATTCCTCGAATACCGTAAGCGCGCGGGTCGCCGATGAGCTGGGCAGCGCGCGCATGCAGCGCCTGCTGCGCGATCTTGCGATGGACGAGCGTCCGCAGATCGAACTGCCCGCGCGCGGCCGCCCGCTATGGCCCGCCAATCCGGAAAACCGGCATACCAACATGGTGATCGGCTACGGCCATTCGCTCGCGGTGACGCCGCTCCATCTCGCCAATGCCTATGCTGCGATGGTCAATGGCGGGATCTGGCGTCCGGCCACCCTGCAACGACTGGGCCCGGGCGAAGTGCCCAAGGGCAGGCGCGTGTTCAAGGCCTCTACCTCCTCGCGCATGCGCCAGATGCTGCGCATGATCTCGCTCTACGGCACGGGTCGCAGCGCCGATGCGCCGGGTTACCGGGTCGGGGGCAAGACGGGCTCTGCGGAAAAGCCCGGCAAGCACGGCTATAGCGATCGCAATATCATTTCGACCTTCGCCGCCGCCTTCCCGATGGATCGACCGCGCTACGTGATCGTTGCGATGATGGACGAACCGCGCGGAACGCTGGCCAGCTCGTTCCAGCGGACCGCCGCGTTCAACGCCGCCCCGGTTGTGGGTCGGCTGGTGCCGCGGATCGGGCCGATGCTCGGCGTGCGCCCGGACGAGCGGCGCGATGTCGACATATCCGACCTGCGCTTTCTGGTGGAGGGCCGCGAGTGAAACTGGCGCGAGTGATGGAGGCGGCGGGGCTCGATCCGCACAGTGCCGGCGATCAGGCGGTGACAGGCTTCGCCATCGATCATCGCAAGATCGCGCTCGGCAACGTGTTCGGCGCGTTCAAGGGCGAGCGGTTCGATGCAGAGACCGTCATTCCCGAAGCCGTCGCCAGCGGCGCAGTGGCCGTGATCGCATCGCCCGGTGCCCGCGTCGAAGGGGCGCTGCATATCGCGAGCGAGGAACCGCGCCGGACCTTCGCGCAGGCCGCCGCTTCGTTCTTCACGCCCGTCCCGGGAACCGTCGTCGCCATCACCGGCACCAACGGCAAAACCTCCTGCGCCGAAATGACCCGCCAGATCTGGCGCATTTGCGGCGAGCGCGCGGCGAGCATCGGAACGCTCGGCGTAACCACGCCCGACGGCAGCACTTCTACCGGGCTGACGACGCCAGACATCGTCACTTTCCTTTCGAACATGAGCGGCCTCGCGCGTGAAGGTGTCACCCATGTCGCCTATGAAGCCTCGAGCCACGGTCTGGCTCAATATCGCAACGAAGGGCTTACGGTGGCGGCGGGGGCCTTCACCAATTTCAGCCGCGACCACCTCGATTATCACGGGACGATGGAGGATTATTTCGCGGCCAAGATGCGCCTGTTCGAAGAAGTCGTCGAGGAGGGCGGGCAGGCCATCGTCCATGTCGGCGCGGAGCCCGGCGAATGGACGCGCCGCGCGCTCGAAACCGCACACATGCGCGGTCTGAATGTGCGCACGGTGGGCGAGGGCGGTGCCTTCCTGAAGCTCGGCGCGCGCGAGGCGACCCAGCTCGGACAGGAGCTGACGATAGAATATGACGGCGAGACGAGGGAGGTGAGGCTGCCGCTTATCGGAGCCTACCAGGCGGCCAACGCGCTGGTCGCAGCCGCACTGGCGCTAGCGACGGGTGCGCGCGGTTCGCAGGTCTTCGATGCGGTCTCGCGGCTCCAGCCGGTGCGCGGGCGGTTGGAGCGTGCGGTCATCCTTCCCTCTGGCGCGCCGATCTATGTCGATTACGCCCACACTCCCAACGCGCTCGAAGCCGCCATCGCGGCTTTGCGCCCCCACATCGATACCGGCAGGGGCGGAACGCTGCGGCTGGTGTTCGGGGCGGGGGGCGACCGCGACAAGGGCAAGCGCGCTCCGATGGGAGAAGTCGCGGCGAAAGGGGCCGATGCGGTCCTTGTCACCGATGACAATCCGCGCGGCGAGGATCCGCAAGCGATCCGGGACGAAGTGCTGGCCGGCGCGCAAGGGGCCGCGCATGTGCGGGCGGTGGCGGGACGGCGCGACGCGATCGCCGCCGCCATTGCCGGGGCGGGCACACACGATATCATCCTCATCGCCGGCAAGGGGCATGAGCAGGGACAGATAATCGGGTCGGGAGAGGATATGCGGGTTTTGCCGTTCGACGATGTGGAAGTGGCGCGGGAATGCGCGCGCGAGGCCGAGGCATGAGCTCGGCCCATGCTCTGCTTCACCCCTGGCCGGCCGATCCGCGCGATGCTTTGCCAATCGCGCTATGGCATGCGGACGCGGTCGCTGCGGCGACAGGTGGCACGGCGAGCCATGCGTTCGAGGCCTCCGGAGTGGAGATGGACAGCCGTGACGTGCGCGCGGGCGACATCTTCATCGCGCTCAACGGCGAAGCGATGGACGGGCACAAATTCGTCCCCGCCGCCTTCGACAGGGGCGCAGTCGCCGCGATAGTCGATCGCCCGGTCGATTTCCCGCACGTGTTGGTCGAGGACACCACCGCCGCTCTCCATGCGCTTGGCCGTGCCGCGCGCGAGCGCAGCGGGGCGGTGCGCATCGGGGTGACCGGCTCGGTCGGCAAGACGGGGGTCAAGGAAGCGATCTTCGCCTGCCTCGAGCGCGCCAGCCGCGGCGGTGCCCATCGCTCGGTGCGCAGCTACAACAATCATGTCGGTGTGCCGCTGAGCCTGGCGCGCATGCCGGCCCGCGCGCGTTTCGGCGTGTTCGAGATGGGGATGAACCATGCGGGCGAGATCGCACCGCTCGCCGCACATGTTCGCCCGCATGTCGCGCTCATCACCACGATCGCGCCCGCGCATATCGAAAATCTCGGCAGCATTGAGGCGATCGCGGACGAAAAGGCCCGGATCTTCACCGGTCTGATCGACGGCGGCACCGCAATTATCCCTGCCGACAACGAGATGAGCCCGCGACTGATCGCGCGTGCGCACGAACTGGGCGTGAAGATCGTCACCTTCGGACGCGGGGGCGAGGCGGATGTGCGGCTGCTCGATGCGATCCCGAGCGCAAATGGCGGTTCGCTGGTCACCGCCGAGCTTGGCCGGGGCGAGGAGGCGAGCCGGCTGTGCTATTCGGTCGCCGAGCCGGGCGAGCACTGGATCGCCAATTCGTTGGGCGTCATCGCCGCGGTGCGAGCGGCGGGTGGCGATCTGGCGAGCGCAGGACTGGCATTGGCCGAAATGGGCGGGTTGAAAGGCCGCGGCGCGCGGCTCGACATCGCGGTGGCAGGCGGCAAGGCGCAGCTGATCGACGAAAGCTACAATGCCAACCCTGCCTCGATGCGCGCGACGCTCAAGGCATTGGGCCAGACCCCCGCGCATCGCCGCATCGCGGTGCTCGGCACGATGGGCGAACTGGGCGAATTCGCCGGTCGCTTCCATGCGCAACTTGCCGAACCGCTGGCCGCGGCGAAGATCGATCATGCGATATTGATCGGCGAGGGGATGGACCGGTTGGCGATCGAACTGGGGAGAAGGAGCGGCGCTTCGCTTGGCTTTAGAGCCAGCGTTGCCCATTGCGATACGACGGGCGAAGCCATTGGCCTGCTCGAGGACTACGGCCTGACCAACGGCGATGTCGTGCTGGTCAAGGGTTCGAACTTCATGGGGCTGGCGCAACTGGTGCAACATTTCGCCGGGACGCCGGGCTGACGCGGCGCCGTTAGGGATCGAGAATGCTCTTTTTGTTGGCGGAATGGCTGGGGTTCGAAGGGGCGCTCAATCTCGTGCGCTACCAGACCTTCCGCTTCGGTGCGGCGCTGATGACGGCGCTCCTGCTCGGTCTCGTCATTGGGCCGCGTTTCATCAACATGCTGCGCGTGCGGCAGGGTAAGGGCCAGCCGATCCGCGACGACGGGCCGCAATCGCATCTCGCCAAGCGCGGGACGCCGACGATGGGCGGGCTGATGATCCTGGTGTCGCTTACTCTGTCGCTGCTCTTATGGATGGACATCTCGAACCCGTTCGTCTGGGCCTGTCTCGCGGTCACGCTGGGCTTCGGCCTGATCGGTTTCATCGACGATTACGACAAGGTCACCAAGAACAGCCATGCGGGGCTATCGGGCAAGGTTCGCCTGCTACTCGAATTCGCGGTGGCGGGGGTCGCGAGCTACATCATCGTCAGCCAAATCAGCACCAGCCTCTACGTCCCCTTCTTCTCCGACGTCGAGATCCCGCTCGGGCCGTTCTACTACGTCTTCGCCGCCTTCGTCATGGTCGGGGCGGGCAATGCGGTGAACCTGACGGATGGGCTGGACGGCCTGGCGATCATGCCGGTGATCATCGCGGCGGGGACCTTCGCGCTGATCGCCTACATTATCGGACGCGCGGATTTCAGCGAATATCTCGGTATCCCGCATGTGCCGGGCGCGGGAGAGCTGGTGGTGTTCTGCGCCGCGATCATGGGGGGCGGGCTCGCCTTCCTATGGTTCAACGCGCCGCCCGCCGCGGTCTTCATGGGCGATACGGGCAGCCTGGCGCTCGGCGGCGCATTGGGCGCGATCGCGGTCGCGACGCATCACGAGGTCGTGCTGGCGATCGTCGGCGGGCTGTTCGTGCTCGAAGCCGTCTCGGTCATCATCCAGGTCTTCTGGTTCAAGCGCACCGGCAAGCGCATCTTCCGCATGGCGCCGATCCACCATCATTTTGAACAGCTTGGCTGGTCGGAGAGCAAGGTCGTCATCCGCTTTTGGATCATCGCGATCATCCTCGCGCTGATCGGCCTTTCTACCCTGAAGCTGCGGTAAGGGGAGGCGAGGCAAGGCATGATCACCTCTCCCATCTTTGCAGACCGGCGTTACGGCGTGCTTGGCCTTGCGCGTTCGGGCGCGGCGGCGGCCGAGGCGCTGATCGCGAGCGGGGCGAAGGTCAGCGTTTGGGACCGGCAGGAGGAAGCGCGCGCACCGTTCGAAGGGCGCTGCGAGATCGCCGATCCGCTGCAAAGCGATCTCACGGGCTACGCCGCGCTGGTCGTCTCGCCCGGCGTGCCGCTTAATACCCACCCGATCAGCGATCATGCCGAACGCTTCGACGTGCCCATCATCGGCGATATCGAGCTGTTTGCGCGCGCGCGCGGCGATCTTCCCCCGCACCGCGTCGTCGGGATTACCGGCACTAACGGCAAATCGACCAGTGTCGCTCTGGTCCATCACATCCTGCAGATGGCGGGCCTTCCCACGCTGCTCGGCGGCAATATCGGCGAGGCGATCATGGCGCAGGAGCCGCTCACGCCGAACGAGAACGGCGAAGGCGTCTACGTGCTCGAACTGTCGAGCTACCAGATCGACCTGACGCGCAGCCTCGATTGCGACGTCGCGGCGCTGACTAATATTACGCCCGATCACCTCGATCGCTATGCCGGTTTCATCGCCTATGCGGGCTCCAAGGCGCGCCTCTTCGAAATGCAGTCCGCGCACCGGCTTGCCGTGTTCGGCTCGCTCGCACAGCCGGTGGGAGAGGTCTATCGCCGGGAGGCTTCCCGGCGGCCCGAGGGGCGTGCGGTGGCAGCCGATCTCGACGCGCTGCGCCCGCTGCAAAACCAATGGCCCGGCCTCCAGGGCCCCCACAATCTGGAGAATGTGGCGGTTGCCGTCGCGATCGCCGAGGAATTGGGGGTGACGCGAGCGCAGTGGGAGCACGCTCTTCCGCGCTTTCGCGGCCTGCCTCACCGGATGGAGATCGTCGGCTCGGCGGGCGATACACTGTTCGTCAACGACAGCAAGGCGACCAATCCCGCTTCCGCGGCGCCGGCGCTCGCCGCATTTACGCCCGATCCCGCCATACGCGGCGGAGCGCCTCGGGTGCACTGGATCGTCGGCGGGTTGGCAAAGGAGGACGACCTTGGCGAATGCGAAGACGCGCTCGGCAATATCGCCGCCGCCTACACGGTCGGCGAAGCGGGACCGCGCTTTGCCGCGCTGCTCGAGGAAGCGGGTCTCCATGTCGAGCGCTGTGAACTCGTGAGCGAAGCGGTGCGCCGGGCGAGCGAAGCGGCGCAGCCGGGCGATGTCGTCCTGCTGTCGCCGGCCTGCGCCAGCTTCGACCAGTTTCGCGATTACGAAAAGCGCGGCGAGCATTTCCGCCAACTGGTCGGGGTCATCGCCGGTTGCGAGGCGGCGCCGCTTCCGGGAGCCACATCATGACCGCCCCGCCGCTCGCCTCCGGGGTGGAGCCGCGCTCCGCCCCGCCAGTGCCGCGTGCCCTTCGCGAAGCGGTGCGCATCTGGTGGCGCGAGATCGACAAGGTGCTTCTGTTCCTGATCGTGCTGCTGATGGCACTCGGCATGGTCGCGGTGCTTGCCGCCTCGCCGGCCGGAGGCAAGCAATACGCCGTTTCCGAATTCGCCTTCTTCCAGCGGCATATCGTCTTTCAGCTGCTCGGGCTCGGCCTGATGCTGGCGGTGTCCTTCGTCAGCCGTCCGGATGCGCGAAGGCTCGGCATATTGCTCGCCGCGGTCATGCTGTTCCTGCTTTTGCTCGTGCCGCTTATCGGCGCCGAGAAGAACGGCGCGCGCCGCTGGCTCGACTTTGGCATCTCGCTCCAGCCGAGCGAATTTCTGAAACCCGGTTTCGCGATCCTGCTGGCCTGGATGCTCTCGTGGAGGCTCCGGGACACGAGCCTGCCGGTGGTCGGCTACGCGACGCTCACCATGGCGCTTGTCGCCGCGTTGCTGATGATGCAGCCCAATCTGGGCGCGACGATCCTGTTCGCGGGCGTATGGTTCGTGCTGGTCCTGCTTTCGGGCATTTCGCCGGCGCGGATCGGGGCGCTCATCGCAGGCGGTCTGGGCGCGCTTACGGCCGCCTACCTGTTCTACGACAATGCGCGTTACCGCATCGACAGCTTTTTCGGCGGCGGCACTGCTTTCGACCAGGTCGATCTCGCCCAGCGTACGCTTCTGGCCGGTGGCTGGACCGGGAGCGGGCTGTGGCTCGGCACGCGCAAGATGAACCTGCCCGAGGCGCATACCGACTATATCTTCTCGGTCATCGGCGAGGAGTTCGGTCTGGTCACCTGCGCGATCATCCTTGCGCTCTACCTCGCGATCATCGTGCGCGCGCTCATCCGACTGGTCGGCGAGGAAGATCTGTTCGCACTGTTGGCGGGGGCGGGCCTTGCCACCGTGATCGGCGGTCAGGCCTTCATCAACATGGCGGTCAATCTCCAGCTGTTCCCGTCCAAGGGCATGACGCTGCCGCTTATCAGCTACGGGGGATCGTCGACGCTCGCGGTGTGTTTGACCTGTGGGCTGTTATTGGCAATTACGCGGCGCAATCCGTTCCTCGGACGCGATCGCGGCGGGCTCTCGGAATTGCTGGCCGGCCCGAAAACGACGCTTCAGCCAGGCGAAAGGGGCCACCGCGCATGACCAGCGAAAGACCAGGCGGCGCATCGCGGCATTTCGTACTGGCGGCCGGCGGAACGGGCGGTCATTTGATCCCCGCCTTTGCCCTGGCGAACGAATTGCACGCACGCGGCCATCATTCGGCGCTGATCACCGACGAGCGCGGGGCGGCCATTCCGGGGAAGCCCGACTTCCTGCCGGCGCATATCCTGCCCGCTGGTCGGTTCGGCAAGAACCCATTGCGCTGGTTTGCGGGTGCGCGCGCCGTGCTCGAAGGGCGCAGCATGGCCTTGCGACTGTTCGAGAGTTTCGAGCCGGCCGCTATCGTGGGTTTCGGGGGCTATCCCGCTTTCCCCGCGCTGCTAGCGGCAGGCTCCGCCAAACTGCCCGCAATCGTCCACGAGCAGAACGCGGTGCTGGGCCGCGTGAACCGGTTGCTTGCAGGATCGGTCGATGCGATCGCCACCTCCTATCCCGAGGTCGCGCGCCTCAAACCCAAATATGCGGCCAAGACCCATCTGGTCGGCAATCCCGTGCGCGAAGAGGTGCTGGCCCTGCGCGACGAGGACTTTCCTCGCCTGACCGAGGAGGGCCTGTTGCGCGTCCTCGTGACCGGCGGCAGCCAGGGCGCGCGGGTGCTGTCCGAAGTGGTGCCTGATGGACTTGCCATGCTGCCACCTGCGCTGCGTCAGCGGCTTCAGATCACGCAGCAATGCCGGCCCGAGGATGTGGAAGCGGTGCGCGAGCGCTATGCCAGCCACGATATCCCGGCCGAACTCGGGACCTATTTCGAGGATATGCACGAAAGGCTGGCGTGCACCCATCTCTTCATCGGGCGCGCCGGCGCATCGACCATTGCCGAACTGACCGCGGTGGGTCGCCCAGCGATCCTCGTGCCGCTGCCGATCGCGACCGACGATCACCAGGCGGCCAATACCCGCGAGATGGTCAAGGCGGGCGGAGCGCGCATGATCCGGCAGGAGCGTTTCACACCGAAGGAACTTGCCAAGCAGATCCAAGCGCTTGCGCAGAAACCGGGCAGCCTCGCCAACGCTGCGCATGGCGCATGGAATTGCGGGCGGCCCAACGCGGTGCGCGATCTTGCCGACCTGGTCGAAAGCATCGGCGGGATCGATCTCATGGACGTCATCAGGGTCGGCGCGAACAATGCGCGCGGAGCCTCGCAGCGTGCCGCCGTCGCCAAACCGGCCACGCGAGAACATGTCAGATGAGAGGCGTTGGCACCGATATCGGCACCATTCATTTCGTCGGGATCGGCGGGATCGGCATGTCCGGGATCGCCGAGGTGATGCACAATCTCGGCTACAAGGTGCAGGGCTCCGACCTCAAGGAAGGCCCGGGCGTTATGCGCCTGCGCGAACAGGGCGTTCCGGTGAAGATCGGACACGCAAAGGAGAACGTCGAAGGCGCCGCCGTCGTCGTCACCTCCACCGCCGTGCGCCGGACCAATCCCGAGGTCGCCCATGCGCTCGAAAACCGCATCCCGGTGGTCCGCCGCGCCGAAATGCTCGCCGAGCTCATGCGCCTCAAATCGACCATTGCAGTGGCCGGCACGCACGGCAAGACCACCACCACCAGCATGATCGCCAGCCTGCTCGATAGCGGCAATATCGACCCCACCGTCATCAATGGCGGCATCATCGAGCAATATGGCTCCAACGCCCGGATGGGCGACAGCGACTGGATGGTGATCGAGGCCGACGAGAGCGACGGCAGCTTCCTGCGCCTCGACGGGACGATCGCGGTGGTCACCAATATCGATCCCGAACATCTCGACCATTACGGCGATTTCGACGGGGTGAAGCGCGCCTTCGTCGAATTCATCCACAACGTGCCATTTTACGGCGCGGCGATATTGTGCGTCGATCATCCCGAGGTCCAAGCGGTCATCGGCGAGGTGCGCGATCGCAAGGTCGTGACCTACGGCTTCTCGCTCCAGGCCGACATTTGCGGCGTCAATGTCTGCCCGGTCGAAGGGGGCAGCACCTTCGACGTCATCGTCCGCCAACGCGGCGAAGAGGACCGCCGGATCGAGGGCGTCCACCTGCCCATGCCCGGACGGCACAACGTTCAGAACGCGCTCGCCGCAATCGCGGTCTCTATCGAGATGGGGTGCCCCAACGAGGTCATCTGCAAGGGCTTCGAGAGTTTTTCGGGCGTGCGCCGGCGCTTCAGCAAGGTCGGCACCGTGCCTTTTCCCTCCGGTGAGGCGACGATCGTCGACGATTATGCGCATCATCCGGTCGAAATCCGCGCCGTTCTCGCCGCCGCACGCGAGGCGACCGAGGCTGCCGGCGGTCCGAGGGGAGAGGGTGGGCGCGTCATCGCCGTCGCGCAGCCGCATCGCTACACCCGGCTGAGCAATCTCATGGACGACTTCCAGACCTGCTTCAATGAGGCCGATATGGTGTTTGTCGCCCCGGTCTACGAGGCGGGCGAGGAACCGATCGCAGGCGTCGATGCCGCGGCGCTCGTCGCCGGGCTTAAATCGCGCGGCCATCGCAGCGCGCGCACCATCCAGGACGTCGACGATCTCGCCGCGACCCTGGCCGAGGAGCTCGCGCCCGGCGACATGGTCGTCTGCCTCGGCGCGGGGGATATCACGCGCTGGGCGGCTGTTCTCGGCGAGGCAATCGCAGCAGAGCGGGGCGCATGACGATGATGGTGCAGCCCGATGACGGGTTTCCGCATGATGATGGCCGCGCGCCGACCTGCGCGGTCGAAGGCGATACTGGTGCGCCGGTGCCGATGGCCGGCATTCGCGGCCCACTCACGCCCAATGCGCCGCTTGCGAAACTCGTCTGGTTCAAGACCGGCGGTCCGGCCGACTGGCTGTTCGAACCTGCCGACCTCGACGATCTGCGCACCTTCGTCGAGCGGCTGGACGGGGCGCTGCCGCTGATGGCGCTGGGGCTGGGCTCCAACCTGATCGTGCGCGATGGCGGCATTCCGGGCGTCGTCGTGCGGCTGGGCAAGCCGTTCGCCGATGTCGAGGTAACCGGCGAGACCGAGATCACCTGCAGCGCCGGCGCGCCCGGCATCCTCGCCGCCTCAACCGCGCGCGATGCGGGGATTGCGGGGCTCGAATTCCTGCGCGGCATTCCCGGCACGGTTGGCGGCTTCGTGCGCATGAATGGCGGCGCCTATGGCCGCGAAGTGGCGGACGTGCTGGTGGATTGCGACGTCATCCTGCCGAGCGGCGACTTCGTCACTCTACCCGCAAGCGACCTCGAATATTCCTACCGCCATTCGCGCCTGCCCGAAGGTTCGATAGTGGTGTCGGCGCGTTTTCGCGGCACGCCCGGCGATCCGGACGCGATCGGTGCGGAGATGGACCGGATCGCCGAGGCGCGCGAGGGATCACAGCCGCTGCGCACCAAGACCGGCGGCTCGACCTTCAAGAATCCCGAAGGCCACAAGGCATGGGAGCTGATCGATGCCGCCGGATGCCGCGGCATGACCCATGGCGGGGCCAAGGTATCCGACAAGCACACCAATTTCCTGCTGAATACGGGCGAGGCGACCAGCGCCGATATCGAGGAGCTGGGCGAACTGGTGCGCAAGAAGGTCTACGAGGATTCGGGCGTGGTTCTCGAATGGGAAATTCAGCGGGTGGGGCGGCCATGAACCGGGCCCTGAACCGCGAACGCGCAAACAATAAACCGCCGCTGCATATCGCCGTCCTGATGGGGGGTTGGGCAAACGAGCGCGAGGTATCTCTGATGAGCGGCGAGGGCGTGGCCGACGCGCTCGAGATGAACGGCCACCGCGTAACCCGGATCGACATGGACCGCGACGTCGCGCGCCGTCTCGATGAACTACGCCCAGACCTCGTCTTCAACGCGCTGCACGGGGTGCCGGGCGAAGACGGCACGGTGCAGGGAATGCTCGACCTGATGGGCATCGCCTATACCCATTCGGGGCTCGCCGCCTCGGTCGTCGCGATCGACAAGCAATTGAGCAAGCAGGCGCTGGTGCCCCGCGGCATTCCCATGCCCGAAGGGCGCATGGTCCCGCGCGAGGAACTGTTCGAGCGCGATCCGCTGCCCCGGCCCTATGTCTTAAAGCCCGTCAACGAAGGTTCGTCGGTGGGCGTCGCGATCGTTACCGAAGATGCGAATTGCGGCAATCCGATCGCGCGCGATGCGCCCGGTCCCTGGCAGGACTTTGCCGAGCTGCTGGCCGAGCCGTTCATCAAGGGACGCGAACTCACCACCGCGGTGATCGACGGCGCCGAGGGTCCGCGCGCCCTCGGGGTTACCGAACTGGTGATCGAGAACGGCTTTTACGATTACGAGCACAAGTATACCGAAGGCCGCACCCGGCATGTCTGCCCCGCGGAGATCCCGCCGGACATTGCCGCCCTGTGCGAAGACTATGCCCTGCGCGCGCACCAGATCCTCGGCTGCCACGGCACCAGCCGGACCGATTTCCGCTGGGATGACGAAGCGGGTGAGGCTGGGCTGTTCGTGCTGGAGACCAACACCCAGCCGGGCATGACCCCGCTCAGCCTCGTGCCCGAACAGGCGCGCCACGCCGGGATCGGCTATGCCGAACTGGTCGAGCTGATCGTGATGGAGGCGCTGCGGGTACATGCGGGCAAGGTCCCCGCGAGGAAGGTGGTCGACGATGGCTAGGATCACCCGCTCGGGCAGCAAGGGTGTGCGGCGCGCCGCAAAGTCGCAAGGGCGGTCCGCCGGCGCGCGGCGGGCGAAGGCGGCGACCGGCGGTATCGTCGACAGGGCATTGGCGCTGCTGCCGTTCTCCGAAGATCAGTGGAGCACGATCTGGCTCACGCTCATCATCGGTGCCATGGTCGGTCTCGGCTTCGTCATCGCCAACCTCGCCGGCGTTCCAGCCATGGCGCAGGCGCAGGTCGCGGCGATGGCGTCCGATGCCGGTTTCGAGGTCAAGCATGTGCGCGTCACCGGCACCAACCGCATGGACGAGCGCCAGGTCTATGCAAGGGCGCTGGCGCAGCGCGACCGGCCGATGCCGCTGGTCGAGCTGGAGGCTCTGCGCGCCGAGTTGCGAACATTGCCATGGGTCAAGGACGCGCGCGTTTCGGCGCAGCTGCCCGCCACCCTCGCCATCGACATCGTCGAGCGCGAGCCCCACGCTGTCCTGGAGAAGCCCGACCGGCTGATGCTGATCGATCGCGACGGCGCCGAACTTGCACCGATCGCGCGCGAGGATGCGGCGGACTATCTGCGCGTATCGGGGCCGGGGGCCGCGCGCCAGGTCGCCGCGCTCGACCGTCTGCTCGCCGCCGCACCCGCCATGGGCCCGCAGGTGGCGGCCGCCGAATGGATCGGCAATCGTCGCTGGAATCTGACCTTCGGGAGCGGACAGGTCCTCGCCCTTCCCGAAGGCGACGACGAGGGTGCGAGCGCGCTCGTCAAATTTGCGCGGATGGACGGGCAGAACCGCTTAATCGGTGGACAGGTCGCAACCTTCGACATGCGCTCGCCGCCGCGCATCTATATGCGTGTGCCCGGACGCGCCGATGCGATCGCGCTGGAGGAAGCCGCCGCGGGGATCAGCGAATAATGGCCGTCAGCTCTCCGCGGACCGCAGCCCCCAATGCCCGCATCGCGAAGGTGTTCGGGGCCGTGAACATCGGCTCCTTCCGCATCTCGGCAATGATCATGGGGGAAACCGACACAGGCGATCTCGTCGTGCTCGGTTCGGGACACCGCGCCAGCAACGGGGTCAAGCGCGGCTACATCACCGACATGAAAGCGGCCACCTATGCCATTCGCGACGCGGTCGAGCGCGCGGAAAAGAATGCCGGCACCAATATCCAGAGCGTCTGGATCGCCTGCGCCGGGGCGGGGCTGAGGAGCGAGGTGTCGAAGGTCGAGATCGAGATCGGCGGGCGCCGGATCGAGGAGGAGGATGTCGAGCACTTGCTGATCGAGGCGCGCGACATGATCCATCCCGACGCGCATAGCGTCCTGCACGCGATCCCCGCACATTACACGCTCGACGGCGCCCATGGCGTCGCCAATCCGCGCGGACTGCATGCCGAACGGCTCGGCGTCGATATCCACGTCATGCTCGCCGACGGGGCGCCCGTGCGCAACCTGATGGAGGCGGTGCAAAGCGCGCATCTCGACGTCGAGGCGGTGGTCGCCGCGCCGCTTGCCTCGGGCTATGCCTGCCTTACGGAAGAGGAGCGCGATCTCGGCGTCGCGCTGGTCGAAGTCGGTTCAGACGTCACCAATGTCGCGGTCTTCGCTTCGGGCATGCTGCTCGGCCTGCGTGCCATTCCGCTCGGGTCGGGCGATATCACCGATGCGGTCGCCAGCGCTTTCGGCATCCGCCGCTTCCAGGCCGAGCGTCTTAAATGCGTATCGGGATCGGCGATCGCCTCGCCCAGCGATCACCGCGAGATGATCCCGGTCAGCGGCCCGAACGAGGGGCCGGGCGGCGAACCGGCCGGACTGCAGGCGCGCGGAGCGGACGATCGCAATCGGATCGCGCGCGCCGAGCTGATCTCGGTGATCACCCAGGCACAGGGTCAGTTGACGAACGAGATCGGCAAGGCGCTGAAGGCGCTCGGTTTTGCCGGCGCACGCGGGGGGCAGGTGGTGTTGACGGGCGGCGGCGCCGAACTTGCCGGGCTCGACGAGTTCACCCAGAGCGCGCTCGGCATGCCGGTGCGGATCGGGCGCGCCCCACCGCTGACCGGTCTGCCCGAAGCGCATGCGACGCCCGGCTTTTCGGGGCTGGCCGGCCTGTGCCTTTATGCCGCAGCCGATCCGATCGACATTCGTGCCGTCGGTGCAGCGGGAACGCCGCTGCGCGACTTCGGCGGCTCGCTTCACCCCCTCCTGTCCATCGGCAAGCTGTGGCGCGCGCTGCGTGAGAATTTCTGAAGCGATCCAAGCGCGCGCCCGCCTGCCCGTCCGGCGATTGTGGATAAGGATGTATGCGGTATAACGGGGTGTATACGATTGTGTCACACAATACGCGCGCTTTCCGGGGAACCAGCGCGACCCTATGCCCCGGCGCCTGATAGGAAATACGCAAGATGAGCATCAATATCGGACCTGCCGCCAGCGACGAACTTCGGCCCCGGATCACGGTGATCGGGATCGGCGGCGCGGGCGGCAACGCGATCGCCAACATGATCGATAGCGAGATCGACGGGGTCTCCTTCATCGTCGCCAACACCGATGCTCAGGCGCTTAGCCAGTCGCCGGCCGAAAATCGCATCCAGCTTGGCCCGGACATCACCGGCGGTCTTGGCGCGGGTGCGCGTCCCGAAGTGGGCAAGGCCGCAGCTGAGGAAACGGTTGAGCAGATTGAAGAGGCGCTCGAAGGCGTCAACATGGTCTTCATCGCGGCCGGGATGGGCGGCGGCACCGGCACGGGCGCGGCCCCTGTCATCGCCGAAGCCGCGCGGCGCAAGGGAGTGCTGACCGTCGGGGTCGTCACCAAGCCGTTCCTGTTCGAGGGCACACGGCGGATGCGCGCCGCCGAAGCCGGCATCGCCGAGCTTCAGAGCCATGTCGACACGCTCATTGTCATTCCCAACCAGAACCTGTTCCTGGTCGCCAAGCCCGAGACCACCTTCAAGGAAGCATTCCAGCTCGCCGACGAAGTGTTGCAGCAGGGCGTGCGCTCGATCACCGACCTGATCGTCAATCCCGGGCTCATCAATCTCGATTTCGCCGATATTCGTGCGGTGATGAGCGAGATGGGCAAGGCGATGATGGGCACGGGCGAGGGCGAGGGCGAGAACCGCGCGCTGGACGCTGCCGAACAGGCGATCGCCAATCCGCTGCTCGACGGAGTCAGCATGCAGGGCGCCAAGGGCGTGATCATCTCGATCATCGGCGGCGAGGATATGACCCTGATGGAGCTGGACGAGGCGGCGAACTACATCCGCGATCTCGTTGACGAAGATGCCAACATCATCTGGGGCAGCGCCTTCAACCCCGATCTCGACAGCAAGATTCGCATTTCGGTGGTCGCGACCGGGATCGAGCAGAGCGCGACCGGCGACATGCCGCAGCAGCGCTCCGCCATGCTCCCGACCTCGCGCATGCCCAAGCGGCCGGTGCTCGAATTGTCGGAAAATGCCGAAAGCGGTGAGGGCGCAACGGACAAAGAGGGCGCTGCTACAGCTTCCGCGAGCGAAAGCCCTTCCGCCGCGCCGCGCATTCCGACCATCCCCGCCAGTCCTCCCGAAATGTCGGATGAGCCTGCCGCGAGCGAGGACGACAGCGCTGTCGATGATGATCCGGCTGCGCTCGAACCGACGGGCAGTGAACGCAAATCTGCGCGCGAAGCCGAACCCTTCGATCTTTCCGGCATGCAAGCGGGCGACGACATGGGCGACGAGGAAGACGATGTCGACGGCATCGTCGATCCGCTCGCCGGCCTGCGCGGTGCGGAGGAGGACGAGGACGATCTGCCCCCGCCGCGCTCCGAAAGCGGGCATTCTGCACCTGGCGAGCAGCGCTCCGCCGAAGATGCCGACAGGGAAACGCTCGACCTCGACAACGAATATACCGGATCGGCTGAAACGAATGGGGATGCAGACAGCGCCGACGAGGAACAGGACGATCTGCTTGCTGATGCGGATCGGCTGGCGGCGCAGGATCGCCCGGTGGAAGCCCAGTCCGGCGGCCGTCGCCGTGGCATTCTCGGAAGTAGCGGCGATACGGACGCCGACGATATCGGCGGCTCCGATACCGGCAAAGGGCAGGGCAGCGGAGCCGCCGCCTCCGGGGGTGGTGCAACCCTCTTCGAGCGGATGGCCAATCTCTCGCGCTCATCGGGTTCGAGCGAGGACGATGAGGAAGACGACGATGACGGCGACGACGCACCCGCGCTCTCGATCCCGCGCTTCCTCGGACGTCAGAACAACCAGTAGCCATCTTCGTTCGTCATCATGGCAGCGCGCATGGGCGGGCTCTCGGTCCGTCGATCCGGCAAATCCGTTCGCCGTAAGCTCTCTCGCGAAGGACTGGAACGGCATGGCGTGGGTGATTATCTTCAGGTTGTGAAGACAACCAACCCACAATTTCTGCGCCGCACGCTCTTGCGCATTGCCGCGAGCGCTTTGGCGGTAGGCGGAGCGGCCGTTCCGGCTGCGGCCATGCAGCAATCGACCTCGCGCGAAGTCGTGCAGGCGCTGCCGTCGGTCGAGGTTCAGCGGCTGAACCGCGCGCTGATGGAACTGGCGCGGAGCCCGCGCAGCGTCGGAGCCATGCTCGAGGCCGGCGATGCGTCCCTTGAGGTGGGCGATCTCGATGCGGCGGTCGGGTTCTATGGTCGCGCCGCCGATCTCGCCCCAGACAATCCGCGTGTGAAGCTCGGCCTGGCCCGCGTTTATCTGCGATCCGGGCGACCGACTGAAGCGATTCCTCTGTTTCGCGAAGCGCGTGCTGCAGGTGCGCAGCCCGCCGACCTGCTCGGCGACGAGGGCCTGGCCCTCGACATGATCGGCAATCATTCCGCGGCGCAGTCTGCCTACGATCAGGCGCTCGCGCTGCGGCCACAGGATGACGAGGTGCGCCGCCGACTCGCTCTCAGTCACGCGATCGCGGGGGATCAGGACCGTTTCCAGGAAGTACTCGCCCCGCTTCTCGAAGCGCGCGACATGGGTGCGTTCCGCGCGCGCGCCTTTGGCCTTGCAATCCTTGGAAAGCAGGAGCGGGCGGAGGGGATCGTCGATGCCGTCATGCCGACCGACCTTGCAGCGCGGATCAATCCCTATCTTGCCTTCATGCCGCGACTGACCCCGCCGCAACAGGCGGCAGCGGCCAATCTCGGGATCTTCCCGCGCGCCGCCGATATCGGGCGCGAAAATCCGCGCATCGCGCGGTTCGCAAGCGAGGGCGCGGCGGGCGCACGGCTAGAACCGGCGGGCGAACCCTTCGGCGCTCCCGAACCGAACGAGGCAGTCTCGAACCCGGTCGTGCAGGACGCCCCGCCGCCCACACCTCAACGGATGGAAACGTCCGCGGCCGCGACGGCCGAAACGACGGGCGCGACATTGCCGGCGGATCCAGCCCAGCCGCTGCCCCGCATCGCGACCAGCGAGACGCTCGAGATGGCGCGCCCATCCTCTTCGGTCGCGGCGGCTTTTGCGGATATGGATGCGACAACTACAAGCGCCCCCATGCCGAGCCGTTCGCGCTCGGACGGCGCCGTTGATCTCGCCGCAATCGACATTCCGCGAGAAGCGGCAGCAGCGCCCGAAGCGCCCGCCGTGCCGGACCATCCCCGGCGCATCTGGGTCCAGCTGGCCACCGGGCGCGATGTGACCGCGCTGGGCTTCGACTGGCGACGCTTCGCCCGCCAGGCGCCCGAATTGCTCGAAGGTTTCGCGCCGCATGTCACGCCCTGGGGCGAGGCCAACCGCCTCCTCGCCGGACCGCTCGAAGATCGCGCCGCCGCGCGGCGTCTGATCAATGCACTGGCCGAAAAGGGCATCGAGACCTTTTCCTATACAAATCCCGAAGGCACGCAGATTCAAACGCTTGCACGATAATTCGGGCCATCCCCGGCTTTCTGTGCACAGACTTTGAACAGGCCGTTTGGGTTCTCCCCAATCGCGCCGACGACGCGCGTTGCCAAGTTTGCGGCTTCGCGTGCATTCGTCACGGCAATGGACAACGCAAACCCCTCCCCGAAGGCGCGCCGATGATGGCCCGCGAACCCGAACTCGCCGCCGACGACGACGCGGCCCCCGTCGAAATGCTCGCCGCGCTGTTCGAGGCGCGCGGCTGGGACTGCGAGGTGGTCGCCGACGACGAGATGGTCGGCGAAGTGCAGGGCAGCTGGGCGAAATATCAGCTGCGCGCGATCTGGCGCGCGGCGGACAATGTGCTGCAATTCCTCTGCCTGCCAGACATTCGCGTCGCGACCGAGAAGAAGCAGAGCGCCTATGAATTGCTCAGCCTGGTCAACGAACAGGTCTGGCTCGGCCATTTCGACATCTGGTCGCAGGGAGACGTGCTGATCTATCGCCACGGCGCGCTGCTCGGTGACGAGGGCATGCTCTCGATCCAGCAGGCGCAGGCGCTGGTCGAGAATGCGATCGACGAATGCGACCGGTTCTACCCCGCGTTTCAGTTCGTGTTGTGGGGCGACAAGGCGCCGCGAGATGCGCTCGACGCCGCCATGGTCGATGCGGCGGGCGAGGCGTAAGGAAGGCGCGCCTCGATAAGGGAGTGGCCGAAATGCAGCAGCTTCTGATCGTTGGATGCGGCAATATGGGCGGCGCGATGCTGGTGGGCTGGCTTGCCGACGGCCTTTCGCCCGAACGCTTCGCCGTTCTCGATCCCGCCCTTAATGAAGCGCCCCCCGGCGTCGCGCTCTATCGCGATGTACGCGAGGCCGAAGAGGCGGGTAAGCATGACCGGCTGATGCTCGGCTTCAAGCCTCAGCAGCTCGGCAGCCTTGCCGGTGGCCTTCAGGGCCTTACGCGAGGCGTGCCGCTCTATTCGCTGCTCGCCGGGCTCACGCTCGCGCAATTGCAGGCCGCCTTTCCAGAAGCGCTCGGCCGTGTGCGGGTCATGCCCAACCTCGCCGCGCGGATCGGCAAGTCGCCGGTTGCGCTGATTGGCGAAGGACTGGACGCCGCGGAGCGCAGCGCGGCATTCGACTTGTTCGATGCGCTGGGCCTCGCCGTCTGGATCGAGGAGGAAAGCGCGTTCGATCTCGTCACTGCGCTGGCCGGTTCGGGGCCGGGCTTCGTCTACCGTTTCATCGACGCTCTTGCGCAGGCGGCTGCGGAACTGGGGCTCGAGCGCGGACAGGCGACCCGGCTTGCCCTGACCATGGTCGACGGCGCCGCGTCGCTTGCCGCGGGGTCCGAGCTTACACCGGGTGAACTCGCCGACAGGGTCGCGAGCCCGGGCGGAATGACGCGCGAAGGGCTGAATGTGCTCGACGAGGACGGGGCGCTCGCAAAGCTCCTGACCGCAACCCTTGCCGCTACCCGCGATCGCGGCGCGGCGCTGTCCAGTTCGAGCGATTGAAAGGTTCTGTTAAGCCTTAGCCATCAGAACATGAACCGAATTCGCGATATGGGCTCCGGTTTCGCTTGAAAACATCGGCCGAAAGCCCGATATTGCACATTGAGAAGGCGCATATCTTTGCGCCGGAATTGGAGACAAGGGATCCAAAATGTCTGACTGGAAAGACACTACCCGCACCAATGCCGCTTTCGGCTCGGTGCCGCGCGCGGGCGGAGAGCTTGCCGCGGGCGAAACGTACGATGCGGGCCTGCGCTCGTACATGCTCAAAATCTACAATTACATGGCTTCGGCCGTGTTGTTGACTGGTATCGTGGCGGCCGGCGCTGCCGCGACCGGCCTCGCCTATGCATTCGCCAGCGGTCCGCTGATGTGGATCGTGGCGCTGGCGCCGCTCGGCTTCATCATGGCGATGAGCTTCGGGCTTCACAAGATGAGCGAAGGTACTTTGCAGGCGATCTTCTGGTCCTTCGCCGTGGTGATGGGTCTGTCGATGTCGACGATCTTCCTCGTCTTCACCGGCGAATCCATCGCGGTTACCTTCTTCGCGACCGCCGCGGCCTTCGCCGGTCTGTCGCTGTGGGGCTACACCACGAAGAAGGATCTGTCGGGTTTCGGCTCGTTCCTGATCATGGGCGTGATCGGTCTGATCGTCGCCATGGTGGTCAACTGGTTTCTGCAGTCCGAGGCGATGGCCTTCGTCATAAGCGGGCTCGGCGTGCTGATCTTCGCCGGCCTCACCGCTTACGATACGCAGCGGCTGAAGCGCGACTATCAGCATCTGCGCGGCACGGCCTTCATGGGTAAGGCCGTGATCATGGGCGCGACGAGCCTCTATCTCGACTTCGTCAACATGTTCATGTTCCTGCTGCAGTTCCTCGGCAGCCGCGAGTAACCGGTAAGAGGCCAGCGTTCTGGAACGCATCTAAACTGTTGAAACAATGCAATGCCCGGAGCCCGACCATAGGCTTCGGGCATTTGCTTTGGCATAGGCGGATAGAGCTCGCCGGCGCGACAATCTCCAAGCCGAGCCATTGCAGGGCGAGGGCCGCGCGCGGCTTCATCATGGGTCAAGGATCGCAGCCCCATCGTGGAATTCAATGGAAAAAGGTGACGGCCCTTTTGCTTGCCGAAAGAAAGCGACGGGCCGGCAGGCTGGAATGCAGACAAGGTCTCGGACTGGCGGGGCCGCGGACAGTCAAGACAACATTACCCTGGGTGACGGGGAAGCGAGAGGCGTAAATGGGAAGCACATTCAACACAGGTTCGGCGCAGCATCGGCCCGCTAAGTCCGCAGGCGGCAGCCCCGTCCGGCTGACTGTCGTCGGAGCCGGCCTCGCCGCGCTCGCCGCCTGCGCGACGCCAGAGCCTCCACCCCCGCCGCCGCCGCCACCCCCGCCGCCTGTGGTCGAGCGCGTGCCCTATCGCCCGATCCCGCCAGGCGGGGCGACCTATGTCATGGATATCCCGATCCGGAACATCGCCGGGCAGCGTCAGACCGTTAATACCGGCCTCACCGACAACGAGAAGGTCTGGCATTTCCGCTCGGCCTGGAACGTTGCCGCGCTCAATTGCACCGCGCCCGAATATCAGCCAATCCTGGACGCCTACAGCGCCTATATCAGCGATCACGCGCGCGCCCTAAAGTCCGTCAATGACGAGATCGACACGCGCTATCGGCAAGAGAATGGCGGGCGGCGGCCCGGCATCCTGGCGCGTGAGCAGCAAATGACCGCGGTTTACAATTTCTTTGCTCTGCCGCCGGCAAGGGCGCGCTTCTGCCGCGCCGTGCTCGATATCGCCAATCGCGCGCTGATTGCGCCGCCCACCGATCCCGTTGCCTTCGCAATGGACAATTTTGCGCTGGTCCAGGAGCCCTTCGAACTTTTCTTCCAAGAATACGAGACCTATCAGCGCCAGTCCGCCGACTGGGACAGCCGTTATGGTGCGCGTTATGGAGCGTCGCAGCCCGGCTGGGTGGCGACCCAGCGCGCGCGTGCACGCGGTGTCGTCATTCCGAGCTCGCAGGGCGATCCGGCTCAAACGCTGGCACAGCCCGGCGTTCAGGCAGGTGCGGTGACCGATCCGGAAACGGGGGCCGCCGTACCTGTTGTTCCCGTCCGTGAGAACGTCATCTCGGAGCCAATCGTCGAACCGGTCGCCAGCGAGGAGGACGAGGCGAGCGCTGCCGGCGACACCGGTGGTCCCGGCGGGCAATAGACGGTTCGCGCGGGGCCTGACGAATTCGATGCAACCTATGCTTGCGAGGCTTGCGCGATCACGCTATCGCGCGCTTCGCCTGGGGCCGTAGCTCAGTTGGGAGAGCGCGTCGTTCGCAATGACGAGGTCAGCGGTTCGATTCCGCTCGGCTCCACCAACTTTTCATTTTCCTCGGTGCTGTTCCTTTCGGTCGCTGCGCTTCCTGCAGGGCACCTGCGGGCGCGCAGTCGCGCTTGCGACGCTTTGCGCGTCGTTCTTTCGTTCCAATCAATCGCGTCCGCTTCACAGTGGCGCTCGACCTCGCTTGCGATTAGGGGAAGCCATGCATTTTCTCGACCAGGCGAAAATCTTCCTCAAATCGGGCGCGGGCGGGCCGGGCGCGGTGTCGTTTCGGCGTGAGAAATATATCGAATATGGCGGCCCCGACGGTGGCAATGGCGGCAAGGGCGGAGACATCGTGTTCGAGGCGGTGCAGGGGCTCAACACGCTGATTGACTTTCGCTATGCGCAGCATTTCAAGGCGGCGCGCGGCGGCCACGGGATGGGCAAGGACCGCACCGGTCCGGGCGCGAAGGACCTCGTCATTGAAGTGCCGGTCGGAACGCAAATCCTGTCCGAGGACAGGGAGGATGTGCTCGCCGACTTCACCGAGGTCGGCCAGCGTGTGACCTTCCTGGAAGGCGGGCTGGGCGGGCGCGGCAACGCCTCCTACAAAAGCGCGACCAACCGCGCCCCGCGCCAACATCAGCCGGGCGAGCCGGGCGAGGAGATGTGGGTCTGGCTTAGGCTCAAGCTGCTCGCCGATGTTGGCCTTGTCGGACTTCCCAATGCGGGCAAGTCGACCTTCATCAATGCCGTCTCCAATGCGCGGGCCAAGGTCGGGCACTATGCCTTCACCACGCTCATCCCCAAGCTCGGCGTGGTGCGACACAAGGGACGCGAATTCGTGCTTGCCGACATACCCGGCCTGATCGAAGGCGCGGCTGATGGCGCGGGGATCGGCGACCGGTTTCTCGGCCATATCGAACGCTGCCGCGTGCTCATCCACCTGATCGACATTGCTGGCGAGGATCCGGCACAGGCGATGCGCGTCGTGCGCGAGGAGCTCGCCGCCTATGGGGCCGGGCTCGAGGACAAGCCGCAGCTCGTCGCACTGAACAAGCTCGATCTTGCGGATGCAGAACTTGGCGCGGCCTTCGCCGACGAGCTGCGTACGGCAGGAGCGGACGAGGTTTTTACGGTGTCGGGGGCCACCGGTGAGGGTATCGAGCCGCTGCTGGACGCGGTTTTGACCTATCTGCCCGATCGCACGGCGACCGAGACCAATGCCGCCGAAATTGAGGAAAGCGAAGAGGACGGCGACGAATGGTCGCCGATCTGACTGGCTTTGCCGACTTTGCCCGGGCGCGGCGATTGATCGTCAAGGTTGGCAGCGCGCTGCTGGTGAACGAAGGCAAGCCGAACCGCGATTTCCTCGCCTCGCTTGCGGACGATCTCGCGGCGGCGCGGGGGCGCGGGACGCAGATCGTCGTGGTCAGCTCGGGCGCAATCGCGCTCGGCGCGGCGCGGCTGGCGCTGAATGCAAGACCCCGCGCGAACCTTGCCGATGCGCAAGCCGCAGCCTCGATCGGGCAGGTGGCGCTCGCGCAATTATGGGCGCAGGCACTGGGCGAGCACGACCTGATCGCAGCGCAAATGCTGGTGACGCTGGGCGACCTTGAAGATCGGCGGCGCTACCTCAACGCCGCGGCAACGCTCGAACGGTTGCTGGAGGCGGGTGCGGTCCCGGTGGTGAACGAGAATGACAGCGTGGCGACCGAGGAAATTCGCTTCGGCGACAATGACCGATTGGCGGTCCGGGTGGCGCAGGCCTGCGGCGCGGACGCGGTGCTGCTTTTGTCCGATGTCGCGGGGCTCTACGACCGCAACCCGGCCGAGGAAGGCGCGCGGCTGATCGAGCGCGTCGAAGGGGTGACACAGCGGATCGCGGCGATGGCGGGCGGCGCATCGCCGTCCGGCATCGGCTCCGGCGGAATGGCCGCGAAGCTGAAAGCCGCTAAGATAGCCGAACGCGCCGGGATCGTCCTCGGCATTGCAGACGGAACGCAGTCCGCGCCGCTGTCGCGCGCCATCGATAGCGGGCGCGGCACCCTATTCCTGCCCGTCCGCAGCGACAATGCGCGCAAGGCCTGGCTTGGCGGACGGATCGCGCCGGAAGGGGCGTTGCATATCGATGCGGGATGCGCCGCCGCGCTCGGCGACGGGGCCAGTCTGCTTGCGGCCGGCCTGACCCGGATCGAAGGCGAGTTTCAGCGCGGCGCGCTCGTCAGCCTGCACGGACCGGACGGCGAAAGGTTGGGCCAGGGCCTCGTCGAATACAGCGCCGCCGAGTGCCGGGCCCTGCGCGGATCGAAACAGGATGAGCAGCCGGAAATACTGGGCTACGCGCCGCGCGCCGCGGTGGTTCACCGCGACCATATGGTGCGGATATGAGGATCGCGATTACCGGGGCGACCGGCTTCGTGGGGCACGCCGTGCTCGAGGAAGCGCTTGCGAAGGGCCACCGTGTGAGTGCGCTGACCCGCCGCGAACAGCGACCGCGCGAACGCATCGCTTGGGTGCGCGGAACTTTGGACGACACCGACACGCTCACCGCCCTTGTCGAGGGGGCGGAGGCGGTCATCCATGTCGCAGGACTCACCAATACGCGCAATGTCGAGCGGTTCGATGCGGCCAATGTCGAAGGCACCGCCAATATGCTGGCCGCGGCGCGGGAGGGCGGCGTGAGCCGTTTCGTCTTCGTCTCGAGCCTGTCCGCCCGCGAGCCCGATCTGTCCGCCTATGGCGCTTCCAAAGCGCGGGCCGAAGCGCTCGTGCGCGAAAGCCGCCTCGACTGGACGATCGTGCGTCCGCCCGGCGTTTATGGGCCTGGCGACCGCGATTATCTCGAGCTGTTCAAGGCGGCGAAGCTGGGCGTCGTCCCGGTTCCGCCAAAGGGGCGTAGTTCGCTGATCCATGTCGAGGATCTCGCGCGATTGCTGGTAGCACTTGCCGCACCGAATGCGTTGGCGCGCGGGGCGACCTACGAGCCCTGGGACGACAATGCCTTCGGCTACGAGCACAGGGAACTGGCGCGCATGATCGGCGAGGCGGTCGGAAATCCCGGCGCGGTCGCGGCGCCATTGCCGGCGCCGGTGATGAAACTCGGCGCGCAATTGGACGGCCTCCTGCGCGGCAACAAGGCGAAGCTCACGCAGGACCGCGTCGGTTACATGCTGCACGAGGACTGGGTGTGCGATCCGCGCAAGGCCCCGCCGCGCTCGCTGTGGCACGCGGTGTGGGATGGCGAGGCGGGTCTCGCTATGACGGCCGAATGGTACAAGGCCGAGGGCTGGCTCTAACAAGCGCCCGAGCGAGCGCGGTCTACAGGAACGGTTCCTCGCCCGGCTTGTGAATGCCGCATTCGGTCTTGTCCCAGCCCTTCCAGCGGCCCGAGCGAGGGTCTTCGCCCGGCGCCACCTTGTGGGTGCACGGCTCGCAGCCGATCGAGGGAAAGCCGCGCGCCACCAGCGGGTGACGCGGCAGATCGTGCGCTGCGAAATAGGCGGCGATATCCTCGGCGCTCCAATCGATCAGCGGATTGATCTTGAGCCGTCCCTGCGCGTCGGAATTGTCGATCTCGAAACGCGGGAGATTGGCTCTCGTCTGCGACTGAAACGCCTTGCGTCCGGTAAAGCTCGCATCGTACCGCGCGAGCGCCTGCGCCAGCGGCTTCACCTTGCGAATTTCGCAGCACCCGTCGGGATCGTAGGACCAGCGCAGACCGCTCTCGTCCTTTTCCGCAAGTTCGACGATATCGGGGGTGAGGTTTATCAGGTTGGTAAGGCCGAGCCGTTCGACCACCTCGTCGCGGTAGCGCAGCGTCTCGGCAAAATGCTTGCCGGTCTCGAGAAACAGCACCGGGATGCCCGGATCGACTTCGGCGAGCAGGTGGAGGAGCACCACGCTTTCGGCACCGAAGCTGGAGACGGTCGCGACATCGCCGGCGAGATCGCCGCCGATCACGCCTTCGAGCATCTCCTGCGTCGAGGAACCGCGAAACATCCGGTTGAGGCGCACCGCGTTGTGCTCGTTGAAGCGGGGGGTCGCATCTAGCCGATCGAGCGCGCGGGCGCGCGCTTCGCCTGTGGTGAGCGGCGCTTCGGGTTTGTTCATGCGCCCGCTCCGTGGCGCTTTTGCGCGATGGTGCGCCATGCGCCGAGCTTCGTATCCACCGCGTGCTGATAGACGTTGTCCCAGGTCGCCAAAGCGCGCTCGGCGTCCGCTTCGCCCAGCGGTCGCTCGGGGGCGAAGGCGTCGAAGCCGCAGCGGCGCATATGGCTCAGCTGGTCGACGCCGATATCGCCGACGGCGCGCAATTCGCCGCGATAGCCTTCCTCTCGCAGGATGCGGGCGGCGGAATAGCCGCGTCCGTCGCCGAAGCTCGGAAAATTGACCTCGACCAGAGTCAGGCGAGCAAGATGGGGCAGGAGCTCGCGCGTATCGTCGCCTGGCTCGATCCGTACCGCACTCGCATCGGACTGCGCGAGGAAAGCGTCGACCGTCACGGTGGCATCGCCCGCCATGTCGTCCTCGCGAAAACGGAACTGCACGGCGTCCGGACTGGCACCGAGCGATCCGGCTTCGCTGTCGAAAGCGTCCCGGTCAGCCATAAAGCGCCTCCTTGAACGGCTCCATGCCGATCCGGCGATAGGTGTCGAGGAAGCGTTCCTCGCCCTCCTTGCGCTCAAGATAGACGTCGGTCACTTTCTCCACCGCCTCGATCACGCCGTCCTCGGTGAAGCCGGGGCCGGTGATCTTGGCGAGACTGACATCCTCCGCCTCCGAGCCGCCGAGCGAGAGTTGGTAGTTTTCGACGCCTTTCCGATCGACGCCCAGAATGCCGATATGGCCAGCGTGGTGGTGCCCGCAGGCATTGATGCAGCCCGAGATCTTAAGCTTCAATTCGCCAAGCTTTTCGGTCTTGCCCGCTGCATCGAACCGCTCGCTGATACGCTGCGCAAGCGGGATCGAACGGGCATTGGCGAGGCTGCAATAATCGAGGCCGGGACAGGCGATCATGTCTTCGATCGTGTCCATGTTGGACGCGCCGAGGCCTGCTTCATCGAGTGCGGTCCAGAGCGCGGGAAGATCCGCGATCCTGACATGGGGCAGAACGACGTTCTGCGTGTGCATAATGCGCAATTCGTCGAAGCTGTACTCCTTGGCGAGCCGCGCCATCAGCCGCATCTGCTCGCCGCTCGCATCGCCGGGGATGCCGCCGACGGGCTTCAGCGAGATGACGGCAGAGACGTAGCAGTCATGCTTGTGGCGATGCGTGTTGTTGCGCAGCCAGAGCGCGAAATCGGGGTCGGAGCGATCGACCTGCTTCGGCCCATCCTCGAAGGGTGGTTCGGTGAAGAAGCCCTTGATCCGTTCGAGCTCTTCGCGCGGCGGCTCGACGCCGACTTTGAGCAGGTGCGCGAATTCCTCCTCTACCTGGCGGGTATATTCCTCCGCGCCAAGCTCGTGGACGAGGATCTTGATGCGCGCCTTGTACTTGTTGTCGCGGCGGCCGTAGCGATTGTAGACGCGCAGGCAGGCCTCGGCATAGGTGACGAGCTGATCCAGCGGGACGAACTCGCGGATCATCGGCGCGATCATCGGGGTGCGGCCCATACCGCCCCCGACGAAGAAACGCGCACCTATTTCCCCGTCCCGCTCGACGATCTGAATGCCGATATCGTGCAGCCGCATCGCCGCGCGGTCCTTTTCCGCGGCAATCACCGCGATCTTGAACTTGCGCGGCAGATAAGTGAATTCCGGGTGAAAGCTCGACCACTGGCGCAGCAGCTCGGCATAGGGGCGCGGATCGACCAGCTCGTCGGCGGCGGCCCCGGCAAAGTGATCCGACGAGATGTTGCGGATGCAATTGCCGCTGGTCTGGATCGCGTGCATCTCGACCTTGGCGAGATCGGCGAGGATTTCGGGCGCGTTGGCGAGCTTGACCCAATTGTATTGCAGGTTCTGCCGGGTGGTGAAGTGCCCGTAGCCGCGATCGTATTTGTCGGCGATATCGCCGAGCGCAATCAACTGTCTGGAGTTGAGCGTGCCATAGGGGATGGCGACGCGCAGCATATAGGCGTGAAGCTGCAGGTAGAGCCCATTCATCAGGCGAAGCGGCTTGAACTGATCCTCGCTCAACGACCCGTCGAGGCGGCGACGCGTCTGATCGCGAAACTCCTCGACGCGGGCATCGACCATGGCCTGATCGTAATTGTCGTATCGATACATCAGATCACCCAGTCGATGGCTTCGGGGTCTTTGGGTTTCAGTGTCAAGTCGGGCCGGACGGTGGGGCCGAGCGCGCGGATGCGGTCCTTGATATGGGCGGGGCGGATGCTGCCATCCTCCTCGCAAGTGGCTTCGATGACGTAAGGCACATTGACCCGGCGCGCCGCTTCCTCGGCGGCAAGGATCTCCTCGGCCTTCTCGCCTGCATCGATGGCCTCGTCGACATGGCGCGACCAGCCGCTGCCGGTCCACCACACGACATCGCCCGTCTTGAGGTCATTTCCGGTGAGTATTCTCACGCCGCCGCCTCCGCCGCCTGCGCGGCGAGCTCGGCATCGCTGCGCGCAGTGACCTCGCCGATCACGATCAGCGCCGGGCTGCCGATCCGATGTGCGGCAACCAGATCGGGCAGTTCCGCCAACAGCCCCCGGATCATGCGCATCTCGGGACGCGAGGCGTTTTCGACGATGGCGAGAGGCATGTCGGGGGAAAGGCCGTCCGCCATCAGCTTCTCCGCAATCTGTGGCGCAGTCTTGACGCCCATATAGATGACGAGCGTGCGGCCCTTGCCGGCGAGCCCGGTCCAGTTCTGGTCGGACAGTCCCTTGCATTGGCCCGCGACGAAACTGACGATACTGGCGGCGTCGCGGTGGGTGAGCGCGATCTGCGCGGCGGCGGCGGCTGCATTGGCGGCGGAAATGCCGGGCACGATCTCGACCTCCACGCCGCAGGCACGGGCAAGCTCCGCCTCTTCGCCGCCGCGCCCGAAGATCAGCGGATCTCCGCCCTTCAGCCGCACGACGTCGCGTCCCGCCTTCGCCTCGCGGATCAACAGGCGGTTTATCTCGTCCTGCGGCAGCGTGTGGTGCGAGCGTTTCTTGGCGACGGAGATAAGCCGCGCCGAGGGCGATGCGAGGGCGAGAATGTCCGCGCTCACCAGCCCGTCATGAACGATGATCGATGCGCGCTCGATCAGCCGCGCGGCGCGCAGGGTGAGAAGGTCGGGATCGCCGGGCCCTGCGCCGACGAGATAGATGGTGCCGTTCTCCATAGCCCAAGCGAGATGGCTCGGCCGGGCAAAGCGCGCCAGCGAGAATGGATTGCCCCGCCGCAAGCAGAGCTATCGCCCGTGCGGCTAAGGCCGCTATTCGGGTTGTGCCTGCCGAGCGGTCATCAGTTCGACCAGCCTGTCGAGCTGTTCCGAGGAGCGCAGATGCAGGTCGCGCTGCGGGAAGGGGATTTCAATGTTGTGCTCCTGGAACAGATCCCAGATGCGCATGTAGACGTCGCTGCGGATGTTAGCGAGGCCCTCCTCCGGGTCCTCGATCCAGAAGCGAACCTCGAAATTCACCGAACTGTCCCCGAACTCCATGATGTTGACGCGCGGCTTGGGGCGGGTGAGAACGCGGTCGGTGTCGTCGACCGCCTGGTAGAGCAGTTTGGTGACCAGCCTGAGATCGCTGTCATAGGTCACGCCCACCGGCGCCTTCACGCGAACGTCGCGGCTGGAATAGCTCCAGTTAACGACCTGGTTCACCATCAGGTTCTCGTTGGGGATAAGGTGCTCGGTCTGGTCGCGGGTAATGACCGAAATCGCACGGATGCCGATCTTGCGGATCTGGCCCACCGCCTCGTTGCCCGCTTGATCGGTGACCGAGATAACGTCGCCCGGCTTGATCGACTTGTCGAGCAGCAGCAGAATGCCCGAGATCAGGTTGCCGAAGGTCTTCTGCAGGCCGAAACCGATGGCAAGGCCGAAGGCGCCGCCGAAAAAGGCAAGCGCGGTGAGATCAATGCCGACGAGATCGACCGTCATGAAGAAAGCGAGCGTCCAGATGAGGATGGTCGCGATCTTTTCCGCAAGCACCTTTTGCGCCTCGTCGAAGCGTGAGGCATCGCGCAGCAGCTTGCGCGCGATCCGGGTGGCGAACCAGGCGGCGGTGATGACCAGGCCGACCGTCGCCAGCAGGAACAGGACGTCGAACACGGAGATACGGACCGAACCGAGCGTCAGCGCCCAGCCGTCGAGCGTCGTGATCAGCGCGCCGAGCGTATCACTCTGTGCCGCGAGCCCTTCCTTCGCACCCTCGGCGACGCTGACAATCTCCTCCTCTGGCGCAGCCTCCTGCGCCAAGCTCCAGACCTGTTCGGGCGCGGGCGGCGTCTCGGCTGCCGGCGTTTCCACGGCTGGGGGCGAGGGCGGCGCGCTCACGGGCGGGCGTCACCGCGCAGCGCGTCGATCAAATCCTGCATCTGAGGCCCGTCGCGCAGGTTCAGATCGCGCTGCGGGAAGGGGATCTCGATGTCGTTTTCCTTGAGCAGCCACCACAGGTTCTTGAGCACTTCGCTGCGCACATTGCCCACGCCCTCTTCGGGATCGACAATCCAGCAATGGATGATGAAGTTGACCGAGCTGTCGCCATATTCGGTCATCCAGACCGTGGGGGCCGGGGATTTGAGGACGCGCCGCGCCTTGCCGGCCGCTTCGAGCATCAGCTTCTCGGCCAAGTCCATATCGGCTTTGTAGCTGACCCCGACATGGACCTGCATGCGGACATTGCGCGAAGAATAGGACCAGTTCTCGACCTGATTGATCATCAGGTTTTCGTTGGGGATGAGATATTCGCGCTCGTCCCTGGTCGTCACCGAAACCGCGCGGATGCCGATCTTGCGGATCTGGCCGAAAGTTTCCTGCCCCGCCGTGTCGGCCACCGCGATGACGTCGCCGGGTTTGATCGACTTGTCGAGCAGCAGGATGATCCCGGCGATGAGGTTGCCGAAGGTCTTTTGCAGGCCGAAACCGATGGCAAGGCCGAACGCGCCGCCAAATACCGCAAGCGCGGTCAAATCGACGCCGATCAGGTCGATCGCGATGAAGAAAGCCGCCGCCCAGATCAGGATAGAGATGAGCTTTTCGGCAAGCAGAACCTGCGATCCCGATAGCCGCGTGAAGCGGTGAAGCGCTCCGCGCACCGCCCGCGTCAGCAAGAAGGCGACAAAGACGAGCAGCGCGATGCCGCCGCCCACCACCACCATATCGAGCACCGAGATGCGGAAGGTGCTGGTTTCGAGCGCGACCTGATCGAGCGAGGACAGGACATCGCCAATGGTCTCGTTCTGCTGAGCCACACCCTCGACGATATTGTCCGCGGCGCTGACTTCGATCGGGCCTTCGCGCGGTGCCTCGCTCGCGGCCGCTTCCGGCTCGGGCGCGAGGGGCGAAGCGGTTGCGGGTTCGGCGGCGGCGGGCGCAGGCGACCCTTCGCCCGGGGGCGCGGCGGTCGGTTCTGGCGTCGGGCTCGCGGGCGTCATTTCTCGTCCAGGCGGGCAAGGGCCTGATCGAGATCGGCGATCAGGTCGGCAGGTGTCTCCAGACCGATCGATAGGCGAACCGCCGGGCGAGCGCCAGCCTCCCCCGCCGCCTCGCCCTTTGACCCTGTCGCCCGTGTCGGCGGGGTCATGGCGCTGCGATGATGGTCGGGGAAGATCGGGAGGACGAGGCTTTCGAAGCCCCCCCAGCTGTAGCCGATACCAAACAGTTCGAGCGCGTCCGCCAGCCGGCCGCTCGCCTCCGGATCCCCGCTCGCCAGAACGAAGCTGAAGAGCCCGCATCCGCCGGTGAAGTCGCGTTTCCACAGATCGTGACCGGGCGAGCCGGGCAGCATCGGGCACAGTACCTGTTCGATCCGCGGATGAGCGTCGAGCCAATTGGCGATCTCGAGCGCGCTGGTGGTGGAGCGTCCAAGCCGCAGCGGCATGGTGCGCAGGCCTCTTGCGGCGAGCGCGGCATCGTCGGGCGAGACGACCTGCCCCAATTGCTGCGAGGTCCGGCGCAGCGCGCGGTACCAGCGTTCGCCCGCGCTCGCGCAGCCCATCATCAGATCGGAATGCCCGCCTACATGCTTGGACAGGCTCTGCACGCTGATCTCGCAGCCATGTTCGAGCGCGGCAAAGCCGAGGCCGCTTGCCCAGGTGTTGTCGATCAGGGTGACTGCGCCCGCATCGCGCGCAATGGCGGCGAGCGCAGAAACGTCGCACACTTCCATCGTCAGGCTGCCCGGGCTTTCCAGCCAGACGGCGCGCGGATTCTCGCGCTCTACCAGCGCTTCGAACGCGGGTATGTCGAGCGGGTCGAAAAACGTATGCGCCATGCCCAGCCGTGCAAGCAGCCCCTGGGCCATCGCACGCGTGGGGTCATACGCATTGTCGCTCATCAGCAAGCGATCGCCCGGTTTGAGCACGGACAGCAGCGCCCCCGCAATCGCCGCGACGCCGCTGGGATAAAGCACGGTCCCGTGCGCGCCCGGCTCGATCGCGGTCAGCGCCTCCGCCAGTGCCCATTGCGTCGGCGCGCCGCGCCGTCCGTAGAAGAAGGCGCCGTCCTCGTTCCCCTTGAGGGCGGCCTTGCGCGCCGCCTCGCTCTCGTAAAGATGGGTCGAGGCGCGCCAAACCGGCGGATTGACGACCGGCCCGGTCCAGCGCGGGTCGCGACCGGCTTGAGTTACGCGCGTTTCCGCGCCGCGCGTTTTGCCCCCGCTCTTCCCCGGGCCCTTGCCGCTCATGCGGGACCTTGCGCCTTGGGGGTTGCGGGATCGGCCTCCCATTCGAGCCAGCTGCCGTCGTAAAGCCGCAAATCGTCCTTGCCTGCAAGATGCGCGGCGAAGAGTAGCACGCAGGCGGTGACCCCGCTGCCGCAAGTGGTGACGATCGGACGGTCCCAGTCGATCCCGGCCTCGGCGAACAGCGCGCGTAGCTCGGCAGGCGAGCGGTAGGTCCCGTCCGCCGCGAATACCTTGGCGAAGGGAAGGTTGAGCGCTCCCGGAATGCGTCCGTTGGCGCCGCCATGCACGGGGTCGATACCGCTGCCGAAAACCCGCTCTGCGCTGCGCGCATCGAGCACCTGTTCGCGGCTGCTGTCCAAGTTTGCGAGCATGTCGGCCTTGGTCGCGACGCGGTCGGTCTGTGCGAGAGCCAGCTCGGGCGCATGGAGCGCGGGCGCGAGGCCTTGGTCGAGTGGGCGACCTTCCTTGCGCCATTTGACAAGGCCGCCGTCGAGGATGGCAACATTCGTTACGCCATGCGCGGCCAGCATGAACCAAGCGCGCGCCGATGTTCTGATATCGCTGTCGTCGTAGAGCACGATCCGCGTCTCCGGTCCGACGCCGAGATCGGCGAGGCGGGCGGCAAGGTCGCGGGGATTGGCGAGCGCCGCCGGAACGCTCGATTTCCGGTCGGTCAGGCTGGCGAGATGCAGAAACCGCGCGCCGGGGATATGACCGCGCTCGAACTCGGCATTGGCATCACGTCCGGTCGCGGGGAGGTGAAGCGAGGCATCGAGGATGCACAGGTCGCTCTCGCCGAGCGCGGCGGCAAGCTCTTCGCAGGATATGAGGCTTTGGCTGCGCGGCACATCGTCGGTCATCACGTGTGGCGTTAGCGCGCCGCCCCGTCCTCGCCAAGTCAAGCTGTACGTATCAGCCGGATCCTGCGACGTAGGGTTCAGCCGGCATTGGGGCTCCGACTGGATCGATAGCCTGCGCGCGCAGCGGGGGCAGCCCGCCCGGCGGTTCGTCGAGAGGCAGTGGCTGAACCCGCCCCGGCGCACTCGTACTTGGCGTTCCGACCACGAAACTGCGCTCGATCGGCTCACCCTCGGCCGATCGAACGGCGATATGGAGCAGCGGAATCGCCAGCGGCCGTCCGCTTTGCTGAAGCGGGACGATCGCAGAAAGAGGAAGCTGGAGCCGGCCGGAAACGCGGCGGCTCTGGTGCGGGGCGATCCGCTCGATCCGGTCGATGGTGCGGCGCTCGGCTACGGGCGGGATCGAGGCGTCTGCTCCACTGCCGCGCGGATCGACGCTGGCGAGAGAACCCATGACCGCGACGTCGCGCAAGGCCCTGTCGGAGCGGTTCGCGATGTCGAGGCTGAACTCGATAGTCAGCTGCATGAAACTGCGCGACCCTTTGATGATCTCCAGCCCCAGCTCGATCGATTTGCCAGGAGCGCCGTCCGGACCGAGCGGCGGAACCGGCTCACGATTAGCCGGTGCTTTTCCCTCGTTTGCGTCGGCGCGCGTTCGCGTGGGTCGCGGCATAAGCTCGACCGGTTGCGCCGCCTTGAAGGATCGCAACATCCCGGCCATCACCCGCTGGTCATCGCCATTACCATCAGCCAGCGCGGCGCGGCGTCGATGCAAGATCCAGGCTACCGCACCTGCTGCGGTTAGGAAGGTGGCGAGCAGCGCGGCCCACCATGCACCATCCCAGCCATCCTGCATCGGCGCCGTACCGATTGCCGCAGCGGAAGGCGGCGCCGGCGAAGCGGAGCCGTTCGCCGGAATTTCGGGTTCGACATCGTAGAATCCGTCCGATCCAGGCGCGGGCGCAATGGCAGGATCATCGCCTAACATATCGAAGCCCGGCCGGGCGGTTGGAGCGTCCGGGCCCGGTGACGGCGCGGGGGCCGCAGGCGTAGAGGCCGTGGGGGCGGATGACGCCGTACGCGGCGCGGTGCGTGCAGGTGTGGGCAGGGTGGTCGGAGAAGGGGAGGGCCTCCCGGTCGGCAGCGGCTGCACCGTCGCCCTGCCGGGCCCACCGCTCGTAGAGGGCGCCGTGGAGGAAGGACGCGACGTAGAGCGGGTCGACGCCTGCCCCTCGATCGTACGCGGCGCGATCGGGACGCCCGCTCGCTCGTCCGCCGGGCCCTGCGGGGCGGGCGTCGGTGTTGGTGTCGAAGTGGATGTCGGGCTCGGCAGCTCGAAATTCTGTGGTGACGTCTGCGCGCTGGCCGCCACGCAGACTGCCGCTATCGAAACGACGATGGCGAACAGGGCGGCGCGCATGGATCGCGGCGAGGTAACGCGTGGGTAAGGTCGGGGGCGGACAGACATGGTTCGAAACGAGGATCTCTTTGGTGTGATGGAAGCGGGCAAGGCGGGCCGCCGCACGATATTCACCCAAGCTGCTTTGCGAGGGCCGAAAGCGATGCCCCGCCTTTCGTCTCAAAGCGTTTTAACGCGCTTGCAACCCCACGCCAACCACGGCAACAGCTGCCGCCTATGACCAACCCTCCCGAGACGCCCTCCGGCACTCCCGCCTTTCTCGGCCAGCAGACGCCACTCCCCGCATCGCCGCAGGAGGCGCAGCTCGATTACGTGCCCAATCCGCGAGCCGGCGCGCTCTACATGGTCCGCTTCGTCGCGCCCGAGTTCACCTCGCTGTGCCCCGTTACCGGTCAACCCGACTTCGCGCATCTCGTGATCGACTATGCCCCGGACCGCACGATCGTCGAATCCAAGAGCTTGAAGCTCTTCCTCGGCAGCTTTCGCAATCACGACGGTTTTCACGAGGACGTGACCGTGGGCATCGGTCAGCGGCTGTTCGAGGAGATGGCGCCCCACTGGCTCAGGATCGGTGGCTACTGGTATCCGCGCGGCGGCATCCCGATCGATGTGTTCTGGCAAAGCGGCGCCCCGCCCGAAGGGTTGTGGTTGCCTACTCAGGACGTCCCTTCCTATCGCGGCAGGGGATAGCCCCACCCAGTTCGTCTCAGATTTGCCCGCGTTCGGCGCAACATTGTGCGCAGTATGATCGCCGGGATAAGCCTCATATCACTGTCGGCGATGAAAAACGGCCTGATTCTCGTGGCTTGTCCCTTCTTCATCACAGCCAACACGGGAAGGTTTGCGGACAGAATGTCCCATTCGAGGGCGACTTCGGATAAAAAGTCGACAATTGATGCGTTTATGGCACACCAGCGCTCGATTGAGCTTTGCGCAACTGCGCGGCCCCCCGTCGTTCCCTCGGTAGGGCTGCCATAGTCGACCAGACCGGCCCCGCCCCCGTAGAGCCGCCTATCGCCGAAACCGGGCGTTCATGCGCCGGTTTACGGGTGCATACTGCCGCTTTTGCCGTTGACATCCACGACGCAGTTTCGTTTAGGAGCACTGCCAACTGTCGCGGATGTTCGGTCCGTGCTCAGAACAGGTGCCAATTTTGCCGCACCGCACAATCGCGGCAAGCACGAAATAACAAGGGAGCTTTCAGTGAGCGAACAGCACAACATGGGCTTGGACGCAGAAGGCGAAGTCGTTGATCTCGAGGCAGTGCTGACTGCCGACAACGCCGAAGCCAATCCTGACATGGACAGCGAAGAAGCCGAGGCGGTAGCCGAGGGAGAGGCCCCTTCGAAAGAAGCGGCCAAGGCGCAGAGCGGTCTTGAGAAACTCGTGGAAGAGCGTCTTGCCCAGCGCGAAGACGACAATCGCGACGAAGAGAGTGCTGAAGGCGAAACTGAAGAAGAGCAGGTTGCCGAAGCGGCAGCTGCCGGCGGCGGCGAAGCGGGCGAAACGGTCCAGGTTGCCGACATCATCAACGGTCTCGACGGCGTTTCGGAAAGCTTCGTGCGCGCCAGCGAACCGCTGACCGGCGGTGCGAACCTGCTCGGCGACGACAATGACGGCGGCAGCATCATCCTTGCGATCGGCGCGATCGGCCTTGCCGCCGCCGCTATTGCATTGGTTGCAAGCGGCGATGACGACGACGATCTCCCGCCTCCGCCGCCTGCGAATGAGGATCCTGTTGCGGGTGATGACGCGGCGGTTGTGATCGAGGGCGAGACCGTCATTGGCGATGTATCGGTCAATGACACCGATGCCGACGGCGACACGCTCACCTACAGCCTCGCCGATGACGTCGACGGGTTGACGCTCAACTCGGACGGCACCTTCACCTTCGATGCGTCGGACGACGAATACGACGATCTTGCCGATGGCGAGACGGAAGACGTGACCGCGACGATCAATGTCAGCGACGGTAATGGCGGTACGACGACCTCGACCCTCACCATCACCGTCACGGGCGTGAACGATCCCTCGGTTATCACTTCGGATGCGTTCTTCGATGTCGACGAGAACACGGCGGTCGGAACGGTGGTCTTCACCGCCGAGGCGACTGATATCGATACCGACGACGTCGTTGCCTTCTCGCTCACGGGCGCTGATGCGGACCTGTTCGACATTGATCCGGTGACGGGAGAAATCTCGGTCGCCGGACCGATCGACTTCGAGGACGACGACGAGTTGGACATCACGCTCAACGCGACCGATCTTTCGGGCGAAGTGACGAGCCAGGACATCGTCGTAACGGTCAACGACGTGGACGATACGCCGACCCGGATCAGCCTCGACGTCGACAGTGACGGCAACCTTGCCACGCTCGAGCCGTTCAGCGGCGACGGCGGTGACATCGGCTTCAGCGACTCCGCCGATATCGCCAGCAACGTCGAAATTACCGATTTCGAGGTTGGCGACACGATCTCGGTCGATACCGACACGTCGAACTTCAGCTTCACGACGAACAATGATGGTTCAAGCGACGATTTCGACGATCTCGTGATCGCGTTCAACAACGATGGCGTACTGTCGCAGATCCTTATCCAGGACGCGGTCCCTGCCGGATCGTTCGTGTTCGACGAAGCTTCGGCCGAAGCTGCCTTCGGTGCGGACTTCTTCTTCGAAGGCGATGCGCCGCCTGCACCGCCGCCCCCGCCTGCGCCCACGACGCCCGGCGAGGACGGTGCGGTTTCGCTCGATCAGGACGATGATGCCAGCGTTGCCACCGGGTTCCGCATTGATGCCGGCGCCGGAGCTTTCCGCTTTGAGGATGATTCCGACACTGCGAACAGCATTATTCTCGAGGACGTGTCGGCCGACGATCTGATCGTCTTCACCAACGGTGATCTGGACGATTACTCGTTCACCACCTCCGGAACCGACCTGATCGTGACCTTCAACAATGACGGTGTGCTCAACACGGTTACCCTCGAAGATGCTGTGTCGGAGGACGATTTCGTTTCCGACGAAGCGTCGGCTGAGGCGGCGCTCGGAAATGCCTTGAACGAGGGCGTGCCGCTCGACTTCTTCCAGGATGGGTAGGATTTAAACTTACCCACATCTGACTAATCCCGGTTGTAATCGCCACTATGGCGGTTACAACCGCGGCCGGTGGGCCGAAATCAAATTATTCGTTAGGGAGTTAAACGAATCATGGAACGCGATCTTCTCATTCTTAATCCGGGGAGCACGACTGCGCTCGCCGGAGGCAGCTTCAATATCATCGGCACCACGGGTGACGATGAAACCGTTATTCTGGCGCCCGCCGCCGGTACCGACCTCAACGTCCTCTTCGATCCGTCCTTCAACGGCGGTGACAATGTCATTCGCTTCGAAGGCGATGCCAGCGAGTACACGATCGCGCGCAGCGGTTCGTCGGTCATCATCAGCGGCAACGGCGTCACGGCGACCATCCCGGTCGGCCTCGATGCCAACTCGATCCAGTTCGACGATTCCTCGTTCGCTCTGTCGTTCAACACCACGACCAACAGCATCGAACTCGACGACGACGACAGTGACGACGTCCAGACTGTCGACAGCACGCCGACCACGATCGGTGTGGACGACGTCAACGACGCTCCGAACGCCGTCGATGACACCGACACGGTGACCGAAGGCCAGACCACCAGCGGCAACGTTTCGCTGAATGACAGCGACCCGGACGGCGACACGCTGACCTACACGCTCGCCGCTCCGGTGGACGGCCTGACGCTGAATGCCGATGGTTCCTACACCTTCGACGCCTCTGGTTTCGAAGACCTCGAGGAAGGTGAAACCGAGACCGTCACGGCGACCGTGGTCGCCAGCGATGGCGAGCTCACCGATACCTCGACCCTGACCATCACCGTCCAGGGCGGCGATCCGGCTATTTCGGTCGACAGCCCCACCGCTTCCGAAGCTGCGGGTTCCGTGACCTTCACCATCACGCTGGACGAGCCGAGCAATGGTTCGACTTCCGTGAACTTCACGACCGTTTCGGGTTCCGCGATCGCCAACCAGGACTTCACGCCTGTTTCGGGCACGATCGTGTTCGTGAATGGCCAGCAGTCGGCGAACGTGACGGTGCCGCTCCTCAACGACAGCGTTGTCGAGGGTGACGAGACCTTCACCCTGCAGGCCAACATCCAGGGCAACATCGTCGCCACCGGCACGGCCACGATCACCGACGACGACGCACTGCAAGTCGCGCTGACCACGGGTATCGACGATCTGGAGGGTTCGGACAGTGCCGAAAACTTCACGTCGAACAATGTCAATCAGATTACCCTGAACGACGGTGATTTCATCGATGGTGCAGGTGGTGAGGATCGTCTCACCATCACGTCCGACGGCGATTTCTTCGACAATTTCATCGTGCAGAATGTCGAGACTATTGCCATTTCGAACAACGAGAACTTTTCGTCATTCGACTTCTCCGGTGTCAGCGGTCTCGAAACGATCCGCGTTCGCAACACGACGGACGGGGTCTTTATCTTCGACGCCGAAGCATCGGATGTTTTCCTCACGAACGTTTTTGACAACGCAACGGTAGAAATCGATTACCTCGCTTCGGAAGTTGCAGGTGCGGGCACGGCCGTCACGCTCACTGCTGACAACGTCACTTCCGGCTTCGTATCGCTCGGAAGTGGGATCGAGAACCTCGATCTCGTCCTGAATGGGCTTTTCGATGTAAACACTCTCGATGTTTCCGACGCGTCGGATATCGACATCACTGGTTCGGGTAATGCTACGGTTGACAACAACTTCGGTGCTGACACCAAGACGGTCGATGCTTCGGGCGCTACCGGTGCGCTGACCTTCAGCTTCTTCGGCACCGAGCTCACCTATCTCGGTTCGGCGGGTGCGGATACGATCGATCTCAACAGCATCGGCACTGTTACCGCGGCGTTCAACGCCGGGGACGATGTTGTGACCATTGATCGTACACTCACCGACGACGACTCGCTCTTCGGCGGTGTTGGCACGGACACCCTGATCTCGAATGCGGATCAGGACGATGACAGCTTCACCAATGTCACTGGCTTCGAGGTTCTCGTTCTCAATGACTCCGATGCGACGCTTGGTGAAGAGGCGGCTCAGGCCGGGATCAACACCATCCAGTTGAACGGTAATTCGACCTTCGACGCTGACGACGACTTCACGAACGACCTGACCGTGGTTCTCAGCAACGGCGTGGACAACACGTTCACGACAGGCGTGGGTGACGATACGATCGATGGTAGAGATGGTGACTTCACGATCGGCTTTGGTGACGACATCGATGCCGGCGATGGTGACGACACCGTGCTCCTGGACGGGGACGCGGATCTTTCCAACATCACCGGTGTGGAAAATGTCGACGTCACCACGGACGATGACGATGCCGACATCTTCGTCGACACCGAAGATACCGATGTGGAAACGCAGACGATCACGTCGAACACCGGCACGGGTGCCTTCACCTTCGACGGCACAACGGCAACGTCTGACCTCATCGTTTCGTCGACCTCGACCAGCGATAGTGAAAGCATCGGCACTGGCCTCGGTGACGATGTGATCCGCGCCGGCGACGGTGACTCGTTCATCAGCAGCAGCGATGGCGACGACGCCATTAACGGTAATGGCGGCGACGACACCATCGATGGTGGAAACGGTGCCGACGTGATCCTCGGCGGCGCAGGCGAAGACGAAATCGACGGCGGCGACGGCGACGATGCACTCTTCGGTGGCAGCGACGCCGACGTGCTGTTCGGACAGGACGGCGACGACATCCTGCATGGCGGCGGCGATGCCGACTTCCTCGAGGGTGGCGACGGTGCCGATACCTTCTTCTATCTCTCCTCTTCGGAAAGCACCGCCGGAGGCATCGACCTCATCAATGACTTCGATGTGGCAGAAGATAACATCGACATCTCCGGTCTTCAGGACGCTGCCGCGCAAGGCCTGACGATCAACCTCCTCGACGGCAACAGCGCCAGCGTGACCAGCATCGCCTTTGCCAACGGGACGCTCGCTGAAGCTGCGATTGCTGCCCGGGCGAATGACGGGAACCTCGACGTCGCTTACGACGGCACGTTCCTGTACTTCGACGTCAACGATGATGGTGACATCGTGGCTGGTGAGGATCTGGTTATCGAAGTCGGTACTCTCACCAATTCGGCGGACATCGATGTCGGTGACGGCGACACGGTCGACGCCAGCGATGGACTGGACACCGTCGAAGCGCTGATCGATCCCTTCACTCTCGCGGAAGTTACCGCCTGATTGTGGGTTAACATGACGCTCATATGAGCCTAGGTAGGGCCGCGGGGATTTCCTCGCGGCCCTTTCCTTTTGCCAGGCGCAAGAGAGCGGGTCCCTGCGACCAGACGTTAGACGGGATCATATGTCCAAGACCAAGCGTGACTTGCGCTTTTCCGTGCGCGGATCGAAGAACGGCAAGCCTTTCGAACTCTACACCGACACGCGCGAGAACGCTGATCGGATCGCGTCCGACTTCGCCGAGCAGGGCGCGGTCGACGTCGTGGTTTCCGAAACCAACTGACCTTCTCAATGACACAGGCGCAATCAGGAGGCACCCGGCTCACCAGGGCACGGGTGCTCGCAGTCGTATCGCTCGGCGTGGCCACTGCGGGCTTCGCGGGCGGCGGCATGCATGCTCGCGCGGCGACATTTCCCGCGTCCCTCTCCGACATCGCCGCGCTCTCCGATGCCGCGCTCGGGACTCTGGTCGCGACAGACGCGGGCGGCGTGGGGCCACGCGCCGATCTTGCGCAATTCGGCGCACAAGAGGTTTCCGAACCCGGCAGGCGCCGGGCGGGCAATGGCGCCGCCGATATCCAAGCGATCGATCCGGATGCGAACATGGACGACACGCCCCAGGGTGATGCGCCGATCCGGCTCGGCGAGGTCGAGGATGTCTTCCCGCCCGCTTCCGCCGAGCTCGATCCCGAAGCGCCTCCCGCAACCGATCCCGACGGGGTCGCCGAGGTCTATGGGCCCCCTACGCAGAGAGAGGCGATCGAATATCCCGAGGGGGTGCCGCCCGATCTGGCGCTCGGCGTCGCGCTCGCGCTCGACGAATATCCCGCAATCCGCGCCGCGCGGCTCCAGGAAGAGGCGTCCGACCAGGAAGTGCGCGCGGCCAAGGGCCAGCGTCTGCCCACGGTCACGGTCGATGGTCAGGGCCTTGGCGGCGGCACGGCGATCGTCGAGGACCAGCAACTGGCGCTCAACGTGACGGTGCTGCAACCGCTGTGGTCCGGGGGCCGGATCGACGCCGCGATCGATCGCGCGCGCGCGGCGCGTGAGGTGAGCCTCGCGCAGACGCTTGAAACCGGAGAGAGCATCGCAATCCAGACGATTAATGCCTTTTACGAGGCGCTGCTGGCCCGGCGGCGGATGCTCGCGCTCGAGGAGGGCAACAACCAGCTGACCGATCTCGTCGGCTCGATCGAGCGGCGGGTGGATCAGTCGGTCAGCCCGCGTGCCGATCTCACGCTGGTCCTGTCGCGGCAGGCGGAGATCCAGCGGCAATATCAGGTCGCGCAGGCGACGTTCCTCTCCGCGCGCGAGACCTATCGCCAGTTCACCGGGCAGTTCGACTATCGGCTCGACGAAATCCCGCCCTATCTGGGCGAGGCCGCGCATCCCGATCTCGACACTGCGATCGCCGACGCTGAGACCTGCAATCCGCTGTTGCGCCGCCTCAACGCCGAGGCCGTGCTGGCCGAGGCCGAGGTAGAGGTCGCGCAAAAGGAGCTGTTTCCGACGGTCAGCGCGCAGCTCAGCCGCAACGAGATCACCGGCACGCGCTACGGCATCGTCGTGCGCTCGGCGCTCAATAACGGCCTGTCGCAATTCCGTCTGGTCGACGCCTCGCGCGCGCGGCAGTTGCAAGCGAGCACCAACATTCTCACCGCTGCGCGCGAGACCAGAGTCCGCTTGACGGAGGACTTGCTTCTCAATTATTCGAGCCGCGAACAGATACCGATCGTGCGCACGGCTGTCGAAGCCGCGAGCGATCTGACGGTCTCCTACAGGAGGCAGTTCGTGGCCGGACGGCGATCCTGGCTCGACGTCGTCAACGCGGTCCGTGAGGAAATCACCGCGGACCTCAATCTAGTCGATGCAGAAACCTCGGCGATGGCCTCGGGCGCCCGCATTTTGATTTACACGTGCCGGTGGACGCCGGCGATCGGGAGTTGATTGGTGAAACTTGTCCAGCTGATCGAGGAACTCGCTCGGTTGCGGTCGGTCGGCCTTTCGCCCGGTTGGGCGGACGGGCTGCCCACGCGTCCGGCGCCTGCGGATGAGCCGGCGGAAGCCGAGGCAGATATCGCGGAGTCCGATCGCGCCCTGATCGTGCCCGAGGGCGAGGTCCGGATCGACGACGAGGACGGCGGCCATGCCGAGATCGAGAGCGAGGAGCTTCCCGCCTTTCTCGACGAAGAGCGACAGGCAACCCGCGCGGCGCTGGTCGATCTGAGCGCAGCGCTCGGTTGGCAGGCGCCCGCATTCCGCGAAGACGTGCCCAAGGCGCAGGATTTCCCGCAGCTCGCGTTGGTGCGCGGCGAGGGATGGGTGATCGCGCTCAGTCCCAATGTCAGCGGCATGATCGAGACGACCGGGCTGGTCGGCGGCACCAGGCCGGTCGCGCCCGACGATATCGAATGTTTCGCCTTTCCGATCTTCCCCATGCCCGTCTCCCACAAGGTCGAGGGAGATGAGAAAACGCCTTCGGCGAAATCGATCTTCATCAATTCGCTGATGAAGCGCAAGAACGTTTTCGTGACGGCCATCCTGGCAACGCTTTTTGCCAATTTCCTCGCGTTGATTACCGGTCTCTATTCGATGCAGATCTACGACCGCGTCATTCCGCGCAGCGGCTATGCGACGCTGATTGCGCTGACGCTGGGCGCTGCGATCGGTTTGATGTTCGACTTTATCCTGCGTTCCACCAGGGCGTTGATGATGGAGCGCGAGGCGGCACGGGTGGACGAGGAAGTGTCCGAGGTGTTCTTCTCGCGCACGCAGAACATACGGCTCGATGCCCGCCCGCCGCAGGTCGGCACGCTCGCCTCGCAGCTGCGCGGAATCGATCAGATCCGCAGCCTTATGAGCTCGTCCTTCCTGTTTCTGGTCGCCGACTTGCCCTTCGCACTGTTCTTCATCTTCGTGATCTACTTACTTGGCGGCGTGGTCGCAGTGGTGCCCTTGGTCGCATTCCCGATCAGCCTCGGCCTCGCATTTCTCTTCGCCTATCTGATCCGCGCGGACACCGACAAGGCGCAGATCACCGGGAACCGCAAGAACGGGATGCTGGTGGAATCGCTCGACGCGGCCGAGACGGTCAAGGCCAATGGCGGCGACTGGATGATGCTGGGCAAGTGGAACCAGCTGGTGCGCGACGTTCATGATTACGAAGACCCGATCAAGCGGACCACGGCGGTCGCGGCGAGCATCTTCAGCTCGATCCAGCAGATCGCCTATATCGGCCTGATCGCATTCGGCGCCTATCTGGTGACGCAGGGCAATATGACGATCGGCGCCTTGATCGCCTGCGGCATCATTGCCGGCCGGGTCAACGGTCCGCTCATTTCGGCACTCCCGAATTTCATCGTCCAGGCGGGCTATGCGCGTTCGTCGCTCAAGGCGCTCGACAGCATCCTCGCGCTGCCCAACGACGAAACCACGCGCGACCGTTTCCTCCGCCCCGATGCGATCGAGCCGCGGGTTGAGGTTAACAATCTGACCTTCGCTTATGGGGAAGATTCGCCGGTGCTCGATGTCGGGCGGCTGCGGATCGAGCCTGGCGAGCGCGTCGTCATCATCGGCGGTATCGGCTCGGGCAAGAGCACCTTGCTCAAGACGCTGGCGGGTCTCTATCAGCCGACGCAGGGGCAGGTGCTGGTAAGCGGGATCGAGGCCTCGCAAATCGCGCCCGATATCCTTCGCCGCAATGTCGGCTATATTCAGCAGGAGCCGCGGCTCCTCAACGGAACGCTGCGGGAAAACCTCATCCTAGGTCTGCGCGATCCGGGCGACGAGGCGATCATCGAGGCCGCCAACAAGACGGGCCTTGCGCGTATGATCGCGTCCAATCCGCGCGGGCTCGGCCTGAAGATTTCGGAAGGCGGCCGCGGGCTTTCGGGCGGTCAGCGGATGCTGACGCTGCTCACCCGCCTGATGCTGCTGAATCCCAAGCTTCTGCTGCTCGACGAGCCGACCTCGAACCTCGATCAGAACACGGAAGCGGTGGTGCTGCAGCAGGTGGTCAACCTCGTGGGCAAGGACAAGACGATGGTCATGGTTACCCACAAGCTGCCGCTGGTGCGGCTCGGGACGCGGGCGATCATTATGGCGAACGGCAAGATCGTCCACGACGACACACCGGAGAAGACGCTGAGCAAGCTGCAAGTTCGCACTAACGCCAAGAAGCCCGCGAAGCAGCAGGGCATCCAGAGGAAAGCTGCCGGTCAATGAACGATCCCACCCACTCGCGACGTTTCAACATGTCGCGGGTCATTATCATCGCAGTCGCGCTCGTCATTACGACGGCGGTGGTGTGGTCGATTTTCGCCCCGCTCGATCAGATCGCGCGCGCGCAGGGGCAGGTCATTCCGACCTCGCGCGTGCAGGTGATCCAGAGCCTCGATGGCGGGCAGATCACCGAGATTCGCGTGCGCGAAGGCGACCGCGTCAAGGCGGGCGATCTTCTTGTCGTGCTCGACAAGGTCAAGCTCGGCGCGTCCGTCGAAGAAACGCGCGCGCGTGTCGCCGCGCTCACCGCGACGATGTCGCGCATCGAGGCGGAGCTGTTCGAACGGCCGTTGCGCTTCGAGGCGGTCAGCCTCGAATATCCCGAATTCGTCAATAATCAGCGCGCGCTCTATGCCCGACGACGCCAGGCGCTTGCGAGCCAGATCAGCAGCCTCGATCGCCTATATACGATGGCCGGCGACGAGCTCGATCTGAACCGTCCGCTCGTCGAGACGGGCGATGTCGCCGCGGCGGAGATCATCCGCATGGAGCGCAGTCAAGAGGACATCCGCCGGCAGCAGGCGCAGGTGCAGGATCGTTACGTCCAAGATTTGCAGACCGAATTTACCCGCACGCAGGAGGAGCTCGTCAGCGCCGAACAGGAACTGACCGCGCGGCAGGATGCGCTTGAAAACGCCGAGATCTTTTCCCCGGTGGATGGGATCGTGAAGAATGTCCGCCTGACCACGGTAGGCGGCGTGCTTGGCCCCGGTGACGAGGTGATGACCATCGTGCCACTCGATAATGAGTTGATCGTGGAGGCCCGGGTCTCGCCGTCCGACATCGCCGAGGTCAAGGTGGGGCAGCCCGCCGAGGTCAAGTTCGGCGCTTATGACGCCAGCATTTATGGCGGCGCGAGCGGGGAGGTCATCCTGGTGAGCCCGGATACGCTGACCGATCAGACGTCGGAGGGGCCGAGCGACCCCTATTACCGCGTGCAGGTGCGCAGCGACACGTCGACCATGCGCCCGCGTCCCGGCGAGACGATCGAAATCCAGCCCGGCATGATTGCGACGGCGGAGATCAAGATCGGCACGCAAACCGTATTCGAATATCTCTCCAAGCCGATCCTTAAGACTGCGGACGAGGCTTTGACCGAGAAGTAGGTGGCGCCAGGCGATCGCCTGCCAGCCCTCTTATGCTCAACCGGCGCGCAATTCCTCGGCTAGCAGCTTGAAATCCGCCTCGCGCGGCGAATTCTTGCGCCATACGAGGACGATCTCCCGGCTCGCCGTCTCGCTTTCAACCGGGCGTGCAACGACATCCGTATTGGCCAGTATACCGGCTTCGATCGCCATTTCCGGCAACATTGTGAGCCCGAGATCGTTGTCGACCAATTGCACCAGCGTGTGCAGGCTGGTCCCGATCATGCGGGCGTTGGCGCGAAGTTCGGTGCGGTTGCAGGCCGCAAGCGCGTGATCGCGCAGGCAATGTCCGTCCTCCAACAGCAGCAGCCGCCCCTGATCGATCATTTCGGGCGGAACCCGGTCGGGCGGATTGCGGGGGCTTCCTGCAGGAAAAGCGACGAACAGGCGGTCTTGCGCGATATGTTCGACCTCAACTTCGCCGGTGTCGAAGGGGAGGGCGAGCAGCACGCAATCGACCCGTCCATGCTGCAGTGATTCGATGGCATCGTGGCTGGTCTCTTCGCGCAGCATCAATTGCAACTCGGGTCGCTCGGCGCGAAGGCGGGGGAGAAGGCTCGGCAAGAGGAACGGCGCGATCGTCGGGATGACGCTCATCCGCAGTTCGCCCGAAAGCGGCTTGCCTGCCGCCTGAACGAGGTCGGAAAGTTCCTCCGCCTCGCGCAGCAATCGGTTGGCCTTGGCGACGACCTGATCGCCCAAAGCCGTGAACCGGACGACACGGCGCGAGCGTTCGACCAGCGTTACGCCGAGCAGAGATTCCAGCTCCCGAATGCCTGCGGACAGGGTCGATTGCGACACAAAGCTTGCATCCGCCGCTCGCCCGAAATGGCCGTGTTCGTGCAGCGCTACGAGATATTGCAGCTGCTTGATGGTGGGGAGATAGGTCGACATCGGATGGAGCCTAACGGCGTTCGGATTACTCCGCTGCCTGCGCCGCTTCCATGCTCGCCTGCATGTCGTCGATATGGGTCATGACCAGCTTGCCGCCCTTGACCGCGAAGGCGAGCCGCCCCTCGACCAATTCGAGCGCGTCCTTGCCGAACACATCGTAGCGCCAGCCCTGAAGCACCTTCAGATCGCGCACTCCGGCGGCGAGCGCCTCCATCTCGTCCGCCCGAGTGAGCAGACGTGCAGCGACGTCGATCTCGCGGGCGCGAATCTTGAGCAGGAGTTTCAGAAGGTCGGCAACCAGTGCCCCCTCCTTGCCGAGCGGCGCGCCGCGTTTCATCTTGGCGGGCATTTCGGACTTGGGCAAAGGCTCGGCATCGGCGATGACTTTCATCAGACGTTTGCCGATCTCATTGTCGCGCCAGGCGGCGGAAAGGCCTCGTACCTTCGCAAGATCGCCCTGTTTCTTCGGCGGATGCGAGGCGATGTCGGCGAGCGTTTCGTCGCGCATGATCCGTCCGCGCGGGATGTTCTTGCGCTGCGCCTCGCCCTCACGCCAGGCGGCAAGCGCCTTCAGCCGCCCCAGCACCTGCGGGTTGCGACCGGGCTGGCGGATGCGCTTCCACGAACTTTCCGGATCGACCAGGTAGTTGGACGGATCGGCCAGCTTCTCCATCTCCGCGTCGAGCCACGCGCCGCGACCGGTCTTGATCAGCCGCTTCAGGATCTTCGGGAAAATCTTCGAAAGATGCGTCACATCGCCGATTGCATATTCGATCTGCCGATCGGTGAGCGGACGGCGGCTCCAATCGGTGAAACGCGCGCCCTTGTCGATCTGGATGTTGAGCCAGTGATCGACGAGATTGGCATAGCCGATCTGTTCCGACTGACTGATCGCCATCATCGCGATTTGCGTGTCGAAGACCGGATGCGGTGTGCGCTTCGTCATATTGACGATGATTTCCAAATCCTGACCGCCGGCATGGAAGACCTTGAGCACGTCTTCGTTGCGGGTGAGCAGGTCCAGGAGCGGCGTCAGATCGATCCCGTCCGCCAGCGGATCGATTGCGGCCGCTTCCTCGGTATTGGCGATCTGGACCAGGCACAGTTCGGGCCAATAGGTGTTCTCGCGCATGAACTCGGTGTCGACGGCGACGAATTCGGATTGGGCAAGCCGCCCGCACAGATCGGCGAGCGCGTCGGTGGTGGTGATGAGGTCGTGTATCTTCATCGTCGTCTTCACATGACAAGGAGCGGAGTGCCGCTCTCGGGCCGTGTCAGGGCCCTGCTGGATGGATGAGCGGATGACTTGACAAAAGGCAGGCCATGCCCTGTTAGCGCGCGCATGGATCGGCGGGCAAAATGCCCTGCGCCGTCACGCTGCACGCGCCCTTAGCGCTATACACCCAAACAGGACAAGAATTTAGATGCACGCCTACCGGACCCATAGTTGCGCACAGCTTTCGGCGCAAAATGTCGGCGAAACCGTCCGCCTGTCAGGCTGGATCCATCGCAAGCGCGATTTCGGCGGCGTTCTGTTCATCGATTTGCGCGATCATTACGGCATCACTCAGATCGTCGCCGACGAGGATTCCCCGGCGCTGGCCGTGCTCGATCGCCTGCGCGCGGAATCGGTCGTGACGATCGACGGCGAGGTCAAGGCCCGCAGCAGCGACACCGTCAATCCCAAACTCGCAACGGGCGAGATCGAGGTGTTTGCGCGTGCGATCACGGTCCAGAGCGCGGCCGAGGAGCTGCCCCTGCCGGTTGCCGACGAACTCGACTATCCCGAGCACATCCGCCTGAAATATCGCTTCCTCGATCTGCGGCGCGAGACCATGCACCGCAACATCATGCTGCGCAGCCAGGTCATCACCTCGCTGCGCAAGCGGATGATCGATCAGGGCTTCACCGAGTTTCAGACCCCGATCCTGACCGCGTCCAGCCCCGAAGGCGCGCGAGACTTTCTGGTGCCGAGCCGCATGCATCCGGGCAATTTCTACGCGCTTCCGCAGGCGCCGCAGATGTTCAAGCAGATGCTGATGGTGTCCGGCTTCGACAAGTATTTCCAGATCGCGCCCTGCTTTCGCGACGAAGACCTGCGCGCCGATCGCAGCCTCGAATTCTACCAGCTCGACCTGGAAATGAGCTTCGTGACGCAAGAAGACGTGTTCCAGGCGCTGGAGCCAGTATTAGCCGGGACGTTCGAGGAGTTTGCCGACGGCAAGAGCGTGACGCCCGCGGGCGAATTTCCGCGCATTCCCTATGCAGAGGCCATAATGAAATACGGCTCCGACAAACCGGATCTCAGGAACCCGCTCGAAATCAGCGACGTGACCTCGCATTTCGAGACGTCGGGTTTCAGCCTGTTCGAAAAGATCGTCGGCGGCGGCGGGGTGGTGCGCGTGGTGCCTGCGCCCAGCACGGCCGACAAGAGCCGCAAATTCTTCGACGACATGAACAATTGGGCGCGTTCCGAAGGGTTCGCCGGGCTCGGCTACGTCACTCGCAAGGGCGGCGAATTTGGCGGGCCGATCGCCAAAAATCACGGCCCCGATCGCATGGCGCAGGTATACGACGAGCTCGGCCTGGGGCCCGATGACGGCCTGTTCTTTGCCGCGGGCAAGGAGAAAGAGGCCGCAAAACTGGCAGGCGCCGCGCGCACGCAAGTCGGCGAGCAGCTGGGCCTCATCGAGCAGGACTGCTTCAAGTTCTGCTGGATCGTCGACTTCCCGATGTTCGAATATGACGAGGAAGCAAAGAAGATCGACTTTAGCCACAATCCTTTCTCGATGCCGCAGGGCGAGATGGAAGCACTGGAGAACGAAGACCCGCTGGCGATCAAGGCGTGGCAATACGACATCGTGTGCAACGGATACGAGCTGTCTTCGGGGGCGATCCGAAACCATCGCCCCGACATTATGTACAAGGCGTTCGAGATCGCCGGTTACGACAAGGCGGCGGTCGACCGCGAGTTCGGCGGGATGATCGAGGCATTCAAGCTCGGCGCGCCGCCACATGGTGGCTCGGCGCCCGGCATCGATCGGATCGTGATGCTGCTCGCGGGCGAAGAGGCCATTCGCGAGGTGATCGCGTTCCCGATGAACCAGAAGGGCGAAGACCTGATGATGGGCGCACCCTCGCGCGCCGAAGCAGCGCAGCTGCGCGAATTGCAACTGCGATTGATGGAACCGGCCAAAAAGGCCCCGAACACACCCGACGTCGTCGCGGACAACTAATGCGGACGGCGCGCATAAAAAAGCGCGCTACCGATCTCGGCAGCGCGCTTGAAAGGTTCGGGGAATTTTTATGTTCTTAAATGACTGAGCGGAGCGCGAGCTCGCTATGCTGAATTGCGTCTCAGCGTCGGAACGCGCTCAACGCTCTTTCGCAAGTCCCCACTTGCGAGGCCGTCAGGCCTTTGAAGGTTGGGTTATGCGTATTGCTTCTCAAGCATGTCGCTGAAGCGTTCGCCAGCCGAAATTTCTTGATACGCCTGCTGAATTACCGAACGGAATGCTGGGTCAATATCGTTGTCTTCCAGCGCGTCGCGGAATTTCCCAGCAATATAATCTTCGCCTTCTTCCACACGCTCGACGGCTGCTTCGTTGCCGTTCTCAAACGCATCGGCGATGTTCATAAAGGTCTGGTGGGTCGAAGCGGTAACGCTCGAACTGTCGATGCGTTCTTCGCCATTCGACATGAGAAGCGAGTTAAGCTTCGTCAGCGTTTCTTGACGCGATTGCAGACGTTCGTTGAGCGCATTCTTCAGCGCCGGGCTCTCGGCCTTTTCGATGGCCTTGCGATAGCCTTCGACCGAATCGTAGGTAGTCTGGGTAAGGTCTTTCACGGTACTGATATTGTTAGTCATGGGTCTCCTTCGTAAGTTTGGGGTTTGTCGGAGCAGCAGAGCCGAATGTGCCGCGCTTTCAATGACTTAACGGCTGTAGGGCGGTAATCGTTCCGACCGCTCGGCGAATCGTTGCGGAGCTGCGATAACTTGTTAGTTCAACCGTTTACGCGCCGAATTCGCCGAGGACCGACACCAAACTGGCTCTTCCTCGCGCCCAGCGAGACGGCTCTGCCACGCGATTTATCCATTTGACGCGGTGCACATCGAACGCGCTCGATTGAAGGGTTCAGTGGTAGCCGGACGGTAGTTGGCAAGGCGCCTTTGCCGCTCCGCGCATCTTGACTTGCACTCGGTCGAACCGCCCTTTAGGGCCGGGCAAAGTGTTTCAAACCCCATCACAAGAGGGATATTTATGAGCGATACCGCCGACCGCGTGCAGAAGATCGTCGTCGAGCACCTTGGCGTCGAAGCAGACAAGGTCACCCAGGATGCGAGCTTTATCGACGATCTGGGCGCCGACAGTCTCGACATCGTCGAACTCGTCATGGCTTTCGAGGAGGAATTCGGCGTCGAAATTCCGGATGACGCGGCGGAAAAGATTTCGACGGTTGGCGATGCCACGAAATATATCGAGGAACATAAGGGCTGAACCCCCGCCGCCGCCGTGTGGGTGGCAGCCGAGTAGAACGGGGCCTCGTGCGGTCGGGTTGCGCATGCCAAGCGCAGCGCACCGGCGGGCCGAATGCCCGGTAAGGCGCCCGACCCTTCGGCCCATGAGGAATTGCAGGCTCGGCCCCGGCGGGCCGGGCCTGTTTCATTTCGTGCCTAGCTACACTTGGAGAGTTTAATGCGCCGCGTAGTGGTAACCGGTCTCGGCCTCGTCACCCCGCTTGGGGGCGATGTCGAAACGAGCTGGAAAAACCTGATTGCCGGAGAAAGCGGCGCGGGTCCGATCACGCGGTTCGACACCGAGGGGCAGAAGGCAACGATCGCTTGCGAGGTCAAGGGGCACGAGCACCCCTGGGGCTTCGATCCGGACAAGCGCGTCGATCACAAGGTTCAGCGGCAGGTCGATCCCTTCATCGTCTATGGCATCGATGCCTCGGGTCAGGCACTCGAAGATGCGGGCCTCACGGACATGAGTGAGTCCGAGAAGGAGCGGACCGGCTGTTCAATCGGTGCCGGCATCGGCGGTCTGCCGGGGATCGAGATAGAGAGCGTCAACCTTCACGAACGCGGGCCCGGCCGGGTCAGCCCGCACTTCGTCCACGGCCGCCTGATCAATCTCGTCACCGGCCAGGTGCAAATTAAATACGGCTTCATGGGGCCGAACCACGCGGTGGTGACCGCCTGTTCCACCGGCGCCCATTCGATCGGCGATGCGGCGCGCATGATCGCGATGGACGATGCCGACGTGATGCTGGCTGGCGGAGCGGAGAGTACCGTCAATCCGCTCGGCATTGCTGGTTTCGCGCAGGCGCGCGCGCTGAATACGAGCTACAACGATCGTCCCAAACAGGCGAGCCGCCCTTACGACAAGGACCGCGAGGGCTTCGTCATGGGCGAAGGCGCAGGCGTCGTCGTGCTCGAGGAATATGAGCGGGCAAAGGCGCGCGGCGCGACGATCTATGGCGAAGTGACCGGCTATGGCCTGTCCGGAGACGCCTACCACGTCACCGCCCCGCATCCCGAAGGTAAGGGCGCGGAACTCGCCATGCGCATGGCGCTAAGGAAAGCGGGTCTCGGCCCGGGCGACATCGACTACGTCAATGCCCATGGCACCAGCACGATGGCCGACACGATCGAGCTCGCCGCGGTCAAGCGTGTGCTCGGCGACGATCTGGGCGGCGCCTCGATGAGCTCGACCAAAAGCGCGATCGGACATCTTCTGGGCGGCGCGGGTGCGGTCGAGGCGGTGTTCTGCCTCCTCGCTATGCGCGACGGCATCGTGCCGCCGACGCTCAATCTCGACAATCCCGACGAGGGCACTGAGGGGATCGACCTCGTGCCGCATCAGGCCAAGGAACGCGAGGTCCGCGCCGTACTCAACAACAGTTTCGGCTTCGGCGGAACCAATGCCTCGCTGATCATGCAGAAGGTCGACTGACCCGATGCGCCGCCTGGCCCTGTTCGCTGTCAGCCTGATCCTGCTCGCAGGCGTCGCGCTGCTGCTGGCGCCCACCTTTCTCGGCGAGGCAAGCATAGAGGAGGAGACGCCCTTCATGGTGCCCGCAGGCTCGTCGCTCTCCGCGGTCGCGCAGGATCTCGAGCAGCAGGGGCTCATCACCTCCGCCGACGGTTTCCTGATGAGCGCCCGGCTGTTCGGTTCGTCCGATCCCATCCAGGCGGGCGAGTTCGAGCTGACGCCCGCCATGGGCCAGCGCGACATCCTCGAACTTTTCCAGTCGGGCGATGTTATCCGCCGCTTCGTCACCATCCCCGAAGGCATGCCCTCGATCCTGGTGTGGGAGCGCGTGATGGCCGAGGAATTGCTGACCGGCGAGATCGAGGTGCCCGCGGAGGGCTCAATCCTGCCCGACACCTATTCCTTCGAACGCGGTTCCACACGCGCCGAACTGATCGAGCGGATGCAGAGCGCGATGGACCTTTATCTCGCGCAAGCCTGGGCCGAGCGCGGCGACAATATCGCGGTCGACACGATGCGCGAGGCGCTGATCCTCGCCTCCATCGTCGAGAAGGAAAGCGGCATCCCCGAAGAACGCGGTATGGTCGCCGGGCTTTATTCCAACCGATTGGATGTCGGCATGATGCTGCAGGCCGATCCGACGATCATCTATCCGATCACGCAGGGCAAACCGCTGGGCCGTCGCATACGCCAGTCCGAGATTGCCGCGGTCAACGGCTACAACACCTATACGAGGATCGGCTTGCCCGAAGGTCCGATCACCAATCCGGGCAGTGAAAGCATCGCCGCGGTGATGAACCCGGAAGACCACGATTTTCTGTATATGGTCGCCGACGGCACGGGAGGGCACGAATTCAACGCGACGCTCGCCGAGCACAATGAGGCCGTCGGGCGCTGGTTCGAGATCCGCCGGCGGCGCGGCGAGTTGGATTGATGCCACTACGCCTGCGGGAGCCCGCTCGATTAACCAACCCTTCATCCTGACCGCCACCATTCCCGAACCCCTGCGCGGCTTTGCAGAGGGCCTGCGTCGCGCCCACTTTCCGCCCGAGCGCAATCACCTCCATGCGCACGTCACCCTGTTCCACGCCTTCGCGCCCTCCCTGCGCGAGGAGCTCGCGACCTTTATCCCCCAGGTCGCGCGCGAATACGCGGCGCCCGAGGGCCGCGTCACCGGACTCCTCGATTTCGGCAAGGGAACAGCGATCCGCCTTTCCTCGCCGCAATTGCTGGCCGTCCGCAGGGTAATCGCCGAGCGGTTTCATGGCACGCTGAGCGATCAGGATCTGCACGAACCTCGGCTTCACATTACCGTGCAGAACAAGGTGACGAAGGAAGCGGCGCGCGCGTTGCAACACGATCTGGCTGCCAAGCTCGAACCGTGGACGACGCGCGAACCCTTCGCCTTTCCCTCGCTCGAACTGCACATCTATCAGGGTGGCCCGTGGGAGCATCTCAAGACGGTTGCCTTTCGCGGAAACGAGAGATTGTAGTATAGGCGATCGAAACGCGCGCGCCCACGCGACTTTCCGCGCGCCACGAGGGGGAAGATCATGGACGATCTGGGGACGGCCTATGGCTGGGTGGCTGGGGTCGCACTGATAGCGGCGATGATCCCGCATCAGGTGCGCCTCATGCGCCTCCTCTTGCTGATTGCGGGAATTTTCGGCGTTCTCCATTTCGCCTTCGCCGAGGAGGTCGGCACGGGCGTTGTCCTCGCGCTCGCCTTTCTCGCCGTCAATACCGCCCGGCTCTATCAATTGTGGAGCCGCGCGCGGTCGGGCTCGATGACATCGGAAGAGCGCGAACTTTTCGACCACGTGATGAAGATCGAGGACCCTTCGCAGCAGAACCGGCTGCGCGACCTCATGGAATGGCGCGACATGGAAGTGGGTGAGATGCTGATCGAGCAGGACCAGATCGACCCGCCGCTGATCTACATCGCCAGCGGACGCGCCGCGATCGAGCGCGACGGTCAGATCGTCAGCGAGGTGGGAGCAGGCGAATTCGTCGGAGAAATGAGCCATATTTCTGGCGAAGGAGCGAGCGCGACAGTCAAGGTCGCCCACCCGATGCGCATGGCCCGCCTCGATCGCGATGCGCTGGCGCAACTCACCCGCAGCCTGCCCGAGATCGGACGCGCGGTCGACGGCGCGTTCAACCGCAGTCTGGCGGTCAAAGTGGTGCGCATGAACCGCACGACGCAGGGTGCGCAAACTTCAGGTTGACCACGCCTAGACCGAGCCGTAAACGGCCCGCTCGCCGAAGGCGTCCAGCGCCGCGCAACGCCCGTTCTGCAACCGGTTCGGGAAGCCCCGCAGGCAAATGCCGGCGATCTTGGTGAGGCGGAGTAGCTCAGGTGGTTAGAGCAGCGGAATCATAATCCGCGTGTCGGGGGTTCAAGTCCCTCCTCCGCTACCAATCTCGAATCCGCATGGGTTCGCTTGCTTCCGCATGCATCCGTAAAACTCAATTAAAACAGAATGATGTGAGTGATTCGCGTCCGCTTGCGTGCGCATGCATTCGCTTGAAGCCGGATTTGGTGTGGGGGTATTTTGGGGGTATTTTCCGGGGGTAGCGAAAAGGAGCGATACCCCCAATGGCCTTGAGTGAGATTCAGATCAAAAAAGCGAAGGCGGC
>NZ_JAZBON010000014.1:0-2165 GCF_036351135.1 Erythrobacter sp.
ACGCTCACCGACATTGCGCGCACCATGCCCCGGCGCGGACGGCTGATGGTCCACCTTGCGAGCGACAATCCCGCGCTGGTCGAAGGGATCGCCGCCGCCTACCGCAAGGCCGGGCGCAACCCGGTCGAGGCGGAGGATGCCTTCTACGGCCCGGCCGAAGCCATCGCCGCGATCCGCGACCTTTATCCGGGTGTGTGGGCGTTCAACCCCGACGCGGCGCGGCAATGCACCGCCGGTTACATCGCGCAAGGGTGGTCGGGCTTCCTCCCGGAGAGCTGCAAGGGCCGCACCATGCTGATTGCGCTCGGCGAACAGGCGCTGCTGTGGGGCTGGCCCAACCGGCTGATCGCGCGGATGGGTGCGCACGGCGGGCGGATCGTGATCGAGGGGCCGCAGGCGAGCGCGGCGGGCCCGATCGCGGGCGTGACCCTGCCCGAACAGCTCACCCAGATCCCCGCGAGCTTCAACGGCTATATCTGGTCGGGCGACGCCTTCACGACGCTGCCGGCGCTCATCACCCGCTTCGACGATCGCACGCAGGAAGAGATCGACGCATCGCAAGCCGCGCTCGAACGCCGCCGCGCCTCTCAATGAGGGTTCCCCGCGGGCGCGCGATGCACTAACGGGGCGGCCTTATGTCTGACCAAAAGCGCGACCTGAAAGACACGGTCTTCCTGCCGAAGACCGATTTCCCCATGAAAGCCGGCCTTCCCCAGAAGGAGCCGGGCATCCAGGCGCGCTGGGCGGAGATCGACCTCTACGCGAAACTGCGCGAGGCGAGGGCTGGCCGCGAGAAGTTCATCCTGCACGACGGCCCGCCCTACGCCAATGGCGAGATGCATATCGGCCACGCGCTGAACCACATCCTGAAGGACATGGTGGTGCGTTCGCAGAGCCTGATGGGCAAGGACGCGCCATACGTCCCCGGCTGGGACTGCCACGGCCTGCCGATCGAATGGAAGGTCGAGGAACAGTACCGCAAGAAGAAGCTCAACAAGGACGATGTTCCGCGCAGCGAATTCCGCGCCGAATGCCGCGCCTATGCGCAAGCCTGGGTCGACGTGCAGCGCGGGCAATTGAAGCGGCTCGGCCTTTTGGGCGATTGGGACAATCCCTACCTCACGATGGATTTCGAGGCCGAAGGCACCATCGTCGCCGAGCTGATGAAATTCGCGGAGGCCGGAAACCTCTACCGCGGCGCGAAGCCGGTGATGTGGTCGCCGGTCGAAAAGACCGCGCTGGCCGAGGCGGAGGTCGAATACGAGGACATCACCTCGACCCAGATCGACGTGGCGTTCGAGATTGTCGAATCGCCGATCCCCGAACTGGTCGGCGCCCACGCGGTGATCTGGACGACGACGCCGTGGACGATCCCGGTGAACCAGGCTTTGGCTTACGGGCCGGAGGTTGAGTATGTTCTGGTCGAATATGAACGACCAGCGCATAATCGGCAGGACGATGAGCCGGGGATCGAAGATCGTACGTACTACAGTCGGACGAAGACATATCGCATTCTTCTTGCTCGCGAGCTGATTTCAGCTTTTTTTGAGCGGGCGGAAAAGTCATACGACGTTTTGGCTCCTCGCGGCGCTTACAAGCTCCTGTGGCAAGGCAAGGGGTCTGACCTCGCGGGCACATTAGTTGCGCACCCGATGGCGCGTCGCCTTGATGCTTGGGTCAAGAATACAAGCGCGGGAAGCGATTGTGAGAACTGGCCTGGTGCAGCTTCGCGCTGGTCAGAATCGCAGCTTGCCAATGTTGAATTTTTCTCTCGGCTCCGCCCGCTGCTCCCCGGCGACTTCGTCACCACCGACTCTGGCACCGGCCTCGTCCACATGGCGCCCGATCATGGCGAGGACGACTTCGACCTGTGCAAATCGGCAGGCATCCACCCCGTCTTCGCGGTGATGGATGACGGGCGCTACCGCGACGACTGGCCATGGCTCGGCGCGGGCAATCTCGATGCGGAGGGCAAGGAACGCCGCCGCGCGGTCATCAACGCCAATTTCAACGCGCCCGACGGGCCGATCTGCTCGGACCTCAGGCAGGCGGGTGCGCTGCTTTCGGCCTCGGCGGACTACCACCACTCCTACCCCCATTCCTGGCGCTCCAAGGCGAAGGTGATCTATCGCTGCACGCCGCAATGGTTCGTGCCGATGGACAAG
>NZ_JAZBON010000015.1:0-61129 GCF_036351135.1 Erythrobacter sp.
CGCGCTTCTGCGGGTTCTGCTCCATCGCAGGGACCTTGGACTTGGCCTTCTGCGGAGTGCGGCCCTTGCGGACCAGCTGGTTGATCGTCGGCATAGACTTCTTTCTCTTCACCGTTGGGTGGTGCGAGGCTTCCTCCCCACTTCCGTTCGGCGAACGGGTGAGGCGAATTGGCCCTTCACCATGAAAGTGACATTCGGGACGTTCGGGTGTGGTGCGTCAGTCGCTCATTGCGAGTCCCCGCGAAGGCTGGGACCTCCCTCCACCGGCGCGGCGCCAGCGGCACGAGACCCCGGCCTTGTGCCGGGGTTCGCATCAAGCGAGCCAGAAACACTCCACCCAAACGCGGCCCCATCGGCCACCGGGTTACTTTGACGATCGCCCCAAACTCCCCTCCACCACCGTCATCCCGGACTTGCCTGCCCCCGCGAAAGCGGGGGATCCGGGATCTGGTCATGGCCTGGAGCCCAATAGAAAAGGCCTCACTCACATCCGAGCAAAGCCTCGCGGGACGAACCGCCAATGTTCAGCTCTATTGTTTGAGGGCGTGTGTGTGTTGCTCACGACATCCCTCGAATGGCCGCGCTCATAAAGGGATCGGGGGGAGGGGTCAAGGTTCGGGATTGTGGGCGAAGAGGCTATTGATATGACCTTTGCCGCATCAACTCGATTGAACTGACGGATTTGGTTCCTGCAGCAGCTAGAAATAGCATTTCAAATATAAGGCGCGCCTTCTGGGTCGCACGATCGATGTTATGCGCGTCTAAGTTTCGCTCCCCATGAACAATCTTGTTTCGCATGAGTATGATCTCAGGCAGAAAATCTAGAAGATTCCTATGGTGGGCCATCCAATACGAGCCCTGCGAATCTACCATTCTTCGGATTCTCTCCTCGAGAGACATTGTCGGCACGAATGATATATGTCGTTTGATCTTCATGAGCTCATCGTCTCGGAAGTCAAATTGATCGATTTGCTCTTTGAGTTTCTTGACGACTTTCTTCCAGGAATTATTCGGAAGAACCTGCCTATCTAACCCTTTTTGTTTCTCGTGCGCTGACACTAGGGCTTCGATTCCTCGAACACAAATCGCGTGCTTCGTTTCTATCGTATTTGCATGATAGGAAGAATAATATCCATAAACAGCAGCGAACAAAACTCGCAGGCTCTTTCCGAAGCCCTCAAGGCTCTGTAGCCCTGTCCTGATGAAGCCTTCTTTATCTCCAATCAACGAGCGCGGAAAAGACCTCGAATTTTCTCGCGGCTCGATTTTTAGAGATTGCCATTTCGTCTTGACCGCCTTCTCGTTCCGCGAACTCTCCATCAAAACCAAGAGTGGTCGACGATAATAGAAAGAGAGAAGTAAGCGAGAGACATTACGGCAGTACGAGATTTGGTCTTCAAAAACCTCTGCAATGCCCGATGTGTCTTCGAATTCAACTGCAGGAATTTCAAGGAGGTGAACTTCGTCCGAAATCCGTTCATCAATACGTTTTTGCGAGATCGTTTTGAGCCTGAACTTTAGTTTTTTATCAGGTACGTCAAACCAAGCGCCAATCGTATCGAGAGCTTTGAACTGTACAAGATCATCCGGCTCGACGTACCAACCAGCTGGCCTTTGAGTTAGCCAAACTTCCGATGAGATTCGGCTGCTTTGCTCTTTGGACTGGTGTTCCGCGGTTGAGAACAAAATCTCGATGATGCCGAGAGGTCGAATCGCCTGCGCGTCAGACCCAAGATGTATCCAATTATGCGCAGAGCGAACAAAACCTTCGCCAAAGCGAACGTTTTTATCTCGTGGGTCACTGTGACCAATCCACCATTCCACGGTGCCCGAACCTAGTAGCTCTCTCATCTCTCGGCTGTCGCGAGAATTCCCGAGAAGTTCGATTGTATTGAATTCCAGATAATTCGGATCTTGCTGCAAGATCGCAGAGAATTTCCGAATTTGTCCCTCTTTAGTTTTAACGGACAAATCGACTGGTTGGCTGAAGCCGTTTCTCAAGGTCATGTCTTCCGAAGGTTCTCAATAGGACCAATGGGTAATGACAGGATGTCAAATTGGAAGACGTCGTGATCTTATTTTCCTACACCGCAAAAACCTGCTTAATCCCCCGGTCCTTGCACTTCCCCCCGAGGCGCATACGCAAAGGACCGCCCCATGCTCACGCAACCCACCGACCCCGCATCCCCGCTGTCCGGCCCCCTCCCACCCGCTCACCCGCCTGCTGCTGGATCCCCGCGGCGCCTCGGTCGCCTCGCAATGTCGGTCAAGGTGGCGGCATGAGCGAGCTCAACAACAAGCGCCAGATCCCGCGGCAGGCAACCAGCGCGGTGGCCTTTGCCGGGGAGCCGCCGGCGGCGGACGATCCGCTGCTTGCGTTCGAGCCGGTTCCGCATGTGCGTCCGCGGCGCAACTCGATTACCGCCGATCTCCAACGCAAGTTCATCGCGCATCTCGCCGCTACCGGGATCGTCTCCGAGGCCGCGCGGCGTTTTTTGCAGCCTACCGCTTCGCTACTTGAGGCCGGTCGGGAAGAGCATGGAGGCGATCTACAAGCTGCGGCAGCGGCCCGGGGCGGAGGGGTTTCGCGCGGCGTGGGAGGCGGCGATCGATCGCGGGGTGTCGCGGCTCGAAAGCGGGGCGCTGGCCCGCGCGATTCAAGGGGAGGAGCGCATGGTGGTCTCGGCCGGAAAGGTGCTGGGGACCGAGGTGCGGCATAATGAGGCGCTGGTGATGTTCTTCCTCAAGAACCGGTTGCCCGCGCGCTATGGCCGCAGCGAGCTGGTGCCCGGACATCCCGATTACGAGGCGCTGCGAGAGCGGTTGCGCGCCGAATGGGACGAAGAGCAGCGCCTGGAGCGCAACTCGCCGGAAAACCAGGAGGCCAACTATCAGTTCTTCATGGCGATCAAGGAACGCTGGCGCCGGGATTGGGAGCAGGAGCGCGCCTGGGCGGATCGTATTCCGAAGCCGGCGAGCGACGGGGAAGCGGGGGCGCGTGGAGACGCCCCGGACGCTCCCCCTGCCGAGGCTCCCCCTCCCCAGACTCCTCCTTCCAAGTCCCCCCTAGTCGAAGATGAGCTTCCCGAAGCGCACGCTTTCATGCGTGAGGATCGCGGATAGCTGGCTGCGGGTGAGGCGCTCTGCGAACCGGATGCCGGCCTCGCCGCCGTCGTTCCAGCGCACGTCGGCATTGTAGAGCTCGACCCCCGCCATCGCGATGGTGAGCGGGTTGCCGGGACGCGCCTCGAGCCGGCGCACGCGCATTCCTCCCAGCGACAGATTGGCGACTTCGCGCCGCTGACGCTCGCCATTGGCCCAGATCTCGGCCTCGAGCGTGCAGGGAACGCGGACCGAGCGATAGGTGTGGCGCGTGTCGTAGATCGGCGCCTCGACGTCGTTCTCCAGCCCATGGCGGTTGCCGTCGGACCAGATGACCCGGGCCGAGACGAGGCGGTGCTCGTCCCAGAAATAGGACAGGCGCTGGCCTTCGCGCAAAGGTTCCTCGACCTCGATCATGACGCCGTGGCGGCTCATGTTGCGGATCATGCCCAGGACGACGCGTTCGCCGATAATGATGCAGCCGGGGCGGAATGCGGTCTTGAAGCGGTTCGTCTCGCGGCGATCGGGAGCTTCGTCGAACTCGCCCGCCGGCGCGTTGGTTTCGGCGCCGGGCGACCAATCGCCTTGCGATATTGCGGTATTGTCAGTGAAAATCGACATAGTGGATGCGACCCTTCTCCTCTTGCCCGCTTGCGCGGTGCAGCCTGATGGTGACTTCGGAGGTCGAGGCCCCCCTCCCCTCCCCGGAATCTTGGGTTCCTTCGGGCGCGGATGCGGACCACTGCATCTTCGCGCCCGAAAGAACCCGGACCGAAGCGGATGCCTGAACTGCCACCGGTGAGTGGGTAGGTTTCGCCGATCTCTCCTGCGCCGCCGCGGCAAATTCGGGTATTGCGGCGAGCAGGAGTGTCGAAAGAAGTGCGAGGCATGATCGCTTCATACCTGCGGACAATAATTTTAACCGCTCATAAAGCTGAGTTTCGTACCGTATATGTAACGTTACATGTTGAGGAATGTCGCAGATTCTTCCGTGTTACCTGGCGCGAATAGAAAAAGTAAAAGCGCTGTTAACCGGTTGTAACTACATTGGTATTCGCTATGAGCGAAACGCAGGGTCCGCGTTTTATCTTTTCGAACCAGCTCAGGCTGGAAGCCGAGGACGTGCTCGAAGACCTGATCTTCAAGCGCGCGCCCGTGCAATCGCGCCTGCTGCGCTATTTGGTGGACGCCACCATTCGCGGCGGCAAACCGCCCGGGCAGTACGAGATCGCGGTCGATGCGCTGGGCAAGGATCCCGATTTCGATCTCGCGAATGACAGCTATCCCCGCGTGCAGATCTCGCGCCTGCGCACCAATCTTGACAATTACTACGCCCGCAACAAACCGCGCGACGGCGTGCGGATCGTGCTCGAGCCGGGGGAGTACCGCCTTGATCTGGCCCGGATAAAGGAGCCCGAAAGCGAGATCGCGGCGGTTTCGAGCGTCGCGCCTCAAGCGCAGGCGGTTCCCGCAAGTGGCAGCGATGCGCAGGACGGGCCGGGTCCATCCTCTGCCGTTGTGGCTTCGAACACAGGCGAAGCGCAGATCGATCCGCCCCTGACGCCGCGCGGACGGCAGTGGCGCGAGAAGGCCAAGTCGCGCATGGCGCTCACCGCTCTGCTCGGCGTCGTGGCCCTTGGCCTCGCATCCTTCATCGCAGCCGACCGGCTCGGCTGGTTCTCCGGTGACGCCGCGATTTCCACCGCTTCGACGAAGCCGACGGTCGCCCTTCGCGCGGACACCTCCGCGATCGCCGGCGATACGGCCGCAGCCATGGACGAGGTCGAACTTTCGCTGCGCAGCGCGGAAATCCAGCTTGCCGCCTCGTTCATTTCACGATTGCATGTAGACAGCAATGGTGCCGCGCCGGACTATCGCCTCGATCTCGACTTCGCCCAGCGCGAGGGCGAAGAGCTGCGCGCCTTTGTCAGCCTTGCCAAGGACGACGGCAACGTTCTGTATTACGACGATATCCGCTTCGATCCGAGCGATCCGGAGGCGTTCGCGCAGGATATCGAGGCAGCTCTTGTTTTCATCATGTCCCCGACCGGCGCGATTGCCAGCGATCAGTTTCGCGGGATGATTGGGAATCCGCGCAGCGGCTACGAATGTTTCATCGCGATCGAAAACCAGCGCGCCAATGGTGCACGCACGGCGGGGCTCGTGGACCAATGCATCGCCGAATTTGCCGATAGCGAATATGCGCCGTTCTTCTTCGCCCGGCGGGCTTTCAGCTACTTTCAGCAGCGCCATCTCGCCAGCAAACCGATCGAACGTGCGGGCCAGGGGTGGGACGACGTCACGCGGGCGCTCGCGCATGATCGGTTCAACGCGTTTGCCAATTTCACCGCGGCCAAGGTCGAGCTGGCAAACGACAATTGCGAAGGCGCGATTGCGCATGTCAACCGCGCCTTCGAAGCAAGCTCGTCCTACCCCGCCATGGTGGCCGCGCTCGAGGCGGAGGCGAGTTCCTGCGACGTCTACGGGACGGACAGCGCCCTGACCCCCAAGCAATTGCGCAGCATGATCGAGCGCAACCCTGCGCCCGATGCCCTACTGCATCTCTATCTGCTGATCGCCGCGCTCAGTACCGACGATCTGCATGCGGCGCGCATTCTTTCCAAACGTCCGCGCCTGGTGGGGGAGCAGGGACTGGAGGAGCGGACGATCCAGCTCCTACAGCGCGCGCTGGACGACCCGCAGATCGCCCGCACCGAGGAACACGCGCTGCGCCGCAATGTCGGCGTGTTCGTGTGGGGCGACGCGGGGGTGGAGCGGCTGATTACCAATCTGCAGCGAGGGTGAGGCCCGATTTGGGTATGCGTGCGAGGAGTAGCGCGGGAGAGGACGCCGTTACTCAATCTGTGCGTCCGCTTCCGACCCCAATTGCGGACAGAGAGGTGCCACGGCCAGATGCCGAAAACCTGATGTAATCTCTGGTGTAGCATGGAATTAGGTCAGATCTTGGACGCTTGCTTGGACAGCGGTGTTCTAATATCTGGAGGGGAGGGTTGGAGAAGAAAATGGTATCGGTTGGAAGACGGCTATCGCTTCTCTGGCTTTGCGCCATTCCCCTCCTCGCCAGTTGCGCATCACTTCATGCCGAGAGGGGAGAAAGCGAGGTCGCTTCGCAAACGGCTTGCCTCCAATGGTTCGAAAGTCGCGAGGCTACTAAAGCTACGGAGTCGGGCGAATTTTTTTCACCCGACCGCCTCTTGGGTTGTTTCGATGGGACAATCGAGCGTGATGACGTCGGTGGCGGGACCCGTGCTCTCGGGGAATGGGCTGAAGACGCGGCCGAGAGCAGAAAGAATCTGGTCATCCGATCGCATGGCGGTGACGCAGAAGTTGCGCTGGCGATAGCAGAAAATCTACAAGCGCAAGACGCGACTGTATTCGCTCACGAATTGTGCGCTTCCTCCTGTGCAAACTACATATTCGCGGGGGTCGTGGATCGTCGGATAACGCCGAATACACTGGTTCTTTTTCATGGCGGTTTTTCGGATCAGTCCCGCTCGCGTATCGAAGAAAGCCTCGAAAGGCATTATGCCCAATCCGGAGACAGAATTTCAGAAATCGGCGTAGACCGAGCACGACTTCTTGCGTCGTTCGACGAAAGCAGGATGAGACAAGACGCTTTGTTGCGGCGCGCGGGCGTCGACCCGGCTGTAATCCACGCCGTCGACGCGAACGATGCTTCCGCACTTCCTGCCGAGCTTTGTGGCGGGCCAAGCACTTTGCCGCGTAACTTCGTCTATTTTTCAGATGATGACGCCGCTCAGCTGGGCTTGAACGTTTCTGAGGGTTCGATCTTAAACGACCCACCTCTTGTCAATAGGCGGATTGCTGACTTTGGTCGCGCCTTCATTGCCTGCCGTCTGCCTTTGAACGAAATCGCGCAATAACAGACCTTCCGCTCCCCACCCCTTTTAAGACATCCCGAAGCGCGCAGCTACATCGTAGGACAAGCGACCGCGCAGCTTGGCGCTTGGCCGAAGCTCTAGCCGCCTTCGCTGGTCCACTCTTCCTTCAACAGCCCGTAAACCAAGACGTCGCACACGCCGATATGCGTCGTCTCATGTTCGCGCAAATGAGCCTCGCGGGTGAAGCCTAGCTTTTCAAGCAGCCGCACGGAACCGGCGTTGCGGGGGTCTACTTCGGCGGTCAGTTTGCGTGCGCCGCCCTTATCGATCGGCGCCGCGAACAGGTGGTCGATCAGCGCGCACATGCCCTCATTCGCAACGCCTTGGCGTTGGCGGTGCATGCAGGTGATGTAGCCGACTTCCTCGACCCCCGCCTCATGCCCCGGGACAGCGACGAAGCGCGCCGCGACATCGCCTTCGCGATCTTCCGCGATCCAGGTCCGCCCGTTCCAGTCCGGATCGGCGAGCCAATCCCACAGCTCCTCCTCGCTCTCGAAAGCGGGGCGGGTGAGGTAGCGGCATTGTTCGGGAGCGGAGAGGGTGGGGAAAAGCGCCGCGGCGTCCGGGCGCTCCAGCGGACGCAGGGTGAAGCGCTCCGTGCGGAGCGTTTCGACCTCATGCATCGGGAATTTCCGAGCGAGCGGCTTGGCTATGCATCGGTCAAAAACTCCACCAGCGCCTTCACCTTCTTGCTGCGCCATTGCGGGACCGGGGCGACCAGCCAATAGGCGCGGCGGCTCTCCACCGGTTCGTCGAGGGTGGTAAGCTGGTCGCGCGCGATTGCCCCTTCGACCAGCGGTAGCGGCAGGACAGTGCGGCCCATGCCGGCGATCGCGCTCGACAGCGCCTGTCCGGCGCTCCCGGCCTTGATGCAGGGGCGCACGTCTTCGGGTAGCTGCGCGCCGGGCCAGTCGATCCAGGCATCGCGCGCATCGGGCGCTTCGACAGTGACGCGGCGCGCCTCGGCAAGCTGCACGCCTTCCAGGTCGCCCGGCCCATCGACGAGGCGGATGGCGAGGTCGAGATTGGCCTCGGTGAATTCGGCGGCCTCGTCGGCGATGATCGAATAGACCACGCCGGGCGTGCCCTTCTGGAAGGTCGCAAGGCGTGGGGACAGCCATTCGGCATAGAATTCGCGCGGCGCGGCGATGGTGTAGCGGTCGCTCGCCTGCCCCGCCTGCATCGCCGCCACGCTTTCCTCAAAGCGCAGGAACCCTTCGCGCAAGGCGTCGAGACCCGCGCTGCCTTCGGGTGTCAGTTCGAGCCCCTTGGACGTGCGGCGGAAGAGGACGACGCCTAGGTGATCTTCGAGCGCGCGAATCTGCTGGCCCACCGCCGCCGGGGTGACGGCAAGCTCGTCCGCCGCGCGGGTGAAGGAGAGATGCCGCGCCGCCGCGTCGTAAACGCGCAGCGCGTTCAGGGGGAGATGGGTGCGTTTCACTGACGAAGGCGCCTAACCGCGCCGCCCGCCTATCGCAAGCATCGCTGGGCGCGCCCGTAGCGTCATGTGCCGAGGCGCTCTAGCGGCCCTCGGCGGTTTCCGGGGCGGCGAGCGGAAAGAAGGGTATGCGCACTTCGAGCGGCGACCCGTCGGCGCGCGCGAAGGTGTAGAAGCCTTCCATCGAGCCATGCGTGGTCGTGAGCGGGCAGCCCGATACGTAATCGTGGCTTTCGCCCGGCGCCAGCCGCGGCTGTTCGCCGACGACACCGTCGCCATCGACATGATTGACCATGCCGCGCGCATCCGTGATCCGCCAGTGCCGGGTCAGCAGCTGGATCTCCTCATGCGACCCGTTTTCGATACGGATGTGGTAGACCCAGAACCACTTGCCCGCTTCGGGGTGCGATTGTTCGGGAAGGAAGTTCACCGCGACCCGCACGGTGATGCCTTCGGTGATGGCGGCGTGTTGGAAGAGTTCTTTCATCGCGGGAACCAAGGTAACGATTCGTCGCCAAGCCTCAAGAGGCGGGGGCTGCAAAATCCACCTTGTTGTTTGCCTGCCACGCAATCGCGATGCGGGTCGCGGGATCCAGGTCCGTCAGCAACGCGGCGCGAACGCCCGCCCGCGCTCAGCGGTCCTCGCGGGAAGCGCGCTCGCCATCGCTATCGCCGCCGATGGGCTCGAGACCCAGCACGTCGCGCGCCGAGCGGACCGACACCTCTTCGGCGGTGGGGCACGATTTGGCGGAAAGATAACCTTTGAGGAAACTGCGCCGCGCGACCCCGCCATAGATCGCCGCCTCCCAGCGCGCTTCGGCGGCGCGGGCGCCCGAAATCCGGCGCACCAGCCCGCGAAACGGGATCATTCCGCCCAGCACGTCTCCGCCGGCATCGAGCGCGCTGTTGACGAGGCTGCGATCCTGCTCGGGTGTATCGGCATCGGGGCCGAGTACGTCTTCGAGCCGGGCGATCGCGCCGCGCAAGGCGGCGCAATCCTGGGTGTTGTCGAGCGCATAGGGCGCAGCCTGCGCGGACAGCAGAATCGGCGGAATCTCGCGATTGCGCAGATTGAGATCGGTCAGCGGCTGGGTCACTGCATCGACGGCATTCGCGCCCGTCGAGCCTTCGCGCTCGCCACTTTGCGCATAAACCGGCGTCGCGGCAGCGAGGGCGCATAGCAGGACCGCAGCTCCGCCCGCCCCGAACCTGATGCCCCCGCCCCGTGTCACGGGCGCCGGCTCAGGCGCTCGGCCTCGGCCATCATGGCGCGGCCTTCGTCGATCTTCTTCTGAGCCTTTTCGACAGCCTCTTGCGCATCGGCCTGTTCGTCCTGCGCATCTTCGAGTTCCTCGCGCGCGTCTTCGATCGTCTCGGAATACTTTTCCCAATCCTCGGCCGCTTCCTCGAGTTCCTGGGCCCATTCATGGGCTTTCTGGGCCTCGGCGAAGGGCGCGCTCTGGCGCAGGCGCTCGAAGGAGGCGCGCGCATTGGCAGCGCGTTCGCGCGAACGGTCGCGCTTGTTTTGCGCATCGACCAGGTCGGCACTCGCTTCGACGAGCTCCTTCTCGGCCTCCTGCATATCCTCGAGCCCCTCGGCCTCGCGCTTGTTGCCCTTTTCCCATGTCTTCTTCTGCTCACCGGTGACGATGATGGACGGGGTTTCGCCCCGCTGCTGCGCGGCTAGGCCGGCAGGCGCAGCGAGCAGGATCGCGGCAAGGACAGACAGGGAAAGAACGGACTTCATTAAGGGTCTCCAGTGATTTGGTTGCGCTCCTATAAGTCGGTACGATGAACGGCGCATGCAAGTTTCGTGACGGCGACGACGCTGGCTAATGGTTTGGCGGCGTCGCAATGCCGCGAGGGATCAACCGCGTTCGAGTTCTTCCTCGACCTGATCGAGCCGCTCCTTGCCGAAGAACATTTCCGCCCGGTGATCGGCTCCGCCCTGTGAAACGAACATTGTCGGGATGCCGAAGGCGCCGCGCTCCACTGCGCGGTCGGTATTGGCGATCAGTCCTTGCTTCACCGCATCGCTCTGCGCGCGTTCGAACAGGTCCTGCGCGTCGAAACCGGCGGCGGTGACGGCCGCGCCGATCGCTTCGGGATCGGCGATGTCGAGCCCCTCTTCCCAGATCGCCTTGGTCATTTCCTCGGCAAACTGCACGCCGCGCCCATCCTCGTCCGCGGCATAGAGCATGCGCTGCAGCGTGATGGAATTGAAGGGGAATTGCGGGTGGAGGCGGAAGTCCTTCAAGTTGTGGCGCGAGATGAAACGCTGCATTTCGAGCATCGCGTATTCGGTCTTGCCCTTGACCTCGGCGTCGCGGATCACCGGCGGGGCATTGCCCGTCAGCTTGTGCATGCCGCCCAGGAACACCGGCGTCACGTCGAGTTCCGCCCCCGTCCGCCGCACGAGATCGCGCAGCGGCCACCATACGAGATAGGCGTTGGGACTGACGAAATCGAAGATCAGTTCGACGCGGTTGGCCATCGAGGGTGCTCCTTGGTTCGGTCGGCGAGGTGACACGGAGGCCGCGGCACTTCAAGCCGCGAGGCTCACATCGGCGCCAGCCCCAGTTCCACACCCGTGCGGTCCGCCAGCGCGAACCGGTCGAACAGGTCCGCACTGGCCGCGTTGAGGCCGACGACCCGCGTGTGGCGGCCATTGCGGCGCATGCGCTCGATTACCTTTTCGAGCGCGCCGATCGCCGAAATGTCCCAGAAATGTGCGCCCGAGACATCGATCACGACATTGTGCGCGGCGTCTTCGTATTGGCTTTCGGGGCCGAGCCGGTCGATGAACTTGTCGACGCTGGCGAAGAAGATCTCGCCGCGCACGCGGTACACCGCCGAATGGGGCCGGCGCTCGCGCTCGACGGTGAAGAAGTTCTTGACCTTCTGCGCGAAGAATATCCCCGAAAGCAGCACGCCCACGAGCACGCCGAGCGCAAGGTCGTGGGTCCACACCACCACCACGACGGTCGCGATCATCACGATCGAGCTGGTCGGGGGATGGCGCCGCAAATTGGGGATCGAGTTCCAGCTGAAGGTCCCGATCGAGACCATGATCATTACCGCAACGAGCGCGGGCATCGGCACCTGCCCGACAAAGGGGCCGAGCACGGTGAGGAGGAACAGAAGGAAGGCGCCCGCGGTAAAGGTCGACAATCGCCCGCGCCCGCCGCTCGCCACGTTAATAACCGACTGGCCGATCATCGCGCAGCCGCCCATGCCGCCGAAGCACGCCGCCACCATATTGGCGACGCCCTGGCCGGCGCTTTCGCGGCGCTTGTCGCTGTCGGTATGGGTCATGTCGTCGACGATCTGCGCGGTCAGCAGGCTTTCGAGGAGCCCGACCGCCGCCATGGTCGCCGAATAGGGCGCGATGATGCGCAACGTTTCCCAGGTCAGCGGCACCTGCGGCAGCGCGAAATCGGGCAGGCCGTCGGGCAGCGTCCCCTCGCCCGCCACATTGTTGACCGGCAGACCCCACCACACTGCGGCAAGCGTCAGCAGCACGATCGCCACCAGCGGGCTCGGCACCGCCTTGGTAAGACGCGGCAGCAGGTAGATGATCGCCAGGCCCGCGGCGACCATCGCCCAGGTCCACGGCCCCACGCCCGGATTGCCCGGCAGGAGCTGGGGCAGCTGCGCCAGGAAGATGAGGATCGCGAGCGCATTGACGAAGCCGGTGATGACCGAACGGCTAACGAATTGCATGAGCAGGTCGAGCCGCAGCAGCGCCGCAATCATCTGAAACACGCCCATCAGGATGGTCGCGGCGAACAGATATTCGGCGCCGTAATCGCGCACCAGCGGGATCACCACCACCGCCACCGCCGCAGTCGCCGCCGAGATCATGCCGGGCCGTCCGCCGGTGAAGGCGATGACCATCGCAATGGCGACGCTCGCATAGAGCCCGACGCTCGGGTCCACCCCCGCGATCAGCGCAAAGCCGATCGCCTCGGGAATGAGCGCGAGCGCAACGACGATCCCGGCAAGGATATCGGCACGCGGCTGTGCGAACCAGTCGCGGCGGAAAGTGTCCGCGAAAATGGCGGATCGGGTCATAGGAGGTGCCTGAAATTGGAAAGAGCGGCGCGCCTAGGCGTTAATGCTGCAATGCACAACCTCGTGCGTCTGCGGTTTTTGCCCATTTTCGCGCCCCATGCGCGTCACCGCAGCAGGAAACCGCGTTCCTCCAGAAATTCGAGAGTTGCGCGAATGAAGCCTGTATCCGGCCCCTCGAACAGCAGGATATCACGGCCATCGGTAAGCGTCCCCTTGCGTTCGTCGAAGTTGTAGCCGTGGCCACTTTCTTCGAGAACGACGATCTCGACGTTCGAACCGGCACCGCGAAGTACAGCGACATTCTCCTCGACCGGGACGATTGGGTCCTTGCCACCGAAGACGGCGAGATAGGGCAATTCGCCCATCTGGTCGAAGAACGGCGCAGGATCGTAGGCGAACCGGCGCAGCCACAGCTTGCTCATATCGGTGCGGGTGCGCGGAATGTCGTCGGCGCCGAAGCCGCGATCGAGCCATCCCTCTCGCTGAGCGGAAATCCTGATTGCATCGAGCTTTGCGAATGCCTCGTCATCGGTGAGCGCTGGATCGACGATGATGCGCGATACCTCGGCCAGGATGGCTTGCCGCTCCGCCGACAGCCCGATTGATGCACCGTAGGTTGCGGCAGAACTGATCTGTTGCTGGATGATCGAGGTCAAAGGCCCAATCCAGGTCACGAGAAATGCCGGGTCGGCGGCACTCTCATTCTCACTCAGCCTTTCGGTCGCCGCCTGGATCGTCCATGCCCCCGCCGATTCTCCCATGAAGCCGACCCTGCGCCGATCGACCCTACTATTGGCTGCGAGGTGACCGTGTGCCGCCATCGCGTCGTCGGTCAGCTGTTCGAAAGTGAACGTTTCGCAATCGCCTTGCGAGCTTCCCGAGCCGCGCTTGTCGTATGTCAGGACCGCGATGCCATAGCGCGCAAGAAAACGGGCCTTGCCGTTGACGCGCGTAGCGCATCCGCGTCCGCGCACGATGACGATCCCGGCGACCTGCTCCCCGAATTGCGGCATGGTAAGGCTGCCAGCGATCCGGGTGCCGTCGGCGGAAACGAAGCTGGTCTCCGTCATTGTTATGAGCGGTTCGGGAGGCCGGGGAGCGCGTTTCAGATGCAATGTGCGACCATCGCTTCCTACGCTGCCGATCAACTGTTCGAAGCGCGGTTCCAGTGCCAACACCGCGTCGCCTGCGAGAAAGTCTTCGATGATCAGCCCGTTCGCGGTTTTCCTGACAATCTCGAAATTCGACGGAGAATAGAAGTACCAGTCCGAAAAGCGTGTGTCGGCGCGCAACCCCTCCTCAGTGGCTTCGATGTCGATCTCGACAGGAAGAACCGACCCCTCCTTGACGATTGCACCGGTCCAATAACCGGTCGGGTCGAAATCCTCGGCTGTCTGCGCCCGGAGCGTGCCATCCGGGACCATGAGCGCCATTGGCAGAAGGATCGTCCAGATACGCATGTTTCTCTCCTCGCGGCCCCGTCTCGATCAGTTACGTCGTTCGGAACGGCCAGGACGAAACATTTGCAACCGGTTACAAACCGGCTGCCCGCAGCGCGCGGTCGATGTCCTTTTGCAGGTCTTCAATATCCTCAAGCCCGACATTGATCCGCAGCAGGCCTTCGGTGACGCCCATTTCGGCGCGGGCCTCTTCCCCCATATTGGCGTGGGTGGTGCTGGCGGGGTGGCACATCAGGCTGCGCGCGTCGCCGATATTGTTGGAGATGTCGATCAGTTCCAGCGCGTCGAGGATGGCAAAGGCGCGGGTGCGCGAGCCGACGTCGAAGGCGAAGATCGGGCCGGTCGCATCCATCTGCTTTTGCGCGAGCGCATATTGCGGATGGCAGGGCAGGCCCGGGTGGCGCATGTGGCCGCCCGCCGCGCGCACTCGCTCGGCCATGAACTCGCCTAGCGCCACCGCGCTACGGCTCTGGTGGTGGGCACGCAGGGGCAGGGTTTCCAAGCCTTTCATGACGACCCAGGCATTGAAGGCGGAAAGGGTCGGGCCGGTGTTGCGCTGGAACGGCATCAGCACCTCGGTAAGCCATTCCTCATCCGCGCAGATTGCGCCCGCCAGCACGCGGCCCTGCCCGTCCATCAGCTTGGTCGCGCTGTAGGCGACGACATCCGCGCCCCATTCCATCGGGCGCTGCAACACGGGCGAGGCGAAGGCGTTGTCGACCACTGTCGTGATCTTGCGATCGCGCGCGAGGCGACACACGAATTCCAGATCGACCACATCAAGCGTCGGATTGGCCGGGCTTTCGAAGAAGAACACCTTTGTCTCGGGCCGCACCGCCCTGTCCCAAGCATCGTTGTCGGCGCTGTCGATGGTGGTCGTCTCGATCCCGAATTTGGGCAGCAGATTGTCGGTCAGCCAGCGGCATGAGCCGAAGGCGGCGCGCGCAGCGACGACGTGGTCGCCGGCGGAAAGCTGGCAAAGCAGGGCCGCGGTCATCGCCGCCATGCCACTGGCCTGCGCGCGGCAGCCCCCTGCCCCCTCCATCAGCGCGATGCGTTCTTCCAGCATGGCGACGGTCGGGTTCTGAAGGCGCGAATAGGTCATGCCTTCCGACTCGCCTGCAAACCGGTCCGCCACGGTCTGCGCATCGTCATAGGTGTAGCCCGAGGTGAGGAACAGCGCCTCGCTGGTCTCGCCATGTTCGCTACGCCAGGTGCCGCCGCGCACCGCGCGGGTTGCAGGGCGCCAGTTGCGCGTGGCCGCGCGGTCCATTCCGGTGGTTTTCTTCATCTCAGGGCCGCTCGCCTAATCCTCCGCCTCATCCTCGGCAAGTCCGCTCGCGTGTAGCCCGTCGAGAGCCGTGCGGGCATGGCCGACCGCGCCGAGCATCAGCGTGCCTTCCATAAGAGTCAGGAGGAAGCGCGCCCCGCCCGCCGGATCGGGATCGTCCTCGGGCATCTGCTGCTCCAGCCAGACGAGCTGCTTGGCGATCATCGCCTCGGCCGCTGCGCCATAGCCCGGAATGCCGCGCGCCGCCCCGGCAACGATCTCCCACCACAGCACCATGAAACGCTGCATCGAGGGCTGACGTGCCTGATCGAGAATGCGCGCCAGACATTGCTGCCTGGTGCGCGCGCGCTCATCCCCCAGCGCCATGTCCAGCGCGGTCGCATAGACATTGGCGATATATTCGAGCAGCTCGCGGATCAGCGTCTCCTTGTTGCCGAAGTGGTAGATGAGCATCCGGTCGCTGGTTCCCGCCGCCTTGGCCAGCGGACGCAGGCTCGCCCCGCCAAGCCCATGTTCGAGCACATGCGCCGCGAGCAGGGGAAGCAGGGTTTCGCGCGAGAGCTGGGGTTTGGTTGGCGGCATGGCTGTTCGGGTCCAAATGCGGGATTTGCTCTTGTAGCGGGTGCTACAAGGCTGTAACAGCGTCCGTAGCACTTGCTACATGAAGGAACCTTCCGATGGACGCTCTGCAAATCCTTTTCGGCCTCACCCTCCTCTTCTCGACAAGCGCCGGGGTCTACATCCTCGTCGCGAAGCCGACAAACGGCAATCCGGTGCTGGCGGCGGCGCTTGCCGGTCTGCTCGGCGGGTACACCGCGATCCAGGTGGCCGAAGAAGGGGTGATGATGTTCTTTACCAACCACACGCAAAACCTGACCGGCATTCAGGTGTGGTGGGATCTTGTGATGCTGGTCGCCATCGGCCTGTTCTTCATCGTGCCGCGCGCCCGGGCGCAGGGGATGAACCTCTGGGGCTGGGCGCTGCTCGTCCTGCCCACCGCCAGCATCGGATTGCTCGCCATGTGCGCACGGCTGTTCTGGCTGGAAAACCGGGCGAGCAGGGACTCTCGCGGGGCGGCGGCCACCTAATCGGTCTTGCCGTTCGAAAGGCGCAGCATTAAGCACCTGCGCCCGATGGCCGAGCTCCTATCCGCCTCCGATCGCCCCGAACCGGCCGCGGACGTAAAGGCACCGCGCACGGCGTCGCCAGGGCCGCGCCCGGCCACGACCCGTCCGAGCGATCCCTGGCTGTGGTGTCTTGCGCTCTCCGCGATCTTCGCCGGACTTGCCAGCATCCGCCTGACCGTGCCGTCCGCGCCTTATTTCGACGAGGTGCATTATCTCCCCGCCGCGCGCGATCTGCTCTCGGTCTTCACCGGTGGAGAGGGCGCTTATATCAATCAGGAGCACCCGCTGCTCGGCAAGACGCTGATGGCGCTGGGAATGCTGTTAGCGGGCGACAATCCGCTGGGCTGGCGGATCGCCTCTCTACTGGCCGGAACCCTTGCCGTGGGCGCCGCCATGCGCGCTTTGTGGCATGCGAGCTACGACCGCTTCGCCACGATCGCTTTCGGTATCCTTATCATCACCGGCTTCCACCTGTTCATTCATGCGCGCATCGCGATGCTCGACATCTTCGTCGCCGCTTTTCTCTCGCTCGCCGCTTGGCAATTCGCCGCCGCCTGCCGCGAACCGGAGACGGGGCGCTGGCGCCTCGCGCTGACCGGGGTGGCGATCGGGCTGTCGCTGGGCACGAAGTGGAGTGCGGTGCCGCTGGCCGCCTCGTTCGGCCTCATGTTCTTCGGCGCACGGCTGGCGGGCGGACGCCGCCGCCTATTGGTCAGCCGCCGCGGCATTCCGGTGCCGGGGATCAGCCTGCTCGATGCTCTGTTCCTGCTCGGCCTGCTGCCGCTGATCGTTTATCTCCTCACCTTCGCTCCCGGCTTCTGGCTCAGCGAACCCATGCGCCCCTCGCCCTTGCTCGAGCGCGGCCTGATCGGAATGCACGAGAATATCATCGCGCTGCAGGCGCAGGTGCTCGCGCCCCACGGCTATCAGAGCACCTGGCCGCAATGGGTCATGAACACGCGCGGCATCTGGTATCTCTACGAGCACGTCGACGGGGCACAGCGCGGGGTGCTGCTGATCGGCAATCCGCTCACCATGCTGCTGGGGCTGCCGGCGCTGGTCTATTGCCTCGTCACCGGGTTCAACCGTGCCGGCTATGCGAAGCTCGCGGCGGTGGGGGGCTATGCGCTCACGCTCGGCCTGTGGCTGATCGTGCCCAAGCCGGTGCAGTTCTATTATCACTACGTGCTGCCCAGCATCTTCCTGCTCGCCGCGCTCGCGCTTGCGCTGGCCGATATGCGCAAGGCGGGCGCGCCGCGCACCGCCTATGGCGTGCTGGCGGGAAGCGTGCTGGTCTTCGCGCTGTTCTTCAAGATCCTGACCGCGGCGCCGCTCGACGGGCCGATGAGCTTCCTCGACTGGACCTGGATCGAAGGCTGGCGCTAGGCGCTAGAACCGTCCCCACACGAAGCGGCTCGACAGCGCATAGTTCCAGACCGATCCGACGAGGATGCCAGCGAGCGCGGCAAGCGGCCAGAAAAGTCCCTCCCCTTCGAGCAGCGTCGCCACCGCGACATTGGCGAAACCGCCGACCGCGCAGGTCGCGCAAAAGCCGATCCAGCCAAGCGCCAGCGCGCCCGCACCCGTCAGCCGCCGGTCGGCATAGGTCAACCAGTTGTTCAGCCAGAAATTGAAACTCATCGCCACCAATACCGCGGTCAGCTGCGCCTTCCAGAAGGTTGCCGTCACGCCGGTGAGGAGCACGCCCAGCACGGCGTAATGGACGAGAACGCCGGCGGCGCCGACCGTGCCGAACAGCGCGAAGCGGGTCGGGATCACCCTGCCGAAGATACGCTCGTAAAGCCCGGCGAGGAAGTCGAACGCGACCGCGCGGTCGAGCTTGCTTGCCCCCTCGCGGCGGCGGGCGAAGTTCATCGGCAATTCCTTGATGCGCAGCGGCGGATCGGCGCTGGCGAGCAGGTCGAGCAGGATCTTGAACCCGATGCCCGAAAGGCGCGGGGCGAGCGCGCGGGCGGTGTCGGCGCGCAGCATGAAATAGCCGCTCATGGGATCGCTCAATTCGGCGCCGGTGAGCCGCCGGGCGATGGCGTTGGCGAAGCCCGACAATCGCTCGCGCTCGGGCGCGGCCCAGTCGGCAGTGCTGGCGCCGGGGGCGAAGCGACTGGCGACGCAGATATCGGCCTCGCCCGCTTGCAGCGCCGCCAGCATGGCGGGAAGGAGCGCGGGATCGTGCTGGTGGTCGGCATCCATCAGCGCGACGAAGCTGGCCGAGGTGGCGCAGAAGCCTTCGATGGCGGCGCTGGCAAGGCCGCGCCGCCCGATGCGCTGGATCACTCGCACGCGCCGGTCGCGCCGAGCCAGCGCGCGCGCTTCGTCCGCGGTGCCGTCGCCGCTGTCGTCGTCGACCACCAGCACCTCCCAGCCCTCCGGCCCAAGCGCGTCTGCAATGCGCTCGACCAGCGGCGCGATGTTGTCGCGCTCGTTGAGCGTCGGCAGAACGATGGCGAGGTCGAGAGTCATGATCCAGTGGTCATCCCCGCGAATGCGGGGACCCAGGGTGACCAGGTCGGTAAGTCGCAAGCCCTGGGCTCCCGCATTCGCGGGAATGACAAGGTGTGAAAGTGGCAGTCACAGCCGCTCCAGCACCGCATCGCCGATCGCCGCCGTACCGTGCGCGCCGCCCAGATCGCGGCCCAGCACCCCGTCCGCCAACGCCCCCGCAACCGCACGCTCGATCCGCTCCGCCTGTTCCTCGCGCCCGAAGGATTGGCGCAGCATCATCGCCGCCGAAAGAATCGTCGCCATCGGATTCGCCTCGCCCCGTCCGGCGATGTCGGGCGCGCTGCCGTGAATCGGCTCGTACAGGCCGAACGTGCCGTGCCGCGTCCGCCGTTCGCCAAGCGATGCGCTCGCCAATAGACCGATCGAGCCGACCGCGGCGCTGGCCAGATCGGACAGGATGTCGCCGAACAGATTGCCGGTAACGATCACGTCGAAACGCGACGGATCGCTCACCAGCTGCATCGCGGCATTGTCGACATACATGTGGTCGAGCGTGACGCCGCCCGCCGCTTCCGCCGCCTCGATCACCGTGTCCCGCCAGACCTGGCTCGTCTCCAGCACGTTGGCCTTGTCGACGCTGGTCACCCGCGCGGCCCCGCCCCCGGCGCGCGCCACGTCGAAGGCAAGCGCGGCGATGCGGTCCACCTCGGCCGCCGAATAGCTCATCATGTCCCAGCCCTCGCGAGAGCCGTCCGCCGCCTCGCGCACGCCCTTGTCGCCGAAATAGACATCGCCGGTCAGCTCGCGCACGATCATCAGGTCGATCCCCCGCGCGATTTCGGGCTTAAGTGGCGAGAGATGTTCGAGCCCCGCAAACACACGCGCGGGCCTCAAATTAGCGAACAGACCGAGCTCGCGGCGCAGGCCGAGAATCGCCTGTTCGGGCCGCAAATGCCGCTCAAGCCCATCGCAGGACGGATCGCCCACCGCCCCGAACAGGATGGCATCGCTCTCGCGCGCCATGGTCAGCGTTTCTTCCGGAATCGGATGGCCGTGGCGGCGATAGGCGATGGCGCCGACATCGCCCTCGAACAGGGTCAGGCCGGGCAAGTCCAGCGCTTCGAGCACGCGCACCGCCTCGCGGGTCACCTCGCCGCCGATCCCGTCGCCGGGAAACACCGCCAATTTCATCGCCGCTCTCCCCTCGCCCTTCGCGTTTCGCTTCACATGATCCGCGCCAGCCGCTCGCCCAGCGCCGTGCGCGCGGCCATAACATTGGCGGAGCGCTCGGCAAGCAGGTAGTCGCGGATCGGGCGATGGAGGCGGCGGAAGGCCTTGAATTGTGCCTCCGGCGGCGCCGCCAGATCGGGCCTCGTCCCGCCATAGCCGAGCACGCGCAGCAGCATCGCTTCGTAGCCGACCATGGCCGCGAGCCAACCGCGCGCGGAGGGCGCCGCACAGATCGCCTCGAGCAATGCGTCCAGACCCTCGTAGAGTTCGGGAAAGGGGCTGCGCTCGGGCAGGCTGGCGGTGGTGAGCGCGCAGGCCCACTGGATCGCGGCGGCGGGCAGCGGCTCGCTCATCCACGGTGCGCGGCTGGTCGTCAGCTCGATCCGCGCGAAGGGCAGTTGCGTGTCCGACTTGGCGCGAACCTCCGCATCCACAACATTGCCCGGTATCAGCACCGGCCGCAGCCGCCGCCCGCGTCCGCCCGCGACATAGGCGGCGACCAATCCGTCGCCGGGCGTCAAAAATTTCGCAATCGCCGCGGTCTCGCCATGCGGACGGCTCGCGAGCAGGATGGCGGTTGTGTGGAGATTCACCTGCGCGCAGCGAAAGCTCAGCCGCCCTCGCTCAGCCCCAGTTGCTCTTCGATAAATTCGGCCTGCTTGCGGAAATAGAATAGCTGGTTCGAGAGCTTGCGCCAGCCATGGCCTTCGTCGGGGATGCGGATGAAGGGCGCTTCGACGCCGTTCTCGCGCAGGGTCTTTACCATCACTTCGGTCTCATAGATGTCGATGCGCGGGTCCATTACGCCGTGCGAATAAAGCACGGGGACCGTGATCTGGTCGGCTTTGCGGATCGGCGAATTGACGCGGTAGAATTCGCGCCAGCGATCTTCGGTGATGTCGCCATATTCGATCCGGTCCGAGGCCTTGAGCGCGGGCGAGGCGACTTCGAGACCGGTGATCCAATCGGCGATCCCGAACAGCGAGACGCCGGCGGCGAATTCGCCCGGATATTCGGCGAGCACCGCGTTCACCGCATAGCCGCCATAGGAACCGCCTGCGACCGCCGCGCGGTCTCCGTCGATCAGACCATCTGCGGCGAGCGCGTTCTTGAGGTCCACAAGATCGGCGATAGATTCCAACCGGTTCTCACGGTCGTCGAGCGTCGAATAGGTGCGACCAAGCCCGGTCGATCCACGCACATTGGGCTCGAACACCGCGACCCCGCGCGCGACGTGATATTGCGCGACCGGATCGAAACTGGCCTGCGACTGCCCGGACGGCCCGCCATGTACCGAGAACAGCACGGGCGGCGCGTCCTCGCCCGTCCCGGCGCCTTCGGGCAGGTAGAGGAGGCCTTGCAATTCGACGCCGTCGCGCGCTTCGTAGCGGACGACTTGCGGGCGCACGAGCCGCTCGGGATCGAGGCCGGCAAGATTGGCCGCGAAGACCTTTTCGGCGGTGCCCTGGACGGGATCGGTCATCCAGAGCTCGCCCGGCGTTTGCCAGCCGTTCACGCCTACGAGCAACTGCCCATCCGCTTCGCAATCGAGCTGATAGGTGCCTTCGGGCAGACCGGGCATGGGAATCGCGCGTTTCTCGACCGTATGCCAGCCGTTCAGTAGGTCGAAGCCGTCATCGTTCTCGGTCCAGTAAAGATAGGACCCGCCGTCGCCCGGACCGCAAAGCTCCAAGTTCTCGACATCGCGGGTGGAATCGAAGACGCGCTCGAAGCTGCGGCTTTCCAGGTCGTAGAAGTGAAGCGTTGCGTATTCGCGGCCGAGGTTGGTCGAGAAATAAAAGCCGCTCGAATTGGGCATCCATTCGAACCCGCCGAGCGTGTGACTGGCGCGGTCCTCGACGGGCGGCTTCGAGATGGTGGTCATCTCCTTGGTCGCGAGGTCGAGCAGGTAAAGGTTGTCCGCATCCTCGCCCACGCTTTCGGTGATGAGCGCATATTTGCCGTCGGGCGAGATCGAATTGGCGTAGAGGCCGAGCTCGCTCTCGACGATCAGCTCGGTTTCACCGTCCAGCGTGCCGCGATAGATGTCGTAGACGCCTGCTCCGCGCGCGGTGGAGGCGTAGATGAAGCTGCCATCCTCGGCGAAGCCGCCGAACCGCCGGAAATCGCCGCGCGCGGCGGGCAGGACTTCGCTCTCGCTCATGCCGTCGGGTGTTAGCGCGAAATAGCCGGGCTGTTCGTTGCCGTCGCGGTCAGCGGAGTAGAACAGGCTCGACCCGTCGGGCGTCCAAACCGGCGCGAATACGCCCGTTTTGAAGGTGATTTGCTGCGGCACGCCCCCGCCGGCGGGCATCACCCAAAGCTCGGACTGACCCGTCACGTCCCAGGCAAAGGCGATCGTCTCGCCATCGGGTGAAAGGTTCGCCGCGCTCGGCCCGCTTGCAAGCAGGTAGCGCGCGATGTCGGCGGGATATTCGCCAGCGCGTCCGATCGTGATCGCTGATCCATCGGGCTCCATCGCCTCGATCGACATGTCCGCGCCCTTCGCCCCGCCGAACGTTTCTTCGGCCTCCTGAGCATGGGATACTGACGAAACCGCGAGGAGCGACGTCGCGATGGCGGTAAGGGGCAGGCGTTTCATGGACGACTTCCTTCGATGAGGACACTATCGCGGTCGAGCCTAGAGATTTGCCCGCGCCTTGCAATGCCGAGCCGCCCCGGCTTCGGAACCCGTCACTCGGCATTTCCGTTGATCGCGCAACCTCCAATAGGAAAGCCCCCATGCCCCGCTATTACCTGTACGCCGCCTCGCTCGATCATTCAATGGATGCGCAAGAGCGTTCTATCTGCTTTCTGGGCACGAGCGAGGACGTCGCCGCGGATGCCGACGACGGGGATGGCGTTGTCATCTACACACCCACCACCGAATATAAGAGGGGCGAGAGCGTGCAGAAATTCACCGCGATCGGTCGCATTACCGGAGACGATATCGTCAGCGACCCGATCGATAGCGGTCGCCTCTATGCACGCTGTGTGGATTATCGGGTGAGCGCCCGCGACGCCGATGTGAGGCCGCTTCTCGAAAAGCTCGAATTTGTCGGCGATGCGGACAATTGGGGCGTCTACTTCCGCAATCCGAAGCGCGAAATCCCGGAAGCCGACTGGTGCCGGATCGCCGAGGCTATGGGCCTCAGCCCGCGCGCCTGCTGACTGGAAGGCCTACTTCGCGGCGAGCTTCGCTTCGAGCTCGGCGACTTTCTTCTCCAGAGCGTCGGCCTGCTCGCGTGCCTTTCGCGCCATCGCCTTGACCGTGTCGAATTCCTCGCGGCTGACGAAATCCATGCCGCCCAGTGCCTCGCGCATGCGTTCGCGCGCGCTCTCACGGGCCTCTCGGGTCATGCCGGCCATGGTTCCGGCGGCGCTGTTGGCGAGCTTGACGAAATCGGCGATGATCGGGTTCTGGCTTTGCATAAAGCCGCATGTGGTGCGCGAGGCCGGGATTGTCCAGCGTGAATACGGCTGTGAAACAGCCGCAAGGGCGACCGCCCGCCCGCAGCGGGTCCGTACCCCGGACTTGTTCCGGGGGGAGGACATTGAGCGAGGACGCTTGCCCGGATGGGCGAGCGCACAAAAACGTACTTTAGAGCTCGATCCGCTCCACCGCCCCGCTGCCCGCATCGCGCGCGCCCCCATCGGGATTTTCGGCGATGAACTGGTAATTGAGCGCGGTCGCGAAGATCGCCCAGGCGAGATAGGGCAGCAGCAGCAGCCCGGCGAGCCGGCGGATCTTCCAGAACAGAGCGATCACGCCGAGCAGGCTCACCACCACGAAAATCAGCACCCACAGGCCAAGCTGCATGTCCTGCATTCCGAAGAACACGGGCGTCCAGGCGAGATTGCCGAGAAAATGCAGCGCGAAGGCAGCGATGGCGAGCCCACGCTCATGCGCGCCCCAGGCGCTGATGACGAGGGCGAGCGAGATGCCGATCATTACATAGAGCACGCTCCACACGATGCCGAAGGCGGCGGGCGGGGGATAGATGGCGGGCTTTTCCAGGCTTTGGAACCAGGCGGTCTGCGGGCCGCCCAACTGGCCGGCGAGAAAGCCCAGCAGCACGATCAGAGGCACGCAGAACAGCGCCCAGCGGATGAAGCTCGCGCGCAATTGCTGTTTCGATGCCAGGAAGTTCATCGCCTCGTCCTGCCCGCTATGGGGTCTCACCATGCAAGGTTTCGCGCGCTGCGAGCCGGGGCCCAAAGCGCGCGCGGGCCGGCGATACACGCGGCCGTGGGCAAGCGCAAACCGGGGTTAGCCGCGCGTCTGTAGACAAATGTCGGAAAGGGGGCGACGAGTTAGTGCCGCTCGGCCGAGATCAAAAACTCGACGTTTCCCTGCGGGCCGGTGATCGGGCTTTCGACGATGCCGTCGACGTTCCAGCCTTCCCCTTCGAGCCATTCCCGCATGCCGGCGCAGACCCGCTCGTGCAGCGTCGGGTCGCGCACCACACCGCCCTTGCCGACTTCGCCGCGCGCGACCTCGAATTGCGGCTTAATTAGCGCGACCAGTCGGCATTGCCGCGCCGCCAGCTCCAAGGGCCGCTCAAGCACCTTCGCAAGGCCGATGAAGCTCGCATCGCACACTACCCAGCTCACTTCGCGGTCGATTTGATCGCGGGTCAGCACCCGAGCGCTGGTCTGTTCGAGAACGGTTACGCGGGCGTCCTGCCGGAGCTTCCAGGCCAGCTGGTTGGTGCCGCTGTCGACGGCGAAGACATGGGCAGCGCCCCTCGCCAGCAGCACGTCGGTGAAGCCGCCGGTCGAAGAGCCGATATCCATCGCCACCGCGCCCGCCGGATCGAGCCCGAAATGATCGAGCGCATGGACGAGCTTTAGCCCGCCGCGGCTGACCCAGGGATGGTCGCGGCCGCGCACTTCAAGCGGCGCATCGCCCGCGATTTGCTGCCCTGGCTTTGCCACTTTACTCTCGCCCGAAAAGACCAGTCCGGCCATGATCAGCGCCTGTGCGCGCGTGCGGCTTTCCGCCAGGCCGCGTTCGACGAGCAGCTGGTCCACACGGGACTTTCTGGGAGCGGGCGCTTTCGCCATGGACGAGCGGCGCATTAGCGCGCATTGGGGCGCCATGAAAGCGATCTACTTCCACGCCGCCGGCGCGCTTGCGCTGACCTTCCCGATCGCCGCATGCGTCCCGCGGGCCGAGGCGCCCGCGCCTCCGCCGCCTCCGGTCGCAGCGCCATTGCCGCCGCCGGCGCCCCTGCCCCCGCCAGTGCGGCAGGAGCCGGTCTATGAAAATTATCTCGACGCCCCGCAAACGCCGGGCAACTGGAGTTATTCGGCGGTCGATGGCGGGACGATCGCCCGCTTCGGCGAGCCTGGTGCATCGGTTTTCGCGATCGGTTGCATGCAAAACTCACGTCGCGTGGTCCTGATCCGTGAAGCCATCCCCGACGCGCGCGATGCGTTGATGGCGATCAGAACGGAAACGGCCGAGCGCCGCTTTGAAGCCCGGCCTGGTGACGAGGGTGGGGCGGTCAGCACTGCGCTGGGGGCAAACGACCCGCTGCTCGACGCGATGGCGGTTACCAAGGGTCGGTTCGCAGTCGGCGTGGAGGGCGAGCCAACGCTCTATTTGCCCGCCTGGGTCGAGGTGACGCGAGTGATCGAGGACTGCCGCTGAGGCGCTGCACCACCCCGATTCGATTGGTTAATATTCACAGTTTTCCCACAAGTTGCCCACAGCCTGCTCACAGCAAGTTCACAAGGCCGATCATGGCGCCGACGGGAAGCGCCGATCGCTCGCGGAAAAGCCCGGATTACCGGATGTCGGGGGCGATTTCCCATTCTGACGTGGGAAAAGTTCAATTCAAGTCTTGTCTTGAGGCCCCAGGAAACTCAAATATGCGCACGAGGCCAGCGGCGAACGCGGCTCTCGGCCCCCGGTGATACGGCAGGGTCTTGGCTTACAAGCGCGAAAGGAGGTGATCCGATGTCTCATGGTTCAGTAGAGAGGTCGGCAAGTTTCCGCGCGGAGCATATTCGGTAAGCACACCCGAGTAAGGCTTCGTGAGCGGCGCTTACCGCCGCTGACCATGAAAGGGCGTTTCCAGCCCCCGCGCCACGCGGGCCTGGAAGCGCCCTTTTCATTTTGGGGGTATAGTTTTGCGTTCGCCCATCCGGGCGAGCGTCCTCGCTAGACGTCCTTCGCTGCGCTGTGGACCCACTGCGGGCGGGCGGTCGCCCTTGCGACTGCTGCGCAGCCGATTTGAAGAGACTTTCGCTCATCCTGAGCAGAGACTGAGTAGCCGCGCCAGCGGCGTATCGAAGGCTCGTCTCGAAGGATGCGCGTCGACCTCCGGGTCCTTCGAGACGCGCTCAGCCTTCGGCTTCGACTGCTCCTCAGGATGAGCGGGGTTTCAGGGGTTTCGAAATGAACGCGAAAGGGTGTCGCAGACGTGCCTGTATCGGGTCGTACCACCCGCTCAACCCAAGGGAAGAGAACAGCATTAGGTGCGACCCGGATAGATAAAACAAACAAACCTCCTGCGCACCACGGCCACAAATCTTGCCCTCCCGTGCGCTCGCGATTATCCGCACCCCCATGCAATTCGAGACCATTCCTCACCCCTCACCGACTCCCGATGCGGCCCGCGAGGAAGCAATTGCCGATCCAGGGTTCGGGAAGGTGTTCACCGATCACATGGTGACGATCGAATACGACGAGGATCGCCACGAGGACGGCCAGAGCGGCTGGCATAATGCAAGGATCGGCCCGCGCCAGCCGATAGCACTCGATCCGGCGGCGAGCGTCTTGCATTATGCGCAGGAAATTTTCGAAGGCATGAAGGCCTACGCGCATGAGGATGGCGGGCTTGCCCTGTTCCGGCCGGAACAAAATGCCCGCCGCTTCAATGCTAGCGCGCGGCGCATGGCGATGCCCGAAATCCCCGAAGAGCTGTTTCTCGAAGCGGTGACGCTGGCCGTGCGCACGGATGCCGACTGGATGCCGCCAGTCGAGGGCGGATCGCTCTATATCCGGCCTTTCATGTTCGCCTCCGAAGCGTTTCTCGGCGTGCGTCCGGCCCGTCGCTACACCTTCGTCGTCATCCTGGTTTCCAGCGGCAATTACTTCAAGAAGGGCGTCAATCCGGTGCGCATCTGGGTGTCGCAGGATTACGTGCGCGCGGCCCCCGGCGGCACGGGCGCGGCCAAGACCGGCGGCAATTACGCCGCCAGCCTAGTCCCACAGGCCGAGGCGATCCGCAACAATTGCGACCAGGTCGTCTTCCTCGATGCGATCGAGAAGCAATGGGTCGAGGAACTGGGCGGCATGAACCTGTTCTTCGTGCGCGCCGATGGCAGCGTCATCACCCCGCCGCTGACCGGTACGATCCTGCCCGGCATCACCCGCGACAGCCTGATCGCGATGCTGCGCGAGGAGGGTCTGGAGGTGCGCGAAGAGCCCTATTCGATCACCCAGTGGCGCGAGGAGGCGGAAAGCGGCGAACTCCTTGAAACGCTTGCTTGCGGCACCGCGGCGGTGGTCACTCCGATCGGCAGCGTCGCCTCGGCGAGCGGCGAGTTCACCATCGGCACCGGCGGGATAGGCCAGATGGCGCAGAAAATGCGCGAAAAGCTGATCGATATCCAGCACGGGCGGATCGCGGACAGGCATGGCTGGGTGACGCGGGTCTAGGCGATGGGGACACGCGTTCAGGTCGCCGCGCTCTACCAGTTTACGCGCTTCGACGATCCCGCTGCTCTGCGCGCGCCGCTTCTGACGGCGTGCGAGGCGGCCGGGATCAGGGGCACCTTGCTGCTGGCGATGGAAGGCATCAATGGCACCATCGCCGGGTCGGACGATGCCATTGCCGAGGCGCTTGCACATATCCGCGCCCTGCCCGGATGCGCTGCGCTCGACGTCAAATATTCGCTATCCGAGAGCATGCCTTTCCACCGGATGAAAGTGCGGCTCAAGCGCGAAATCGTGAGTATGGGGGAGTCGGACGTCGATCCCTCCGCGAGCGTCGGACGCTATGTCGAACCCGCCGATTGGAACGCGCTGATTTCCGATCCCGATACGCTGGTGATCGACACGCGCAACGACTACGAAGTGGCGGTCGGCAGTTTCGAAGGCGCGCTCGATCCGCAAACGCCGAGCTTTCGCGACTTTCCAGCCTGGTTTCGCGCCAATCGCGAACGCCTGCTGGCCGGCAGGACGCGGGTTGCCATGTTCTGCACCGGCGGCATACGCTGCGAGAAATCCACCAGTTTCCTGCGCGCCGAGGGTGTCGAGGACGTGTTCCACCTGAGGGGCGGCATCCTCAGATATCTGGAAGAGGTGCCCGAGAGCGAAAGCCTGTGGCGCGGCGATTGTTTCGTGTTCGATGAGCGGGTGACGGTGCGCCACGGTCTCGAAACCGGCGAATATGGCCTGTGCCGCGCATGCCGCCGGCCGGTGAGCCTGTTGGACCGCGCCTCGCCCGGCTTCGAGGAAGGCGTCTCGTGCCCCGCCTGTTTCGACGAGCGCACCGAACAGCAGCGCGCGCGCTATCGCGAGCGGCAGCGGCAGGAAGCGCTCGCCAAGGCGCGCGGGGCAGCGCATGTCGGTGCGCGGCTAGAGTATGCGGATGGCTGAGCCGCCTATCCTCTACTCCTTCCGCCGCTGCCCCTATGCGATGCGCGCGCGCATGGGTTTGTGGATCGCGGGCGAAGCCGTCGCATTGCGCGAGGTGAAGCTCGCCGACAAGCCACCCGAACTGCTCGCCACGAGCGCCAAGGGAACCGTCCCGGTGCTCGATCTGGGCGAGGGATCGGTGATCGATGAAAGCCTTGCGATCATGCGCTGGGCACTCGCGCGGAGCGATCCCGAGGACTGGCTCGCGGGCGAGGATGCGGAACTGATCGCCGAGGCCGACGGACCGTTCAAGCATCATCTCGACCGCTACAAATATCCCAATCGCTACGAGGACGAGGCGGATCACGGCGAGGTCGACCACCGTACGCAGTGCGCGGCAATCCTCGCGCGGTGGGATGCGCGGTTGGCAAAGGAGGGGCAGATGAGCGGGCCGAAGCGCAGCCTTGCCGACATCGCGCTGTTCCCTTTCGTGCGCCAGTTCGCCAATCACGATCGCGCCTGGTTCGATGCGCAGGACTGGCCGCATCTGCGCACCTGGCTGGACGGGCATTGCAATTCGCAGCTGTTCGCGGCGATCATGCCCAAATTCGCGGTCTGGAAAGCGGGCGATCCGCCTGTCGTATTCGGGCCGACAGAGCGCGCTCTTCAGGATTAATTTACCCATCCGCATTATGCCGAGGGTCCGATGCAATCGCTCGCCCCCGCCTTTTCCGTGTCGCGCCACGAAAACCCGCGCGAGATCCACTGGTCCGCTGCCGGACTATGGAAGGAGGAGGATTTCCTCGCTCTGCAAAAGGAGCTGGCCGAAAAGGCCAAGCCCTTCATCGAGGACGGCCGGGGGTTCAACACGCTGGGCGATCTAACCGACTTCGTCGTGCAGACTCGCGAGATGGCGGAGAAAATGCGCAAGTCGCAGGATGCGAGCGCGGCGGCGGGTGTTGAGCGGATGGCGCTGATCTGCCCCTCGATGCTGGTGCGCCAGCAATTCACCCGGGTGAGCGGATCGCTGAATATCGCTTTCTTCGAAAATCGCGCCGATGCGATTGCCTGGCTGCGCAGTAGGGAGACCGCCTGCTAGGCGCCGCAACGTCCTGGGGGGAGGACACAATGGACAAACTTTCCAGAACGCACACCATCAAAGCCGACACGGCGCATTCGGAACTATACTTCGCGATCGGCGGTTTCTGGACGCGGGAAACTATGGATGGCTTCCTCAAGGAATTGACCGGCGCGGCGCGTCCTTTCTTCAAGGCCGGCGAACCGTTCAACGCCCTGGGCGATCTCAGCGCCTTTCTGCCGCAGGACCGCGAGACCGCCGATGCGATCCGGCAAAGCCTGATGCTCGGTCGCCAGAACGGTCTTAAGCGGTTCGCGGTGGTCTCGACTTCGCCGCTGGTGCGGATGCAATATCGCCGCCTCACCGATGGTCTGGACGTCGCCTTCTTCGACGATGTGGAGGGCGCGCGTAACTGGCTGCGACGATCGCTCGCCGCCTAGCTTCACAACTCAGTCCTGCAATTCGTCGCGAAAGGCGTCGATCAGCCAGCTGGTCGCCGGACCCGGACGCGTGTCGCGCCGCCATAGCGCGTGGAGCGTGTAGAAATCGCCGGGCTTTTCGGGCAGGTCGAGCGCGACCAGGCGCCTCGCCGCAAGATCGCCTTCGATCATATCGCGCGGCATGTTGCCCCAGCCCAGCCCCTCCTTCAGCAGCGAATGCTTCGCGCCGAGATCGCCCAGCCGCCAGGTCAGCGGCGAGAGCACCGAGAATTGCTGCCCCTGCGTGCGCGTCGAGCGGTCGGAGAGGACCAGTTGCAGATGCTTGCGGCTTTCGCCCGGTGCGATGGACGGCGCGGCGAGCGGGTGATCGGGGGCGGCAACGGGAATGAGCTCGACGCTGCCGATCGCCTGACGCTCGAGCAACGGATCGTCGGCGATGATCGGCCCGCCGATCGCCAGCTGCGCGTCCTCGTCGAACAGGCATTGCGCCACCGCCCCCAGCCCTTCGACCCGCAGGTTGAGCGCGATGGTCGGGAAGCGTTCGCGAAAGGCGCGCAGCACCCGCGCGGTGACTTCGCCGGGTAGCATCACGTCGAGCACCACGCCCAGGCGGCTTTCGAGGCCTGCATGGAGCGAGCGCGTCTTGGCGAGCATGGCGTCGACCCCGTCGGCCACCGCCTGCGCTTCGGCACGCAACGCCTCGCCGGCAGGGGTGAGGACGGGTTTGCGCGATCCCTCGCGCTCGAACAGGGTGACGGCCAGCTGTCCCTCCAGCTGGGCGATGCCGTAGCTGATCGCGGACACCGCGCGGCCCATGCGCCGCGCCGCCGCGCCGAAGCTGCCTTCTTCGACGACGGCAAGGAAGATGCGCAGATGGTGGAGACTGGGTTCACCAAGCTTCATGGGTAGAACCGTTCGGATTTTCCGAACATCTTTGCAAATTTTATCGCACTTATCTGAGCAGGCAACCGCGCCTATCTCCAACCCAACGCTTGCGGACGGCCCTTCTCGGGGCACCCTCCGCACCACAAGGAGAAACGCACATGATCGAACTTCGTCCCTTCGATAGTCTAGGCAGCGCCGATCACGGCTGGCTCGATGCGCATCACCACTTTTCCTTCGCCCAGTATCACGATCCGGCCCGGGTCAACTGGGGCAGCCTTCGGGTCTGGAACGACGATACGATCGCGCCCGGAACCGGCTTTCCCACCCATCCGCACCAGGACATGGAAATCATCACCTATGTCCGTAAAGGCGCGATTACCCACCGCGATTCGATGGGCAATGAAGGCCGCACCGAGGCGGGCGACGTCCAGGTAATGAGTGCGGGCAATGGCGTGCGTCATTCTGAATACAATCTGGAGGACGATGCGACGCAAATCTTCCAGATCTGGATCATCCCCGAACAGCGCGGCGGCGAGCCCAGCTGGGGTGCGCGCGCTTTTCCCAAGGGCGAGCGCGCCGGCTCCTTCGTGCCGCTCGCCAGTGGCAGCGCGAACGACAATGACGCCCAGGAAGGCGCGTTGCCGATCCGCACCGATGCCCGCGTGCTGGGCGCGACGATCAAGGCCGGCGAGAGCGTGACCTACACGCCCGCCTCGCCCGATCGCCACCTCTATCTGGTGCCCGCAACGGGTAAGGTGCAGGTCGACGACGTCGAAGCCAATGCCCGCGACGGCGTCGCCATCACGCAGCTAAAGGAAGTCACCATCACCGCGCTCGAAGACAGCGAAGTCGTCCTCGTCGACGCTGCCTAATCCCTCCCCCGGGGCCGGTCGCCCTCCCCCTCCCCGTGCGGCCGGCCCCACCTTTTTCGAAAAGAACCGAAAGGAACCGTCCCCATGCCAAATATCCTCCACATCACCACCAGCATTCGCGGCGAGGAAAGCGTCTCGCGCACCCTCGGCGACAAACTGGTCGCGCGCCTCGTCGATGAAACCGGGGCCAGCGTCACGACCCGCGATCTCGCCAAGAACGACATTCCCTTCCAAAGCTGGGAAAGGTTCAACGCCGGGCTCACCGAGAAATCGGCGCGCACGCCCGAGCAACAGGAGCTCGCGGCCATCGCCGACGAACTTATCGCGGAGCTCCAGGCCGCGGACATCGTCGTTTTCGCAACGCCGGTCTACAATTTCGGCGTGCCCGCCTCGCTCAAGGCGTGGGCCGATCTGGTCGCGCGCGCCGGGACCACGTTCAAATATACCGAAGCCGGCCCGGTCGGCCTCGTCGAGAACAAGAAGGCCTATATCGCCGCCGCCTCGGGCGGGACGCCGATCGGCTCGGGCATGGACTTCATGTCGAGCTGGCTCACTTTCTTCCTCGGCTTCCTCGGCATTTCCGATGTCGAACTTGTCGCCGCCGATGGCATCATGGGCGCGGATGGCGATGCGAAGATCGAAGCGGCAAAGGCCCGCGTCGAGGAAATGGTCTGAGCCTTTCACCCTCCCCCTCTTCCTCAGGAGAACCAGTATCAATACCCTCGCTCAACCCCCCGATCAGGCCGCCACCCCGCTCGCCCGGTCCAACATGTCGCAGGACGGGTTCGCCCTCCTCGCCCGCCTGTTGCTCGCCGCGCTGTTCCTTCTTGCCGGGCTCAACAAGCTCACCACGATCGACGGGACCATCGGCTATATCGCCTCGGTCGGCCTGCCGCTGCCCGAGATCGTGTTTGCGGGAACGGTCGCGTTCGAGATCGTCGGCGCGTTGATGTTGGCGCTGGGTCTGCGCACCCGTATGGTCGCCGCCGCGCTCGGCGTCTTCACCCTGCTGACCGCGCTGATCTTCCACAACGACTTTTCGCAAGCGATCGAGATGACGCTGTTCCTGAAAAACCTCGCGATCGCGGGCGGCATGTTTGCGCTCGCCGCTTGGGGTGCGGGGAGGCTGGCGATCGACGCCCGCTGAGACAGACCATCGGCTCGAAAGGGGCCGGTGCGTCGGATACGCGCCGGTCCCCGCTCCTATTCCAGCGTTCCGGGCGGCAGCTTTTCCCGCAGCTGATCGATCCAAACATCGGCCACCGCATCGGACGGCGCGCGCCAGTCGCCGCGCGGGCTCAGCGCCCCTTGCGAGGAGACCTTCGGGCCATTGGGCAGCGCGCTTCGCTTATATTGCGAGTGCGCGAAGAAGCGCCTCAGAAACGCCTCGAGCCAGCCGGCGATCTCCGGCAGATCGTATTCGTTCTTGCGCTGTTCGGGAAAGCCGCTGGGCCACGCGCCCGCGCGTATGTCGCGCCAGGCATGCCAGGCGATGAAGGCGATCTTGTCGGGTTTCTGGCCGTAGCGGATCGTGTGGTGGAGGAAGAGGTCGTTCAATTCGTAGGGCCCGATCAGCGCCTCGGTGTTCTGCATCTCCCCGTCCTCTCCGGCCGGCACGAGCTCGGGCGAGATGATCGTGTCGTGCACGGCGTTCAGCACGTCGCTCACCTGCGGCAGGAATTGCTCTGTCGCGACCGTCCAGCGAATGAGGAAGCGGATCAGCGTCTTGGGAACACCGGCATTGACGCCGTAATGGCTCATCTGATCGCCTACACCATAAGTGCACCAGCCGAGCGCGAGTTCGGACAGGTCTCCGGTGCCCAGGACGAAGCCGCCATGATGGCCGGCGAGGCGGAAGAGATAGTCGGTGCGCAGCCCCGCCTGAACGTTTTCGAAGGTCACATCGTGGACCGGCTCGCCATTCGCGAAAGGATGCCCGATATCTTCGAGCATCCGCCTCGCGGCGGGCTTGATGTCGATCTCCTCGGCCGTGATGCCGAACGCCTCCATCAGCTTCCAGGCATTGGCCTTGGTCTCGTCCGAAGTGCCGAAGCCGGGCATGGTGTAGCCGCGAATGGTCGAGCGCGGCAGGCCGAGCCGGTCGCACGCCTTGCTGGCGACGATCAGGGCATGGGTCGAATCGAGCCCGCCCGACACGCCGATGGCGAGCGACTTCGCCCCGGTCGCCTGAAGCCGGCGCATCAGCGCATCGACCTGAATGTTGAAGGCTTCGTAGCAATCCTCGTCCAGTGTCTTGGCGTTGTCGGGCACGAAGGGGAAGCGCCGCACGCCGCGCTTGAGGCCGATATCGCCCACCTGGTAGACATGCTCGAACATGATACGGCGATAGATGTCCTCGGGCCGGCCGTGCGCTTCAGCGGCGTCGGAGAAGGTCTGGTTGCGAATGCGCTCGCCGGCGATCCGGTCGGTGTCGATATCGGCGACACACAATTCGCCTTCGAGATCGAAGCGCACGCTTTCCGCGACCAGTCCGCCAAGCTCGTAGATCACCCCCTGGCCGTCCCAGGCAAGATCGGTGGTGCTCTCGCCATGCCCGCTGGCGGAATAAACATAGGCGCAGATCGAGCGCGAGGAGGAGGATTGGCAGTGCAGGTGCCGATCTGCGGCGCGCCCGATGGTGATCGGCGAGGCGGACAAATTGCACAGGATCAGCGCGCCCGCGAGCGCGGCAAGCGTGCCGGGCGGGTTGGGCGACCAGAAATCCTCGCAGATTTCCGCGCCGAAGATGAAGCCCGAAAGGTTCGACGCGGCGAAGATCAGGTCCGTACCGAAAGGCACATCATCGCCATTCAATGCGATCCACAGATCCTGGCAATTGCGGCCATGGGTGAAATAGCGTTTCTCGTAGAATTCGCGATAATTGGGAAGGTAACTCTTCGGCACCACACCCAGCACCTGCCCGCGCGCGACGACGATCGCACAATTGTAGAGCTTGGCATTACGTCTGAGCGGCGCGCCGATCACCAGCACCGGGGTCAGCTCACGGGTCTTTTCGGCGATGGTCGCGATAGCCGCTTCGCTCGCATCCAGCAGCGCATTTTGCAGATGAAGGTCGTCGATCGCGTAGGACGAGACGCACAACTCGGGATAGACGACGAGATCGACCTGCCGATCGTGCGCCTTCTTCGCCTCGGACAAAATGCCCTCGACATTGTGATCGACATCGGCGGTCCGCACGTATGGAGTGGCGGTCGCAACGCGCACGAAGCCGTGTTCGTGCATGTCGTAAAAGGGATGGGACGTATCGGCCACCTGGTCGCATCTCCCGCTGTCAGGGCTTCGGTGAGCCCCCTAACCGCTAAAGCGCGGCGCGACTAGGCGTTTGGCGAGCGTCGGCTGGCTCAGGCGGCGAGCAGTTCCGCCGCCGGCGGGCTCTCCTCGAGCAGTTCGAGGAGCCCCCGCTCCTCGCGGCTCAGCCATTTGAGCGCGCGCGGCAGCTTGAGGTTCGCGCGCCACGCCTGCTGACCTTCGACCCGCGCAATGACGGCAGGGTGGATATAGCTTTGACGCGCGATCGCCGGCGTGTTGCCAAGATGATCGGAAACCTGTTCGAGCAGAACGCGGATCGGCACGTGCCCCTCCCCCCGGGCAAGCGTCGCGAAGGCCAGGACGCTGGCGTGGAAGGTGCGAAAATGCTTGGCGGTGAAGTCGCCGCCCATCGTATCGCGCAGATAGGCGTTGACCTCGCTCGAGGTGACGGGGCGGGTTTCGCCCTCGTCGTCGACATAGCGGAACAGGTGGTTGTCGCCCCCGCTCCGCGGCAAATCCTTCATCCGGCGCACCGCGCGGGCGAGCCGGGAATCGTTCAGTTCGACGTCGCGCTCGAGTCCGCCCTTGCCGGCGAAATGCAAGGTGAGCCCGCGCGAACCCACTTCGGCATGGTCGCGGCGTAGGGTGGTTGCGCCATAGCTGTCGTTTGCGCGCGCGTAATGCTCGTTGCCCACGCGGATCGCGCTCAGATCGAGCAGACGTACCACCGCCGCAATCGCGCGGCTGTCGGTCAGTTTGGGCTGCGACAGATCGTCGTCGATCCGCGCGCGCACCAGCGGCAGCAGGCGCCCGAAGGCGGCGCAGCGATCGAACTTCTCACCTTCGCGCATCCGCCGGAAATCGGGGTGATAGCGATATTGCTTTCGCCCCGCCTCATCATAGCCGGTAGCCAGGATATGGCCGTTCTCCGCCGGACAGAACCAGGCATTCTCATAGGCCGGCGGCAGCGCGATGGCGTTCAGTCGCTCGCGCTCCGCCCGGTCGCGGATCAGCGCGCCCTCGGGCGAATAATAGGCAAAGCCCGTCCCCGCGCCTTTGCGGGTGATGCCCGGCAGGCTGTCATCGACGTAGATGAGTTTCTCCATGAACAAGCAAATGCGCCTGATGCCTGCTTGGTTCCGCCTTGCGCGGGTTCGAACGAGCGTCCACTTGGGCGGGCAAGGGATCATCACACTGCCGAATTTCGCCGCAGGCGAGGAGACATGAATATGGCCGATCCAACCTACACGCCGCCCGAAGTATGGACCTATGAGAGCGAAAGCGGCGGCAAGTTCGCCAAGATCAACCGCCCCACCGCCGGCGCGCGCGAGGAGAAAGCCCTGCCGCGCGGCGACAACCCGTTCCAGCTATATTCGCTCGCGACGCCCAACGGGGTGAAGGCGACCATCATGTTCGAGGAATTGCTCGAACAGGGGCATGGCGGCGCGGAATACGACGCGTGGACGATCGATATCGGCGAAGGCGAGCAGTTCACCAGCGGCTTCGTCGACATCAATCCCAATTCCAAGATCCCCGCGCTGGTGGATACGCGCGGTGAGAAGGACGTGCGCATCTTCGAAAGCGGCGCGATCCTCGTTCACCTCGCCGAGACGTTCGGCGCCTTCCTACCCCGCGAACCGGAACTGCGCGCGGAGGTGTTCTCCTGGCTGTTCTGGCAAGTCGGCACCGGCCCCTTCATCGGCGGCGGCTTCGGCCATTTCTACGCCTATGCGCCCGAGAAATACGAATATCCGATCAATCGCTATGCGATGGAGGTGAAACGCGTTTTCGATGTCGCGGACAAGCGGCTCGCTGAAACGCGCTTCCTCGCGGGCGACGAGTACACGATCGCCGATATTGCCAATTTCCCCTGGCTCGCCCCCTTCGTCGCGGGCACGATCTACAACGAGGCGAAGAAATTTCTCTCCATCGACGAATACGCAAATGTCGGTCGCTGGGCGCGCGAGATCGCGATGCGACCCGGCGTGCAACGCGGGCGGCTGGTCAACAAGGTCTGGGGCGACGAGGATCAGCAATTGCGCGAACGGCATTCCGCGGCCGATTTCGAAGGCAAGAACCTCGACTTCACCTTCTAGCGCGTTATTCGTGTCGATGGACGGCGGCGCGGATCGGTTCAGGAGCGAGGGGATGAGGAGCATTGGCGCACAGACCGCCTGAACGCATCCGCCTGGCCGAGAAGATCGGCTATGGCGTGGGCGATCTGCCTTCCGGGCTCTACCTCAATTTCTTCGCCGCCTATCTCCTATATTTCTTCGTCGATCTGGGCGCGGTCGCGCCGGCGGCGATGGCTGTCATGCTGCTGGTCTCGCGCGTTTTCGACGCGGTGACCGATCCGGTCATGGGCCTGATCGCCGATCGCACGCGTACGCGCTGGGGGCGCTATCGGCCCTATATCCTGTGGGGTGCGCTGCCCTATGGTCTTGCCGGCTTCGCGATTTTCGCCGCGCCCGATCTGACGCCGGGCTGGCTGCTGGTCTGGGCTTATATCACTTACGGGCTGACCATGCTCGCCTATACCGCGGTTAACGTGCCCTATTCCGGGCTGCTCGGCGTCATCTCCGCCTCGACCCGCGAGCGCGCCAACGTGACCGCCTACCGCATGTTCTTCTCGGCATTCGCCGCAATTCTCGTCGGCGTGTTGGCGACGACGCTCGTGCGCGAACTCGGCGGTGGCGACGAGGCGCGCGGGATCATGTGGACCATGGGCGTGTTTTCCGCAATCTCGGTGCTCGTCTATTTCGTCACCTTCGCCACCACGAAGGAGCGCATTCCGGCGGTGACGGTCAACACCGCGATCCGGCGCGACTTGGCGACGCTCTTTCGCACCGGTGCCTGGATCGCGGTGGTCATCGCCGCCATCTTCGGCGTGCTCGCGATCGCCAGCCGCGCCTCGGCGGCGCGCTTCTTCTTCAAATATGTCGCGGGCGACGACGGGGTTCCGGTGTTCCTGTTCCTCGATCGCTTCGGCCTGTTCCTGACCGCACTCGCGCTCGGACAGGTCAGCGGGGTGGTGATCGGTTTCCTGCTCCAACGCCGGTTCGAGAAATCGCATCTCATCATCGCGGGCGGCGCAATCAAGCTGGCGGGCATCGTCGCCTTCGGCTTCGCCGCAATCGACGCGGTGTTCCTGCAAACCCTCGCGCAATATTTCGTCGGGCTCGGCTTCGGTTTCCTGATGGTGCTGTCCTTCTCGATGTTCACCGACATCGCCGAATATATCGAATGGAAGTCGGGCCAGCAGATGACCGCGCTGACTGTTGCGGCCTCGATCTTCGGGGTGAAGGTGGGGACGGGGCTCGGCGCCTTCGCACCCGGCTTCGCGCTACAAGTGACGGGTTTCGTGCCCGGCGTTCAGCAAAGCGCGCGGGCGCTTGCGGGGATCGACTTCGCCTTCGCCGTGCTGCCCGCGCTCGCGCTAATTCCCGCGGCCACGGCGATGCTCTTCTACCGGCTCAGCCACGCTGTAATGGACCGGGTCGAGACCGACCTTGCCATGCGCCGCGCCGGGCTTGCCGGACCCGGGTAAAAGCCCTTCACATTTGCGCCCCGCCCGCTATGAAGCGGCGCTCCTACTGGGGTGTAGCCAAGTGGTAAGGCACCGGTTTTTGGTACCGGCATTCGCAGGTTCGATCCCTGCCACCCCAGCCATTTTCGGTTATCCTCCCGGCTGTTCACTCCGCTTCGCTGCGGGGCCGGTGCGGGCCCGCGGTCGCGTTTGCGGTCCTACGGACCGATTATCCTATCTCAAAATTTGTGGTTTGCGCCGGTTCTCGGGCACGTTCTCGTGCTCATAGGGGCAATGCCGGCATGCCGAGCCGCAGCAAGTGCCGCGGTCGAGATGCTGAAGCTCGGTGAACACCACGTAGCCGGTTTCCGGGTCGATATAATGGCGCTCGCCGCGTTCGACCGCTGCGTCGTGGAGAGCCTGCCAGGCAGGCGGCGCATTCATCGCGCCAGCACCTTTTCCGCCAGCGCCTGGCCCGAAAGCCATGCGCCCTCGACGCGCGGGCTGTGCAGATAATCGCCCGCGATCCCGATCCGCGCGTCCGCATCGAAGCGCGCCGGTTCGCCTTCCACCGCATCGGGCATGGCGTAAAGCCAGCGATGGGCCGCGACGTGGATCGGGGCGGCGCAATGCGCGCCCGTCTGCTCGAAGAAATCGTCGAGCAACCAGGTCGCCACTTCCCCCGGTTCGAGATCGATAATCGCTTGGCTGCGGGCTGGGGATGCGTGCAGAACCCAGGCTTCTTCGCCCCCCCGCCGCCCAGGCTTGGCGCTGTTGCGCGCCGCCCAGGCTATCGGCGCATCTTCCGAGCCTCGCACAATGTCGCCTGCGATATCGAGCCGCGTGGCGAAACCGGCCATGACCGCCCAGCACGGCGCGGATGTCGCTTGCCCGGCGGTTCGGGCCAAGTCGGGCACCACTTCTTCGAGCAGGTCGGCGGCCTGTTCGGCGGGAAGCGCGACGAGCACGCTCGCCGCGGTGAAAAGCTCCTTGCCCGTATCGACCGCCCAGTTCGCGCCTTCGCGCTCGATCGTCAGCGCGCGGGTTTTCCATCGCACGTCGAGCGCTTCGGCCATGGCGCGGATCGGCCCGTTCATGCCGGGTATGCCAACATAGGCATCTTCGCCCGCCGCCTCCCAGCGGGCGACCACCCGCTGCTCTTCCCACTGATCGACCGCGGCCCGGAAGCCCGGATCGCGCGCGGTGAAATATTGCGCACCGTGATCGAAAGAGGTGATGTCGCCGGCGATTTCGGCCCGGCGCGTGGCCATGCGCCCGCCCGGCCCGCGCCCCTTGTCGATCAGCGTCACCGACAGATCGCTGCGCGCCAGGGCCGAGGCGCAGGACAGCCCCGCCATCCCGGCGCCAACGATCAAAACATCGCTATGATCCCCGCTCATGCAGCGACAATGCCGGCGGCGCGTTTTGTTTCCCGCCCCGGTCTAAGGCGCGCTTTCCTTCAACGCCGAATTACGGCGCGCTGCGATTGGGCCGCGCATCGGCCATGATCAGCGAGAAACGCTTCGCCTCGTCGAGCCAGCGCGCCTGCATTTCCCAACCGCTCGCGGCGAGTAGCATATGGGCGGTGCGGCGGGTGAATTTGTGGCTGTTTTCGGTGTGGATGCTTTCGCCCTTATTGAGGGCAAAAGATTGGCCGGCGACACTGAATTCGAGGTCACGCTGCGCCACCAGATGCATCTCGACCCGCGCGAAATCGTCGTTCCAGCGCGCTTGGTGCCTGAGCGCATCAATATCGATGTCGCCGCCCAGCTCGCGGTTGATGCGGCGCGCGAGATTGAGGTTGAACTCGGCCGTAACCCCGGCCGCGTCGTCATAGGCGGCGAGCAGGACCGTCTCATCCTTGATGAGGTCCATCCCGATCAGCAATTGCGATCCCACGCCCAGCGTCTGACGCATCGAGCGCAGGAGGTCGACCGCGGTGCGCGCGACCATGTTGCCGATCGTCGAACCGGGGAAAAAACCGAGCTTGGGCAGGTCCGCCACCTCTTCGGGCAGCGCGACCTTGCGCATGAAATCCGCCTCGACCGGGAGCACGGGCAGCCCCGGAAACTTCGCAGCGAGATCGGCGGCGGCGGCGCGCAGGAAATCGCCCGAAATATCGAGCGGGACATAGGCGGCAGGCTCGATCGCGCGCAGCAGCAGCGGGGTCTTGATCGAGGAGCCCGAACCGAATTCGACCACCGCGCGTCCCGGCCCGATGAGCTTTGCGAAGCTTTCGCCCTGCCGTTCGAGAATCTCGGTTTCCGCCCGTGTGGGGTAATATTCGGGGACCTTGGTGATGTCCTCGAACAATTGCGAGCCGGCATCGTCGTAGAGCCAGCGTGCGGGGATCGCCTTGGGCTGTTGCGACAGGCCCTCGATCACGTCCTCGCGAAACGCGGTATCAACGCCGCTTTCGTCGCGGTCGACCAGTTTGAGACCGGGTTTGCTAGTCATGGGAGAGGTCAAACATCCTTCGCCAGGCGCAGTCCGGTGAACTGCCAGCGCTGATGGGGGTAGAAGAAATTGCGGTAGGAGGGACGCGAATGGCCGCGCACTGTGGCGCAGCTGGCGCCTTTCAAGACGAACTGTCCGCTCATGAACTTGCCGTTATATTCGCCAACCGCGCCCTCAGCAGGTTCGAAGCGCGGATAGGGCAGATAGGCCGAGCGGGTGAACTGCCAGCAATCGCCGAACAGACCGGGAGAACCGGTGGGCAGCGGCGCGCCCGCCGTATCCAGCTGGTTCCCGCCCGCGGCATCGTGCGCCGGCAGCTCGCCCGCCTGGCCGCGCGCGATCGCTTCCCATTCGCATTCGGTCGGCAGGCGGTGGCCCGCCCAGGTCGCAAAGGCATCGGCCTCGTAATAGGAAATGTGCGTAACCGGCGCGTCGGGATCGCGCGCCTGCCAGCCGGCATGGGTGAAATGCTCGCCCTCGCGCCAGTAGAGCGGGGCACGAATGTGATGCTCGCGCACCCAGGCAAGACCGTCCGAGAGCCAAAGCGAAGGCGTTTCATAGCCGCCGTCGGTGATGAACGCCTCCCATTCGCCATTGGTCACGAGCTGCTCGGCGAGGGCGAAGGGTTCGAGCAGCACGCGATGGCGCGGACCTTCATTGTCGAACGCGAAGGCACCGCCGTCATGCCCGACCAGCGCGATGCCGCCGGGATGCTGATACCAGCCACGCTCGCCTTCGCCTGCGCGGGAACTCGCGCCTTCGAACATCGCCGGCCCCAGCGGGTTCTGGAACAGCGCATGCTTGATGTCGGTCAGCAGCAATTCGATGTGCTGCTGTTCATGCGCGATGCCGAGCTCGATCAGCGCTTGGCATTCGGGACGGGCGAGGAGCGATTGCATCGCCTCGTCCACCGCGGCACGCCATTCGCGCACCTCGTCCAGGGTCGGGCGCGACAGCAGGCCGCGCGAAAATCGGTCGATCCGTGCGCCTTCGGCCTCGTAATAGGAGTTGAAGAGGAAGGCCCAGTCTTCATCGAACGCCCGGTAATCCGGCACGTGATCGCGTAGCAGAAAGGTTTCCCAGAACCAGGTCGTATGCGCGAGATGCCATTTGGCGGGGCTTGCATCTTCCATCGACTGGATCGTTGCGTCCGCGTCGCTGAGCGGTGCCGCCAGTTCGAGGGTCAATGCGCGGGTCGAGGCAAATCGCTCGGCCAGAGCCGGCTCGGTCGTAATCGCTTCGTGTGTCTTCGGATGGGACGGCAAGGCATCTCTCCCACGGGCGTCCGGGTGCGCCTTAATCTTTGGCGAATCATGGCCGATCCGCATGACGATTGAAAGGCGAAACAGCGGATTTATTTAGCGAATAGGCGCATCGTAGCGTCGGATCGCCCCAACAACTTAACCTTTGTCAATCCTTAGGCCGCATCCGCTGCGCGCTGTTCGGCGGTTTCCGCGTTGAGCATTTCGGCAAGGGTGAAGGCGAGCTCCAGCGACTGCTCGGCGTTCAAACGTGGGTCGCAATGCGTGTGGTAGCGATCGGCGAGTGCCGCATCGGTGATGGCGACCGCGCCGCCGACGCATTCGGTTACGTCCTGGCCGGTCATCTCGACATGGATACCGCCCGGATGCGTGCCTTCGGCGCGGTGGACCGCGAAAAAGCCGCGCACCTCGGCCAGGATGCGGTCGAAGGGTCGGGTCTTGTAGCCGCTTTCCGACTTCACGACATTGCCGTGCATCGGATCGCAGCTCCAAACCACCGGGTGCCCCTCGCGCTTTACCGCGCGCACCAGCGTCGGCAGCCCATCCTCGACCTTGTCGTGGCCGAACCGGCTGATGAGCGTAATCCGCCCCGCCTCGCGCGCCGGATTGAGCTGGTCGAGCAGCGTCAACAACGCGTCGGGTTCGAGTCTCGGCCCGCATTTCATGCCCAGCGGATTGCCGATCCCGCGCGCGAATTCGACATGCGCGCTGCCTTCGAAACGGGTGCGATCGCCGATCCACAGCATGTGCGCGGAGGTCGCATACCAGTCGCCGGTGAGCGAATCCTGCCGGGTCATCGCCTGTTCGTAGGGCAGCAGCAGCCCTTCATGGCTGGTGTAGAAACTGGTGCCCTGCAATTGCGGAACGGTGGCCGGGTCGATGCCGCAGGCTTCCATGAAGGCGAGCGCTTCGCCGATCCGGTCGGCGGTTTCCGCGAACTTCTTCGTCCACGGGGTGCGGCCCATGAAATCGAGCGTCCATTTGTGGACCTGGCCGAGATTGGCGTAGCCGCCGCCGGCAAAGGCGCGCAGCAGATTGAGCGTGGCGGCGGCCTGTGAATAGGCGCGGACCATGCGTTGGGGGTCGTTCCGGCGCTGCACGGGATCGAAATCGATGCCGTTGATATTGTCGCCGAAATAGCTCGGCAGCGTTACCTCGCCCTGCGTTTCGGTGGCCGAGCTGCGCGGTTTGGCGAATTGGCCCGCCATGCGCCCGACCTTCACCACCGGGCGCTTGCTGGCGAAGGTCATGACCACGGCCATCTGCAACAACACGCGGAACGTGTCGCGGATATTGTTGGGATGGAACTCGGCGAAACTCTCCGCGCAGTCGCCGCCCTGCAGCAGGAATGCGCGGCCATTGGCGACCTCGGCGAGGTCCTCCTTCAATGCGCGCGCTTCGCCGGCAAAGACGAGCGGGGGATAGGAGGCGAGCGTCTTCTCGGCCTCGGCGAGCTCTCCCGCATCCTCGTAGTGGGGCAGGTGCCGTGCCTCGAAATTCGTCCAGCTGTCGGGTGTCCAGTTCCGCGCCACGTTCTCGCTCGTTTCCATTTCGCTAATCGGGGTCGAGGCCGATTGCCCCGGCCCGCCATGAATATGTGCGTCTACAGCTAAACGCCGCTGCGCTGCAACATCGTTACCCGAGACGCGGAAGCTGCGAGCGTCAGCGCCCGCTCGCTTCGCGTGCCGGAATGCCCGCCCCGGGCGCCGTCAGAGCCAGCTCCTGACCCTCGGGAATCACCGCCAGCTTCAGCGGCTGCGCCCCGACGAGATAGCGCTCGGCGAGGATCTGCATCACCTGCGGATTGGTCTGCGAGAAGTCGGAGAGCAGCGTGCGGAGCAGCTGGACCCGCGCGGGATCGCGCGATGCGCCTTCGAGGTTGAACAACCAGAACTGGTTGCCCGTGCTCGCGCGGCGGATGCGCTGGCTGAGCGGTTCGGTGACGCGGGTGATCTCGTCCTCGGTCGGCGGATTGGCGGCGAGATCGCGCGCAATCCGCTCCGCTTCGTCGAAGAAAACAGGCACGAAATCGGGCGTCAGCTGCGCCAGCGCGACGATCCGCCCGCCGCCATCGATATCGGTCGGCCAGTTGGAGAAGACCTGCGGCGAATAGCTCGCCCCAGCACGCTCGCGCAGCGCGTCGAGCAGGCGGTTGTTGAAGATCTGGATAAGGATTTCGAGTTGGCGTGATTCGCGGATGTTGGCCATCCCGCCCCCGCTCGGCCAGGCGATGACCGCCGCCGCCTGATTTGCATCGCCGCGATGGGTCAGAACCGTGGGGGTAGCCGCCGCCGCCGGGAAGGCAGGCACACGCGCGGCGATATCGGCGGGGATGGGCTCGCGTTCGGGCAGCGCGCCGAAGGTGGTGCGCAGTTTCTCGATGATCTCCTCGCGGTCGAACTCGCCGAACACCAGCACCTCGACCGGCCCCTGCTGAAGGAGCGGCTCCCACACTTCGCGGAAAGCCTCGGGTGTCACGTCTTCGAGCGCTTCGGGCGTCGGCGTTGCGAAGCGCGGGTCGCGGTCGGCAGTGAGGTAATCGAGATCGCGGCTCAGCACCGCGCCCGGGCTCGTCGAATAGGTGTTGTAGGCAAGCTCCGCCGCCGCCTTGGCGCGGATCACCGGATCGGCGTCCCAGCGCGGCATGCCGAGCTTTGCGGCGAACAGGTAGAGCTGATCGGCGACATCGTCCGAACGGGTCTGCGCGGTGAAGGTGAAGACCGCATCCTCGACGGTGAAATCGAAGCCGAGCTTGCGCCCCGTCGCCAGCCGGTCGAGCTCGTTCTGGCCGAGCTCGCCCAGGCCCGACCCGACCAGCGCCATCTCGCCCAGTTTGGCGTAGACCGCGCTGTCCTCGTCGAAGGCGCGGATGCCGGCGCCGAAGCGCACGCGCACCGTGACGCGGCCCGGTTCCGCCGAATTGGACCATAGCAGTGCGCGCACGCCATTGTCGAAATCGACCTGTTCGACCTCGAGAATGCCGAGCGGTCCCATCGCCTCGATCGCGCCGGGTTCGCCGATGGCGGGAAGCTCGTCGAAGGAGATCGTCTGCGCCGCCAGCCGCGCGGTGTCGTCGACCATCGCCTCGCTGGTGAGCGCCAGCCGAAGCGCATCCTCGTCCGCTTCGCCGATGGCCGGCGTCACATAGACCGAGCGGATCACGTCGCCTTCGAACAGCGCGCGGGTGCGGGCATGGACTTCTTCCGGCGTCAATCGGTCCTCCATCCCGCGAAACACATCGAGCACCACTTGCGGGCTCGCGACGGTCTCGCGGATATCGACCGCATTGACGAGATTGTCGGCAAGGTCGCGGCCCGACTGGACGCTTTCCTGTTCGACCGAATTGACGAACGCGATGTCGAATTCCGCCGCCTCGCGGTCGATCTCCTCCTGCGTCGGCGGCGTGGCGATGGCGTCGGCGATCACTCCGCGCACATCGGCGAGCGCGGCCTGCCAGTCGGTGCTCAGCGGCGCGAAGGAGATGAAGGTCGCATCGGCCGTGCGCGAGACGTCGTCCTGGCGCACCTGCGCATAGAGGTAGGATCCGCCTGCCCGCGCGCGCGTCTCCAGCCGCCGGTTGATGATCGACTGGGCGAGCGCGTCGAGCAGCAGTCCTTCGTTGTAGACGATCGTGTCCTGGACCTGACGCCAGGGCCGCATAATCGCATAGGTCAGATTGCGCGGCAGGTCGGGCTCGACCGCGAGGCCGAGGTCACCGATCGGAAGGTCGGTGCCCGCAGCGAGTGCGGCGCCTGCGGGCGCGCTCGGATCGCCGAAATCGGGCGCGGTGCCTGGGGCGCCGGTGCCCTGCCAGTCCCCGAACCACTTCTCCACAAGCCCTGCGAGCACCACCGGATCGGCATCGCCGGCGACGACGATGACGGTGTGCTCGGGCCGATACCAGCGATCGTAGAACGTCTGCACGGCGGGACCGCTGGCCGCCTCGAGCGTTTCGACCGTGCCGATCGGATTGCGGGTCGCGAGCCTTTGTCCGGCGAAGAAGGTGCGCCGCGTCATGTCGGCAACCCGCTCAGCCGCGCCGCCACGCTCGCGCTTTTCGGCGAGCACGATCGGCCGCTCGGCCGCGACATTCTCATCGCTCAACACAGGCTCGCGGATCATGCCCGAGAGCAGGCGGAAACTCTCGTCGAGCTTCTCAGGGCCGATATCTGGGATGTCGAGCTTGTAGACGGTGTGGGTCGGGCTGGTCTCGGCATTGGCGTCCGCCCCGAAAGTCGCGCCCAGCCGCTGCCACGCGGCGATCGCCTCCGCCTGGCCGAGATACCTGCTTTCGCGGAAGAGAAGATGTTCGAGGAGGTGGGCAAAGCCCTGCTCGCTGTCTTCCTCGTGCAGCGACCCGGCATCTATGCGCACCCGGATCGAGACCTGGCCGGGGGGCACGCCGTTGCGGCGCACGGCATAGCGCAGCCCGTTCTGCATCTCGCCGAACAGCCATTCGCGGTCGACCGGAACATTGCTGCCCTCGTAAAGCCACGGGGTCTCGCCCTCACCCTGAACAGCCTCCGGCGCAGGAACCTGCGGGATCGCGGGGATCGACGCATCGGCACGCGCGGGCTCGGACTGCGCGGCGGCAGGATTGGCGGATAGGACGGCGAAAAGAAGGCAAAGGGCAGCGCCCGCCCGGATCGGAAGGTTCATTCCCCTTCTATAGGGAGCGCGAGGGTGAAGGACCAGTGAATGCGAGGCACGCGCATGCCTGGCGAGAGGCGAAGCGCTTGCGGGGCTGCCCGCCTCTCCCTATTTTGAAGGTATGTTCATCGAAACCGAAACCACGCCCAACCCCGCCAGCCTCAAGTTCATGCCGGGCCGCCCCGTCATGCCCGCCGGCACGCGCGAATTCTCCTCGCCCGAAGCGGCCGAAGCGAGCCCGCTGGCCGAGGCGATTTTCGACACCGGCGAGGTGGTGAACGTCTTCTTCGGCAGCGACTTCGTCACCGTGACCGCTGCGCCGGGCGCCGATTGGGGGGCGCTCAAGCCACAGGTGGCAACAATCCTGCTCGATCACTTCGTGTCCGAAGCGCCGCTGTTTTCAGGTGGCAGCGCCGATGGCATTTCGGTCCCCGCCGAAGATGCGGCACCGGTGGTCGAAGACCGCGCGGAAGACGCCGAAGTCATCGCCTCGATCAATGAATTGCTCGAAACTCGCGTGCGCCCGGCGGTGGCCGGCGATGGCGGCGACATCGCCTATCGCGGCTTCTCCGATGGCGTCGTCTATCTCTCGCTACAAGGCGCCTGCGCGGGCTGCCCGTCGAGCACGGCGACGCTCAAGCACGGGATCGAAAGCCTGTTGAAACATTATGTCCCCGAGGTCGTTGAGGTCAGAGCCGCCTGACCTTCAATCTCCTTCGGGGAATTTCATGACGACCCAGTACCACGACAACGTCCTGTCCGACGCCGCGCTCGGCCAACTGTTCAACGATGCGCGCACCTATAATGGCTGGCTCGACAAGGACGTGAGCGAAGAGCAGCTGCACCGAATCTACGACCTGCTCAAAATGGCCCCGACATCGGCTAATCAGCAGCCCGCGCGGATCGTCTGGGTGAAGTCCCAGGAGCAGAAGGACAAGCTGGCCGATTGCGCGTCGGAGCAGAACGCGCCGAAGATCAAACAGGCTCCGGTCACCGCGATCATCGGCTACGATATCGACTTCCACGAAGAGCTGCCCTGGCTGTTCCCGCACACCGATGCCAAAAGCTGGTTCGAGGGCGATGTCGAAGGGCGGATCGAAAGCGCCAAGCGCAATTCGGCGCTGCAAGGCGCCTATCTCATCATGGCCGCACGCGCCGTCGGGCTCGACTGCGGACCGATGTCGGGCGTCGATCTCGACAAGATTACCGAGGAATTCTTCGCCGACGAACCGCAGCACCGCGCCGACTGGGTGTGCTCGATCGGCTATGGCGATCCCGAGAGCATTTTCGATCGCAGCCCGCGGCCCGATTTCGACAAGTTCACCCGCATTATCTGAAGGCGAACCGGGCCCTTGCAGGGGCGGGCCGGCTGAGGCAGGGCTTTCGCCATGTCCGCCGCGCTGTCCCTCGAAGGCCGAACTCTCGTCATAGAAACCGCGAGCGAGGCGTGCTCGGTCGCGCTTTTCGAAGGGGATGAGCGCCTTGCGCATGACCACCGCGTTCTCGGGCGCGGTCATGCCGAACGTCTCGTTCCGATCATCGCTGACCTGCCGGGCCGTGGCCAGGCGCAGCGCATCCTCGTCTCGCTGGGCCCGGGCAGCTTTACCGGCGTGCGCATCGGCATCGCGGCGGCGCGCGCGCTCGGCGTGGCGTGGCAGGCGAAGGTGCTGGGATATCCCACACTCGCTCTGATTGCAGCGCAAGCGGCGGCGGCCAGCGTCCAGAGCGCAGTGACCGTCTGCATGAATGGCGGGCACGGCGAATGGTTCGTGCAGAACTTTAGCGATGGGAAAGGCGAAGCGCCGCAGCAATCGCTCGGTCCAGGGGTAGCGCGGGCATGGGGCGCGCACCGCGTCGTCGCCGGCAACCGCGCGACCGATCTCGCTCAATTGCTCGAAGGCGAGCGTGTCGTCCTCGACATGCTGCCCGATGCCGGCCAAATCTCGCAGCTCGATCCCGCTCATCTCACCGCGGACCTGTCGCCGATCTATGGTCGACCGCCCGATGCCCAACCGTTGGACCGCGCACCGGCGACGCAGGTCGGCACATGACGCCCTGCCCACTCCTCGTTGCGCGGATCATGGAGGTGATGGACTGCGCCTTCGATCCCGCTTTCGGCGAGGCGTGGAACCGGCGCCAGATCTCCGATGCGCTCGCGATGCCGTCGACCCGCGCGATCCTCCTCGACGCCGGCGCGAACAAGGTCCACGATCCACATAGCGACGCTCCCTCCGCCGGCTTCGTCCTTACCCGGGCGGCGGCGGATGAGGAGGAGCTGCTCCTGATCGCGGTCCGGCCCGAACACCGGCGGCGCGGATTGGGCGAAGCGCTCATCACCCACCTCCTTGATGAGGCGCGCCGGCGCGGGACGCGGCGCGTCTTTCTGGAGATGCGGTGCGGCAATCCGGCGCTTCGCCTTTATCGAAAGCTCGGTTTCGAACCGATCGGGCGCCGCGCCGGTTATTACCGTTTGTCGGATGGATCGCGGGTCGATGCGATCACCTTCGGGCGCGAATTGTAGAAATTACTACGCCGCCGCCCAATCGGCGACACTTGATCGATGGCGGGACAACGTAAACCCTTGGCTTGCCAACGCGGAACGACTACGCCATGCGCCAGCTATCGGAAATAATCCGAAGAAATGTGAAACGAGGGACTCATGCAGGACTTGGAAATGGAAATGAAAGAGACTTTGATAACGCTGACCAGCGATATCGTCGCCGCTCATCTCAGCAACAACAATGTCGAAGTGAAGGAGGTCCCAGAGCTCATCACCAATGTCTATGGCGCGTTGGCGGGCCTTGGCGAAGAACAAGCGGCTGAGGAAGAAAAACCCGAACCCGCCGTCTCGATCCGCGCATCGGTCAAGCCCGACTACATCGTCTGCCTCGAAGACGGCAAGAAGCTGAAGATGCTCAAGCGCTATCTGCGCACCAATTACGACATGACGCCCGAGGAATATCGCGCGCGCTGGAACCTGCCCTCGGACTATCCGATGGTTGCGCCAAATTACGCAGAAAAGCGCCGCGATCTGGCCAAGAAGATCGGCCTCGGTCGCAAGCCGGGCGCCGGACGTCCGCGCAAGAAGACCAAGGCGTCGAGCTAGAAGACCAAGGCGTCGAGCTAGGTTCGCGCAGCCAAAGCGCCCGCCCCCGCCTGTCCGGCCCTGCTGCTATGCAGGAAGACTGGCCGGCACAGGGGCGGGCGCGCTTGAGCAATCGGGCGCAGGCCTGTAGACCCTGCTGCGCGTCATACCATCCCGGGCGGACCAGCCGCCATAAGCGGTACAGAACAAGGGAAGCGGCGGCTTGAACCAAAGAATAGACCTTGAACAATTATGCGCGGAAAAAGGGCTGCGGATCACAGAGCAGCGGCGCGTCATCGCCAAGGTCCTGTCCGAGAGCGACGACCACCCCGATGTCGAGCTGCTCCACAGCCGTGCCTCGCAGATCGATCCGAAGATCTCGATCGCGACCGTCTATCGCACCGTGCGCCTGTTCGAGGAGGCGGGCATTCTCGATCGCCACGATTTTGGCGACGGGCGCTCACGTTACGAACCGGTCCCGGAGGCACACCACGATCACCTGATCGACGTCGAAACCGGCAAGGTCGTCGAATTCGTCGATCCGGAGGTCGAGGCGCTGCAGCGGCAGATTGCCGAGAAGCTGGGCTACCGGCTGGTCGATCACCGCATGGAGCTTTACGGCGTGCGCCTCTCGCGCGAAGAGCGCTGACCCCGCGCGCAGCGGCCCGCCGCAGGAAATGAGCGCAGAGCAGCAGTCGACCGGCATCGACGCCGCCACCATCGACAAGGCGTGGGAGCTGCGCGTGGCGGCGGCGCGCGGCGAGGCGACTCCGATCACGGTCCGCGGCTGGACCCGGATCATCAGGCGCTCGCTCATGCTGCTGGGATTGATGGCGGTCTTCATCCCGCTGCATTATCTCTACCGCGCCTTCGCCTATGGCTCGCCCTTCCCGATGTGGTTTCTGCGTTTTGCCGCGCGCGTCTGCGGCGCGCGGGTGAAGACGATCGGGACGCATCTGAGGCGCGACGTGTTCTACGTCGCCAATCACGTCTCGTGGATCGACATCCTGGCCCTTGCCGGAGCGTCGGGCACCGCCTTCGTGGCCAAAGCGGAACTGGCCAAGGCGCCGCTGGTCGGCTGGCTCGCCACGATGAACCGCACCGTTTTCGTCAAGCGCGAGGCGCGGATGAGCGTGGCGGACCAGATCAACGCGCTGAAAGAGGCGCTGGCGGACAATTGGTCGGTCACCGTCTTTCCCGAAGGGACCACTACGGACGGCCAGTCGCTGCTGCCGTTCAAGACCAGTATGCTCTCCGTGCTTGAGCCGCCGCCACCGGGCGTTCTGGTCCAGCCGGTGCTGATCGATTACGGCCCGATCGCCGAATGGATCGGCTGGATCGGCGAGGAACCCGGGTTCAACAACGCCAAGCGCGTGCTTGCGCGCAAAGGCTCCTTCGAGCTGCGGCTGCATTTTCTCGAACCCTTCAGCCCGGTCGACTTTCGCGGGCGCAAGGCGATCAGCCAGGAGGCGCGGCGGCGGGTCGAGGATGCATTGCGCGAGGCGCTGGGCAAACCGCTGCGCGATTTTGCGCACGACGTCGAGCCGATCCGCTATTCCGCGCGGCGTGAGGATGTCCCCGACGAATTGCGACCCTGACCGGCGGGCGATTTCGGGCGCTGGCGCCTACAGGCCGGCGCGCACCAGCCAGTCGTGGAACAGGCGCACCGGGCGCATCTCGAGCGCGGTTGGCTTGCACACGAACCAGTAGCTGTAGGGGCTCTGGACCTCCGCGCCCGGCAGGTTTGTCAGCCGGTTGTCGCCCGCCCGCGTCAGATGGTCGTCATGCATGATCGCGATGCCCAGCCCCTGCGCCGCCGCTTCCAGCATCAGCGCACCCGAGTCGTAATGATCGATCGCGGCGGGCTCCAGATCTTCCAGGCCATTCGCTTTCTTCCAGGCGACGAAGCTTTCAGGCAGTTCGTTGTGGATGAGGAAGGTCTGCTTCGCGAGCACGGCCGCGTCCATCTCCTCGCCGATGGTCTGCGCGGCCTGCTTGGAACAGATCGCGTGGACGAGATTGTGATCGAGCCGGACGGCGTGCAGCCCGCTCGCCGGGCCGCGCGACAGGATAATGGCGGCATCGAGCGTGTCGCCCACCCGGTCCTCGAGATGAGGCGCGGTGTCGATGTCGATATGGAGCAGCGGGTGGCGCTTGCGCAATTCGCCGAGCCGCGGGAACAGCCGCTGGCTCCCGAACATCGGCAATACGCCGAGGCGCAGGCGCAGCAGCGCGATATTGTCGGACTGGCTTTCGACCGCGCGCGACAGGGCCTCCATATGCGGATTGACCGCCTCGAAGAAGGCTTGGCCCTCGTCGGTCAGCTGCATCGACTGGCGCGCTCTGGTGAACAGCTTCTTGCCGACGAACTCCTCGAGATTGGTGATCCGGCGCGAAAGGGCGGACGGGCTGAGGCCGATTTCCTCGGCGGCGGCCCTGGCCGATCCGAGGCGGACCGTGCGCATGAAGGCCTCAAGCGCGCGCAGGGGGGGCAGGCGACGTGATGGCATTTAGTGCAACTCCTTGGTTCACAGGGAGCTACGCAATGCGCGCGCAGGCAGATGCAAAAAATCGAAGCGGATTATAGATAATCACGAATGCTGTGACTTTATTGCAAGTCATTCTCATCCGGTTCAGGCTCGGGAGCATGCAGGCGCAGGCGCTTTACATGCGTGTCGTCGGCCGCCAGCACCTCAATGCGCCATCCGCTCGGATGTTCCAATTGCGCGCCCACCGCGGGCACGGCCTCGGCGAGCACGAAGGCGAGCCCGCCCAGCGTATCGACCGATTCCTCGACCTCGGCGAGCGCGGGATCGACCGCCTCGGCAATGTCGTCCAATTCGGCGCGCGCGTCGCAATCCCACATCCCCTCGCCGATCGGCACGATCAGCGCCTGCGGGGTCTCGTCGTGCTCGTCCTCGATCTCGCCGACGATCTCCTCGACCAGGTCCTCAATGGTGATGATGCCATCGGTGCCCGAAAACTCATCGAGCACGATGGCGAGGTGCACCCGGCGCGCGCGCATATCGGCCAGCACGTCCAGCGCACCGCGCGATTGCGGCACGTAGAGCGGCTGGCGCATCAGCACCGTCCAGTCGCGCGGCGGTTTCTTGCCGTTCGCAAGGAAGGAGAAAACGTCCTTGAGGTGGATCATGCCGATCACGTTGTCGAGCGTGTCGCGATAGACCGGCATGCGCGAATGGCCGTCCTGCGAGAATTGCGCGACCAGTTCTTCCCAGGTGACGCCCGCCTCGACGGCAACGATCTCGCCGCGCGGCACGGCGACGTCGTCGGCATCGTGCTCGCTGAAATGCAGGAGGTTGCGCAGCATCTGCCGCTCGACCGGCGAGAGATCGCCATTGCCTGCGCCATGGTCCTGATCGTCGGTGTCGTCGTTCTCGCCCTCGTGCTCGTCGATCTTCTCCTCGATCTGAGCGCGTAGGGAACGATCGCCGTCGGCTACGCCAACCATCTTGCGTAAGGCGGAGGCCAAGGCGGACAGGCCCCCGGCGCTACTCTCCGCGTCTCCCGCGGAACTGCTGCTGCTGTCGGGCATGGCCCTTACGTGGTTACTCCCCATGATCGCGGTCCCCATATGGGTCCGCGATACCCATTATTGCAAGAGCCGCGATTTCGAGCCGCTCCATCGCCTCGGCTTCGGCCTCGCTGGTTACGTGATCGTGACCGGCAAGATGCAACATCGCGTGAACGACCAGATGCGCGAAGTGATCGGCGAGCGATATGCCTTTCGTCTCCGCCTCGCGCGCGCAGGTTTCCAGCGCCAGCGCGATATCGCCGAGCAGGACCGGCGGCCCTTTGGCTTCCAGCGCTAGCAATTGCGCGCGGCTCATCATCGGGAAGCTCAGCACATTGGTCGGCCGGTCGCGCCCGCGCCATTCGCGGTTGAGCGCGTGCACTTCGGCGTCACTGGTGAGCAGCAGGCTGACCGCAAGCCGCCTGTTGGCCAGCGCCGGCTCCACGCCCATTGCCGCCGCCGCGGCCCGCCGGGCGAGCGCTTCCCACTCGCCCTTCGGCCAGCCCTCAATGTCGATCTCAAGCTCCATGCGACGCGCCAAGTCCTACAGGATGGAACAGGTGGAACACGGTCCTGGAAACGAATGTTCCGCTGCTCGCAGGTGGGCGCGAAGGGGTGCGGCAAGGAGCGATGATCGTCATGGTCCGCCCAATATCATCGCGGCGTGACGGTAGGAAAGGCGGGCGCGGTCGCTCCGCCCCCTATCGCCGCCATTGCTGCGCTGCACACAGTTTCGTGGGCCCCGGCGGTGGACAGGTCCGACCCGGCAACGCAAGACTTGTGCGCAAGGGTTCGTCTCAATCGCTTCCGCCAACGCAAAGGAATGCCTCATGACCATTGCCGCCGCCCGCCCCGTCAAAACCGCTCTTTTCGCCAAGGCCGCCCTCCTTGCCTCTGCCGCAATGCTTGCCACGCCAGCCGCGGCGCAGGATGGCGAGGACGGTTTAGGCGCCAATGATCTGGAAGACGAGGGCGCGATCATCGTCACCGCACAGCGGCGCGAGCAGAACATCCTCGACGTGCCGATCTCGGTCGCGACGGTGGACGAGGAACGGCTGACCGCAATCCTCGATGCGGGCGCCGACATTCGCGGGCTCGCCGGGCGCGTCCCCAGCCTTTACGTCGAGGGATCGAGCGGGCGCACCGCGCCGCGCTTCTACATTCGCGGCCTCGGCAATGTCGATTTCGATCTCAGCGCCTCGCAGCCGGTTTCGATCGTCAGCGACGAGGTGGTGCTCGAAAACGTGCTGCTCAAGGGATTCCCGATCTTCGACATCGAACAGACCGAAATTCTGCGCGGGCCGCAGGGCACTTTGTTCGGACGCAACACGCCCGCCGGCATCATCAAATTCGACACCAAAAAGCCGACCGACACGTTCGAGGGCTATCTTTCCGCCTCCTATGGCCGGTTCGATTCGGCCAAGGTCAACGCTGCGATCGGGGGCCCGTTGGGCGACAATTTTGGCTTCCGGGTCGCGGGCGAATTGACCCACCGCGACGATTTCGTCGAGAACGTCAATCCCGGCGCGGATTTCGCCGGCAACAACGATGGCCGCGACGACCTTGGCGGTTTCACCTCGGTCGCGGGCCGCGCGCATTTCGAGCTCGACCTTGCGAACTTCAACTCGCTGCTCACCCTGCAATATCAGAAGCTGGACGGCACGACGACGTTGTTCCGGGCGAATGTCCTGTCGCCCGGGACCAACAATCTGAACGACAATTTCGACCGGTTCGAAGTCGCCTATGACGGCGGGCGCAACAATATCTCCAACACCGAGATCGGCGGCGTCACCTGGAAGAACGAGCTGGGCCTGGGCGATCTCACGCTGACCAGCATCACCAGCTATTTCGAAGCGGACAGCGACGGGGTGGGCGACATTGACGGCGGCGTCGGCGCGGGCTTCCTTCCGGGCGGATCCTTCCCCGGCTTCATCCCCTTCCCTTCCGAAACCGGCAGCCGCGACACCGATCTCGAACAGGTGACGCAGGAATTGCGCCTGGCGAGCGACATGGGCACTTTCAGCTGGCAGCTAGGCGCGTTCTATTTCCGCGACGAATTCACCGTGGACAACGCCTCCTTCGACGGATTCGGCAATCCGGAAGCGACGATCATCGCGCTGACCGAGCAAACCAACGAAAGCTATGCGGTGTTCGCGCAAGGGTCGCTCGACCTGACCGAGCGCCTGACGCTGACCGCGGGCGTGCGCTACACAGACGACGACAAGGATTTCGTCGGCAGCCGCCCACTCGGCTTTCTCGGCCCGATCGATGCGCGCGTTTCGGTGGGCGACGATCAGGTCAACTGGGACGTCGCGCTCAATTACGAGGCAACCAACGAGATCGCGCTGTTCACCCGCGTCGCAACGGGCTTCCGCGCGCCCTCGATCCAGGGGCGCCTGCTGTTCAGCAACGATGTCACCACGGCGGACAGCGAGAACGTCATCTCGATCGATGCCGGGATCAAGGCGGCGTTCGGCAACACTTTCCGCATCAGCGCGGCGGCGTTCTATTACGAGGTCGACGACCAGCAATTCACCGCGATCGGCGGGGCGGGCAATTTCAACCAGCTGATCAATGCCGACAAGGGCGTGGGCAAAGGCTTCGAGATCGACGCCAACCTGCGTCCGGTGCGAAATCTCGATATCTTTCTGGGCTTCTCCTACAACGACACCGAGATCCAGGACGAGGGCCTGCTGGTCGCACCATGCGGGGCGCCCTGCACCGTGCTCGATCCGCTGGTGACAGTGGACGGCACGACGCGCGCCTCGATCGACGGCAACCCCTTCCCGCAGGCGCCCGAGACGATCCTCACCGCCTCATTGCGCTACGCCGTGCCGCTGAGCGGGGGCGAGCTCTATTTCTTCACCGACTACACCCAGGTCGGCGAGACCAACTTCTTTCTCTACGAAAGCCGCGAATTCCGCTTCGACGGCAATTTGGAGCTCGGCGTGCGTGCGGGCTATATCGATTACGACACCGGGCTTGAGGTCGCGGGCTTCGTGCGCAACCTCACCAATGAGGAAAACCTGATCGGGGCAATCGACTTCAACAACCTCACCGGTTTCGTGAACGATCCGCTGATCTGGGGCGTGGAGACGCGGATCAGCTTCTAGCCGGGACCGGAATGCCGGGGCGGGGTCTACCCGCCCCTACCCTTCGTAAGCCTCGACGATCCGGCCCACGATCGGGTGCCGCACGACGTCGGCGGCGGTGAAGCGGATCGTGCCGAAGCCTTCGACCCCTTCGAGCTTGCCGACCGCATCCGCCAGGCCCGACATCGTATCGCCGCCGGGAATGTCGACCTGGCGCGGATCGCCGCAGACCACCATGCGGCTGTTCTGGCCGAATCGGGTGAGGAACATCTTCATCTGCTCGCGCGTGGTGTTCTGCGCTTCATCCAGGATCACGAAGGCATCGGCCAGCGTGCGCCCCCGCATGAAGGCGATGGGCGCGATCTCGATCTCGCCGCTCTCGATCCGCCGCTCGACCTGTTCGGGCGGCATGCAATCGTAAAGCGCGTCGTAGAGCGGGCGCAGATAGGGATCGACCTTGTCCTTCATGTCGCCGGGGAGGAAGCCCAGCTTCTCCCCCGCCTCGACTGCGGGGCGCGAGAGGATCAGGCGTTGGACGCTCCCGGTCATAAGCTGCGACACGGCCTGTGCGACCGCGAGATAGGTCTTGCCGGTGCCAGCGGGGCCGAGGGCGAAGATGATGTCGTCGCGCGCGAGGCTGCGCATATAGGCGATCTGGGTGGCGGAGCGCGGGACGATCGTCTTGCGCCGCGTGCGGATCATGATCGGCGGGCCGCTCTTGTCGCCGGAGATGATCCCCTCCAGCGTCGGCTCGTTCGACATGGCTATGAGCGATTCGATCGCGCCCGCATCGAGGTCCTGGCCCAGGGCCAGCCGGTCGTACATGGTCTTGAGTGTGTCGCGCGCGCGGGCAACCGCATCTTCCGGCCCCTCGATCACGATCTTGTCGCCGCGCGCATGGATCATGACGCCCAGCCGGTTCTCGACCTGAACGAGGTTGGCGTCGAACTGGCCGAACAGCGCGCCCAGCAGCGACTGGTTTTCGAAGGACAGCTCGGTCTGCGCCCGTCGCGGCTCGCGCAGCGGCACGGGATCGGGCGACAGCGCCGGAGCGCCGCGCGCCTGCGGAGAGGAAGGGTTCTTGCGTGTCGGTCGGCGGCCCATGGCGTCCTTTATGCGATAGGTGGCGGGTTGCCCGATGCTGAAAGGTAAGCCTCGCGCGGCCATTGGCAAGGAGCGCCCCCATTCCTTGCGGTGGAAAGTCATTGCTCCTTCACATCGTGACGGATAAATTACGGCCTCTTCGCGAAAGGTGACGAAGCGATGTCGATTGCCCTTGTTGCAAACGTCGTCCTGGCGGCGTCGCAGCCATCCCCTCCTCCCGCCATTCCAAGCGATCCCGCCCCCGTTTCGATCGACGCCGAGCCGCAGTCCGAAGGCGAAATCATCGTCAGAGCGCCCACCGACGAAGGCGAGCGCCGGAGCGAGCTGCGCCGGATGGCGAGCGAGGTGCTGAACAAGGTGCCCTATTCGCAGGCCATCGGCTCTTACAGTCGGCCGATGTGCCCCAAGGTGTTCGGCCTGCCTGAAGAGGCAACACTCTTCATCGAGGATCGCATGCGTGCGAATGCGGTTCGCGCGGGCCTGAACCATGAAAACGGCCCGAAGGATTGCAAGCATAACACATCGGTCATCTTCGTTCCGGCGAGCCAGGGCGGTGCGCAGACATGGTTCGATCGCAACTCCGACGAACTCGATCATCTGGCCAGTCATGAACGGATAAGCGTGCTGAACGAAAAGGGTCCGGTGCGAGCATGGACCTATGCTCCTGCGAAGACGGGCGGACCCGTCATCGTGCCATCGGCGCCGATGGGCGCGGCTTCCGACGCGCAGCGCCTGGCGCTCGCGACGGATCCGAAGCGCCCGTTCTATGCGAGTCGGACGAGGCGCGACGCCAATCCGATCGCGGGCGCTGTCGTCATGATCGAATTGCCGCAAGCGATCGGCAAATCCCTGGTCCAACTCGCCGACTATGCTTCGATGCGCACGTTCGGAAACAGCAGGGCTATTTCTCCCGACACCGCGCCCGCCGCCCGGACCATTCTCACTCTGTTTCAGGCAGAGGATGCTCCGGCGGAGCTGACCACGTTCGACCAGCCCATGTTGTCGACGCTTTACGAAACCTCGCCGACTGCCACCAAATCGCTTCTGTTCGGCAATGTGGCGCGGCGCGTCACCCGGATGGAGCAAGCCGAAATCGCACCCATCGACAGTGAATGACCGTTGGTCGAAAACCGCATGATTACGTCGATCCGGGTCAGAGCTTCGTAGCATTCGCCATTTACGGTTTGCCCACTATGTGAAACGGGCTTGTCCATGAGAAAACATTTCCTCTCGATCCTCGCAATCGGTGCATTCATCGGCGCCGCGCCAACTGCTGCCCAGACCGACGGGGCACAGGACGACGCGCCGCCCGTTGCCGATAACGAGGTTGTCGACAACGAGACCGCCGGTAACGAAATCGTCGTCACCGCGGAAATGGAGCGCGAGGCGGAAGAGCGGCTCGAACAGATCACGCGCTCGATCACCCGCCGCACCCGCGTCGACAAGCCGCTCGCCAAGCAATACGAGCCCATCTGCATCGGCATCATCGGGATGAATGCCGACTATGCCGGCGTGCTGATCGCGCGGATCGAGGAGCATGCACGGCGGCTCGACATCCCGCTGGCGGGCGAGGATTGCCAGCCCAACACCATCGTCGCCTTTGCGAAGGACGCGCGCGCGCAGATCGAGCAATTGCGTAAAGACAGCGAGTGGCTGTTCACCGGGCTGCTCGATCACGAATACAAGCGTATCTTGCGCGGCAATGGCGGCGCCCATGCCTGGCAGACCACCGAGACGCGCGAAGTCGACGGCAAGCAGCTGAACACCATCCAGTTCGGCAATCCGCCGCGCCAGGTCCAGACCGCCGATCCCTTCAACGCGACCCGCATGGCGCAGCAAATCCGCACCGACATGACCGCTTCGGTCGTGGTCTTCGACGGCGAGGCGATTGCCGGCAAGACGCTGCAGCAGCTGGCCGATTATGCAAGCATCCGCAGCTTCGCCAATGTCGACGATCTTTCGGGCGGCGCGCCCAATGCGACCGACTCGATCCTCGCCTTGTTCGACGAAGAGTTCGAGCCTCCGCAAGGGCTTACCGAGTTCGACTGGGCCTATCTAGACGCGCTCTACAAGCTGCCCCGCACCGCGCGCGGCAACGCCATCCACGACGCCGCCTGGTCCGCCTATCGCAAGAACGTCTGGGACAAGGACGACTGACGGCGACCTGCGAACAGCCGAAATAGTGCGCGCTCGGGTCCGGGCGGACTGACCGATTTCGACTGGGCTTATCTCGAAGCGCCCTACACATTGCCACCCACCGCGAAAGCCTACGCCACTCATGAAGCGGCCTGGTCGGCCTATCGGCGTAAGGGCCTTGCGGCGAAGGACTGATCCGCCGTTTCAGACGCCGACGACGGTTCTCACCTCGCCGCGCAGCGAGTTCGGCCCGGCTTCGGCAAGCTCGACATTCACCATGTCGCCGATCTCAGCCCCGCCGCTTCGTTCGCTCTCGAACCACACACTCTGGAGCCAAGGAGATTTGCCGAGCCATTGGCCTTTGTGCTTGCCGCGGCGTTCGACCAGAACTTTGCAGCTCTTGCCGATGCTTGCTTCGTTGAATGCCAGCTGGTCGCGATTAAGGCGGGCCTGCAGGCGTTGGAGGCGATCGTCCATCACCTCGCGCGGGACCTGATCGTCCATCGTGGCGGCGGGCGTGCCGGGGCGTGGGGAATATTTGAAGCTGAAGGCCTGAGCGTAGCGCACCTCGTCGACGAGGGTCAGCGTATCCTCGAACTCCGCCTCGGTCTCGCCGGGGAAGCCGACGATGAAATCGCCCGACAGCGCGATGTCGGGACGCGCCGCGCGAAAGCGTTCGAGCAGCTTGAGATAGCTTTCGGCGGTGTGCGCGCGGTTCATGGCTTTCAGCACGCGATCATTGCCCGACTGCACCGGCAGATGGAGATAGGGCATAAGCTTGTCGACCTCCCCATGCGCGGCGATGAGATCGTCTTCCATGTCGTTGGGATGGCTGGTCGTATAGCGAATGCGCTCGAGCCCATCGAGCTTTACCAGCGCGCGGATGAGCCCCGCGAGCCCCTTCGTTCGGCCCTTGTCATCCTCGCCTACCCACGCATTGACGTTCTGTCCCAGCAGCGTGATCTCGCGCGCACCCGCCTCGATCAGTTTGCGAGCCTCGGCAATCAAGTCGCTGTAGGGCCGCGAGATTTCCGCA
>NZ_JAZBON010000016.1:0-5170 GCF_036351135.1 Erythrobacter sp.
AGCACAACCTTGCCAAGGTTGGGGTCGGGCGTTCGAATCGCCTCGCCCGCTCCATTTTTCATTTTTGCGATAACCGGATCAGAAAACGCGCGTGGCCCAGGCCCTGCGTTGCATTGTTGCCGCAGGGCTTCGCTATTTACCCCTGAACTAAGGCAAGCGCGACGACGAGGAGCACGTGTCGGTTGCGCCCAAGGTCGTTATCGGTAAGTGTAAGAGACAATATCACATCACATCTCGGGACACGATCTGTCATGAATTTCGCATCGCGCTTCACATCCTCTCGTCTCGCGCTTGCAAGCACGCTTGTTCTTGCCAGCGCCGCTACGCCGGCGATTGCGGCCGCCGAAACCGCCGAGACCAGCGAGGCGGACCCGTCTGACGCGCAGCCCGTCACCCGGATCGAGGAAGCGCGCCAGCGGCAGCGCGATGATCGAACCGATCCGCATGAACGCGGCAATATCCTCGTTACCGCTGACGGCTTAAAGGATCTCGATATCATCGCTGGGCAATCCATCGTTGAGGACGATGAGCTTCAGCGCAACATCAACGGCCAGATCGGCGAGGTGCTGAGCAAGCTGCCCGGCGTTTCGGCCACCAGCTTTGCTCCAGGCGCCTCGCGCCCGATCCTGCGCGGTCTAGATGGCGAGCGTGTGCGGGTACAGATCGATGGCCTTGGCACTGGCGATGTCGGCAACACCTCTGCCGACCACGCCACTGCCATCGAGCCGCTGACTGTCGAGCGCATCGAGGTTCTGCGCGGTCCGGCGGCGCTTCTTTTTGGCAGCCAGTCGATTGGCGGCGTCGTCAATGTGATCGAAAGGCGCATTCCCATCGCGGTCCCGGAAAAAGGCATTCACGTCGATGCGCTCGCGGCCGCCGACACGGTCAGCAATCTGCGCAGCGGCGGGGCGTCGATTGATGCGGCGATGACCGAGAACTTTGTCCTGCACATCGACGGCTCGTACCGGGAGACCGACGATCTGGAGATCCCAGGCTTCCAGCTCGCGCCGAACCTGCGCGCCGAGGTCCTCGAAGAAGCCGCCGAGGAAGAGGAGGAAGGCGCGTTCGACGAAGCCGAAGAGCTGCGCGAAGTTGCGAACCAGCAGAATTATCTGCCGAACAGCGCGACGGAAAACTACACTATCAACGCAGGCTTCGGCCTCATCCTTGGGGAATCGACCTTCGGCGCATCGATCGGGTACTACGACACGGATTATGGCCTCATCGGTCGTCCCGGCGCCGAGCACCACCATCACGGTGAAGAAGAGGGCGAGGAGCACGGCGATGAAGACCACAGTGACGAAGAAGGCGAAGAGGAGGAAAATGTCACGATCGGTCTTGAGCAGTTCCGTGCCGATTTCCGCGGCGACATCGCGCTTGGCGAAGGCTTTTTCTCGCGCCTGAAGCTGCGCGCGGGCTACTCAAACTACGAGCACACCGAATTCGAAGGCGACGAGGTCGGCACCGTATTCGACAGCGAGACGATCGAAGCGCGCGCTGAGTTGCTCCAGGCATCGGGCGGGATCATCGGCATGCAATATACCACGCGCGATTTCTCCGCGGTTGGTGCCGAAGCTTTCGTGGCGCCCAACGATACCGAGCAGCTGGCTTTCTTCACCGTTCAGGAAATCGAACTCGGCGCGTTCCAGCTGGAAGGCGCAGCGCGGTATGAGAATGTCGATGTCAGGTCCCGTCCGCTCGATATCGAGCGCGACTTCGATCTCTTCTCCGGCGCCGCCTCATTGGTCTTTTCGCCCGGCGGGAACCAGGATGTGCGGCTCGGCGTCACCGGATCGCGGTCCGAGCGCGCTCCGGCAGGCGAAGAGCTATTCGCCAACGGCCCGCACATCGCCACGCAGGCTTTCGAGATCGGCGATCCGGACCTCGTGACCGAAAGCGCCTGGGGCGCCGAAGCGTTTGCACGCGGCTCGATCGGACGGGCGCAGTTCGGCCTGTCGGTGTTCGCGCAATGGTTTGACGATTACATCTTCCTGTCGCCTACCGGCGAGGAAGAGGACGATCTGCCGGTCTTCGTCTTCCTGCAGGAAGCTGCGGATTTCTTCGGGGTCGAGGGCGAAGTCGCTTTCCCGCTTATCGATACTGATGACTTCGGCCTGATCGCCGATCTGCGCGCATCCTATGTCGAAGCGGAACTCGGCGATGGCAGCAACGTGCCGCGCATTCCGCCGCTGACGCTGTACGGCGCGCTCGAAGCACAGGTCGGCCAGTTCGACCTTCGCGGCGAGGTTCAGTATTTCGGCGAACAGGACGCGGTCGCGGAGTTCGAGACAGCGACGGACGATTTCACCTTCGTCAATCTCTACGCCTCGTTCCGCCCGATCCCCAGCAATCCGGACTTGGTGCTCCAGGTCGCGGGCGAGAACCTGTTCGATGTGACGGGCCGCCGCCACGCGAGCTTCACCAAGGACTTCGTGCCGCTGCCCGGCCGCAACATTCGCGCGAGCGTGCGGCTGAGCTTCTAACGGCGGCTATTTTTCCAGCGCGAAGGTGAGTTCGGCATGCTCGGTGAGGCGCTCAACCAGTGTCTCACCGAGATGCGAGCCTGGCGTGCCGATCCCGCCATCGCCGCTCGTCGCGAGCAGCGCCATGCCGGTCTCGGCCAGCATCCGGCTGGTCGAGCCGTAGCCCGGATCGTACTTGCCCTTCACGCTGTAATGCAGCGTCGCGTCGTCCGGACCTTCGGCGACGAAAACCACATCGTAAAACCCGTTGTCGCGCTCTTCCGGGGTCGGCCCCTCGCCGGGCTTGGGCGGCTTGGCGCCGAAAGGGTTCTTCATCATTTCGAGCGCTGCACTGGCTGCGGCTTTTCCGGCTTCGCCCGGACTGGTCAACACCATCTCGTCATACTTGAAATCCTGTCCGTAGGGGTAGCCGAGCAGGAAATTGGTGCGATGGACATTCTTCGTGTTGATCGGCGCCATGACGAAGGGCGCGGCCCACTTGCCGAGGTCCTCCTCATATTGCGGGATCATGCCGCTTGGCTGGTCCACGCCGACAAAGCCGGGGGTGAGGGCGAAGGGATCGCGCAGCATGCCAAAGACCTTGGGGTTTTTTGCCGCCGCCTTCATCGTCGCGCCAAGGCTGGCCGCCGTGCCGCCGGAGAAGGTGCCCTGCATCGCGCGCATGCGACCGCGGACGCGGCTGGCGGGCGCGCCAAATCGCTCTTTCGCCGCTTTCTGCGTCATCATTACGCCCAGATCGAAGGGGATCGAATCGAACCCGCTGGAAAAGCAGATGCGCGCGCCGCTTTCCTTCGCGGTGTCGTGCAGCTCGGCGATCTTTTCCGCCATCCAGGCAGGCTCTCCGCAAAGGTCGGCATAATCGGTACCGGTGCGCGCGCAGGCGGCGACCAGTTCATCGCCGTAGAGCTGGTAGGGGCCAACCGTCGTAAGGACGACGCGCGTGCGCTTCGCCATCGCCTCCATCGCCTCGCGGCTGTCCGCGTCGGCGACTACCAGCGGCGTATCGTCAGGCGCGCCGATCAGGGTGCGCACATCCTCCAGCTTCGCCTGGTTACGCCCCGCCATCGCCCATTTCGGCGCATCGTCGCGGTTGGCATAGTGTTTGTTGAGATATTCGGCGACCAAGCGCCCGGTATAGCCGGTCGCGCCATAGACGATGATGTCGAATTCGCGAGCCTTGGAATTGGTGTCGACCATGGATCACTCTCCTTTACCCTGATGCCATGCGGAGTCCCGCCGCACGTGTCAAAAGCTGGGCCTTATCCGCATCCCCGCCAAAGTGACATAAGTGACTCGGTGTCACCCGGCCATTATCGGTTTAATGCGCTGACGTTACTACGAAAAATCTCGGTATTCTAAAGTGACACTTCTCCAACTCGAAACGCATTTCGGGTTTGAGTATGAACGACCTCAAGGCGAAGATAGCGGGCCGATTGGATGTAGGAAATGTCGACCTTTGTGTGAGAAGCGGACACTGCGGGACTCGAAGAACGTGCATGGCATCGCTTAACGGTTTCCAGCTCGCCGGTATTCGATCAAACCGCAAGCGTTGCGACTTCAATCGTCGAAACTAGGCAGTTCCATCTTCTCGCTCGGAATCATCCTGCGTTCGATCATCAATTGCCTGGAGGCAGCTTCATCTAATGGCTCGCTCGGAAGCTCGAAAACAGATGGGGTCAACTCGACCATCTCGAAGGAAGTTAAGTCAGCGCCAGCGTAGGAAATCGGAGCGCCGGTAGCCATTATTTGCAGAACATTGTCGAACGAGTTGCCTGCAATCGGATTCAATTTGACCGAGCTTCGAACCTGCGCCAGCATAGCATCACCCAGTCGGGCCAGCGATTCATCGTTGCTCATCACAAGAAAGAACGGTCCGCCCGGTGGTGCGCCCGCTAGCCGGTATCCGATCCCCTCGCGGCCGTTAATTTCAGTCTCACCAGCCTCCACGACTTCTAGCTGTGGTACCTCGCCCAACGGGAGATTGTCGGGCATCACATCCCTCATCAGCTTGGACATTATCCGCGTATCCAAAACGGCAGCGCCGTCCTCTTGCGGAATAACAAAGTAATTCACTCCGTCCCGCCGCAAGAGCCACATGTCTTGCCCCTTCGTTTCGCCCTTAAGATTGCCATCAACAGAGTATTCGAGGGTCATTTCTAAGGCACCATTCCCACCGCTATAGACAGCTCGGAAGTCGTGTGCCTCTCCCTGTGCCCTTGCGCTGCAAGCGATCAGAAAGACCGAAAAAATGCCGACGAAAGAGGCTTTCATTGGTACCTCTCATGGGGTTGGTCAGGTGTGCTTATGGGAGACAGCGCATTTTTGCAATTGGGTCGCAAACTGCCACATCCACCCCTCACAGCCGCGGCAATGTCACGCCCTTCTGGCCCATATATTTGCCCGCGCGGTCGGCGTAGGTGACCTCGGGGCGTTCGTTGCCCTGAAGGAACAGGAACTGGCATGCCCCTTCGTTAGCGTAGATCCGCGCGGGCAGCGGCGTCGTATTCGAAAATTCGAGCGTCACATGCCCCTCCCATCCCGGCTCTAGCGGTGTCACGTTCACGATGATGCCGCAGCGCGCATAGGTGGACTTGCCGAGGCAGATCACCAGCACGTCCTCGGGCACGCGAAAATATTCGACTGTGCGGGCGAGCGCGAAGGAATTGGGCGGGATGACGCAGACGTCG